>CAZWYY010000107.1:0-1730 GCA_964638895.1 uncultured Spirochaetaceae bacterium | reverse complement strand
GGGATATCTCCATGCAGCTTGCCAAACTGGTGCCCGCCCGCGCCGGGTATACGCACGCGGAGGGCAATGCGGACGCGCACATCAAGGCGTGCCTGATGGGCTCAAGCGTACAGATACCGGTTGTAAACGGAAGGCTTGTGCTGGGGACCTGGCAGGGGATATTTTTTTGCGAGTTCGACGGGCCGCGCAGGCGTTCCGTGCATGTGCAGATTATCGGGAACTGACGCATGAGGCAGTTTCTCTTGCCGGGTGAGGTAAAGCTTCACTCCTCGATTACGGTGCGGGGCGGCGGTTATCACTACTTGCAACGAGTACTACGGTTGAAACCGGGCGATACCTTCCGGGGCATAGACAGGGGCGGCAGCGTCTATAAGGTCAGGCTGGCGAGCGCCGACGGGGCCAGCATGAGGCTGGAGATTGTCTCCGGACAGGGGAAACCGCAGGAGGCCTGCGCCGTTACCCTGCTGCAGTGCCTGCCCAAGGGCAAAAAAATGGATCTGATCGTGCGCATGGCCACCGAAACGGGCGTGCGTGAGATTGTGCCGCTGGTAAGCGATTATACGTTGTACAACAAGCGGGAACTGGCACGGGCGCGGGACAAGGTGGGACGCTGGCAAAAGATAGCCGAACAAGCGGTTCAGCAAAGCGGAACGGGAATTGTCCCGCTTGTTTCCGATCCGCTGCCGCTTGATGATATGTTTGCTTCGCGGGGGTCGCGCGGATTGCGGCTGGTTTGCCACCAGGAACCGGTGGGGGATCGTGGCTTGCATAGTCTGCTGGCCGATGGTCCGGCCTCCATAGAGGTGCTTATCGGCCCGGAGGGCGGATTTTCCGCACGTGAAATCGGGCTGCTTATGGATAACGGGTTTATTCCGGTCTACCTGGGAGGCTATGTTTTGCGAACCGAAACGGCCGCGGTGTTTATGCTTGCCGCCGTCAACATACTTTTGCTGGAGAAGGGAACATGGAACTTACCACAAAAGCGACAAAAAAAATAAAGCGCGTGTATTTCCTGAAGGTGCCCGTTGACATCGTGGACGAGGGGGCGTTTTTAAAGCATGTGAAAGACCTATTGGCTGGCAATACGCATCACCAGTTGATCTTCCTTACCCGGCAGGGGCTGTTTAAGGCCAGGCGGCGCTGGGACTATTATAAATGCATAGCCGAGTCTTCCCTTATCCTGCCGGTATCTAAGGGCATTGTCCGCGGCGGCCGTCTGCTGCGTCTGGGCAGTTTTACCCGCTACAATCCCTTTGACACGATTATCACCCTACTGCACCTGGCCGAGGAGAACGGCTATTCCGTGTACCTGTTGGGCGCCCAGAAGCAGGATCTGGAACTGGCCGAGCGCAACCTGCGCACCTCCTTTCCCAACCTCAAAATCATAGGAAGGTTTTCGGGATACTTTAATCCCCATACCGAAGATGACGTCATCCTGACCATTAAAAAGAGCCACCCGGCCATTATCCTGGTGGGCAGGGGCATCAAGGACAAGGAGTTGTGGATCCTACGGAACAAAAAAAGACTCAATCCCGGTATCTCAATCTGGATAGACAATGTGTTTGAGATATTCTCGGGCAGGGAAAAATACATTTCCGAAGGCGTGTTCAAGGCCGGCCTGGAGGGTGTGGCCGGCATATCGAGGAAACCGTGGAAGTTTTTCAGGATATTCCCTTATATTTATTTTAATTTTCTGTTGTTTGCCTATAAACTCCTTAAACTGGGATAAG
>CAZWYY010000106.1:0-1821 GCA_964638895.1 uncultured Spirochaetaceae bacterium | reverse complement strand
TATTTTCCATGGTTTCCAAATCTATCATCATTATGAGCTGTTTTTCAAGGGGGTGATAGTTTTTTCTTAATCGTTTACTTTTTGCGAATCGGTGATCCCCAGCGAACGGTAGATCTTCAGGGTGGCGCCGGACCTGTTGAGGGTATAAAAGTGTATGCCCTTTACGTGATTTTTCAGCAGGTCCCTTACCTGCTCGGTGGCCCAGCTCACGCCCACATCTTCCACTAATGCAGGGTCGCTTACCGAGATTACGGCCTTTAGAAGTCCGGCTGGAATTCGCGCGCCCGCGGCCAGCTCCGCGATTTTTTTCATACTCGTGAACGAGGTGATGGGCATGATGCCGGCAATGATCGGTACATGTATACCCGCCAGCTCACAGCGTCCGCAAAAGTCGTAGAAATCCCTGTTGTCGAAAAAAAGCTGGGTACAGATATAATCGGCCCCGGCGTCGACCTTGCGCTTCAAATTTTCAATTTCCTTAAGGCGGTTGGGTGTTTCCGGGTGTCCTTCGGGAAAGCCGGCCACGCCTATGCCCATCTGCGGGAAGTTCTTTTTTATAAAATTCACCAGCTCATACGCATAGGTAAAACCGTCTTTAACAGGCGCCGGGGGAGGTCCTTCCCTGGGAGGGTCCCCGCGGATGGCCAGAATGTTTTCGATCCCGCTTTCGCTGTACTTCTGCAGGATGGCGTACATGTCTCTTCTACCGGCGCCGATACAGGTAAGATGGCTGACGACCGGGATCCCCAGTTGCTGCCGGATGTTGATTACCAGCTCGTGTGTCAGGGCGCGTGTCCCGCCGCCCGCGCCGTAGGTAACGCTGACGAATGAAGGGTGGTAGCATCCAAGTCTTTTTATTGTATCGAACAACCGCTCGGAGGTCTCCCTGGTTTTAGGGGGAAAAAACTCGTAGCTGAAAGAGGTTCTGTTTCCGGCAAGTATGTCCTTAATATGCATAACCTAAAGTAGTGGAAATGGGATTATAAGTCAATATCGAGGCTTATTGACACATGTTTAATAAAAAAAAAGGAACAAACCTAAGAATAGCTGTTATTGACAAGGGCTGGGGAAATAACTACCCTATTTGATATGGCTCATTTTATCGGAATCAAACAGCCCAATGGGCAGATTAGTCCGGTGATGGATTTTGAGAATTCAAAGCCGGTGAAACTGAACCTTACACCAGTGCGGGACAAGCAGGACAAGGTGTTCATTCCCTTCTATTATGTGGATACGGAAAACCGGGAGTATACGATTCCGCTTGGCTCGTTTACCATACGTTACAAAAAAAAATCCGTCCAAGACCAGGAGAAGATGGTCCTCAGTCTGAAACTCACCGGCAAAGGAAAACTCAAGGTCGCGTTGATGTCACCCATGCGTAAGGCCACGACCTTCGATGTTTTTAAGCACCTGAAGAAAAAGCAGCGCTCACAGAAGATGGAGCTTTCCAGGAAGTTAAAGTCTTCCTCCCGGGAACAGGGCGCTTATGAACATCCGGGCCCGGAAGGGGAGGAGCACAACCCGGCGCTTGAACAGGGAGCTAGGGGCCGTGCGGACAAAGGATATACGCCGCGGACAACGGCTGAAACGGGGGCCGGAAAGCGGGCCGGCGGCGGCCTGCGGATCGTACTGATTGCCGTGTACGCCGTTATCCTGCTTGCTTTGATATTCTTTCTGCTTACCCAGACATTCGAGGAGTTGTCGCTGGAACGGCTGTTCGGCATCAGCTTATAACCGGGTGAAATCATCATCAACCGCCTTTGCGTGCGGGCCGGATACCGCGGACCTGCCTATAGCGAAGAGAATACCCCCCAGAATCGA
>CAZWYY010000105.1:0-3011 GCA_964638895.1 uncultured Spirochaetaceae bacterium | reverse complement strand
TGCCGCGACGTGTTCATCAAATCCGCCCAGGCCACGCTTAACCTGGCCGTGGATGTGGGGGGTCTAAAGGAGCGGGGCGTGGTTATCCACACCCCGCTGATGTGGCTTTCCAAGGCCGAGGAATTCCAGTTGGCCCGTGAGCTGGGCTGCCTGGACTTCGTCATCTCCGAAACCCTTAGCTGTTACAACGGAATCCAAACCCCGCATGAATGGGGGAAAGGCTGCGCCGACTGCCCGGCCTGCCGCCTGCGGGCAAAGGGTTTTATGGAGTTTAAACAAAAATACGGTTAAAAACGGGAGGCACCTTCGGCACGCGCCGTCAACTCGCGCGGGTATGACGCCTGGGCCGGGGGAACCGTTGAGGCTGTCAGTTTGAGTCTTTTTTTAACCAGAGTTCCCTGGCCGCCGGGGTTTTTACATGTTCCGCGTCCACGGTAATGCCTATACCGCCGCGCACATTGAACCGGCCGGAAATCAAACACCAGTGAGGATCAAGCAGCTTTACCACGTCATCGAGAATCCGATTAATCACATGCTCATGGAACACACCCTCCTCCCGGTAGGACCAGAGGTAGAGTTTGAGTGATTTGGATTCCAAAATCAGTTTGTCGGGCACATACCTAATGCGGATTGAGGCAAAATCCGGCTGGCCCGTGATGGGGCACACGCAGGTAAACTCATCGGTGTGAAGGCTTACCAGATAAAACCGGTCTTTGACCCTGTTGGGAAACGCCTCCAGTTTCTTGCTTGCCTTTTTCACATTCCGGCCCAGCAGCGTCAGGCCCTCACCCGCAGCCCGCTTATTTGCCATTTTTTTCCTCTTTTGATCTGAAACGGGAAAAGAAGCGCTTGAACAGGTTGCGCCAGCCCTTGCCGTTCTCGGGGATGATTATCTGGGCGAATGTGGTAATATCCTTCTCACGCCCGGCGATCACGCACACATCATCCTCCTGTAAAATGTGCTCAGGTGTATAAAGGGAATAGGCGGATGAATCTTCCTTGCGGAAGGCGATCACATTCAGCCCATGCTCTTTTCTCAGGTTGACTTCAATGAGCGTTTTGCCCACGTATTTGGAGGGTACCTTCACCTCGGCGATGATAAAATCCTCATTAATAGGAAGATACGTAAAAATATACGACGACAGCAGCAGGGGGGTAATGCGTTTTGCCGCCTCTTTGTTGGGGAATACGATGCGGGTGGCTCCCACCAGGCTCAAGATCTCCCCGTGTTCATTGGATTCCGCCTTGGCCACGATCTCCTTTACGCCGATTTTTTTCAGGTAATTGGTGACCAGGATGGAAACCTCAACGCTGTCTCCCAGGTCGATTATCGCCGCGTCTATTGAATTGGGAATAAGCTTGCGGATAATATCCTCATTCAGGGCGTCGGCGATAAACGCGCTGGTCACCTTGTCCTTATAGAACTCTATGACCTCCCTGTCTTTGTCTATAATAAGAATTTCACTGCCGGTCTCGATCAGCTCTTCCAAAATTCTTTTTCCGAATGTATCCAATCCTATAATTGCAAACTGTTTCATTATCCTAATAAAACCTCCCCTTTGGGATATTCTATCAAATTCTCGGCCGCTTCCAGTGGCTGGGGCATGGCCATGGAAATTAAACCGACCCTTCCGGCAAACATTGTACATATTATCACAATTTTTCCCAGAAAGGAAAGAGAGGGCGTTATTCCCAAAGAAAGCCCCACCGTACCGAAGGCCGAGAAGCTTTCAAATACGATCTTGAAAAAATCCTTGTTTGCCGCCGGGGTCAGGGTGAGTTCGGTAATGCAAAGCAGCAGTACGCACACCCCGACAATCAGCAGCGCCTTAATAAACAGCAGAATCGCGCGCACTACCTTTTCCGAGCCGATTTCGTTTTTAAACAAAACCAGCGATCCCCTGTGCCTGGGATTCCACATAGCCGCTATCAGTACTATAAAAAATGTGGTTACCTTGATTCCACCCGCCGCCGAACCGGAGCCCCCGCCGATAAACATGAGCGGCAGGGTTATATATTTTGAAGGCGCGCTTAATGTGTTTTGGGCGACCGTATCGAACCCTGCGGTACGCGGAGTAATGGCCTGAAACACGGAAGCCATAATTTTTTCGCCAAGATTTAAGGATTTGTACGCGTGATTGTTTTCGATAATAAAGAAGAAAATCGCGGCCATGACAATTAATGTAACGGTACAGGTAATCATGATCTTGGTGTGCACGGTCAGCGTTTTTTTCCTGTTTCCGATTCGCTTTGCCAGGTCCCTCAATACCACAAATCCCAGTCCGCCCATGATGATCAGGATCATTATGGTTATATTGATCAGCGGTGTCCTGGTATATCCCTCCAAATTCTTGGAGAACAATGAAAAACCGGCGTTGCAGAAGGCGGAGATGGAATGGAACACCGAGAACAAAATGGGATGCTGATCCACCGTGGGCTTAAAATCAATATATAGCAGTAGCGCCCCCGCCGCTTCTATTAAAAGGGTAAAAAATATTATCTGCTTTATTATATCTTTGGGGTCCGTCTCTACCGAATCAAGGTAATATTCACGTATTACCTTCCGGTTTTTAAAGGATATTCGCTTTGAGGGAAGGGCCAGGTACATGGTGGTAAAACTGATAATGCCCATTCCGCCGGTCTGGATAAGCAGCAGAATAATTATTTTTCCGAATAAACTGAACTGTGAGGTATCCACGGTAATCAGTCCGGTAACGCACGTAGCGGAGGTGGCCGTAAACAAGGCATCTATGAAGGAAAGACGGTTATTCCCCTCCCAGGCAAAGGGAAATTCGAGTAAGATAGTGCCGACAATAATAAGTATTATAAAGTATGCAAAAAGAATTAATTTTTCTGATCGCCTGATTTTCATCATATCTAAATAAAAAAAAGCCTCCTCCGTTCGGACTTGCTCTGCAAGTCTTCACTCCGGCCCCGCAAAACATCGTTTTGCCCTGGGTGCCCAGGCATTTTTTATTTCCCTTGGGGCAATAAAAAAAGCCTGGCAACGT
>CAZWYY010000104.1:0-4000 GCA_964638895.1 uncultured Spirochaetaceae bacterium | reverse complement strand
AACAGTGTAGAGAAAAATTTTTCGAATGCGCTTAAAAATTGTATGCCGATAGTGAGTGTTATTCCGGTGCCGCCGTTTTCGATTTCGTGAAAATCCCAAAACACATACGTGTTGCTGGAGGTCTCGATTACCTTCCATGGTAATTTTACCACAACATGCGAGGCATGCGCCGTATAGGCAATCCTCTTGTTGTCGTCTATTTCCGTTACATGATATTCATGGGTAACAGACTGGTTCCCCGCTGTTTCCGCGCAGTCAATAATGGAACCCTTTATTATTTCAGTGCCGCGCCTGATTGTAAAATATTCGTGTCCGTTTGACAATTGGGCGTACACCTTTGACAGATTCTTTGTTATAAACGAAAAGCTTTGTTTTGCATTTTTCCGCACTTCTATTGTGTATGAAATATATGCTGTGTGTTTTAACTTTGGTATGGCATTCATCGATTAAACCTCCTTTATAAGTGATCATACATACCATTGTGCCTTTATTTTATTGCGTACGGGTATTCTGTGATATTTTTGATTGGTATAGCCCAGGATCATCACTCCCGCGATTAATCGGCCCTTCGGAATATTGAGCTTTTGCATTATTTTTTTGCGTTGTTTGGCCATGGCTATCATGGTATACCCTATCCAGCAGCTTCCCAATCCCATGGTGTGGGCGGCCAGCATCCCATAAGTGAAAGCGACGGCGGGATCAACATATGACAAGCCGCCCATATTTGGGACGTGTACGAGAATAACCACCGGCGCGTTGAAGAAGAATATGTCCTTGCCGGAATCATACTGCCTGATCATCTCGTCAATTCCAAAGGCCGTGTTACGGTCGGACAATAACTCATAAAGGGGCCCCGGAACGAATGGTTTCAGGATTTTATGGATTTTCATGAGAATTCTGAAGGATGTAAACGACCGTATGGTCGCTTCCGCCAACATCCGTTTTACTTCTTCATCCTTGATTACAACATACTCACACGGCTGTGCGTTATGGCCGCTGGGCGCCATTCGCATGATCTGAAGCAGCTTGTCGATTTCCGTTTTGGGGACATCGTTATCAGTGAATCTGCGGGCCGAGCGTTTTGTAAGCAACAGTCTTGATACATCCTCAAACGATAGGTTCATCCCGGGGAGTTCCTTGGCCTTTTCGGGCGCAGAGTAAAGTACGGCATCATTCGGACACGCGGCCACGCAATGGCCGCAGCCCGTGCACCACTTGTGCGGATCGTTGTAGATTGCGTGCGCGCCGCCGTTTAACGCAAAAAGGCCGGCCGCGCATTCCCGTACGCACACTCCGCACGCACCACATTTTTTTTCATCGATTCCCGTGATTTTCATGGTAACCTCCAATAAATCAATAATGCGGAGAATGATTTCTCCGAATAAATAACTAACTGTTTAGTTAAAATATATTGTAAAAAAACCGTTTATAATTTGAACTGCCTGTTCTTGTGGTACTGTTCATGGGTCTCCTGCATGGCGGAACTGAAATACTCTTTGAATTCCTGTTCCGTGATCTTAAAGTATCGGCACCATTTGTCTTTGAATACCACATAACAGACAAAAGGCATCACACCGGTAAAAAATTCAACCACGTTGATCTGCTGCTGCGCTTTATTACTCAGTTTTATTTTTTCCTTTATTGCATCTATGCGTTCGTTCTGCTCGTTCCCCGTAATATCCACGAGGCGAAAGATCGGCACTTCTTTGGTATCACCCTTCAAGGATTCCACAACCAGGATCTTAAGCAAATCTTTGTTTGATTCCAGATAACGGGAATATTCGGCCTCAAATAGTCTTTTGTTCTCTTCCGCGTTTTCCGCATGGCCTCCCCGTTCAATAAAATTCAGAAGTAACGCCGTAGACTCCCGGAAGAAGGTGCGGAACAACTCGGTTAACATGGCTTCTTTACTCTTATAATAATAGTAGATAAGCGCCTTGTTTACTTTGGCCTTTGCGGCGATCTCGTCTATGCGCGCGCCGTCATACCCTTTTTCCGCAAAAAGTCCGGTTGCGGCCTTGAGAATCCGCTGTTTTGATTCTTGACTGTTTCTGTCCATATCACATCCGTAATTAACTAAATAGTTGGTTAAATAATACTATAGCGCGTATTATGGATTTTGTCAATAAAAAAATATCTTATTTTTTCAGGCCTTATCCGTTTGCCGGATCTTGTGAATCGCGTTAAGGATTACCGGTGTAAGAAAAACCAGGATATAAACCGCCAACAGGTTGAAAAGCAGGATAATATACCAGGGACCCGTGAAAAAGGAGGTGAAGATGGTGGTAACGACGGCCAAAAACATAGCGGGCAGGAGAAAAAAAGCCATGATCCTGCCCATGATGAAGACCAACCCCAAAAATATCACCATGCACACAAGAGCCGCGGCCGCCACAATCCACGCGAATTCCATTCCGGTGTAATGCAGAACAAGACCAGCTATTCCCAGAATCCCAGGGAGCACGGCAAACACAGCAGATAGAATTCCGGATTTGCGCATGTATTTTTCTCCTTTGCACTTCTTGAAATATTGAAAGAACTATACCATAATAAAATAACATATGATACATAAAGAGAAAATGGAGGACAAGAAAAGAACACATAACATAAATACCGCTTCCGTGATCGGGATCGCCGGTAACGCCGTGCTGGCCGCGGCCAAGGTGGTGCTGGGTTTTTTTTCCGGCAGCCTGGCTGTGGTAAGCGACGGCATAGACAGCACCACGGACATATTGGCCTCATTTGTGACCCTGGTTGCCTCCAAAATAATATCCAAACCGCCGGATATCAAACACCCCTACGGCCATAAACGAGCGGAGGCCGTGGCAACAAAGCTTGTGGCGTTTATCATTTTCTTTGCCGGGGCGCAGCTTGTGATGGTTACGGTGAGAAGCATTATAGATGGTGAGGTAAGACCTTTCCCCTCTCTGCTGGCCGTATACGTTACCATATTTTCCATCGCGGGGAAGATCTTCCTGGCCTATACCCAGTATGTGTACAGTAAAAAAGCGGACAGCTCCATGCTCAAGGCCAATGCCCGTAATATGGTGAACGATATAATAATCTCGCTGGCCGTACTGATTGGTCTGACCTTTATCTTTGTGCTGCACCTGTCTGTACTGGATTATGTGGTTGCGCTGCTGGTAAGCCTCTGGATCTTAAAGACCGCGGTGCAGATCTTCTTGGAGTCCAGCCTGGAGGTAATGGACGGCATAGATGACGAATCCATATATGCCACGATCTTCCGGGCGGTGGGTGAGGTCAAGGGCGCGGGAAATCCGCATCGTACACGAGTGCGCCGCATCGGAGACAAATTAATCATAGACGTGGATATCGAGGTCGACGAGCGCCTGACCGTGAAACAGGGCCACAACATCGCTTTGGGTGTTGAAGAAAGAATTAAACAGAAAATCAAAAATATATATGACATCATTGTGCATATTGAGCCTACCGGGAATATTGAGCTGAATGAAAAATTCGGCCTGTCCGCCAGGAATTTGAAAACACACAAATAATGCCTTTTAAAGTCGGAATCATCTTTGATCAATTTATCTCTATTAGTATATTATAGGTAAATAGGGGGAAAAGTGAGGTGATCATATGTTGATGAATCCGATCAATCACGACGGGAGTTTATATACTACGGTTTCCCGGATGAGAAACTGGAACTGGGACCAAAATACAGGGAATGTGAACAGGGTTGAAAACCGAGTTGAGAAGAGGGCCCAACTACAAATTAGAGAAAGAACGAATCCCCTGGAATCCCGGGATCAAATGAACACCCACTACTGGATGGGAAAAAATATAAACCTTCTGGTCTAGCTGCCGGACAGAAGCGCGCGGGCTATTTTTCTATATATGCTTCCGATTTGGTTTCCGTGCTTCTGGATAAACGGAAGGTGACCACACCATGCGGACACACCCTGTCTATGTACCCGTCTTTTTCGCCGGGCATCTTGTCGGTCACATACCGGGCATCGGACGAGATCGTCGCAAGTCT
>CAZWYY010000103.1:0-4152 GCA_964638895.1 uncultured Spirochaetaceae bacterium | reverse complement strand
CCCGTGCCGCCGGTAATAAGCACCGTTCTGTCCGTAAGTTTCATAGTCTCTCCTTGGTCAAAATAATATTCGGCATAAATCCGGTACGCCCTATTTTACCAAAAGAATCTTTGTTTCATATCCTCCCAGTGTGACGGTAAGGGAACCTTTGCCGTCATAGGGTACGGAGGTCCGATTCATGATGTCCGTCAGGTCATGTATGTTGCCAAGTTCGGGATAATTAAGTTTAAGCATGACCGCTGTTCCACGGTCCGCGCAGTTCACGATGACGATAAGCTTATTGTCGCCGCTGACGGAGAGAGAGGAGTAGACGCTTTTTGAATTATTCTCTATCCAATATTGTTTCAGATCGCTTTTCAGATATTGATTCCTTATCGCAATCAGCTGTTTAAAGTACGCAAACAGCGGGGAGTGATAATCCCAGACCACGGGATCGTCCTGCGAATACTCATGATCCGCCGAGGGTGCAAAACCCACTTCGGCGCCGCCGAACACGTTCGGATAGCCCCGGGATGTAAGCACGATGGCATATGCCGCCTGGGAAGCGGCCGCGCCCCAGAGGGAAGCGGCGCGCGGATGGTCCTGGTTTTCAATAAAACGAAACGGTAGTCCGTTCGCGGGCAGTTTCCTGGTCAGTGCGTCATACAGTTGTTTGGGGGTTTTTGAGCCGTCGAACAACCCCGGAAAAATGTTTTTATCGGTATACCCGAAGCCCCTTACGTCCCAGTCATAGGCGCTGTCGTATCCGTTCTTAAAAAAACGCGCCTCGTTCACGTTCCCCTCGGCCAGCAGAAAGACATCTGGTTTGACGGCCGCAAGGCGCTTTTTAAGCTCGGCGCCGAAACCGGGAAACCGGTCTTCCGGTCCCCAGGCCACATCCACCCGGTACCCGTCGATATCCAATTTTTTCACCCAGTATACCGCCACCGCGTACAGGTACTCACGCACTTCCCGGTTTTTCACATTAAGGTTGGGAATGGTGTTCCAGTCAAAGTAGTAGACGTAATCGGACGCTCCCGGTTCGCCCTTCCAGAGATAATAATCCCTGTAGGGAGACTTATCTTTGTTCTTCAACACGTCCTGAAAAAACGGATGGCGCGTCCAGGTATGATTGATACACAGGTCCAGAATAAGCATAATATTCCGTTTATGGGCCTCGTATACAAGCTCTTTCAGATCATTCAGTGTACCCAGTTTGGGATTGATCATGTAGTAATTGAAGGTCCAGTATCCCATGCCTTCGCCCAGGAACACGGGAGTGAGCCAGATGCAGTTCACTCCCAGTTCCTTTATCTTTTCCAGCCGCCGTATGATTCCCTTGAAGCAGTTTCCCCCGTCCCAGTAACCGCCGTTATATGAACCGGGCACAATCTGGTAAATGATGATATTCGATCTGTCTACGGAAGGTTTAACCACGGGAAAGTTACGCTCCGCCACACCCTCCCCGTATTTTGTCAACGTGATATTATCAAGATAAATCGTTCCCTTTCCGTTTTGTCCGACGAAAATCTGCAGCTCCGCTTCGTTGTCCGTTTCATAGTACATGGTAAAGGCATAGGAAAAGGTCGTCATTTTCCCGGTAAGCGTAAACGATGTGGCTGCCGAATATCCCGTCCAGGGGTCCCGCGCCAATTGAATGACGGAGCGTATTTCACGTGTTTTGTCCGCCCTGGCCCGGAAGGTCACCGTATAGGTTTCCCCGTATTTGATTGGAAATCCATGTTGCGAGAGACCGATTGACCACAACTGCGGACCGGGGTTGGTGACGCTGATCTTCGCCTCGCCGTTCTCAATTGCCATATCCGCCCGGCCTTCATCGGACCATAACGTCCATTGATTTGTGCCGTCCGAAAAATCCCCGTTTTTCAACAATGACGCGCCTCCCCCACCGGGTTCTTCAGAAAACAGTGCGGATGAAGCATGGAAAAACACTATAAACGCCGCAACTATAAATATTAAAATCTTTCTTGTCATCTCTCAGCCTTCTCTTTCCCGCCGCGTGGAAGCGCAATGTACCATATACCTAAAATGATAGATAAACTTAAAATGCTGCACAAGTAGAATTAAGAAAAAACAATATAAATGTCCGGCGGATTCCACGAAAGTGGCTGGTACGATAAGATGTGAGCTTGGGTAAACAGGCCCGGTATTCCCGCCGGCCCGCTCATGGGATAACCTGTTGCAAACGGACTTCCCAAGGTTTAAAATATCATCATGAAACTTTCCTTCCTTCGGTCTCCTGCTGCTGATCCGGAGTACGGCCATCAAACCGGTGGTGAAAATATCCCGGGCCATGGCCGTTTTTGAGAATCCGCAGGAAGCCTCGTTGTGCGCGCTCTACATCCAGCTTGAGATGCAAAAGAACACAAAAGAATACGACAGCCTCAGGCTTGGAATCGGACCGCATGAGGGATCGGTTGTTGAAGGAGACGTGGGCTCGGGCGACACATCTCTAGGTAAATATTATAATTCTGTCCCGGCCACGGATGAGATCATCACTTCCGCAATGAGGGCACCTGTCTTGCGTGGATACTGCTTTTTCACCAGAGGTATAATTACAGGCATTACAACTCGTGGCTTTCGCCAGGTACAGTGCCTTGTCCGCCATATTTAAAAGCAATCCGCCGATTTCATACTTTTTTTCCTTTATATACTCCCAATCCGTGTTTTTTACATTCTCAACCTCAAAAATATCCTTAAGGCTTTCCAGATTCAGGGTTTTTTCAATAAATGGCGCGTTATCCTTCAAAGACACAACACCAAAACTCAATGAAAGAACAATATCCTTGTGTTCCCACTGGGGGGATTCCTTTTTCAACCCGGTTCTAAGACCTTCCGCCACGATCCGGGCCTGATGTATATTGGTGTCCGGCAGCAGGACAATAAACTCATCCCCCCCGAATCTTCCCGGTATGTCGTATTCCCGCAGCCGTGCCTTTAACAGCATTCCGATCCGCCTTAAAAGCATATCACCCGCCATGTGCCCGTGAGCGTCGTTATACTCTTTAAAAAAATCCACGTCTATGAATAAAACGGACAGGTCCCGATATGCCCTGAGAGACAGCTCTTCATTCAACCTTTTTAAGATCGCCCTGCGATTGCTGATCCCTGTCAACTCATCCATCATGGCCATTTTGAAGGTCTTCATATATTCGAAATAATTCTTCATATGCAGATCGACCGTTAACAGCAGGTCCTTTTCATCAATGGGCTTTTTAAGATATGCCGCCGCCCCCTTCTCTCTTCTTTCGGTAATCAGCTTTTTGTCGGCCACCGCGGAGAGAAAGATAAAAGGCACTTTCCTAAATCGCGGATTGGCTTCCAATATGTCATGCAGATCATCTCCTTTCATATTGGGCATATTGTAGTCGCTGATTATCATCTGCGGTGAATACTTGAAAGCCGCATCCAACCCGTTTTTCCCGTTGTTTGTTACGATGAAATTCCTGTACCCGTTCATGTTCAAATAGTCCATGATGATTTTACACACGTCCATATTATCATCGATGATTAATATCACGCCTTTGCGATAATCGAACTCATCCTCCTTGTTCATGTCACCGATAAAAACCAACGTTTCATTTTTTCTCATTTTTTGTTCCAGGTCTATGCGGATTATCTCTTTAATCTTTTTGTTATGCACAATATTGAACTCTTCGGCGGTATCTTCCGTTTTTTCACTTACATTCATGACCTTGGGAAGTTGAATGAAAAACTCCGCGCCCCTACCCTCTCCCTCGGATTCAGCCCAGATCTTGCCGTTCATGTACCTGATGAGTTCCTTTGAAAACGCAAGGCCTATGCCGGTGCCGCCCAGGCCGCTGTCCCTGCCCTGCCGGGCCTGCTCAAAGCGCCCGAATATATTGCGTAGCTTATTCCTGGGAATACCGATCCCGTTGTCTTCTATCCCAATCAGAATATGATCGGGAAAATCCTGCAGTTTTACGCGGATATCGCCGTTTTCTTTATCAATAAATTTAATGGCATTGGAAATGATGTTATTGATCACCTCCTCCAGTTTTTCGCTGTCAAGATAAAATCCGTCAATATCATGGGGGGGCAGGCTGAGATGGATTTTTATACCGCTGTTCATAACGGAAGATATATAATACCGTACAAGGTTGCGCAAAAAAGAGGTAATTTTGATTTTAC
>CAZWYY010000102.1:0-4387 GCA_964638895.1 uncultured Spirochaetaceae bacterium | reverse complement strand
CGCGCCCCGTATGGGCGCGTGGATTGAAACATTGATCCGTTAGGAAAAAATATTTATTGGCAAGGTCGCGCCCCGTATGGGCGCGTGGATTGAAACTGATCATAGCTACGAAGGATGCAAGACGCATATATGTCGCGCCCCGTATGGGCGCGTGGATTGAAACAGATAGGGGGGACTGTATATCTGGCGACGTCGAAGTCGCGCCCCGTATGGGCGCGTGGATTGAAACTGTGAAAAACTCGGCTGGCCTAAGACCGCGGACTGTCCCACCGCCACACATGTGTAAAAACTATCCGGCAACTATGTTGCGTAATTATAATAAAATCCCGCAGCATAGCTGCCGATTTTCATTATTTATATTACATTGATCACTATGATAAAATATAAGCGCTTCCCGGATATAAAAACGGAAAGCGCCGCCGGTTCTCTGTTTTTATTCGGCCCCAGGCAGACCGGCAAAACCACCCTTTTAAAAGATATTTTCCCGCGATCTCCTTATTACAATCTGCTGCTGTCGGATCAGTTTATAAGGCTGAGCCGGCGGCCCGGCCTCATCCGTGAATAAACGGCGGGGAATACCGGCAATCCCTCGTTGCCGATTATTATCGATGAAATACAAAAGCTGCCCGGTCTGCTGGATGAAGTCCAATATTTAATAGACGAAAGGCGTTTCCATTTTGTACTTACAGGCAGAGGGCCTGGTAAGGCGCATAGAGAATTTTTCACGTTTTTTGCAGACGGCCGCTTTAATGAATGGTGAACTGCTTAATTTTGAAGCCGCGGCAAGTGACGCGGGAGTTCCCGCCCGCAGCGTCAGGGAGTATTTTCACATGTTGGAAGATACCCTTGTCGGCGTCCTTGTCCATCCCTTTAAAAAGAGTTTAAAACGTAAGGCGGTAAGTACCGCCAAGTTTTATTTTTTTGACGTCGGTGTCTGCAATGTCCTGGCCGGCCGCTCAGCCATAAAACCAAAAACGGAACTATTTAGAAAAGCCCTGGAACATTTCATTTTTACGGAGCTGCGCGCCTATTTAAGTTATACAAGGGATAAGAGAGAGCTTTGTTTTTGGAGAACAAGAACGGGTTTGGAAGTGGATTTCATCTTGGGTGATGACACGGCAATAGAGGTAAAAGCCGCGGATTTGGTTTCTGAAAAACATCTTAAAGGACTCCGGGCTCTTTCAGAGGAAATAAGTCTAAAGCATAAAATAGCGGTCTCACTGGACCCTGAACCCCGCGGGCTTGAGGGCACGGATATTTTACCGGTAACCGTTTTTTTACAAAGGTTATGGCGGGGGGAATTCCGGTAATACGATTCCCGTCATGGCGTCGAAATCCTTGAATCCGGTATGTACACAGAACAAAAAAAGCCGGAACCGGTGAGGCCCGGGTTCCGGCTTAAGCAAATAAAAGGAGGGAGATTCATAAGAAATAAACCGCCGCGGGTTTATTCCCTCTTACGAATAAGAAAGGCGTATATCGCGACACTGAGAATTATTATCAGGCCGTAGACAAATTGCAGCCAAAAGGCGGTCAGACCGATGGCCACAATTCCGGCTTCAAGTGATCCTATAATCAACGCCCCGATGATCGTGCCGATGATGGTTGCCTTGCCGCCGAAAACCGATGTTCCGCCGATAAAGACCGCCGCCAGGGTTGTCAGAAGGTAGCCTTCTCCCTGGCTGGGCCAGAAATAGGTGACTTCCAAAGTGGATATCATACCGGCAAAGGCCGCGAAAAAGCCCATTTGCATGTAAACAAGCGTTTTAACCATTTTAACGTTTATACCCATCATTTTCGCGCTTTCCTGGTTGTCGCCCACAAACAGCACGTGTGATCCGAATTTATGGCGGTTTAAGATAAAAGAAAACGCGCCTCCCAGAAGAACAAACCAGACCGCCTGGGCCGGGATTATGCCGAATAGCCTTCCGACACACATTTCATAAAAAAAAGTCCCTTTGGCCGCAACCAATGATATGCCCATGCCCTGGGCAAGGACGTTTACCGTTCCGCGCCAGAAGAACATGGTTCCGATTGTGGCCACAATGGAAGGAATGCCGATCCGCACAATTAAGATCGCGTTAAAAAATCCGGCCGCCAGTCCGAACAGCAGGGCCGCAAAGGCCGCAACCCAGATAGAACCGGTAACCTGCAATAATTTTCCGAAAACCCAGGCCGAAACCGCCAGAACGGAAGTAAAGGAAAGATCTATTTCACCCAGCGTAATGACAAATGTCATGGCCAGGGCCATGATTCCGAACAAGGGAATCGTGGACATAAATGAATAGTAAATGTTGAAACCGATAAATACTTTCGGGCTTCCTATGATAAATAAAAGGTATATCAATATAAAAACCCCGAAAATACTGGTCTGTAATTTATGTTTTCTTATTTTTTCCCACAACGTCTTAAACATACGCTTCCTCTTGATTCTAAAAACATGGGATTACCCGTGCCCGCAGGCACGGATAATCCCTTAACATTACTCCAGTTTTCCGGTTTTATTCAGATGAATCATTTTCTCAATAAGTTCATCCTGGGTGATCTCATTTTTAGAGAATTGCCCCGCGATCCTGCCCCGGTCCAGAATGACGAATCTGTCCGAGACCGAATACACATGATAAATATTATGACTGATGA
Source organism: uncultured Spirochaetaceae bacterium (assembly GCA_964638895.1). Classification (GTDB taxonomy): domain Bacteria; phylum Spirochaetota; class Spirochaetia; order SZUA-6; family RPPD01; genus JAFGGG01. Next base: position 1,747 of record CAZWYY010000102.1, on the reverse strand, counting down.
ATATGACCGATTTCCCCTGCACCTTGATTTCCAGCACGAAGTCCAAGAGCTTTTTGGTTTCAGAAAGGGAAAGGCCCATGGTCGGTTCATCCAGAATGATCAGATCGGCGTTGAAATACAGGGCCCGGCCGATGGCGATGCCCTGCTTCTCGCCGCCTGAAAGCTGCAACACCTCCGAATCAACGGTGATGGCCTTGGAGGTAAACCCGATGTGGCTTCTAAGCAGGTTCTCGGTTTCCTGCTTTTGTTTCCTTATTTTCAGAAACCCCAGCGCATCGGTAATCTCCCTTCCGGCGAACATATTGCGCCACATGGTCTGCAGGTCGGCCAATGCCCTTTCCTGGTACACCGTCTCGATCCCGAGTCTTCTGGACTGTTTAACCGAATGCAGGGTAATGACCTTGCCCTTGTAAATAATTTCGCCCGATGAGGCCTTGTGCACACCCGTGATGATTTTGACCAGGGTGGACTTCCCGGCGCCATTGTCGCCGACCAGCGCCACGATTTCATTATACCCCACCGAAAAATCAACATCATACAGAACCTTGACATGGCCGAAGGATTTGTTTATTTTTTCCGTCCGCAGTAACACGGTTCGCTCAGTCATACCTATTATCTGATTCCCTGTTCCGCCAGCGGTGCCACAAAATCGATATTACTTTTCGTAATTATGGAGGCGCCGGTGTCAATGTGCAGGCCGGCAAAGCCGTATTTCGCGGTCAGGCAGACCTGAACGATCGGCAGAAACCCCTGCAGAAACGGCTGCTGATCGAGTATGGCGCCCACCCAGCCTTCTTTAATGGCGCTTACGGTAGCGGCGCTTAAATCAAATCCCGCGCCGAAAACGTCTCCGGGCTTTAATCCGGCTGATTTCAAATAGGTGCCCATGGTCGCGGTCAGGGCGCCGTGATCGGTGATGATCATTTTTACATCGGGATTCTTGGCAATATAGCTGGTAATCACCGGCGTGCCCAGGGTGGCGTCCGAGTTAACCGCGTCCGTAATCTCAATATAATCTACGTTGACGCCAAGGGCCTTGAGCGCGTCAATACAGCCTTTTGTCCGTAATCCGCGGGTTTCCTGGCCCAGCAACCCCCACACCAGGGCGCGGTCGCCTTTTTTAAGGCCGGCCAATTGGGCCGCGGATTTGGCCAGCATTTCTCCGGAAGCGTATAATTCCTGGCCCACATACCCGAAACCTTTGCTTACGTACTTGGCTTCGATATCGGGCAGGCTGGTATTCTGGCTGGTAACGATGATGCCTTGGGCTTCGGCCTCATCCACCAAAGGCCCGAACGCCGCTTCTCCGGGATGTCCCATAATACAGATACCGGTGGGCTTTAAGGCCATTGCGTCTTTAAACTGGGCCACCATTTTGTCCGGCAGCCAGTCGGACCATACGTAACTTACCTTGCATCCCATCAATTCTTCCGCCAGTTTGGCGCCCCGGTAAACAACCGACGCGAAGGGGCCGCCCTCACCGCCGCCGGGAAAGAACACAATGGAGACGTCGGCGAAAGGCCCGCCCGCCTGACCTCCCATGCCCGGTCCCGTTGCCGCCGGCTGTCCGCAGCCCGAGAGCATCATAAAGAAACCGGCCAATAAAAACACAACACTGACAATGTTTTTCTTCATAAACATCGCCTCCTTAGTAATTATAAGATAGACTTATCTCAAAAATGATACATAAAAATAGCTTTGCACACTGTCTTTTTACATAGGATGGACCTGGGGATTTCCTTGGGCC
>CAZWYY010000101.1:0-4505 GCA_964638895.1 uncultured Spirochaetaceae bacterium | reverse complement strand
GAAGAGAAGAAGTTCCTGATAAGTTTAAAGATTTTTATCACGTTGTCCCTTCCATTCTAAACCGCCTTCCATGATAAATCCAATGTTTTCCCGGAAGGAACAAATCTAACATTGTTGTAGGTAGGCGTTAATACTGGAACGGTACCCGGCGATACTCACGGCCTTGTTGCCCGCTTCCCGCAGGGGTTTGGCGTTGCGCATACCCCTAGTATAAGCGGCAAGTTGTTTTCTCATTTCACGGCAGGCCGCCGACTCTCCTTTGAGCAGGGCGAGCCGCTCAAGTTGGGTCATAAAAACCGCAAGTTTTTTCGTGTCGGGGACAGTATCCGGCGCGCCGGACCCGGAAATCAGTCGCTTGGTCCGCCTGAAAATAAAGGGGTTGCCCAGTGATCCCCGCGCGAACATAACCCCGTCGCAGCCGGTTTTACGCAGCATGCGCAGGGCGTCCTCCGCACTGAACAGATCACCGGAGCCGATTACCGGAAGCGGAAAGGCGTCCTTAAGTTCCTTTATCTGGTTCCAGTCGGCCGTACCGGCGAACTTCTGCGCCTGTGTGCGCGGATGCAGGGTGATCAGGGACGCGCCGGCCTCCACGGCCGCGTCGGCCACCTCACGGTAATTGCGCGCGGCCGCGTCCCATCCCGAGCGTATTTTGAGAGTGACCGGAATAGGACAGGCTTCGCATAGGGCTTTTATGATATCCCTGATTTTTTGCGGATGGCGCAAAAGCGCGGCCCCTGATCCCGTTTTCAAAACCTTGGGAACGGAACACCCGCAGTTGATATCGATAAGTGTGGGATTAAACGTGAGGATCCGCGGCAGGGCCCTAAGGAAGGTGGTATAGTCCGGCCCGAACACTTGAACGCCCAGTATAATTTCGGTAGGCCACGGTTTTAACAGCTCTACGGTTTTGGGATTGCCCCTGGCCAGGGCCTCGGCGGAAACCATCTCCGTAAAGGTAAAATCGGCACCATACTCAAGACATACCGACCTGAAGGCCGCATCGGTATACCCTGCCAGGGGCGCCAGAAACAAGTTGCCCGGCAGCCGTGTTTTTCCGAGTTCAATGCATTTTAACAAACCGTGCGGATTATCTTTCCCGATACGCTTTTCAGATTTGCTTTTCATCCAGATTAAAGATGGTAAGGCTGTTGGTAAGCAGGTTCTGGGTGAGTTCTTCCAGCGGTATTTCCCGCAGCTCGGTGATGAATTTCGCGGTCTCGATCAGGTAGGACGGTTTATTCCTTTTCCCGCGGTACAGCGCGGGCACCATGAACGGCGCCTCGGATTCGATCAGGATTCTGTCAATGGGAATGCGCTTTGCCGTATCGTGCAGATTTTTAGCGTTGCGATAGGTCACATTGCCCGCAAATGAGATATAGAGATTGAGTTCCAGGGCCTTTTGCGCGTATTCGTAATCTTCCGAGTAACAATGGAGAATGCCGCCCTTGGCCGGCAGTTTTTCGCGCAGGATATTAAGCACGTCCTCTCCGGCCTCCCGGTTATGAATGATAACCGGAAGATCAAGCCTGTCCGCGAGTTCAAGCTGTTTTATAAAAAGCTCAATCTGGGAGTCTTTGTCCCCGAATTTCCTGTAATAATCCAGCCCAATCTCACCAATCGCCACAATCCGTTTTAGTCCGGAACCCCGCCTTATCTGTTCTTCCCAGTCATACCCGGGATTGGATACCTCAGACGGAGAGACGCCTATACTGTGGAAAATGTGTGTTTCGGTTTTTAGGTTTTCATAAATTTGAAAAAAATCTCTCAGGTTATTGGAGATGCTCACGATACCGATGACATTCTCCTGTTTGGCTTCCTGTACAATTATGAGTTGCTCTATGGGATCTTCATTAATAAGCCCTATGTGGGCATGAGTGTCAAAAAGTCGCATAATTCTCCATCAATGCTTTTGCTTATTGGAAAGTATTTGGTGAATACTTTAATATTGTAAACATTAACATGAATGATGATAAAGAGTCAAGGCGGAGGGTTTAAATTTATATTTTTTATCGGTGCCCACCGGCCGGTCCGTACCTGCCGCGGATCATGCCTCCGGGGTGTTTTTACCCTTAGGCAGGCTTTGTTTACGGTTTGTATTTGCCTGTTTATAATTTCCATTTGACAAATTATATGTTTAATGTTAGTGTTATGGCACATGTAACGAGTTTCCCGGAATGAGGTCGTAGGATTGTCACCAGTAAATAATTATAAAAAACTTGAACATGAAGTTGTAGAAGCGGTTGAGAAAAAAGTCAGGGGCGTAGGCGGGGCGGTTGTGGCCCTGGTAAAGCGTATGCATCATATGGGAAAACAGCGCTTTACTGTGATGTTTATCCCTCATTCAGAAAAAAAAATATTTAATTTTCAGATTTCCGTCTATTCACTTACTTTTTTTCTGTTTTTGATCGGCCTGTTGCTGGTCGTGTTTTTCGTACTTTCGACCCATGTGACAAGCTCGGATAAACTAATGGCAGAGATGAACAAGAATCTTTCGGGAAAGGAAAAGGGTTATAACGAGCTGCGCGAGGAAATCCGAAATTTCTCCAGGGCAACACAAAAATTCTTTCCCTCGCTGCAAAAGCTGGTGGCGGCTATAAACCCTGAGATGGCGAAAATGATGACTAATACCAACGCGGGCGGCGCACGCCTTCCGCTTTTCCTTTCAGAGGATTACGGTGAGCAGGAAGGAACCCGGGAAATCCACGATCTGAGACAGTTATCGCTTTTCCTCGAGAACGCCATAAAGCCCCTGGAGTCTATTTACTCACGAGTCGCCGAACAGAATAAGATATTTGAGGATATTCCCACGCTGTGGCCGCTGAAGAACAACCGGGGGTTTATTACCTTCGGCTTCGGTCCCCAGATAAATCCGTTTACGTTTACCTGGTATATTCACCGCGGCATAGACATTACCTTTCGGAGGGGGGCGGAAATCCAGGCCACGGCCTCGGGCAAGGTACTGCGCGCGGATTTTGACCCGGCCGGCTACGGCAAATACGTGGAGATAAGCCATAAGTTCGGGTTCAGCACGCTATATGCGCATATGGATACCGTGCTTGTAGAGAAGGGACAGTGGGTTGAGCGTGGAGAGGTCATCGGCTATCTGGGGGGAACCGGCAGGGTTACAGGGCCCCACGTACACTACGAGGTAAAACTGGGAAATCAGAATATCGATCCCAAACTGTTTGTGGATCTGGAAAATACAACAAACTTTGTTTCCCAATCCGATAATATAAGGTAAAAAATGAGTGAACATGAGCTGCCAAATGAAATAACCGTACATTCCATAATCGGGGAGGGCACGCGTTTTCGCGGAGAGTTCGATCTCAAGGGGCTTCTGCGGATTGACGGTGATTTTTCAGGCGTGATTAGAACACAGGACAAGATTCTCATCAGCAGAAACGGCCGGGCCGAATGTACTATTTATGCCCGGGAAGTGGTGATCGGCGGACTGGTAAAGGGCGATATTTTTGCGGACGAGAAGGTGGAAATACTCTCCAGCGGTGTTGTTATCGGTAATATCGAGGTACCGCGGTTGATCGTCCAGGATGACGTTGTTCTGCATGGGAAATGCAAGGTGTTAAAAGTTGAAAATAAGCAGGAGGATGTTGTTCTGGATACGGAGGCGGTTGAAGAGGAAATCGTACCGGTGGCCGCTTCATCCGTCCAATCTTAATAGCATTTATGGATAAGATAGATTCGATCGGTGAACCTTTTCCCAGGAAATCATTAAAAAAAAGCAAGACAGGAAAAAAACAATCTCTAAAATACAGGAGTATCTTTGAAAGGCTGGAAGCGGCGGAAGGTACGAACGGCTGGGACATTGAGCAAGGCTATCCGGAACCAGAATATGAAGGGCTGGAAGAACTCCTTGATGAAATCTATGGATTGGGGGACAGGTTAAAGAACCTCCCCACTCTGGAAAACATTAAAAGATACAAAACAGCGGTAAAGGCTTTTTTAAAAGTGGTGTCGCAAAAGATGGTAGGGGTTGAGGCCCGAACCTCCGGAACGCATGTGCTGAAAAGAAAGCACTTTACATTACTTAAGATCATTGATATAAAAATCGAGCAGCTTACATTGCATTTCTTAAAACACCAGGAAGAACAGCTGGATATATTGAGCAGGGTCGATGAGATAAACGGTCTGCTTATAGATATTTTAAGGTAAGGAGAAAAACCTGCCCATGGACAGACTTGAAGGTGACGGACCGGAAGTACAGGGAAACAGTCCTCCGAACGATGATGCCATACATCACGGCCCGGATGGTACGGAAAAGGTCATGTACCGGGTGAAGGTCACTCATTCCAATGAGACAATAATCTGTACACGTAACGAAGACCAAACCCTGCATTGCGGAGATTTTGTGATAATCCCCACCAAATACGGCAAGGACCTGGGTAAGGTCCAGGGGTGTCTTAAAACCCCGGTGCAGGAAAAGCCGGAGGAGATATGTACAATCAGCCGGGTCGCCGACGCCGATGACCTGGCCAAACGGCTGC
>CAZWYY010000100.1:0-5062 GCA_964638895.1 uncultured Spirochaetaceae bacterium | reverse complement strand
CTGTATCGATATAGAAAAGGCATACGCCATGAAGTTCGACGTGGTGTTTGCGGCCCTGCCGCACCTGAAATCCGCCGGGTTGTGCGCGCCGTTTTTGGGAAAGGCCGTGGTCATTGACCTGTCCGCGGATTTCAGGATCAGCGATGCCGCCTTGTTCGAGCAGGCCTACGGCGCGCGTCCCCCGCGCGAGGACCTGCTGGATCGGGCGGTGTACGGCTTGTGTGAATGGTACGGTGAAAAGGTCAAAAAAACCGACCTGATCGCCAACCCGGGCTGTTATACCACGGCCGCCCTCCTGCCCGTGCTGCCCCTGGTAAAAGAGGGGCTGGCCGCCGGGCCGCTGGTGGTAAACGCGGTCTCGGGTATCTCCGGCGCTGGCAGGAAAACCAAGGAGTACCTGCTGTTCTGCGAGCGCTCGGAGAATCTCTGGGCCTATTCCCCGGGAAAAACGCACCGCCATTGGTATGAAATGCGGGGTGAACTGGCCAAGATTGATCCGGGGGCCGACCTGTATTTCACCCCGCACCTGGCGCCCATGGTGCGGGGAATAGCGGCCGCCATCACCGTTGAGTCGGGCAAGGAACTGACGCCTCAGGATGTGTACGATGTCTACGCCGCTTATTATGGGAACCGCCCGTTTATCGGTCTGCGCCGTTCGGGCATACCCCAGACCAAGGACGTGTGGGGCTCGAACCGCTGCGACCTGGGCTTTCATGTCGAGGGACGGATGCTGTACGTGTTCTCGGTTATCGACAACCTGGTCAAAGGCGCCTCCGGCCAGGCGGTGCAGAACATGAACATCCGGTTCGGTATGGAGGAGACCATGGGTCTCCCGCTGCACGGACTGCTTTAAAGCGACAGGAGAACACCGGCGTGGATAAAAAACTGTTGACCATAAAAATCGGCGGAAAACTCGCGGAAGACCCGGAACTGCTGCGCGAGCTTGCGGATGAGCTGGAAGAGATCGCAGCCGGGTACGCGTTTCTGCTGGTCCACGGCGGTGGGGCCGAGGTCAGCGCGCGCAGCAAACAACTCGGATTGGAGCCGGTGTTCCGGGACGGAATACGTATGACCTCCCCGGCTGAGATGGACATAGTGGATGAGGTGCTGGGCGGCAGGATAAACGCGCGCCTGGTGCGCCTGTTTCAGACGCGCGGCCTTAAGCCCGTGGGCATGAGCTGTTCCTCGGCCGGTATTGTTGTGGGGCAAAGCCTGGACCTGGAAAACGGTGGCCGGAATCGCACCGGGGAAATCACGGCGGTCAACCCTGAGCTGCTCTCCTTATTGCTTGCACACGGGTATTTCCCCGTGCTTTCGTCGACCGCGGCCGACGCGCGGGGAACGGGGTTGAATATAAACGCCGACACAGCGGCCTTCGCCCTGGCCGCCGCGCTGGGCTGCGAAACCCTGCTGTTTTTTTCGGACATACCGGGCGTGTTGAAAGAAAACCGTGTGATTCCCGAATTAAGCGTGGAGCAGGCCGGGAAGGAGATTGAGGCGGGCACCATTTCCGGGGGCATGATTCCCAAGATACAATCCTCCCTGGGAGCCTTGGAGCAGGGTGTAAGATCGATCATCATAGCCCGCTATGACACCCGGGGCGCGCTGCATGCCTTGCTTGAGGGTAGGGGCGGAACGCGGCTGTATAGGGAATAGCGGGGTGAGGTCCCGGCATTTATACATTCACCCCGTATAACCGGGGGCGGTATAAAAAACCTTGAAAGGATGAAAACATGGAACATAAAAACGCGATGACGGACAACACCCCGTTCGCCAAACACATGGCGGCCGAGCTGTTGGTGCTGGACAGGGGAGAGGGCGCATGGTTGTATGACAGGGCGGGGAAAAAATACCTGGACTTCGGTTCGGGGATCGCGGTAAACGCCCTGGGATACGGCCGTGAGGACATGGCCGGCGTGGTGTATGAGCAGATGAAAAAACTGATCCATATTCCGCCCTTGTGGACCAGCGAGCCGGCCCTGGAGTTGGGGAAAAAGCTGGTAAACAGCGGGCCCTTCGCAGCGGTTCACTTCGGCAGCAGCGGCACCGAGGCCAACGAGGCGGCCCTGAAGTTCGCGCGCCTTTACGCCGTGCGCAAAAAGGGCCCGGGGCACCATAAGCTGTTGTGCTTTGAGGGGGCCTTTCACGGCAGGACCATGGGCGCGCTTTCCTGCACGCCCACCCCCAAATACCAGGACCCCTACAAACCGTTGATTCCCGGTGTTGTTTCCATCCCCTATAATGACGTGGGCGCGCTCAAGGCCGCATTGAACAACGAGTTCGCGGCCGTGATCGCGGAGGTGGTCCAGGGCGAGGGCGGACTCACCTGCATGGAGCCGGGGTTCGCGCGCGAGCTTGATTCACTGTGCAAACAGCATGACGTGATCCTGATAGCGGACGAGATCCAGACCGGGCTTTTCAGGACAGGCAGCCTTTACGCCTCGCTTGAGATCGGTCTGACACCGGATATTATTACGCTTTCCAAACCCCTGGCCGGCGGTCTGCCGCTTTCCGCCACGCTGATCGCGGAAAAGGTGAACGAGCGTATTCATTTCGGCGAGCACGGCACCACCTTCGGCGGCGGCCCGGTTACCACGGCCCTGGGGCTCTTTGTCTGGGAGACTATAAACGCGCCGGGTTTTATACGCGAGCTTAAGGAAAAGATAACCTGCCTGGACGAATTGCTGACCCGCCTGGCCGGGGAATGCTCCTGCGCGGGCCGTCTTAAGGGCAAGGGGTTCTTGCGCGGAGTCGAAATTCTTGATAAAAAGAACCTGGGCGATGAGCTTATGCCGTCGGTGCTGGCGTCGGCCCGGGACAAGGGGCTTTTGGCCCTGCGCTCGGGCGCAAACATCCTGCGCATCGCGCCCTCTTTCATTATTTCAAAACAGGAGATTGCTCACGGTATGGAGCTGTTGAAATCAGTGTTGGATACATACGCGTAACCGCGTCGGGAGAAAATCGTATGAATGAAACCAAAATAAAGAAGATAGTTCTGGCCTATTCGGGCGGCCTGGACACATCGATCATCATCCCCTGGCTCAAGGAGCACTACCCGGGCGCCGAGGTCGTGGGTGTGTGCGTGAACGTGGGACAGAACGATGATTTGGAGGCCATGCAGGCCAAGGCCAGGGCCTCCGGGGCCTCGAAGCTGTATATCATCGACGCCAGGCGCGAGTTTGTGGAAGAATACCTGTACCCCATGCTGCGCTCCGGCGCGCTGTATGAGGGCAAGTACCTGCTGGGCACGTCGATCGCCCGTCCCCTGCAGGCCAAACACCAGGTGGAGGTCGCGCTCAAGGAAAAGGCCCAGGCCGTGGCGCACGGCTGCACGGGCAAGGGCAATGACCAGGTGCGCTTTGAGCTTACCTACAAGGCGCTGGCCCCGGAGCTTGCGGTGATCGCCCCCTGGAGGGAATGGGATATCCGCTCCCGTGAACAGGCCATAGATTACGCCGAGAAACACAACATCCCCCTGGGCGATATCTCCAAAAAGAACATCTATTCCCGCGACTGGAACATCTGGCACATGAGCCACGAAGGCGCCGACCTGGAAGATCCCTGGAACAGGCCCAAGGAAGAGCTGTTCAAGCTGACCGTCTCCCCCCAGGCCGCTCCGGATAAGGAAACCGAACTGATTCTGGAGTTCGAACAGGGGCTGCCCACGGCGCTTGACGGCAGGCGTCTTGATCCCTTTGCCCTGCTTGAAGCCCTGAACAAACTGGGCGCGGAGAACGGCATCGGCCGCGATGATGTGGTGGAAAACCGCACGGTGGGTATGAAATCCCGCGGCGTGTACGAGACGCCGGGGGGCACCATCCTCTTCAAGGCCCTGCGTGAGCTGGAGATGCTCACCCTGGACGCGGACACCCTGCACTACAAGCAGATGCTGGCCCTGCGCTACGCCGAGCTTGTCTACCGCGGCAAGTGGTTCTCCTCACTGCGCGAGTCGCTGGAAAGTTTTATGCGCACCGCCTGTGCCTATGTAAGCGGAGAGGTGAAACTGGTGCTGTACAAGGGCAATGTCATCATCGGCGGCAGGAAATCACCGTATTCATTGTACTCGGCCGACCTGGCCTCGTTCGGCGAGTCCAGTTACGATCACGCGGATGCCACGGGGTTCATCAAGCTCTACGGGATACCTGCCACGGTGGCCGCGCTTAACCGAAAGAAAAAGTAGTGGAAGCCGGCCGCGAATTATGATAGTGTAATATTGAAGTTATACGAAAAAAAGGAGATTACATATGGCATGGAGTGTCGTGTTTTTAATCGGCGGGATCGCCACCCTGGTGCTGGGCGTGTTCAGCCTGGTCCAGCGCCGGCAGACCTTTTTATCAATAGCCGGTATCATCTGGTTTTGTATCGTGCTTTTTAGTGAGTATATTCCGGGCGCGTACAACGCGATCATCATCCAGGGTATGCCAAGCCTGGGCAAACTGCTTCTGTTCCTGGGCCTGCCCGTGTTTCTCATCCTGGCCTTTTTTTCACGCAGAAGCTGACGGGACCCTTTATCACCAGGTAGGCCCGGGGCCCTGCTTAAACGGCAGAGGGGCGGCCGGTTATATTAGATTTTCTCGTGATTCGGTCACGGTAGTAATGCAATAATCCACAAAATATCCTTGAGAACACACAGGCTCTTCATTAAGATATTAATAAAGGAAGGCCTATGAGTGAAGAAAAACGCTATTCCGGACGGGAAGTCAATAAAATCCTGCGCTCCATCTTGAATGAAGCAAAGAAAAAAAGGATGGTGGGAGACGGGTACACCCGAAGCGATATCGCGGCCACGGCCGCCGAGCTAGGTATTTCAGAAGAACGCCTGAACCGGGCGCTTACCGAACATGAACAGCGCAAGGCAAAGGCAAAAGGGTTCTTCAAAAAGCACCTCAAGGTGGGAATAGCGGCGGCCTTCCTTTTAGGTCTCCTGGCATATTTTTTCTGGCCCACCCCTTTTACGGGCAGTGTAAAGATCACCATGACCTCGCAGGTGGACGAGGATTTTTCACCGCGGGATGACCTGGGAAGCTTTTCCCTGTTCTATAATGACAGGGCATATTGTTTT
>CAZWYY010000099.1:1190-5140 GCA_964638895.1 uncultured Spirochaetaceae bacterium | reverse complement strand
TGTTCCCCTGCAAAGAAAAAGCTGTAATCCACGGTCAGTCTGGCATAGGTTGTATCAAGAAAGGCGCCGAATCCCCCGAAATGCACAATCGTGGTATATGTGTTATCCGAAGTAATATCCAGGTACAGACCCATGGCATAATTCATGTCCAGGCCCGTAGTGACCGTTTGTTCCTGCGCCCCAAGCGCCGTGCATAGTAAAATGAGAACAACGGCCGTGCCCAATCTTGTCATCTGTTCCCCCTGGCTGAATGTCCGGGTACATACCCTCTAGTTAATTATATCATCTGCTTTGGAAATAACAAGGAATTTGACCCACTGTAAGAAAAAAGGCCGGCACAAATGTGCCGGCCCCCAATCCTTAAATAAGGAGGTATTAGAACTGGTATTTGGGTTTCCACTGGAAACGCATGGTGAACTCCCAATCCATCTCCCCGCCGTTGGCCTCTCCGATATTTTTCAGGGTCAGGAAGGGATAGATCACAAAACTTTTAACGGCCTCAATTTCCGCCCCAAAGTCGATGTTTATGTACATGTCGCCGGTATTTGCCGCAATGTCGTAAATGTATGCGTCCACAACGGGCTTCAGGATGTCAATCTTGTATTTTAGGCTCGCATAGGCATTAATCATGCTTGTGTCCTCATCCTGCAGGTTCAGGGCGTCAATATCAAGGGTTGTCTCAAAACCGGCCATACTAATAATCGCGTAGGCGTTAAGCCCGATTCCCAGCTTATCGTCGGTAAGGTATGGGGTTACGAACTGTGCGTTGGCCCCTGCCTTGAGACTCAGGTCTCCTAGGTCCGGGGTGACGATCACACCGGGCATGATGAGTAGGGACATTTTGTCCGCGTCATCGGCGCCGCCCAGCTGGAAGATCACCTTGCCCATGCCGAAGTCATAGTCGGCCTGCACGCCGTCGGCTTTGTCGTCGTAACGGTCCAGTGACTCCGGGGTAAAGGCCTGGTACATCTTACCGGCGGTAAACGTGAGGTGTTCAACCGGCTGCCAGGCGATGTTCGCCAGGCGGATGTTGAGACCGCGGATGGTTCCGCTGTCGCCGTTACTGTCCGTGAAACTCAGCTTGTCAAACAGCTCCAGCTCCAAAACCGATTTCAAGGCGTCGGTCATCTGTAATTCCCAGCCCACGCGCGACCTTATGAAATTATTTTCTTGATGTTAAAAAATGATTAATATGTACTAATTTGGTGGAAAATATAGAAAAATACTTTTTATCAAATAATTTTTTAGCATCTTGAACATCACGGCGATACCCTATACCATACTGCGAAACAAAGGAGGCGAAGATGATACATTCCGGGAAAACCGACTGCAGCCCCGCCGACGTGGGCTATAACCAAGGCGCTTTGGAGGCGCTGGACGCGCATTTTCAGCGTCTGATTGAAAAGGGAACCATAAAAGCGGCCGCGTACCTGTTGTCAAAGGACGGCAAGATTTTCGCGCACAGATCCATGGGCAGGCAGTCCGCGTATGAGGATAAGGGAGATTTTCTTCCCGACAGCATCCGCCCGCTGGCTTCGATTACCAAGGTGTTTACGGCCACGGCCGTTCTGCAGCTCATGGAGAAGGGGATGTGTTTCCCGGACCAACCGGTATCCGAGATCATTAAGGAGTTCGATACGGACATGCATAAGCATATCACGATTTTTCAGCTTCTGACCCATACCTCCGGACTCAAGGCCGATCCCGGTAATTTCTTCGAGCCCTACCCGGCCGGTTGGGGAGACGGGAAGTGGACCAAAAAAAACTGGATAAAAAAGGTGCTCTCGGGCCCGCTGCAGTTCAAACCCGGGACCGTGTGGAACTACTGTTCCAGGGGCTTTATGATCTTGGCCGAGGTGGCGGCCCGGCTTTCCGCTATGGATTACGATACCTATGTCCAAAAGCATATTCTCACGCCGCTCGGCATGGACAGCTCCTTTTTTATCCTTCCCAAGGGCTACAGGGACAAGTTCAGCATGGTTTCGCCCTGGAACAAGGAACAGATGGACGAAGACCGCGCCAAGATGGCTTCGCCCTCATTATTCGGCTGCGGAGGCCTGCTTTCCACATTACCCGACCTGTGGAGGTTCGGGCAGATGATGCTGAACAAGGGCACATTCAACGGCAAGCGGATCCTGGGCCGCAAAACCGTGGAGGCGGCCGTGAAGCCGCATATCAGGGACATCAAATCGTATAACTGGCGGCCCCATATATTCGACGACAGCTTCAAATGGACCTGCGGACTGGGGTGGGAGATCAACAAACACGGTTTCTTAAGCGACGACACCTTTGATCATGAAGGGGCCGAGGGCGCGGGCCTGTTTATCGATCCGACCGAAAACTTCATTTTCGCCGGTTTTTATCCGGACCGTGACTGGCACGGCGAGGCCTGGGTCAGCCCCCTGGCCATAGCTTGGTCCGGTATCGCCTAGGCAGGTGTAAGGCCGGCCCGCTTGAGTTTAAACGGGCCGCCGTGGCCGCATTCGCCGGTGTACCCTTGCCGGAAGCAGCGGCCGAAGCGGGTTTGAAAATAATGTTTAATTACCTGTTAAAACAATTTCGCATCATAAAGGCGGTGGCCTTTGTCACCTACAAAGAATGGGCCGCCTACCGCTCGCACATGCTGATCTCCTTGTTTGTGGGCCCGGTGCAGTTTATCGTCCAGGTTTTTATCTGGCGGGCCGTGTTCGAGCACCGGACCGTACTTAACGGGCTGACCCTGGAGCAGATGATCACCTATTACGCGGTTGTCACGATTATCAACTACCTGGTGATGGATTTCGCGGACTGGAACCTGCATATGCTGATCCATACCGGGAAGTTTGTCACGTATGTGATCCGGCCGCTCTCGCACCGGTTCTTCGCCTTTTCGCAGAAGATAGGACACCGCGCCCTTGGGTTCCTGTGGGAGTTCATACCCGTGTATTGCCTGTTCGTGTTTGTGTTCCGGATTGAGCTTGTGCCCGCGCACGCGGGCTGGGCCTTGTGCTCCGTGGCGTTGGGGTTTTTAATGACCTTTTACATCAATTACTGTATTGGGATCCTGGGCTTCTGGCTGATCCGGGGAGAGGGGGTGCGCAGGATGATCATGATGTTCAGCATGCTGTTTCGCGGGGTGTTTATCCCCCTGGTGTTTTTTCCGCTGTTTTTGCAGAAGATACTTTTTTTCCTACCGTTTCAGTTCGCAACTTACGTGCCGATCCGGGTGTTTCTTGGCTCGTATGAGCTGGCGGGCATGAATTTTTCACTGCCGCAGATTGTGGGTATCCAGGCTGTGGCCGTGATCGCCATGTTTCTTTTCTCCGAACTGCTCTGGCGCCTGGGTATCAAACGATTCACGGGGGTGGGCGTATGAGGTCGCAGTTGAAAATATACGGGATCGCCTTTAAAAACGCGCTGGCCTCGCGCATGGCCTACCGGATAGACCTGTTCGTCAGCGCCTTCATCATGCTGGTGTTTGAGCTGATCATCCCCCTGGTCACCCTATTGATCTACAGCTCGGGCGGGGGGTTCCCCGGCTGGAAATTTCACGAGGTGTTTTTGATCCAGGCGGTGTTTCTGCTGTGCAAGGGCATCACCTTTCCCTTTTTCGCGGGGATTGTCTGGAACACCATCACCCAGATCCGGGAGGGCACCTACGACCTGCTCTTGATCAAACCGCGGAACATACTGTTCATGACCCTGTTGACGGGCATCGATATCGAGGACCTGGGCAAGCTGCTGGGCGGCATCGCCATGTTCGCCTACGCCGTGTCCCTGGTGCCGGACCCGGGCGCCCTGAACTGGCTGGCCTTTGTACTGCTGTTCTTTTGCGCGCTTATGGTGTTTGCCTCGTTCGCCTTTATTATGGCGGCCAGCGGTTTCAAGTGGGTGGGTAACTTCAGGGTATACGAGATATTCGAGGCCCTGACCAGTTTTTCCATGTACCCGGCCAGCATCTTTTCCAAGGG
>CAZWYY010000099.1:0-1090 GCA_964638895.1 uncultured Spirochaetaceae bacterium | reverse complement strand
TTCCTGGAAACCCTGAAAAGCATGGTGAAGAGGGAAAAAATACCCGTGGAAGCCTTAAAGGGCATCAGCTTTTCGATCCAAAAGGGCGAGCTCCTCGGGCTGCTGGGACCAAATGGCGCCGGAAAATCCACCACCATCAAGATCCTGACAGGCATCTTGTACCCCACCTCCGGTAGGGTGGAAAGCTTCGGGTATGTGCCCTGGAAATCCAGGAAGAAATACGTGTCCCGGATCGGGGTTGTGTTCGGGCAGAAATCGCAATTGGTGTGGGACATCCCTCCCCTGGATTCCTTTTATATGAACAAGGCCATTTACGGCATCAAAAACGCCGAGTACACGGAACGCCTGCACAAAATGGTGGCCATGCTTAAGGCCGAGGACATCATCACAAAACCTACGCGCCAGCTTTCCCTGGGAGAGCGCATGCGCTGCGAGTTTATCATGGCCATGCTCCACAACCCCGCGGTGGTCTTCCTGGACGAACCCACCATCGGCCTGGACGTGATCGCCAAGGAGCAGATCCGCGCCTTTATCGAGGAGATGAACGCCCGGGGCGTGACCTTTATCCTGACCACCCATGATATGGACGACGTGGAGCACCTGGCCCGCCGGGTGATTGTGATTAACCACGGTGAGATCGTGTTCGATGGGGGCATGGATGAGCTTAAGAACCATCTGGGCACCAAAAAGGTGGTACGTGTGGCCACGCACGAAAAGCTGCCCCCGCTTTCCGGGCGCGGGGTGGAAAACGTGCGCCTCGTAAGTGAGTACGAGGCCGAGCTGGAGCTGGACCTCTCCAAAATAGAGCTGAACAGCTTTATTAAGGCCATGAATGAAAAAAACACCATCCGCGACATGGCCATTCATGAGCCGCCCATAGAGACCGTAATCAAGAAGCTGTATGAGTAGGGCGACGGATTTAATTTGCTGCTGATCCGCCTTCGGATATTAAATTGAATTTTCCATTGCTTTTTTGGTTCATAGAGATATAATAGTCTATATCACTATAAGAAGGAGAGGCAGAATGAAGAACAGAATATTTATTGGCATAATATGTTTGCTCATTTTATGGGCTTTTACATCGTGTCCC
>CAZWYY010000098.1:0-5728 GCA_964638895.1 uncultured Spirochaetaceae bacterium | reverse complement strand
AACCCTTACCTTCTCTTCTTTTCTTCCTTCCCTCTTCTTTGTCAAAGATCATATGTTACAGAGATTAAGTGTATACTAATAGTTGATAAAAATGTCAAGTGCTCATTGCGTTTTTTATTATAATTTCTTTAATGAATCCTCTTTCTCATCGATTTTCTCTTCAATTTTATGAAGATCTTCGAGGATTTCTTTTACACCCGCGGTGGTCTTGGTAACGGAACTTTTTTCTTCCTTCACCAGCAGCTCAAAAACCTTGGTGCCGAGCAGGATGATTTTTTTCTCCGCGTTTTTTTCCAGTTGCATAATCTCGTATTTCAGCATGCCCTTT
Source organism: uncultured Spirochaetaceae bacterium (assembly GCA_964638895.1). GTDB lineage: Bacteria > Spirochaetota > Spirochaetia > SZUA-6 > RPPD01 > JAFGGG01. Next base: position 5,400 of record CAZWYY010000098.1, on the reverse strand, counting down.
TCACCCAGTTCCTTGGCTTTATCCCGGGCCTTTTCCAGCACATCCTTGGATGTTTCAATGCTTTTATCCAAAACCTCTTTCATTCTTTCCCAAAATCCCATTTTTTTCCTCCTTTTTTAATAAATTCGCACAACCAAGTGAAATATTATATCAATTAATCCCATATTTAAATTGAATTTCACCAATATGTTGTATATTATAATAATATTCTAATTCGTGAGTTTAGTAAATTCAATTAATAATAAATTTTAAAGAAGGGATGATTTATTAATGGAAAACTACAAGGTCAAGGATATTGCGTTAGCCGACAACGGGAATAAAAAAATCGCCTGGGCGGAGTCCAGGATGCCCGTACTGATGCATCTGAAGGAAAAATATCAAAACTCAAAGCCGCTTACGGGTATGCGCATAGCGGGCTGCCTGCATGTTACCAAGGAGACCGCTGTCCTGGTAAAGACCCTCAAAGCGGCCGGAGCGGAAATATCCTGGAGCGGGTGTAATCCCCTTTCCACACAGGATGATGTGGCCGCGGCGCTGGCCGCCCAGGACCTCAGTATCTACGCCTGGCACGGCCAGTCGGTTGAGGATTTTTACTGGTGTATCGACAAGACACTGGAACTTAAACCAATGCTTACCCTTGATGACGGCGCGGACCTGATTTTCCGCGTGCACAGCAAAAAGACCGAATTGGCAAAAGACATGCTGGGCGGCACCGAGGAAACAACAACGGGCGTGCACAGGCTGCGCGCCATGGCCGAGGCGGGGAAACTGCTTTACCCGGTGATGGCCGTAAACGACGCGGAGACCAAATGGGACTTCGATAACGTGTACGGCACGGGCCAGTCTTCAATAGACGGGATCGTCCGGGCCACATCCATCCTCCTGGCAGGGAAGAATTTTGTGGTAGCCGGATTCGGGCACTGCGGCAGGGGCTGCGCCATGAGGGCGCGCGGCATGGGCGCCCGCGTTATAGTCACCGAGGTTGATCCCATAGCAGCGTTGAAGGCCACCCTGGAAGGGTTTGAGGTCATGCCCATGGACAAGGCGGCCAAGATCGGCGATATATTTATCACCGCCACAGGGGTGAAAGACGTCATTATCGCGCGGCATTTCAAGGACATGCGGGACGGCGCCGTGGTCTGCAACACGGGACACTACGATTGTGAACTCAACCTGAAAGACCTCTATGGTTTAAGCGGTTCCGTACAGGAGATCAGGGCCAATAACGAGGCCTGTACCTTAAAAAACGGAAATCGCGTTTATCTGCTGGCCAAGGGCAGGCTGGTCAACCTGGCCGCGGCAGAAGGGCACCCATCCGAGGTGATGGACATGTCCTTCGCCAACCAGTTTTTGGCCATGCTTTTTATGGCCAAGAACGGGAAAAATCTGACGAATGAGGTGCACACGGTATCCAAGGAGCAGGACCAGGAAATTGCCTCTATAAAGCTTAAGACCATGGGTATCTCGATCGATACGCTTACACCGGAACAGATAGCCTATATAAAGGATTATACGGCGGGCACCTGACCCGGGAAAGGTTTATGGCTGAAACCATCCATTACATCATCTGCAGAACCTGCGGTAGGTATATGGGCGCTTCCGCACCGCTGAAAGCCGGGTTCTGCAGTGAGGATTGCGCGCAAAAATACGTCACCTGTATCACCTGCGGCCGGCATGTGCCGCAGGGTGAGGTGTATATGGACCGGTACTGCGGCCGGGAGTGCTCCATACAGTATGAGCTCAAAGAACTCCCGCGTTCAAAATCGGTCCTCCTACAGATGAAGGAAAAGGTGGGTTAGATCATCCTGGGCATTACGGCTTTTTTAGGGTCTCCGGGGTCTTGTCCGCACCATGAGGCGCGGGTGCTGTCGGTTCGGCCGGGGGCGCGGACTCCGGAGACGTAGGAGACTCCCCGGAGGATTCCTTGGGCGCGGGAAGCTGCGAGGGTTCAAAACCTTTTTCACGCAGCAGTTTACCCACCTGCTCTTTTTCCAGAAGGTCGGGATCCGCCATAAGCCTGCCTAATTCATTCTTATCGTTAAATCCAAGCGCCAATGCCTGTTTGAGGTAGGTCAATCCTTTTTCCGGGTCCTGGACCTTGGTAAGCAGGAGCGCCGCCTCCAGGAACCAGGCCTGGGCCAAATTCCGATCAACGGAAATGGCATCCTCATAGGCGTTAATCACCTTGTAATACTTCTGCAAGACCATGTATACCTCGGCCAGTTTGAGGTAGGCGTTTGTATCATCCGGCTTGGCCTCAAGATACTGTTCAAAAAAGGCGGCGGATTTATCATATTGTTTTGTCTCATAAAATAACTGGCCCAGGTTGTACAGGGTGGCAAAATCATCGGGGTTGGCGCTTAACAGTTTGTGAAAGGCGTTTTCAGCCTTTTCATAATCCTTCATCTTCCAGTAAATAATAGCTTGGTTGTTAAGCGCGTCTTTATGGTCTGGGACCAACGCAAGTATTTTATCATACACGGCCAGGGCCTCTTCATCATCACCCGTAAGATAATACGCATAGCCCAGCAGCTTGAGCATATCCACATTGTTCGGATCTTTCTCCAGGATTGTGTCAAGAATCTCGATGGCCTTGTCTCCGTTACCGAGTTTCAGATAGGAATAGGCAAGGTTAAAATGAGCGGACAACAGGCTTTCATCGATACCGATGGCCTTATTGTAGAAAAAGGCCGCATCTTTATATTTTTGGATCTCAAAATAGGCGTTGGCCAGGTTATAATACTCGGCGGCCAGTTTCTTGCCCTTGATCATGGTTTCACATCCGCCCAGAAACATCATACATGTGAGGCAAAAAACGCATATAAGCAGGCACGGGCCGCGGATTCTCATTACCCTTCCACCCCTCCGATCTGGAGCACGGTCTCTTCTATCTTTTGAATCTGTGCCCGGTAGAGGTCTGAAATATGCGCACCATAGTCGGCTATCAACTGGATAATACGACGGGAAGCACCCTCTTTATACGGCCCGTTGATTCGATCTCCCACATCCCCCAGGCCGGGCAGAATATAGGCCTGATTGTTTACCACCGGGTCCATCCAGAGGGTGTATACCTCGACCTCCTTCACGGCGCGGACCACCCGTAAGGCCGCCTTCAACGACGAGACGACATTAAAGAACCGGATGGATTTCGGCGTGATCTCCGCCTTTTTAAGATAGTTGACGATGGTCACCAGACTGCCGCCCGTGGCGTTCATGGGATCGGCAAAAATCAAATCCCTGCCCTGCAGCAGCTCGGGATTAAAATACGAGCTTTTAAGGTCAAGAATATACTCCATGGTGTGTTCTTTCTTGGTGTCGTCACGGTGAATATTGAAGAGCGCAAATGGTGTTACGTACCTGTTTGATGAGTATTCCTGGATTTCCTTGGACATGATCATGCATGGAAGCAGGGCGCCGCGCAGCATGACGCACATGACGCTGTTCCCCACCCGCTCATCGATATTGGGAATCTTATGCACGGCGTAGTTTCGGACCGGTTCCATGACCGGGGTTTTTACAATCAGATAATTCTTTTTATCTTTTATGGTGCTGCTGAAGGCGAAATTGAACAACAGCTCGTACGCCCGTTGGATATAATAGATAAACTCCTGCTTCTCGGTACGAATATCCCTGAGTTTGGCGATCAGCCGCGAGACCTCGCCGTGTATGGTTTTGGGGGTATCGAATGAATAGACGTGAATGCGCGGCTCGGCGGCCACGATCTCCTGCATCTGTTTGCCCATTGTGCCGAACAGCTCAATAAGTTCGTTTTCCAGGGGCATGTTGTCCTGTTCCTCACCGGAGGAGAGCGCCTTACACGTTTTTAGAACCTCATCATAGGCGATATTCATCTTTACGATGTGTTCCTTGTCCTCCGGCGTAATATAGCCGTCCAATTCCGCCGCTTTAAGTTGAAATTCATCCATGATTCGCCTCCTTGGTGGCAGGCGATAAAGCCGCCGCCTTAGATGATGCCTTTATCGGAAATAACTACTTTATATGAGATGGGGTTTATGGTCAACAAGAGGGAGCGGGCAAAAAAGGGGACTATATATGGCATTATTTTTTTATATTTTTGAGAATACCCTGCTTTTAGTACCGGGCAGGAGTGATTCCGCCGAATAGTAATAGTGTATACACAATTTAAAGGGACTTTTAAGGGGTTTCGTGTTATAATTATTATAGAACAGGTTTTGGTATGAAAAAATATAAGGGAAATATATACTTCCGTACATTAAAGAAAATAACTGTGTTCTCCATTATGATTACATTTTTTTTCTTTAGTTATTTGGAGTAGTAATTGACCTATAAAACGAAATCAGCAATAAAAATCATCAGTTTCCTGTTCTTCTTTTTGTATTTGAGCGTGAGTGTTTTTTCCCAAACATGGACTGGTAATTTTAATACTAATTGGAATACTGGATTTAATTGGATAGGCGGCGTACCTGCCGCCGGAGCGGATGTAACAATACCAACCGGATGCCCTCTTTATCCAATTTTAAACTTTATTGATACAAATAACCTACACAGCATCGATATCCAGGCTGGTGCCTCACTAACCCTAAACGGCCTCGCTTTAATTGTCAACAGCGGGGGTGCTGGGGCTAATATAACTGTTTCCGGCTCAATTGACGGAACAGCGTCGAACTCCGAAATTCAATGCGCCAGATCTATTACAATCAACAATGGCGGCAGTATTGATATGTCGGGGAATGGTAACATTACCTGTGGTCGCAACTTTACCATAAACGCGAGTGGATCTTTTACTAAAGGCACAGGCATAATTATTTTCAATAACAATTCCATATTCACGGACAGTACAGCCGGTCAGGATATGGGTAATGTGCAAATCAACACCGGATCCACCCTGACTCTGAACTCAAGCATCATCGTGGACGACATGACTATCCAGGGCACGGGAAGCCTCAACGCTGCTGGCGGGGCCTATAACATAACCGTAAGCGACGATTTCAGCATTTCCGCGGCCGCCGGCAACTTTACCAAGGGAACGGGAACCATCATTTTCGATACCGCTACCTGCAACTTCAGCGACGCGGGCGCGGACGAGGACATGGGTGATATTCAGGTTGCCAATGCCTCAATCCTTACCCTGGACTCAAGTATCATTATTGATGATATGACAACTACGGGCAGCGGTGTGCTGGATGCGTCAGCTGTGGGCAGAAACATCACCGCCCAGGGCAACTGGAATAACGGGGGCGCCTTTTCATCCGGCAGCAACACCGTCACCTTCAACGGCACGGCCGACCAGAACTTCACCCCCGGCGCAAGCAACTACTACAACATTACCGTGAACAAGACGTCGGGCAGCCTGATTGTGCTTGCGAACAATGTCACCCAGTCCGCGGGCGGGGTGCTGGACCTGCAGCGCGGGACCAT
>CAZWYY010000097.1:0-5957 GCA_964638895.1 uncultured Spirochaetaceae bacterium | reverse complement strand
CTGCCCCTGCCCGGGTTTGAGTTTAATCTTCCGAAACCCCTTTAACTGCCTGGGAGCGGCATCCGGTCCGGGTGTCTGCGGCCCCACATACAACTGGACGACCTCTTTGCCCGGTACGGACCCGGTGTTTTTCACTTTGCAGCCCACTTCCAGGGTATCATCCACGTTCATCACAGGATGGCTGATGTGAATATTAGTAAACCTAAATTGCGTATAGGACAGACCATGTCCGAAGCAAAACATGGGCTCGATTTTCCTCTTGTCATAATAACGGTACCCCACAAAAACGCCTTCACCGTAGCGCACGGCGCCGTCCCGCCCGGGCCAGTTCACATAGGCCGGTGTGTCCTCAAGCCGCCGGGCGAAGGTTTCGGCCAGTTTGCCGCAGGGGTTCACCGTACCGAACAACACATCCGCAATGGCACCGCCCGCAGCCTGGCCGCCGAGCCATGTTTCCAGCACCACCGGTACGCGTTCCAGCCAGGGCATGGCAACCGGCGAACCGTTTTGCAGCACCACGGCCACACGGGAATGTACTGCGGCCAGCTCATCTATCAACGTATTATGGGCCGGCGGCAGGTCAAGGTGCAGGCGGTCATACCCCTCGGATTCATACAACTCCGGCAGACCGGCGAACACAATCACGATATCCGCCTTGGCGGCCGGCTTACACGCCCCGGCAATCAGGGCCGGGTCCGGGGTGTCGGCGTCCGTATACCCCCGGGCATATTGTACGTCAAACCTGCCGCCCGCCGCCTTTTTTATCTCATCGTACGGCGTGTCCGTGCGTGTGGGGTTGATCTGCGAACTGCCCGCGCCCTGAAAGCGCGGGGTTTGTGCGAAACCGCCTACCACCAGTATGTTTTTATATTTCTGCGGCAGCACGGGCAGCACATTATCCCGGTTTTGTAAAAGCACTATGCTTTCGGCCGCCGCCCTCCTGGCCAACGTGTGATGTGCTTCATGATCGGCTGCGGTTATCTCCTGTGTGGTCCGGCCTGCCGGGACGGTATCGCGCCCGTTGTCCGTGGCCCAAAAAACAAACTCCAGCAGCCGTTCGCATATCGCATCAAGCTGTTCCACCCTAATCGTGCCCTGCGTAACCGCCTCAATTATTTTCTTGGCGGACACTCCGCCGTCGCCGGGCATCTGCAGATGCAACCCCGCGTCCAAGGCCTTTACGCGGTCGTCAACCGCGGCCCAGTCCGAAACAATAATGCCCTTAAATCCCCACTTGGAAAGCAGGATGTCATGCAACAACTCCCGGTGCTGTGTGGCGTACTCTCCGTTCACACGGTTGTACGCGGCCATCACCGCCCGCGGGGCGGCCTCCCGCACAACCCGCCCAAAGGCGGCCAGGTAGATTTCACGCAGGGCACGCTCGTCCACCACCGCGTTGATACGCATACGGTCGGTTTCCTGGTTGTTCACCGCGTAGTGCTTGACACACGCTCCCACCCCCAGGTTTTGTATACCCTTCACCATACCCGCCGCAAGGCGCGCGGTCAGCAGCGGATCCTCTGAAAAGTATTCGAAATTCCTGCCGCAAAGCGGAGAACGCTTTATGTTCATGCCGGGCCCCAGGACAAGCCCGATGCCAAGCGCCAGGGCTTCAGCCCCGATGGCTTTACCCACCTGAAAACAAAGCTCCGGGTCCCACGAGCAAGCCAGGGCCGAAGCGGTGGGAAAGCAGGTGGCTGGACGACTTTCATGCATGCCCCTGTCCGCGGCCGTCAGGCGTATGCCGTGCGGGCCGTCGGTCATCAAAATGGAAGGGATGCCCAGGCGTTCTATCCCGGTTGTGTGCCAGAAATCTTTTCCGCAGCACAACCCGGCCTTTTCCTCAATTGTCATTTGCGCAACCAGGTCCCTGATTTTTTGCTTGTTCATATTATTTGAACTTCACGTTGAGCTTTTCTTCAAGTTCTAACTTTATTCCCGGAACGTTCTTGATAAACTCCTTGAACTCTCCAATGGATTCCGGATTTTTTTTCATTAATCCTTTGAACTCTTCCGCATCAGCCGTAAGTTTTCCGAAATCAATTTCCATAAGCGTGATGACGGAGGTATCATTATCAACATACGCGGCGTTGGTAGTCGTTATTTTGCCATTTACCTTCACCTGCAGACTGATTTTCATATCTTTATAAAGATTCCTCATCATCTCAAGCATATCATCACTCAGCTCCATATTTTCCTTGGAATCCGTATCTTCCTTTTTGGTGAAATCTTTTTTCGGTTGTATGATAACCAGAGTGGCGGGGTTCCCCGGTTGAAACTGAAAGCGTATGTATTCCTTCAGCGCCTGGCTTTCGCCCTCTTTGGCTTCAGGATTCATCGGATTCTGGTTAAGAGTAATCTTTCCGATATCCCTGAAACTGTAGATGCCTTTGAAGCCCTTTCCCACATCCGTACTGATTTTTTCGTAAGAAACAAAGGTAACACCTTCGCCCAAGGTAGAAGCCGCTTTTTGGGGCAGGCCCTCGGCTATTAATTGATCCACGTAATCAACCTTAGGTTTGTCGGTTTCTTTATTTGACATTTGATTCATAAAATCAACGAAATTATCGCTGATAATATACGTATATTCGATGGTCCCGCTCCCGTCTTTATTAACGATCACCTTGGTAGTTACCTGGATACAATTGGTAAATATTAGAATCAAAGCTGTCAATAAACCTAATAACGCTGTTTTCTTTTTCATACCTCACTCCCGTCAAAATTAATGATTAGAGTTTTATCTGCCCATTGGGCGCATAAATACTCTATATAGAATTCTATGTACCGACCCTGGATTTTCAACATATTTTATATATTATTTTTACGCATCACACGCATTTCCCCACACCTTGGGAACGGGGCCCGGAAAACCTTATAAACCTCACCCGCCCGCGATCAGGCCGTACCCTACTCCCGCGGCCGTAGACAGCACCACCACCAGGAAAATATATGTCAGAGTTTTTTTCAGACCCAGCTCGCTGTGGATCACAAGTATGGAGGGAAGCGACAATGACGGTCCTGCCAGGAGCAGGGCCAATGCCGGCCCCTGGCCCATGCCCGCGCCGATAAGGCCCTGCAAAATGGGGACCTCGGTCAGGGTGGCAAAATACATCAGCGCGCCGGCCACCGCGGCCACGACATTGGAAAATAGTGAGTTCCCTCCCACAAGACCGCTGATCCATTCCGGGGGAAGCAGGGCCCTATGCCCCGGTCTGCCCAAGAGAAATCCCGCCACCAGTACCCCGGCGAACAACAGCGGCAGTATCTGAATGCTGAAATCCCTGGTCGCAGTAAGCCATTCTTTCAACTCATGTTTTTTAAACCAGAAAACAAGCATAATGAAAAGACCGGCAGCCAGTACACCCGTAAAGAGATATTTATAGGTAAACAGAATGTCCCACAGAGGCAGCGAGCCCCCGGAAGAAGTCCAGTTCAGGAACACCAATATGCCTATCATAACGGCAAGGTAGAGTGCGTTTTGTCCCAATGTACGGCCCGCGGCCTCGCCCTCGCCTCGGAACATACGTTCATCGGTTGTACGCGCCTCATCCTCTTTTTTGAATATCAGGTGCATAATAAAGCCGATTAAAAAAGCAAAGCCGACCGCTCCCACGGCCCGGGCCAGCCCGAGTTTCCATCCCAGCACCTTGGCGGTAAGCACTATGGCGAGGATATTGATGGCCGGGCCTGAGTATAAAAAGGAAACGGCCGGTCCGATTCCCGCCCCTTTTTTATAGATGCCCTTAAAAATGGGAAGCACGGTACAGGAACAGACCGCCAATACCGAACCGGAAACCGAGGCCACGGAATAAGCCACAAGCTTGTTGGCCTTGGGCCCCAGGTAGGCAATCACCGCCTGCGTGTTTAAAAACACCATTATGGCGCCGGCAATGAAAAACGCGGGTACCAGGCACAGCAATACGTGCCGGCGGGCGTATTCCTGCAGCATGGCCAGGGCCTCGTGTAAAGGTCCGGGCATGACAAAAGAGAAAAAGGGAATAAAAAAAATCAACCCGAATATTCCCATCAAAATCAGCAGTTTGATATTCGGTGCTATGGCTTTCGTCATCACGCTTATCTGTTTCCATCCGGGGCGATGATTTGCGCCACCTGGTCCGCGGACAGGACTCTGCCGCTGCTTCTTACCTCGCCGTCCACCACCAGGGCGGGCGTCATCATCACGCCAAAACCGATGATCTGTTCCGGGTCGGTCACCTTGCCGACCTCGGCCGAGACACCCGTGTTTTTTACGGCTGTCTTCACGTTTTCCTCCAGCAGGCGGCATTTGGCGCAGCCGCTCCCCAGAATTTGTATTTTCATATGTACCTCCGGCAGGCCGCCGCAGGCGGCCTATTTTTTAGTATATGTTATTGTGTGCGCGCTGTTTGCCTAAACAGGCCTTTTGTCTTCAAGCATATTCGGACAAGCAGCAGCATGACCGGGACCTCGATCAATACCCCCACAACCGTGGCCAGTGCGGCACCCGAGGAAAGGCCGAACAACAGCGTGGCCGTGGCTATGGCAACCTCGAAGTGATTTGAAGCGCCAATCATGGACGCGGGCGCCGCGTCCTTATAAGGAAGCTTCAGGACCCGGGAAAACAGAAAATAACCAAGGGAAAAAATAAGTATGGTTTGCACGAATAAAGGAATAGCGATCCAGAGAATGGTCAATGGATTGCTCACAATAAGATCGCCCTTGAAAGAGAACAAAAGCACCAGAGTGGCCAGGAGGGCGATAATACTGATGGGAGTAAGATAATGCAGAAATACGGCGTCAAACCACTCACGCCCTTTTATTTTAATGATCAACCTGCGCGAAACATAGCCGGCGCATAACGGCAGCGCCACATAGACGGCAACGGAAAGCAGAATCGTCTGCCAGGGAATGGGCATGGCGTTCACGCCGAGTAGAAATCCCCCCAGAGGCGCGTACAAAAATAACATGGTAAGTGAATTAATGGCCACCATTACCAGGGTAAGGCCGTCATTTCCCTTTGCCAGGTAACTCCACATCAACACCATGGCCGTACAGGGGGCGATACCCAGGAGGATCGCGCCGGAAATATAACTTCGCCACAATTCCACGCTCTGCCCGCTTTTTAGCACCTCGCTGCCGGGAAGAAAACCCTTGAACACAAACCCGATAAAAAAAGTGGCTATCAGAAACATTGTAAACGGCTTCAGCGCCCAGTTGATACCAAGCGTCATAAGTACCGGTTTTGGGGACCTGCCGGCCTTGATCATTTCCCTGAAATCGATTTTTACCATAATAGGATACATCATAAAAAAAAGGCAGATCGCAATGGGAATCGATACCTGGAACATGGAGAATGAATCCAGGGTAACCGCCACCGCCGGGGCCAGTTTGCCCAACAGGATGCCCGCTCCTATACAGAGCAGCACCCAAAGCGTCAGGTATTTTTCGAATACGGAAAGCTTTTTCTGTGGTTGTGTTTTTCTCACTTCAACCTCACCTGTATCTATTTTTGTTATTTGGCAATTTAACCAAATAACAAAAAAAAGTCAAGCCATACTATTGACTTTCTAAAAATTATTTGGCTATATTACCAATAAGGAAATTTTAATGGAAAAAAAGGAAAAACAGAGGAGTGAGGCCCGGGCAAAAATTCTGAAAGCCCTGGCCCATCCGTCCAGAATTTTCATGGTGGAAAAATTACACAAAAAACCGTACTGCGTCTGTGAACTGTCACAGATGATCGGTATCGATATGTCAACCGCCTCCAAGCACCTTTCCATCCTGAAGAACGCCGGCATAGTCGAAGACAACAAACAGGGGACCACGGTGTATTATTCCCTAAGTTGCGCCTGCATCATGGAGTTTATCGGCTGTATCGAGACCGTTATCAGGCAGAATTATGAGAAAGAGTACGCCTACCTTAATGAGGAGCAAACACATGGGTAAAAACCCCCGGGTCCTATTTTTATGCACCGGCA
>CAZWYY010000096.1:0-6268 GCA_964638895.1 uncultured Spirochaetaceae bacterium | reverse complement strand
CAATGTACAGTGCAAAAAAGATACGATGTCTTGGCTGCGGATTCGAATCCGATAAAATAACGGAGTTTAAAAATAATAGATGCCCAAAGTGTGGTGCGGATAAATTAAATCGGGGTCGGGATGGGATTGCTGTGTATCGATGATTCATACGTTATCAATTCAAAGCAAAAAAAAAGTCAGCGTTTGTGTGCGCTTATGATAAGAAGGAACAATGCCGACTGATCCGAAGATGAAAAATCTAAGCATCAAGAGATTGGTGTTGATTATCCTCTTTCAGTTAGGCGCGGTTTTATTTATCGCTCTCGCAGTATACATGGCCGAATCATACTGCGATCTGGTTACACGTTTTTCCCCTATTTTTGCCGCCCCCAAAATCACCGACCAGGAGCTTGTGCCCGGTCATGAAAATGAAATCGTGTGGCTTTACGGCAGGCTTATTCCCCGGAAAAATGAAACATTACGCACACCGCTGTCTGAAGTCGAATGCCTGTATTACCGCTATGAGAAATATGAGGTGCGATGGGAGGAGGACAGCGACGGAGACCACCACAGAGTGTATTATCCATTGGAAAACAAGGAAAAATCATTGGATATGATCCTGCAGATGAACACAAGCGGATTCAAGATCATGGCACAGAACATTACCTACTACGACCTTGCAAAATCCGTCGATCTTAACGAAACCATCGGAGAAACCGAATACAATTATCGTGAATATATCGTACCGATCGAAAACTCGGCCTGGGTAATCGGGAAAATTTCAAACGGGGAGCTGATCCCGACTGATAGGGGAGTGATCATCTGCCTCAATTCTGTCGAATTTTTGTTCCGGCAGTTAAAGGGAGAAACCGGACTCTTTCTTTACTTCGCACTTCTTTTTTTGATTCTGGGTTTGGGCTTTTTAGCCGGATCCCTTTATGTCATCTTCCAGAAAAAGATCACCTTCATCTCAAAGCATAATTTTATTGCAGTTCTGACTATACCGCTCTATTTGTGTATTTTCGGTGGGGTGCTGCTCCTTGTTTTTTCGTTTACCGACCTGCTCCAGTTTATCATCCTGGGATCCATGATGACAATCTTTGTTAATTTTCCGTATCTAATATTCTTCGCTTCCGGGGGGTGCAAAGCAAAACCGCTGGCTGCGCTGATCCTCTTTCTTGCCGGTATCGGCATGTTCATATCAGGCGTTTATTTACTCAATAATGCTTTTTTCACAATGGGCGCGTGGCTTCCGTCTTTGATCGGAGGCCTGGTTTTAGTATCAGGTGCGATTGCGCCTTTTCTCTATTATAGGCTCGCCGTCGTGACAGTCAATTTTTCCAAAGGAAAACAAGCGCGTAGCGGCAATACCGGATAATTTTTATGGGGAAATTGACGCAGCGGCCGGGCCTTATAAAAAAAAAATTTTTAAAATTCCGCGCTGGTGTACGCGCGCGGAAAGGGAATCACGTCGCGGATGTTCTGCATACCGGTGATGAACTGCACCAGGCGCTCAAGCCCCAGTCCGAACCCGGAGTGAGGGACCGAACCGTATTTACGCAGCTCCAGGTACCACCAATAGTCCTTTTCATCAAGACCCAGTTCCTTAAGCCGGGCCCGCAGTTTAGTGTAATCCGCCTCGCGCTCGCTGCCCCCGATGATCTCGCCGATCTTGGGCACCAGGACATCCATGGCGCGCACGGTTTTATTGTCGTCGTTCAGCTTCATGTAAAACGCCTTGATTTCTTTGGGGTAACCGGTGATGATCACGGGATTTTTATACACCTGCTCGGTCAGGTACTTTTCGTGCTCCGATTGCAGGTCGATGCCCCACTTCACGGGAAACTCAAAACTTACGCCGGATTTCTCCAGTTCGGTTATGGCCTGAGTATAGGTGATGCGGGTAAAGGTTGAGTTCACGATATTGTGCAGGGTCTCCAGGCGGCCCGCTTGGATCCATTTGTTGAAGAACTCCATATCCGGCGCGCAGTGTTCAAGCACATAGGAGATGATGTATTTCAGGAATTCCTCGGCCGTGTCCATGTTCAGGTTGATGTCGCAGAAAGCCATTTCAGGCTCCACCATCCAGAACTCGGCCAGGTGCCGGCTGGTAAGCGAGTGCTCGGCGCGGAAGGTGGGGCCGAAGGTGTAGATATTGCCCAGGGCGCAGGCGTAGATCTCGCCCTCAAGCTGCCCGCTGACCGTGAGATAGGTCTTTTTGCCGAAAAAGTCTTTGCTGAAATCCACGTTCCCGACCTCAAACGGCGGCTTTTCCAGGGGTAGGGTGGTGACCTGGAACATTTGGCCCGCGCCCTCACAGTCGCTGGCCGTAATGATCGGCGTATGGATGTATAAAAAACCGCGCTCCTGGAAAAAGCGGTGGATGGCGTAGCTTAGGGCGTTCCTCACCCTGGTGATTGCGCCGAAAGTGTTGGTGCGCGGGCGCAGGTGGGCGATCTCGCGCAGGTATTCAAAAGAATGGCGCTTCTTCTGCAGGGGGTACTCATCGGCCGGCGCCTTACCCAGGATGACGATGTTCTGCGCGGTGAGCTCCACGTCCTGTTTGCCCCCCGGCGACTCCTTAAGCGTGCCCAGGGCCTCGATGCTGGCGCCCGTGGTCAGGTCCGGGACAAGCCCGGCCAGATCAGGATCGGCTTTATCGATGAACACCTGCAGGTTGGTGATGATCGAGCCGTCGTTGATCTCAATGAAACAGAAGCTTTTGGAATCGCGGGAGGTGCGTATCCAGCCATATACTTTTATGTTCTCACCCAGCGGCTTTTTGTCTAAAATATCTTTTATGCGCATGGTCTGCATAGGTTCAACTCCTTAAAATAAGTAACATAAACCTGAGGGAAAGTCAAATAATAATTATGCCGCGGATGAAACCGGGGAAAATAACCTGTTTCCGAATTTAAAGAAGCGGCCGATGTTTTTTGTAGAATTCATGATACCTATTCTCATAAAAATTGTTTTTATTTATGTAACAAAATGAGCCGTAATACATCATAAAAGTAAAGCATAATCAACTGGGTTTTTAAGGAGTGATGTATGTCGAACAATCAAGCTCGTTATACGATAGAAGAATTAAAGGCGCTGTTAAGCCGTTATATCGATAACAACGGCATAATACTAGGTAAGATATTTTTCAAAACACATCTATACGAGAAAAATAAATTACTTCCGTCTCAGATAAGCAGTATAGGCCGGTTTATCGATGAGAATATATGTAATTAAAATCGCGGCCTTTGAATACCATTATTCTTTTCCCCTTAAAACAGGTACAGCGGGTGTGAATCAGGGTTCTTGCCGAAGAAGGTGATGTCGTCCACCTTGCCCACCTTGTCTCCGCGCAGCAGGGCGAATAGGGTCCGTTCCACCCCGATCCCGCCGCCCATGGTTTCCGGGAAAAGCGGGCCGCCGTCCGCGTCTTTCATAAAGGTAAAGTACAGAAAGGGCCCGTACCCGCCCAGGCTTTCGATGTTTTCGATGTTTCCGTTTTTTATCACCGGCCTGACCCCGAGCACACGGTTATCAAGGATCCTTTCCACTATAGGCTCAAACAGCCATTCACGGACGGCGCCGGAGAGGATCTCCCTGGCAGGGGTCTGCTTTCCGGTTTTAGCGTCGATGCTCTTGGTAATGATATCGAAGTTGAAGATACTGGGCGAGTCCACTTTGCTTAAGTCTATTTTGCTGCCGTCCTCGAACAGGTAGGGGTACACAAGATCATAGTTTTCCCGGAACAACCCGGTAATCCAGAAGAACTGGGAGGGTGTCTCGCGGCCGCAGTGCTCCTCATACGCTTTGGCCCCGTATTTTTGTACGCTTTTGTCCTTGGCAAAGCGAGGGAAGGGGACCCTGGGCGCCTCTATGGTCACCCCCAGGCTTTTCAGGCTGTCCGCGCATTTTACGGCCAGGGCTTCCATGGCTGTGGTCAGCATGCGCTCAAAGAAATTGATCACCAGATCAAAATCCTCGCGCAAAATTTCCGCGACCATCTTCGGTTTGTGATAGTAATCCTCAAGCGTAACATATCGGTTGCGGCGCAGCTCCACGTCTATCTGGGAAAAGTCCGCCAGGTACTTGCCCCGCTGGATGTTGTTGGGGCTTTCCAGCTCCAGCCTGATGTTAGGGGAGTCCACGTAGATGCCCTTGATCTTTTTGTTGGCGCAGGCCATGAACTTGCTGTAGATCATGCTGTGAGTGGTGACGTAGGTATGCCCTTTATAGGCGATGGTGGGGGTGTGCTCGATATCATGGGCCAGGGGGTCGGTGAGGATACTGAGCATGACCTTTTCGATGTTATGCAGCCCTTCGGCCGCGAGGAATTCCGTGCAGGCCTGCACCAGCGCCGTACGTATGGCCATGATATGGTACATCTCGTCCGATACCCATTTTTTGCAGTAGTTCTCGCGGATAAACTCCTCCAGACTGCTGCCTTCCTGTTTGAG
The DNA here is from genome assembly GCA_964638895.1 of uncultured Spirochaetaceae bacterium. GTDB lineage: Bacteria > Spirochaetota > Spirochaetia > SZUA-6 > RPPD01 > JAFGGG01. Next base: position 1,835 of record CAZWYY010000096.1, on the reverse strand, counting down.
CGCGGCCTGAAAGTTGCCCAGGCCCTCTCCAATGGTTTTTATACTGTCTTCCATAACGGCCTGCTCCTTATATAGATGGGGTTCCGGATTTAGGATTACCATAGATAACGGGGAAAGTCAAATACAAACAACTCGGCCGTTACGCTTTTTACTTAATTTTTCCAACGTAAAAAACAAACCCGCCTCTTTACATGCATATGATTCAGATCTATCATTTAAACCCTTATTAAGAAGGTTGTGTTGAAAAATAAGATTGGGATCATGCTGCTTTGTTTATTAAGCGTCTTCTTTTTTTTAGCCTGTTCAATGCTTGAAATGCTGCGGGAAGCGCTCGCCTATTATGAGTATCCGGACTCCCGGGCGGTAAAACCCTTGAATCATACATACCGCCGAATCCGTGATGTAAAGAGGCCTAAAAATGAGATGAGCGGCATCAACCTGGGCTGTGCCCTGGACTTTCCGCCCGGAACAGACTGGGTCGCAAATATCAGGATGGAAGACCTGGACGTCGTGCAAAACGCCGGGTTCCATTACATAAGGCTTCCGGTGCAGTTCTCCACGCGGGTCATCGATAACCGGACCGGAGAGATCGACCCTTCATTTCTGAAAAAGGTTGATACGATAATAGATAATATCATTGCGCGGGGAATGATAGTGATCCTCGACCTGCAAAACTTTCCGTCGACCTTCTTTCCCTATACGCCTTTTAAATCGGACGAGGAAAAGGCCCGGCTGGAGAATACCTTTGTCGCCATCTGGAGTTTTCTAGCCGAACATTATAAAAATTATTCCGCCGATCTGTACTTTGATTTAATGAATGAACCTTACAGGCCAATTACGCCCGAGGTATGGAACGATTTTGTGAAAGCCGCAATAGATGTCATCAGGGCGTCGGGCGGAAACAATACCAAGAGGATGATTGTGGTAGAGGTCGGCATCAGCCTGGGCGATCCCACACCGTACTGGGATCACATTTCCGGCATCGACGTTTTAGAACTTCCACCCGTGGAAGAGGACCCGAACATCATGGTGTCGTTCCACTACTACTCCCCCATTGCCTTCACCTATCAGGGTGAAAGCTATACTGAAGAACTTCGGGCTATATCCGGTTACTGGCTGGAAAATACATGGTCCGGCACCCAAGCCCAGATGGACAATCTGAAACGCGATTTCGATCGTATGGAACAATGGGGAAAAAAACACCGTCGCCGCATATTCCTGGGAGAGTTCGGAGTAACCCCACATGCGGATGTTGAATCCACCGTAACCTGGGTTGCGGCGGTACGGAAAGAGGCGGAGAAAAGAAACATGATCTGGGCCCACTGGACACTTTATGAAAACAGCTCCAAGTTAGGCAGCATATATGACCAGGAAAGCAAGACCTGGAAAAAGGAATATATCGACGTGCTGATGCCCCCGCGGTAACCCGCATGGGTATCCGACGGACGTCTCGGCGCACGATGGCTTTTATATTCAATTTCCCCTTACGCGCATGGTTGCGCTTCTAATTTTCATTCTTCATATGCAGCGCCTTCTCCAACACCCGGATGAGTTTCTTATCCGCGGTTTTGTCCGACGGCGGGTCCAAACCGTTGGGTGAGCGATATATGCCCATCGGTGGATCGTTATAGCAGTGATATGTATAATTGATTCTTATAATTGATTCTATACTTGGTAAAAAGCTCAAGCACATCAGTAATCCAGTCAAGCCCGCCCAGGTCCTTATCAAGACAATCCTTGTACACCCCGAACTCCCCGCAAAATATAGGCACGTTAAAGGTTTTATAGTGGACCGAAGCGTGTACCCAAGGAAAGCAAAAACGCAAGTTTAGGTG
>CAZWYY010000095.1:4953-6384 GCA_964638895.1 uncultured Spirochaetaceae bacterium | reverse complement strand
GCTATGTGGTGGCCTCCAACGGCCTGATCCACGCGCAGATGCTCGGGGTTGTGGGTACGGAAACAAAACAACTTTAATTTGGGTGCTTCCCCACGCACATCGGGTAGAAAAAAGCTAATGATTCGCGGAAAATAATCTTGTTGACAATAAGGTACTCCTATCTTACTATTTTAAAAAAAAGGAGGCTGTATGAATAAGATTATTGTTCTCTTTTTGGCACTGGTTTTGGTGTCAGTGTCATCGTTTGCCCTGGACTTTCACGTGGGTGTGAAGGCGGGCGGGTCATTTGCCATGGGCGCAGGGACCGAACCGGATGATTTTGAAAGCGCCCATTACGGCTGGGGATTTTTAGGCGGCGCGGCCCTGGACATCGGGATCCTGGATTTCCTGGGCGTGGAGGTCGACGCATTTTACAGCGGGTTGTTCGATTTCGGGTACAACTCCGACGGTTCGTTCGCCGGTTTAGGCGGCCCTTCCGATTCCCTCACACAAACCGTTTCCATGATCGAAATTCCTGTGTTAATCAAGGGTTCGTTCGAACTGGGAACAGGTTCCCTGTTTGTGTCCGCGGGCGGTGATTTCTTTATCCTCTTGGGTGAGAAACCTATCATTACCATTGATGGTGACGAGCTCGATAAAGGTAGTGTCACCGAATACGACAATACCTTCCTCTACGGTATTACCGCGGGACTGGGCTATAGTTTTTCATTGGGAGTCGGCACGTTAAGTATTGAGGTAAGATATAAATACGCTTTTAACTTCTTTTACGAAGATGGGGGAGACAGCGGGAGTACCAACGACAGCGGTATCTCGGGCTTTGACCTGGTTATCGGCTATTATTTTTTGTGAGACATGTGAAGAATAATCCTGCCCCGTCCGTGACCCGTCCGGCTTAAAGCCTGCGCGTCACGAGCGGTGGTAAAGGGGAATATCCTTCCCACGGTGGGAACCACCTCGCCCGCGCCGATTAACTCACTGATGCGGGCAAGTCTGTCGGGCGAGGTTCTTCCCGAACGCTCAACCCTGATTCCCAGGGCCTTCGCCTTTTCCCGCGGCGGGTTCCCCGCGATGGTCAGCACCAGCCCGCCCCTTTTCACGGTTTCACACGCCCGTTCCAGGGTTTCGCCTCCCACGGTATCCAGCACCACATCCGCGTCCTTTACCAGCTTTTCGAAGGCGGTCGAGTTGTAATCCACGGCCCTTTCCGCGCCCAGGGAACGCACGAACTCCAGGTTGAGGGCCGAGGCTGTCCCCGTGACCCTGGCCCCCTTTAAGCGCGCAAACTGCACGGCGAAGTTTCCCACCCCGCCGGCCGCCCCGCAGATCAGCACGTGCTGGCCTTTCTTTATGTCCGCGTCTTCCATAATGGCCTTCCAGGCGGTCAGCGCGCCGATGGGAATGGCCGCGGCCTGGTCAAAGGTCAGCGGATCG
>CAZWYY010000095.1:0-4853 GCA_964638895.1 uncultured Spirochaetaceae bacterium | reverse complement strand
CCGGGCCCGGGTTCCGGTAGGGGCCGTTCCTCCAGCATGAGCTTCTCCGGCCCGCCGTACTCTTTGACAACATAAATTTTCATAGTATCCGCCATAATTCACCGCCTTATTGTGTTATCGAATTGAATCTACGGATATACCCGTGAGTTAAACATGTGATTATTCCGCTTTTTGCTGACTTTATTACGCATGGATGAAACGGACAAACTGGTTTGCTTACCTTATTTTTAAATCCCGGAGGCGGTTCAGCGCAAAGGCCAGCTCAAGTCCCCGGAAGGCTGCGAACTGCCCTGACATCTTATCGCTTAAAACATCCGGGCCGTTTTTTTCCATATTGGTGATAACCCGCTCTATAATCCGCGTAAGCGATGCTTTGCCGTCGATATATTTTGTCATGTACAATAACGCCCTGGCGATGGCCTTTGTCTGTGATAATTCCTTAAGCTGCTCAAGGTCTGTGAGGTCGATTATATTCTCCCCAAAATAGATCCGGTTCATCTCCGAGGCGCGGACGCTTACCTTGCCATAGGTGTTGCACGGATTAAGGCATCCCGCGAGCGGCACCCTCGGTTCAGGCCTGATCGGGTGATTCCGTCCTTCGGCCCGGCGCTTTTCGGCCGCGTCGCCGGCAATCTCATGTGCCCGCTGCGTGACATCAAGAGGCAGGTAGTTTTTCATCTGGATCACCGTGGTGGAAACATCGAAGTAATCACCGATGCCGCCCAAAACCAGGACCGTGGATATGCCGTTATCCTTATAAAGATTCCCGACCGTATCGATAAAGGTGGTTATGGGCTCATCCTGCTTTTGCACAAGCTTTTGTATTTTCATATCGCGGATCAAAAAATTCGTCGCGCATGTATCCTCATCCATCAGCAGCAGCTTAGCGCCGGCCTCTATGGCCTCAATGATGCCGGCGGCCTGCGATGTGCTTCCGCTGGCGTTCTGTGTGGAAAAACGGCTTGTGTCCGTCCGTAAGGGAAGATTGGAAATAAAGGCCGAGATATCGGTTTTTTCGATGTACCTGCCGTTGTAGGCGCGTATTTTAACTCCGGCCGGGTCTGAAACACATTGTTCCCTGCCGTCCCCCGGTATATGGTTATAAATGCCCATTTCTATTGTATGCAGCAGAGTGGACTTGCCGTGGTAGCCGCCTCCCACCACAAGGGTTATACCCGCCGGGATCCCCATGCCCCGTATCCTGCCCGCATGGGGCAGTTCGATTTCTATGCTCAGATCAGGGGGCGCGCGGAAGGGTACGGCCTTTTCTTTTTCCAGCGGCAGGTCGCTGGCGCCGCTTTTACGCGGCAGAACGGCGCCGTCCGCGATAAAGGCCGTAAGCCCCAGAGAACCAAGCATGGCGCGTAGGTGTTCGGCGTCTTCGGCCGCCGCCATATGCCGCTCCAGCTCCCGTGTGTCCGTGTTTTCCGAAAGCAATGCCCGCTCCACGATCTCAGGCAACTCCTCAAAAATCATCTCTCCGCACAGGCGCGCGTTGATCTTGCGCCCGTTTGCCGGAAGCCCGATGAAAAATCTCGCTTCGATCCAGTCCCCATCGGCCAGCACAGAGTTTCTTTCCAGGATGGCCTGCCCCGGTTCGGCGATTGTGATCAGCCCGCTGTAGCCCGTTCCCCTCCTGCTTTTAGATTTCGGCAGGGCCGCCTTGTAAAAAATCCTCGCCAGAAAATCCCGAAAGGCAATCACGCTTGTTTTTGATCTGAAGATACTGTTATTGAGGGCTTTGAATGTATTTTTCAGGCGTACGCGATAAACACCCGTGTGCGGAGGCGCATAGGGATCTTTGGGAATTTGATCGATGAAAAGGGTGTAGCGCGGGAAGGCGTATTCGCCCTTGAGTGACTGGTACGCACCATAGTCACGTGCGTTTATGGATTCAAGCCTGTGTTTTAATACATCGGACGTTGCCATTGTTGTTCCGAATTATAGTCTAAACTCCCTGGAACCGGGATCCGTAAAATTGTTTTTACAGTTTTGCGTCTCCCTTTCTATGGCACTCCAGATCTTTTCCAGCTGCGCCTGGTCCCACTCATACACCTTTTGATTCGACAGTCCCCCCAGACTCCTGAGGGCATTGAGGATGTTCTGGACCCTCTTTTCCGCTACGCGTTTAAAGCGTTGTTTCTTGGTTTCCTTTTCCATATAGGAAATAATAATAATTTATAAAAATATAATCAATATATTTTGAAAATATTACCATCATATTTATGATATATATTATGAGGGGGAGAGTATTAATAAACATTGACGGGGAAACCACGCAATTCATGTGGTTACCCCGCCTGCAAATATTATTTAACTATTAACGCTCCCTTCATGTAACGCTCCCTTCATGTCGGCGTTAAAATTAATTGTTTTTCCACCCCGGGAGGCAACTGAATATTATTGTTTCCCCCAATCTTAGGAACAGGCGAGAAATCTATAAATGCCTGCAGCAGGCGACATTTTCAGCCGCCCCAACCTTGAACAGATGCGGCTATCCGTGTTTTAATAAGGCAAAGAAGTCGTATGAAAAAAACCCTTCTTGTTTCAGCGGCGATCATGACCGTTCTTTTCTTATTAATCTCCTGTCCGCCCCCGGAAAGAGGGGGAAACCCAGTCTCCGTTACGGTTACGGATATGAGCACTCATTATCGTGTGGCAATTGATGTCGGGGACGGGAGCCATTACAACATTGGCAAGGAATACGCCCGAAAGATGTTGCAGGTAGTTCCCGATTGGGAAGCGATTGTGGATTCGTATATCGCTGAGCTGGCTTCTAATAATACAATTTTTAATATACTCTTAGTCAGGGTTGCGAATATTAAGCCACAAATTCCGCAGGATTACAAAAGCGAAATTGAAGGATTTGCTTCCATGCTTTCCGGAACTACGATTAATGCGCCGGGTGATAATTATATTTCCAAGGACGAATTGTATTTAATCAATCTCCTGCCGGATGTGTGCAGGGCTACCCAGTGTTCAGCGGTTTCGGTATTCGGCAATTTATCAGCCACAGGTTCCACTATAACGGGGAGAATTCTTGACTGGATGACAGGAGATGACAACCAATTCCCGCGTTTACAGGCGGTTGTGATTATTCAGAACGGATCGCGTTCCGTATGCCTGATAGGCTGTCTTGGTTTCCTGGGAGTGATCTCCGGGTGTAACGACGACGGTATCTTCGCCGCCATCCTCGATTCGCCGACCGGCGGGGTATATTCAGCGGCCGACAAACGTTCCTACCCCTTCGACCTGCGCTACGCGCTGGAACATTACTCAACCATAGACCAGGTGGCAGACTATATGACCGACGGCTCGAAAACGTACACCTTCGGCCACCTGATTTTTCTGTCGGACGCAACCTGCAGCAAGGTGGTGGAAAACGACCTCAGTGCCGGTGGTCACAGGTCGGTCCGCGTCTATAATTCAGATTTAAACGATGATGTAACCGCCTGGACCGCTCCGGACTATTCAATCGGGGCCGTGAACTCCTTTGTGTTGGAGGGGAACACACACAACCATTCCGGTATTCCGATCAATGAAAACCGCTGGGCTTCAATGATCTCCGAGTTATCGGCCGCCGCAGACGCCGGTTCGGACGCCGGCACGAAAATCAGTGTCAATGAACTGAAAGACGTTATTTCCTTTGACGGCGGTGACGGCCCCGGCAATGCGACGAACGGCGATCTGTATAATTCCTCCACCCAGCAGTGCATCATCTTCCAACCGCAAACCATGGACCTGGAAATATATTTCAGGGCCCGAAACGGTAACATAGCGGATGATCCGCTGTTTGAGGCGGTCGATTTGGATTTTTGATTTGGAAGGATCGTATTTTTAAAGACATACCGTTCCATCCGGAAACCGGCTTAAAAGCTAAGTTTGGCCTTTATGAATATGCCCGGTTGTGTTATATCCAGCGTACCTATTCTTCCGTCAGACTCACTGCCTGTGCTTCCGGAAAATAAAAATCCTCCGGCCGTCAGTTGAAGATTGCTGTAAACATCATAGCCGAACCGAGGGATAAGGGCCAGGCTGCTGTCATTGCAATTAACAAAACCCGCCAGGTTCAACGTAAAATAGGTTTCAAATACTTTTTCGGCATACAGAAAAACATAATCTTCACCCAACATCAGGGTTTCCTGGCCGAGTAGTTTGCCGATATCATAATTGTTCTTATCGTGTTCACCCCTGGAGTAGTGGTAGTATTCCATATGCAACAATACATAAATCAGCGGGACCGTGTAGTCAAAACCCACTGCCAGATCAATAAGATCGCTAAAGGCATTGCCGGAAAAATCCCATGGAGTGCCATCCGCCATACGAGGCAGGCGAAGCGAGGCCTCGCCATATACACCGATATCCCAGATTGCCCCCACAAAATCAGCGCCCGCATAATAATAGTGCTCATAGCCGTACGCCGTATAGTTAACTTCTTTAATGAAACTAACTGAAATATCATAGGAACCGACCACAGCCTGTAGTTTCAGGCCGAAGGGGATATTATCCCAGTCCGCGTCTCCGGCCAGGGCCAGTGTCTTATGCGACCTGTCCTGAAAAGCCAGATAGGTTTGCAGCGAGAGGTTCTCCAAAAAGGAAATACTAGGGGCCAGGGCGATAGAATAAAAGAAATTAAATTCAAGGTTGCACTTGAGGCAATTAAAGAGCAGAAACAGATCTCGGAAATCGCTGAAGAGTATAATGTGCATCCCAACCAGGTAACGCAGTGGAAAAAAAAGCTTCTAGAAAAAGGAGTGGATGTTTTTGCCCACGACAAAAACAAACGGAAAAAGAGACTAGAGAACAGCGAGATAAGCTCTATAAAAAAGTCGGTGAACAGCAGATGCACATCG
>CAZWYY010000094.1:0-8009 GCA_964638895.1 uncultured Spirochaetaceae bacterium | reverse complement strand
GTAAAATCTGTGTGTCTTTATGTTCCTGTGCGGCTGCAACGCCGTATCGGCGCGCGGCGGCAGCGGGAGCGGGGGGGAGGCGAGGTGCCAGCAGCGACAGCGGTTGCGGCGGTTAAGGCATGGGACCGGCCGAGTGGGTCGTCAGCGACCCTCGGATTCTCTCCAAAGGTCTTGACTATTGAAGTCAAACTCGCTAATTTTAGCCAAATATATAAATAGGGGGTTGTATGCAGCGGGCGGCGTTTATCGGTTGGCGCGGTATGGTGGGTTCCGTACTCATGCAGCGTATGCTGGCCGAAAATGATTTCAACTATTTTAAACCCGTATTCTTTTCCACCTCACAGGCGGGCCGGGAGGCCCCGGATATCGGCAGGCCGGTTCCGGCGGTTAAGGACGCAAGTGATGTGGAGGAACTGAAAGGCTATGATATCATCATCACCTGCCAGGGCGGCGACTACACCAAAGAGGTCTATCCCAAACTGCGCGCCGGCGGCTGGAACGGATATTTCATCGACGCCTCCTCCGCCCTGCGCATGGAAAAGGACGCGCTTATCGTCCTTGACCCGGTGAACCTGGCGGTTATTAAAAAGGGGCTATCTTCCGGAATTAAAAATTATATCGGCGGCAACTGCACCGTGAGCCTGATGTTGATGGCCGTGGGCGGCCTGTTTCAGGCCGGGGAGGTGGAGTGGATCAGCACCATGACCTATCAGGCGGCTTCGGGGGCCGGGGCTAAACACATGCGCGAGCTCTCGGCCCAGATGGCACGAATCGGAAAAGACGTCGAAGCGCTTTTGGCCGACACGGCTTCCGGTATTCTGGAACTGGATCGGCGGGTACTTTCCAGCATACAAGACCCGTCGTTTCCCATCGATAACTTCGGCGCTCCGCTGGCCGGCAGCCTCATCCCGTGGATAGACCGCTTTATGGACAGCGGCCAGACCCGCGAGGAATGGAAGGGATTCGCGGAAACCAATAAAATTCTTGATCTCTCACCACCCGTACCGGTGGACGGGATCTGCGTGCGTATCGGCGCCATGCGCTCCCACAGCCAGGGGCTGACCGTAAAACTGAAACGTGACGTTCCCCTTGACGAAATCAGCGACATGCTGGCCGGCGCGAATCCCTGGGTAAAAATCATACCCAACGACCGGCAGAACACCCTGAAAGAGCTTACCCCGGCTGCAATCAGCGGCACCTTGAGCGTGCCCGTGGGCCGCCTGCACAAGCTGAATATGGGCCCGTGCTTCCTGGGCGCCTTCACCGTGGGCGATCAGCTCTTGTGGGGGGCGGCAGAGCCATTACGCAGGATGCTGCGGATTCTGCTGGAAGAGAAATAGGCGCGGCGAACATGAGCCGGCGGCCTGATTTCAGAAATCAGGCGCTTCCCCTTCCCGAATAAACAAACCTTTTATGCTTTTTATCAACGGATTTAACAGCCCGCCGGACCTCGCGGGCCCGCGGACCTGTTTCTATTCCTTTACGGCTGTAAAGTCTCCGGCATTGCCAAAAAATCCTGGACCAGCACCGTCATAGGTACCAGTCACCGGGTTTCCTGAGCTGTAAATACCATCCTGGAAATCAATAAAGTTATCGGATATGCCCGGATCATCTCCGGCCGGGTAAATAGTTATTGTAAGCTCACCGCTTGCGGGCGTATATGTCACGTAAAAATCAAAGTTAACTCCGCCAAGGGTGCCATGCCCTTGATATATCTCAAATGTAATACTCATTACTTCAACCTCACGGACAAAATCAAGACTGAATGTGTCATCATAATCATTTCCCATATCCGGTGTAGTCGACATTGTCCAGTCCCCTTCAAGATCGTGTGATTCTCCAAGCTCACAGGCTGAGAAAAAAAGCATAAGCACACACGCCGCAAAGATAAAGACAATTAATTTTTTTAACATAGATCCTCCTTAAAATAAATGAAATACATCAATACTTATACACTTTATTACATAACCATACAATAAAAATTTTAAAAAATCAAATACTCAAGCAATTTATAAATGTCATTACATATCGGATTATTGTTGAATTCAAGGCACCGGCCGTGGATGTTATTATATGGTAGTATTCTTTTCAATGAAGGTTCCACCGGTCTTATTCCGGTTTTCAATCACCTTATCAATTTTTTACTTCTCAAATATGCGTTTTTTTTATGTGTTTATATATCAGGAAAGATAGGTGACCACGCTGTCCGCGCCCAGCCTGCTCCTGGGCCTGGGCTCCTCATCCGCGTAACCGAACGGTACAATGGCCACGGGCCGATAGCGGCGGGTATCCAGCCCCAGGGCGAGCTCCAGTTCACGCTCGTCAAATGACCCCACCCAGCAGCTCCCGATACCCAGGGTAACGGCGGCCAGGAGCATATTTTCTATGGCCGCGGCCGTGTCTTGCAGGCAGTACAGGTCCAGGCCGCGCCGGCCGTACCCCCCATAGGCCCGGTCCTTGTCCACGGCTGTTACCACCAACAGCGGGGCGTCGCTGATGAACGACTGGCCGTGGGCCGAGCGGGCCACGGCCACTTTAAGCGCCTTATCTTTTATCACAAAGAAATGCCAGCTTTGCTTGTTGCCCGCGCTGGGAGCGAGCCTGGCCGCCTCCAAAATAAGTTGTTCGGCCTGGGCCGGTATTTTTTTCCCCGGTTTAAAGCGCCGGATGCTTTTGCGAGACTTCAGGAGGGTTATAAACCGATCTATTTCCATGCTGTTATTATAGGCCGTTTACACGCCTGGTCAAGCCCGTTTTTAGCGTTATGCCGGTATTCAGCACCGCGACGCCACATGCGTTTCGGCACCCGGCCCTCTTTCAGCGCCGCGCCCATTATCCGCGCCATGCCGGCCCGTACGCTTCGGAGGGCGCGGGCCCCACCACGCGTTTTCTAGGCCGGGTCCTCCCGGCGCCGCGCCCACGCCTCTTCATTGCGGTTCATCGTGCGTAATTCCGGATTGCGGCGGCCCCACACGGCGTCCCCGCGCCCCGACACGGGAAACACCTGTTCCCGCTCCTGCGCGCGGGACTCGGGACCATAGTGGCCCCACAACGCGTGCTCGCTGTTTTGCGTGCCCGCCCCGACCGCTTCACGGGACTCCGCATCGCGCGTCAGGGGCACAAGCCGCTCCACGTGAAGGCTCAAGGCGCCCAGGTCATCCTCCACCCTGCCGATAACCAGGAACACCCCGGCGTCGTATAACAGCCCGGCATATTGCGCGTAGGCACCCGGGAACAGCACGATTTCGAAGATCGAATGCTCATCCTCGAAGCTGACGAACATCATGCGCCGGCGCGAGCGCGTGCGCACCTCCTTGCCCGTGACCAGCACGCCCGGAACGGTGACGGTCCGGCCCCTGTTCCCCGCAAGCTGCCGCGAGGTGATAAAGGGGGGAAGGCCCCCGCGCTTTTTCAGGGCCGCGATCCGCGGCGCGAACACGGCAAGGGGATGCGCTGATACGATCAGGCCCAGGGTTTCCACCTCGTGCTTCAGCTTGACCATGGGGGGATAATCGCCAATAAAGGAGGGTATGGGGGGCGGGAAAAACAGGCCCTCGTCCTTTTCCTGCCGGAAATAGAGCCAGAAGAGCTGGGGCCGGAAATACGCGCCCTTGATGCCGTCGAGCGCGCCCGAGCGGATGAGCACGCCGATCTCCGGCAGGCCGGGACGGGTGCGCCGCACGAAATCCGCGAAATCCGCGTAGGGCCCGTGCCGCTCCCGCTCCGCAAGCAACTCCTCCAGAAAGCCGCCGCGTATGTTGCAGAGCTGCATAAGCCCCACCCGCACGGCCCCGGGCTCCGGCGTATAGCGCATTTCGCTTTTATTGACGTCCGGCCCCAGCAGCCGGTAGCCCATGCGCCGGCAGTGGTTCACGTAGGTCTGGCGGGTGTAGAAGCCGCCCCCGTTGTTGATGATCGAAACCATGAACTCCAGCGGATAGTAGTGCTTGAGGCAGGCCAGCCTGTAGGAAACCATGGCATAGGAGGCGCTGTGCGCCTTGCAGAAGGAGTAGCCGTCGAAGGACAGAATCATCTCCCACACCTGTTCGATGGTCTCCCGGTCCACGCTTCGCGCGCGCGCTCCCTCGAAAAACTCATCCCTGAAACTCCGCAGGGCGGGCGCGCCGAACTTCTTGGAGAGGATCTTGCGCAGGCGGTCGGCCCGGGAGGCGGAAAACCCGGCGATATCGATGGCCACCCGGGAGACGTCCTCCTGGTAGACCATGATGCCGAAGGTGTCCTTCAGCGTCTGTTCCACCAGGGGATGCAGGGGTTTGTAGGGTTCGCCGTGCAGGCGGCGCACGAACTGCGCGATGTAGCGGTTGGCCGCGGGCCGGATGATGGAGCTGGCGATCACCAGCCGCTCGAAATCCGCCCGCCCCATCTTCTTTAACAACTGCCGCGTAGCCGGGGACTCGATGTAAAACACTCCCAGGGTATCTCCCCGCTCGATGAGCGCCCTGGTGTGCCGGTCGTGCAGGGGATTGAAGCGCCGCCAGCTGATGTGCCTGTTATGCCGCCAGTTTACCAGGCGGATGGTGTCGCGCAGCACGCCCAGCGACCTGTTGCCCAGAAGATCGATCTTTACCAGGCCCATCTGCTCGGCGCCGTCCTTCTCCCAGGCGATGACCGGGTAGCCCAATTGCGAGACCTGCGAGTGCGTGTAAGTGGTAAGCGGGCCCGGGGTGATGACCACTCCGCCGCAATGGGTCCCCAGGTGGCGCGGCATGCCCCTGATAAGCTCCGCGGTGCGCAGCAGGTAGGGGGGAATCCGCTCATGCTCCCCGCCCAGGTACAGGCGCACCATGCGCTCGATCTCCCGGTCCTCCATGCCGAAGGCCTTGGCCGGCTCGCGGATGCAGGAGCGGCGGGCGAAGGTGACGTGGTCCGCCACCATGCCCGCCCTGCCCCGGTAGCGCTCGAACACGTAGGCCAGCGCCTTGTCGCGCTCGTCCCAGGGAAAGTCCACGTCGATATCGGGCGGATCGCTGCGCCCCCTGTTTAAGAAGCGCTCGAAAAACAGGTTGTACTTGAGCGGGTCCACGTGGGTGATGCCCAGCAGGTAGGAGACGATGCTGGCCGCCGAGCTGCCGCGGCCGCAGGTGCGCGGGCAGCGGGACACGATATCGTGCACCACCAAAAAATACGCGGCAAAGCCCTTTTCCCTGATGATGGAAAGCTCGTATTCCAGGCGCTCCCCGATTTCCGGGGTGAGCTTCCCGTAGCGCCCGGCCACGCCCCGCAGGCAGAGCTTTTTGAGCAGCGCAAAGGACTGCTCCGGGGTCTGGTCCCGGAAGCTCGGAAACACGTACCCCCCGCTCTCAAGCCCGGAGGGATCGCTTTGCTCCGCCAGGCGCAGGGTGTTTTCCAGGGCCTCGGGCACGGCCGCGAAAAAACGCTCCATCTCCCCCGGCACGGCCGCCCGCATCTCCGGCACGGCCCGTTCACGCGGCGGCAGGCTCACCAGGTTGCAGTTCAGATCTACGGCCCGCAGCACGTTATGCGCGTACTTGCCGTCCGGGCCGGTAAAGACCGCGGTGTTGACCGCCAGTAGGGGCAGGTCCAGCCCGCGCGCCCGGCGCACCCGGCCCATGAACCCCCGGCCCAGGGTGAGCCGGACATAGAGATCGGCGTCTCCCCGGCACGCCAGCACGTCCAGCACCTCCTCCCGCTCCGCGGCCACGGCCAACCCCTGCCACCCGTTTTCCAGCAGATCGGCCAGCGGATCGTAGGGCCGCTCCTTTTCCTTGTGAAAATACAGCTTCATGCTCTCCTCAACCAGCAGGCGGGTGAGGATACCGCAGAGGCGGGCGAAGCCCGCGCGGTTTAAGACATAGGCGGTAAAAGCCTTGTCTCCGCCGCCTTCGCCTTCCCGGCGCACCAGCGCGCCCGCCACCGGCTTAAGCCCATTCCGCCGCGCCGCGGCCAGGAAACGCGGAAGCGCGTACAGGTTGTTGACATCCGTAAGCCCCACGGCCCCAAACCCCATACGCGCCGCCCGCTCACAGATTTCTTCCGGAGACAAAACGCCCCGCAGCAGCGAGAGGGAAGAACGAAAGCCAAGCGGCGCATATACAGGTGTTGTGCCCGAATTCTTCATTACTATACTAATGTATAGTAATTTTGGTGATTAATCAAGTTGTGGGGCGGGGTTTTCGGGTTAAGCTTCGACTACCTGCAAAGCAATGGCGCCCGGCAAGCGTTCGTACATCCACCGGCCGGTAACTTCAAATCAATTTGTCGACGCCGTCCCCCTTTATTTTGCTTGACATTTTCACGCATAAGACCTTTAATCTATGGTAGACCCTTATGCGAGGAGTGCGGGTATGATAGTAAGTTATATAATCTATGCTTATTTTATTCTGGGATTCGTGCTGATCATCGCTGCGCCGGTGTGGAAACTCTTTAAGAAGGCGGGCAGAAGCGGATGGCAGGCCCTGGTACCGGGGTACAATATCCTTGGGTTCGGAAAAACCAACAAGGTTTCGCCCCTGTTGGCGGCCGTGCCCTTTGCGTCTATAGTCTTCATGATCGTGATGCCCTTTATTACGGGGGTGGTCCAGCCGCAACCCGACGTGCTCTTTATTTTGCAGGCCGTGCTCGTGGTGCTGTTTTCCGTGGGCATACTCACCATTTTTTTCTTTTACCCGTTTTTGTCCCTGGGCATGATGGTCATGCTCATCTACCTGCACCCGCATATCGCCCCCGAGCTTTTTGTACTGAAACTGGTGTTCATTGTGCTGATCGTGCTCGAACTGGCCATGGAGTTGTTATACTGGGTTTCCGCCCTGAAAAAACTCCGGCGGCCCCTGTGGAACCTTGTCTTTCCCCTCCTGCCCCTGGTGCCGGTGTTAAGTATTTACCTGATTACCGAGTTCGCGATAACGGTGCATTTCATGGGCAGCGTGGTCCTGGGCCTGGCCGTGTTCCTGGCCATGCTGACGGCCCTGGCCTACCTGTACTACCTGGGGTATTCACTGAAGATCAAGTACGCGGAGGAGTAGAAGGGGATCTATAACTTATCCGGTTTTTCTAATACGTATTTAAGTTTTATCTGATCTAAAAGAATTTTCACTTTATTTTCTTAAAATTACTTTTTCTTCACCAATGATCTGAGTTGCATAATTAATTGCCGCGATGACATCATCTTTTGTTAATTCAGGATATTCATTCATTATTCTTTCAATCGTATATCCACCCGCCAACATTCCAAGAATATTTTTAACCATTATTCTTGTACCCTTTATACAGGATATTTTAGCTATATCTTCAAGCATGTTACCCCGGCCTTTGAGGCGGCGGTTACAAGCTCATGATCCAGAGTCGCCAAGGCATATTTTTTCCTAAGGCACAATTCCAGGTACGCCGAATCGTATGCGCTTAGGTTATAAATCTGCGCTGTTTGGAAAAGAGCGGAAAAATATTCAGCCCCGAATGCAATATCGGTTTCAAGATTAATGACCTATTTACCGTATAAAAAAGGCCCGTCCAGGAATTATGCTTACGGGCAATAACCGCAGCGCGGCAAAAACGGCGCACAACACGGCAGCCGCCGGCCGTATTTATTATTTATGCGAGCTGGCCTTGGAGAATACCCAGAGCAGCGCCAGGGCCGCGAACAGGGCCGTGAACAGATTGACGTCGTTGTAGTGGCTGAGCGCATCCAAGTAGGGGCCTAAGAAATGGTTGATCACCCCGCCCAGGAACGCGCCCACAAGGCCCACGATCAGCGCGCCCCAAAACTTGCCTATCAGGTATTTCTTCAAAATAAAGAAAAAGTAAATTGCCGCGGCCAGTCCCACGATGATATATGTCAGAAAGATGTTGATCGGATGCATAACAATTAATCCCCTTTGTATAGTGTATCGAGAGATTATGCAAGTACTTGAACGGAAGTATCGGTTATTTGAATTAATTGACCGAATTGATACGCCGGTAATTGTTAATCTTCCACGTAAGGATAGCATCTTACACTAAGATAACTCAGGTAAGTTAGTCTGCTTTCAATT
>CAZWYY010000093.1:0-8013 GCA_964638895.1 uncultured Spirochaetaceae bacterium | reverse complement strand
TGGCCAAGTACGATCTGGATATCAGAAACTTCCTGATGGGCGCCATTAACAACTATGTGGAAGGCAAGATGACCAAAGACGAAGCTATTACTCAGTTTAAGTCCGACGTTAAGAACGCTTTCCCCGATGTGGATGTTCAATAAGCAAAAAGAGATTTAACCTTTTAAGGCCGGTGGATAATTCCACCGGCCGAAATATAATAATTGAGGAGACCTTTTGTAATGAAACTTAAGAAAAGATATATAGGTCTGTTGTTGATTCTCCCATTCTTCGTGTTCTATCTGCTATTTAATTTTTACCCGGTTATATACAGCTTTTTTTTAAGCCTCACAAAATGGGACGGATATGCGGACCCCCAATTTATCGGGTTTCAGCATTATGCCAGGATTTTTACCGAATTGTACACCCGAATAATCGGAGCCAGTAAGCTTGATGTTCCGGGGGAATTTTGGCTGGCTTTTGTCAATACCTGGCGTATATGGCTGCCTAATATTATCATGCAGTTGGTAATAGCTTTATTCTTAGGCGTGATTTTTACCAATGCACGGCTAAAAATAAGGGGTGTAGGTTTTTTCCGCGCGATATTTTATTTCCCCAATCTGGTAACGGCGGCGTCAATCGCCATTCTCGCTCTGGTTCTTCTGGACTGGCAGCATGGGGCTATTAATCAGATACTCCACGGGCCGGCATCGGCCTACCCAGGAGGGGCTTACCCGGCAGATTTCAATATAATCATTGATCCGGCACGGGCCCAGTTCGTCATCTCGATTATACAGACCTGGTCGTGGTTCGGGGTTTCCATGATTCTGCTTATGGCGGGTATGCAGGGTATACCCAAAACCTATTATGAGGCCGCGGACCTGGACGGTGCCTCCACAACGCGTACCTTCTTCAAGATAACATTGCCGTTACTTATGCCGGTATTTACGTATGTAATTGTCACCTCTCTTATCGGCGGGATGCAGATCTTTGATATTCCATATGTATTTCTCCATGGTACAATGGTAGGTATCGGTGGAGAGACGGGTAAGGCCTTAACCACCATGGTATTGTACATGTATAACCAGGCCTGGGGATTGACGCAGGCAAGTTTCGGATACGCGGCAGCCGTATCATATATGCTCTTTCTAATAATTGCGGCCTTTTCAATTGCCAATATTAAATTTATTACGAGAGTCGGAGGGGAAGCCTGATGGAAATTAGTACAGCACGACTAAAATTACAGCTTACAAGAACCTTGATCTATGTATTTTTAATAATAATCGGAGTATTATGTCTGATACCATTTTACATCATGATAATCAACGGGACCCGCACGAACGTACAGATCAATTCCGGGATCAGCATGATTCCGGGCTCGAATGTCATCGGGAATGTAAAAACCATTCTTATTATCACGGCCAATCTCAATTTTTTTACCGGATTTGTAAACAGTACGATTGTGGCCGTGTGTGCGAGCATCTTGAGCATATATATAGCGGCGTTGACGGCATTCGGGTTTGTATTCTATGAGTTTCCTTTTAAGAAGTTCTTATTCGGTTTTATCCTGGCTTCAATGATGATTCCCGCTCAAATGGGGATCATTGGTCTTTATGATCTCATGTTCAGATTTCACCTATTGGACAGCCTTCTGGCTCTGATTCTTCCCGCGGGAGCGGCCGGTTTCACCGTATATTTTCTCAGGCAGTATATCAAATCTGTGTTGCCTGAATACATCATTCAGGCGGCAAGGATCGACGGAGCGCATGATTTAAGTATTTTCCATCGAATAGCGCTTCCCATTATGTCGCCCGGTATTGCGACCATGGGTATTTTCGCATTCGTATTTAACTGGAATAACTTTTTATGGCCGCTGATAGTGCTGACATCCAAGGAAACATATACACTGCCGCTGATGATATCTCAACTCAACTCCTCCTTGTACGCACGGGATTACGGCGCCATTAACCTGGCAGTGGCTTTTTCGATTTTTCCGATTATAGTTGTGTTCATTTTATTACAGAGATTTCTTGTTTCCGGTATTTCCTTTGGTAGTTTAAAGGAATAACCGATGCCCCTTGTTGAAAATCCTATTCTCCGCGGATTTCATCCGGATCCTTCAATTTTACGGGTAAAAGATGATTTGTATATCGCCACATCAACCTTCGAATGGTTCCCTGGCGTTCAAGTATACCATTCCACGGATCTTGTTAACTGGAATCTTGCGGCAAGACCACTCGACAGAGTCTCGCAGTTGAATCTTTACGGGATTCCTCCTTCCGGCGGTGTATGGGCGCCCTGTTTAAGTTACGATAACGGACTGTTCTATTTGGTATATACAAATACCATGGTCGGGGTCGGCGGTATCGGCAGTCACACCGCATTTAAAGATACTCATAATTTTGTGGTTACCGCGCCGCATATCTCAGGACCATGGTCGGAACCGGTATATTTAAACGGCAGCGGTTTTGATCCTTCCCTTTTTCATGATGACGATGGAAGGAAATGGCTGGTGAACATGCTTTGGGATTACCGTACCGGTAAAAACCAGTTTGCGGGTATTTTGCTTCAGGAATACGATCACGAACACCAAAAACTTGTGGGAGAGATAAAAAACATCTTCAAGGGCACGGATATCGGCGTTACCGAAGGTCCCCACCTGTACAAGCGTAACGGATGGTACTACCTGTTGACCGCCGAAGGCGGCACAAGTTATGAACACGCGGTTACCTTTGCCCGTTCAAAAAAAATAGACGGTCCGTATGAGCTTCATCCCCAAAATCCGATTGTAACCGGCGTAAAAGATCGGGAGGGGTTAAAAAAGGTAAAAGCAATGGGAAAGGATATCGGGCCCTATTTACATGAGGGGTTGTGGAAGGCCGGACATGCCAGTATCTGCCAGTGGAAGGATAACGAATGGATTCTGGCGCATTTATGCGGCAGGCCGCTTCCCGGCTCATTATGTTGCCCCCTGGGAAGGGAAACCGCGCTGCAGAAGATAATCTGGAAGGACGACGATTGGCCTTATCCGGTTTCCGACAAACCTGAAATGACTGTTGATTTTTCCGGCGCGAAGGTTGAGAGAAGAATAAACAAAAAATATTTTACCGATTTTGATGAAGCCGAACTGCCCGGTGAGTTTCAAACACTGCGGGTCCCCCTGGGAGACAATCTATCGTTAAGCAAACGCAAAGGGTATGCGCGGTTGTACGGCCAGGAATCCCCGGTTTCGCCGTTTCAGCAGACGCTTATCGCGCGCCGCGTGGAAGAGTTTACATTTTACGCGGAAACATGTATTGAGTTCTCGCCAAAAAACTTCAATACCATTGCCGGCCTGATCCTGAGATATGATGATAGCGATCAGTATTACCTGAGAATATCAAAAAACGATGATAATAATAAAAGCCTGGGAATCCTGGTGTATGACAGAAGACATTTTTCCATGCCCGTGCAACAGGAACCGGTGATCAGTACGGATGCTGTTTACCTTGCCGTACAGATGGCGTACAACAAGATTCAATTTTCCTATGCGGAAAATAAAAACACCTGGCATGCCATAGGGCCGGTCTTGGAATCCAAAGTATTGTCCGACGACTATGTTGTGCCCATGGGATTTACAGGCATGCTTGTCGGTATTGCCTGTCATGATGTAAACGGAACCAAACATTACGCTGATTTCGATTATTTTCTCTATGAGGAAACGGAGAAGTTGAATATATAAAAAAGGGCTGCCCCAAAAAACGGCAGCCCTTTTTTTATCTATGCCGTTTTCATAATCCCAGCAAGGCCTTGTTCACCTCATAATCCAAAGCCGCGATATTAACAGGGGTTGTGTTCAGCTTATTATAATCTATCGAGGCGCTGTTTATTGTTTTTAAATCATAGTTTTTCAACGCGTCCGCAAGATCTGACTTTTTATCGCAGATTTCGGTAAACAGCTTATTCAGTACGGCGTTTTCGGCAAGCTGATCGGCCTTGCGCTCCGCCAGGCGATAGCTTTCTACGTTGTGTTTAATAAACTGTTTTCTTAACCGTGTAGCGTTTTCTTTTCCCGGCGCGGTATCGCTGCGCAGGATGTGATTGTCGAATTCTATGTGTCCGTTCCAGTTCAATTTCTTTAACATCCAGAGTACGCCTACTAGTTCCTTTACCCCGTCCATTCCCGTCATTACCGGGTTATCGTTATCGAACTGGCCCGGTTTCTGATTACCCAGGTGGATAAAGAATAGTTTGCCGGAGTTGACGGCCGTGGCAATGGCGTTGATGGCGGAAAGATTGGTCATGCCCTCGTGCTGCAGAATTTCAGGATTCACTCCCCAGAACTCAGGTTTTTCCAACCGGCTGATCAATGCGAGCGCGTGCCCGGTTGTGGCCAGGAACATTTCGCCCCTGGGTTCATTGGGTTTGCTTTCGATGGTGCCGCCTTTTATGGAAAAATTATTTTCCTTAATGTAACGTGTGGCCAGGTTAAGCCCGTTTTCGATGTACTTGTAACATCTGTCCCAGGGTATGGCGAACTGGCATTCGAAGCCGTCGCGGGCAACCCAGTAGGTAATGTATTCGGCGCCGAAAAAATTTCCGATACGAATGGTTCTCATGACCTTTTGAGCCGCCAGAGCGCGTATTTCCGGATCGGGATTGGTAAGCCCACCGTTACGAAACACGGTGTTTCCGTGGAGGCTGCAGGTGACCATTTTCATGGGCAAACCCGACGCATCCATTTTGTCTTTTAAAGCGATAAGCATTTTAAAGGTATCACTGTTTTTATCCGTGTCATCTTGGGGGTGGTAAGGATCCCAGGCCACAATATCATCATCATGGGCTGAGGTGTAGTCAATCAACCCTTCACGTTTGGCATCACACAATAGATCGCAGATCTCCAGGGCGCCAAGCTCATCCATCACCGAAGGGCCGAACGGATCTCCGACCGGATTTGCGACACACCAAAACGGCATGGAAATATTTCTTTTTGTCATTTATTTTCTCCTTTCAGGTAGGTTTGAAGTATGTTCTCCCATCTTGAGTAGGCGGCGGCGTAAGCGTCGCGTTCCACTGACAGGGGTTCGATTGTTTTGATTTTATTAAGATGCGTAAAGGCTTCCGCCGGGTTTGAGTAAATACCGGCGCCTATTCCCGCTCCGCGCGCGGCTCCCTGGGAACCGTCGGTGTTGTACAATTCAACGATAGAACCCGTCAGTGTGGCAAAAGCCGAGGCAAACAGCGGGCTTAAGAACATGTTGGCGTGACCGGCCCGGATTGTATTCACCGATAGCCCCATATCTTTCATGATACCAAGGCCGTACCGCAGAGCGAACACAACACCTTCCTGCACGGCACGGGCAACGTGAGCAGTATTGTGCGTGTTGAAATTCAGTCCGTGCAAGGATGCGCAGATGTCGTTATTTTCCAGTGTTCTTTCCGCGCCGTTTCCGTAAGGCAAAATAATCAAACCCCTGCTGCCTACCGGCGCCTGGGCCGCGAGGTCGTTCAGTTCTTCATAGCTGAGTACGGATGATTTTCTTCCAAAAAAGTTTTTTCTGCTCCATGAGTTAAATATTCCGGCGCCGTTCAAGCAAAGCAATGTACCGTAGCGTGGGGTGGTATTGCTATGGTTTACGTGTACAAAAATATTGACCCTGGATTTGGGATCATAATTGGCCTTGTCCCCCACACCATACACGACACCGGATGTGCCTGCCGTGGCCGCTATCTCACCCGGATTTAAGACGTTAAGGGAAAGCGCATTATTGGGCTGATCCCCTGCGCGATAGGATACGGGAATTCCGGCCGGCAGGCCGGTGGCCTGGGCCGCTTCCTTACTGAGTATACCCTGGACGGCAAAAACCGGCGTAATCTCCGGAATATACTCCCTGGGAATTTCATAATAATCAAGTACAATCCGGGCGATATTCTGTGTGCCGTAATCCCACAGAATACCTTCCGATAATCCTGTTGAGGTGGTCTTGATTTCCCCTGTGAGTTTGTAGGCGATGTAATCACCGGGCAGCATAATTTTGGAGACCTGTTTATATACATCGGGAAGATGTTGTTTTACCCACGCAAGTTTTGAGGCGGTAAAATTACCCGGAGAGTTCAATAGATGAGAAAGGCACGTTTTTTCACCTATGTCCGTGAAGGCTTTGTTCCCTAGTTCAACGGCCCTGCCGTCACACCAGATGATCGCCGGGTGCAGTACCTGCCGATCATGATCGACCATCACCAGGCCGTGCATCTGGTACGAGATGCCGACAGCCTTGACGTCGGCAAGCTTGTCGCCCGCTGTTTCTTTTATTTTCAGCGTGGCCCCTACAATGTGTTCCCACCACATATCGGGGTGTTGTTCCGCCCATCCGGGGCGCGGCGATTGAATGGGCAGCTCCGTATCGGTTGATGCCGCCTGTGTTATGAGTCTGCCTGTTTCACTGTCAAGCAAGGATGCTTTAATGAACGAACTTCCCAGATCATAACCTAATAGATACCCGTGGGCGGACATACACTCTCCTTCATGTTAAGATTCAAGCCGGTTGGTTTACCGCTTTAAATTATCATGTTTGATTATATTAATAAAGGGTAACATTGCATTTTTTTTTATTCTTTACATATTTTGCCGGTAAGTTTCTGGATGGCACGCTGCAGGGCGTCCTTTGAGGTATGCCATGGCTTATCTTTGTTTTGATATTCAAACTTCTGTGTAAACCACAGCAACTCCTGTTCCAATCGGACAAGAGAGGCGGTTTGCAGCGGGATAAGCATATTGATAAACTCGGTAAGCCCGGAAGAGGACAATTCATTGCCGGCCATTTCAAGCACCATGGGCAGGTGTTTGAGACAAAACCCCTTTGATTCGGCCAAGATCTTTTTAAACTCGCGGTCTTTTTTCCACAGGTACAAAATGGTAAATGTGTACCGCAGAAGCGTTGTCTCAAGTCTCCGGCAAAAGATGCATGAGGATACATTTTCCCGGGCAAACCGTATAAGCTCCTCAGATGTGCCGGAGTGTGATTTGTCCGCGGATTTTTTCAGAAGTTTATCCGCAAGACGTTGAAATTCCGGGATGGTATGCTTAAGATAGGTATGAATCATCAGGCCGAGACCCTGCTTATGCCCACCGCCGAAAAGCAGGGCCGCGTGCTCCGCGCAAAATCCGGTTTCATTTACCGCCACCCTGGTAGGCGGGTCCATGACCGAATCTCCCAGAAAAAATTTAACGTAGACTTTCTCATTGCGTTCTTCAAGAAAACAGAGTGGGCATTCGCTTTGTTCGTTAAACGCGTCCCAAACAGGTATTGTTTCCAGTTGATACTTCATAATAAGGGTGTTCTACGTCAAACTGACATACTGAACGCACACCGCGAGCACCTCCGCGGCCTTTTTAAGGTCGTTTAGCTCCGGGAAGGTGGGTGCTATTCTAATGTTTCTATCGCGGGGATCCTTATGATAAGGAAAAGTGGCGCCCGCCGGGGTCAGTTTTACTCCAAGTTCGGCGGCCAGGGCCACAACCTTACGCGCGCAGTTGTCCGGGGTGTTCAGGCTGATAAAGTATCCTCCCCTGGGGGAGGTCCATTCCGCTATACCTTTGCCGCCCAACTCCGCGCTGAGAATGGAATATACGGCTTGGAATTTGGGCGCGAGCAGGCGAGCCTGCCTTTTCATGTGATGAAGAATCCCCTCCATGTCCTTGAAGAAAATCACATGGCGCAGCATGTTAATTTTATCCGGGCCTATGGTCTGGGCGAAAAGGCGTTCATTTAGCCAGGCGATATTCTTGGACGCTGCCGCGACCATCGCGATTCCCGCGCCGGGAAAGCTGACTTTGGAGGTAGAGCCGAACATAAGCACGCGTTCTGCGTTGCCCGCCTTTTTGCAGGCCGCCAGCAGGTTGGCCAGCTCATCGGGTTGTTCTCCCAAAAAATGCACGGCGTAGGCGTCATCCCAAAAAATACGGAAGTCCGGGCATTTGACGGGCATGGAGGCCAGCCTTTCAACGGTCCTGGCGGAACAGGTATAGCCGGTGGGATTGCTGTAACGCGGTAC
>CAZWYY010000092.1:0-8196 GCA_964638895.1 uncultured Spirochaetaceae bacterium | reverse complement strand
CAGAAAACCGACAAGAAAATACTCAAAAAAATAAATTCACTTATAAAAGAAATCAGCCGCAGTCCTTATAAAGGCATTGGAAAACCGGAACCGTTGAAATTCGATTTGACCGGGTTCTGAAGCAGGAGGATCGACCAGGAACACCTGCTTGTATATAGAGTTAAAAAAGACCAATTACACGTGCTGGCCTGCCGTTATCATTATTAGAATCTCTCAGATAGAATTCCTCTTGAAAAACATCCGTCCCGGTTTTATATTATCTAAAGACCATATGGCAGTTTCGGAAATACGCGACGAGCACATTAAAAAAAGTATCGGTCTCACCGGGGATATCATCGCGCGCTACGGGCCCCGCCTTGCCGGAAGCCGGGCGTGCAAAGAAGCGGCCGGCCTTCTTTACAAGGAGCTGGGAAAACACTGCGACACCGTGCAGTACCAGCGTTTTCAGTTCCGTCCGCGCGCCTTTTTCGGGCACCTGGAGTTTATCCCCATTGTGTATATACTTTCCACGCTGCTCTTGTGGCTGGGTTTTGTGTACCTGGCCTGGGCTGGGTTCTTGTTCCTGATCTTTGTGTTTACCGTGCAGTTCGTATACTACAAGCGCTTTCTGGACCCCCTGTATACCAGGGCCGAGGGGGTCAATGTCATCGGCACTATTGAGCCCGCGGGCCCGGTTAAGCAGCAGATCATCATCAGCGGGCACCATGACAGCGCCCGTATTTTCCGCCTGCTGGCCTTCAATGCGCAGCTTTACGTGATCACCATCAGCGGCGCGGTCATCACCGGCGTGCTGACGGCGCTTGCCCTGGGCTTTACCGTGGTCTTCGGCCTTTTGGGGGGCATGGTGGATGGTTTTCTTGAGATCCTGCGCCGGATAGTGCCTTTTGGGGGGATATTTTTTCTGCCCCTGTTTTTCTTTCTCAGCTCCGAGGTGACGCCGGGAGCGGGCGACAACCTGATATCCTCCAGCATGCTGGTTACCCTGGCAGAGGTGTTCGCCGGGCTCAAGCGCGGCAGGCAGCGGCTTAACCATACGCGCCTGCGCTTTATCAGCTTTGACGCGGAGGAGTCCGGGGTGCGCGGCGCCAGGGCCTACGCCCGGACCTATAAAAAAGAGCTGCAGCGGATTCCCACCTATAATTTCAACATGGACTCGATCTTCGACGTGAACCAGCTTAAATTCCTTACCTGGGACATCAACGGCACAGTCAGGCTTTCCGGGAAGATGGCCGCGGAATGCGTGGCCGTCGCCCATGAGCTGGGGTATGCGGCGCGTCCCTTTCGCCTGGTGCTGGGTATGGGGGGCACGGACGCGGCCGAGCTGGCCAGGGTGGGTGTGCACGCCACCTCTCTGGTGGCCTTGCGCACGGACTTTTTCCAGCCCAGGGTGACCTACCACACCTCGGAAGATACGGCGCAGAACCTTGATCCCAAGGCCGTTGAAGCGGCGCTGAAGATCGTATACGCTTATGTGCTCAAGAAAGAAGGCGAGGCGCATCTGAAAAAGCGTCCGCCGCTTACCTTTAAAAACGTCATGAGGACGCTCTACTGGTGGATTACGCGAAAATTGCTGAAATGAGAATTGCCGGTCTTGACATTTTACCCGCATATAAGTAGGTTGGCTATTGTTCACATCGTAATATAGGAGTGCGTATGATGGGTTGTCATTTGGGCAGAATGTTTCAGGTAACCGTGGGCGGCGGTTCCTACCAGGACGGGCTTTTGGCCGTGCTTCAGGGGGTGCCCGCCGGTATCTATATCGACGAACAGGAGATTTACGGCGACCTCCTGCTGCGCAAGCCGGGCGTGGACGAGCTTTCCTCGCCGCGCAAGGAGCCGGACCTGCCGGTGATCTACGCCGGGGTGAACGCGGCCGACACCGTAGAAAACGCGGGCAACAAACACCACACCAATGGTACGCCCCTGGCGATTCTTATCCCCAACCTGGACAGGCATTTCATACATATTAAGCAGTACCAGGACACCAACCGCACCCCGCGACCGGGACACGCGTCGTACGCCACTTTTCAGAAATACGGCCCGGCCGACGATGCGATCGGGGCCGGTATTTTCAGCGGAAGGTATACTAATACCATTGTGGCCGCAGGCTACGTGGCCAAAAAAATCCTCAAGATGTGCGGGATCGAGGTGTTTTCGTACGTGACCGAGGCCGCGGGCGTCAAGGCCGGCGCCGTGGATACGGCTACGGCCCTGAAGCGCTGCGAGTCCTTCAAGAAGATGCGCCGGGATTACGACCCGTTTTATCTAGAGGTATACGGGAAGAAGCGTATACACCCGGACATGCGCTTTCTGGAAAAGATGCGGGTGTTTGCGGAGATCGAACAGGAAATAGACGCAATCAGGGCCAAGGCGCCGGAGTTCAACCCGGAACAGGCGGCCGAAACCTACGACATAAACCCCGTACTCAACTGCCCGGACCTTGACGCGGCCCGCGACATGGTGAAGGCCGTGCTCGACGTGTCGGCCGGGGGAGACTCCAGCGGCGGCCTGGTCGAGGTAAAGGTGACGGGGGTACCGGCCGGGCTGGGTGAGCCGGTCTTCTACAAGCTGGACGCCGAGCTGGGACGCATGCTGGGCATCGGCGCGGTCAAGGCCGTGGAGGTAGGTGCGGGCATGGCCGTAAAGGACATGACCGGCTCACAGGTGAACGACCAGATGCGCGCGGAAAAGGGCAGGGTGGTGTTCGACTCCAACAATGCCGGGGGCATCACCGGCGGGTTGTCCACGGGCCAGGAGATCATCGTGCGCCTGGCCGTAAAGCCCACGCCCACTATCGCCAAGAGCCAGCATACCATAGACAAGTACACCCTGGAGAACAAGACCCTGGAGGCCATTACGCGCAGGGACCCCACCATCGTGGCGCGGATCTGGCCCGTGGCCGAGAACTATACCTCGCTGGTCATTCTGGACCACCTGATGGCGCATTACGGCTACCAGACGCTGATGAAGGCAGCGCTGCAGCACAAGTAGCGGCCGCGTTCAAGGCGGTGTTCCGTGCCTTGCGGCATGTGGCCGGTGGTTTAGGCGTAAACGCCGCGGCCGCGGGCGAATCCGCCGGCCCGGCGCACGGGCAGGGCGGGAGATTAAGCCCCGGCAAAGGAGGCAATAATATGAAAAGTTATCGCAAGGAGCTGTGGTTCCAGACCCCGACCCGCAGGCAGCTTATCAATATTACGCCGCAGGTTGAGCAGTGCCTGGCCGAAAGCGGCATCCGCGAGGGGTTGTTACTCTGCAACGCCATGCATATCACGGCCAGCGTGTTCATCAATGACGACGAGACCGGCCTGCATAATGATTTTGAAACATGGCTGGAGAAGCTGGCCCCGGAAAAACCCTATAACCAGTACCAGCATAACGGGTATGAGGACAATGCGGACGCACACCTTAAGCGCTCTGTTATGGGGCGCGAGGTTGTGGTTGCCGTTACGGACGGGAAAATGGATTTCGGTCCCTGGGAGCAAATTTTTTATGGTGAGTTCGACGGCAAACGCCGTAAACGCGTGTTGGTGAAAATAATCGGCGAGTAGCCCGCTTATCCGCTTTTTCAGCAGGTCAGGTGCAGGGCCGCCACAACCTTCTTGCTGGCCGCCAGCTCGTTGTACTTCTGCACCGCCTGGTTGGTGCGCGCGATAAAGAGCGTCATGCCCTTTTCCAGCAGTTTGGAACGCACCTCGGGCCCAACCTTCATTACGCCCAGGTTGCCCTGGCCGATGATAAGCATGTCCGGTTTATAATCTATGACCTCTTTCAGATCATCAACGTTCAAATTATGGCCTTCCTTGCGCCACCAGAATGAGTTGATCTTTTCTGGATAGATGATAAGATCCGAGCGATATGTTCTGCCGTCAATGTTGATTTTACCGAAACTATACGAATCAATCATACATATGTATAGTATATACAAAATTATACAGAAAGGAAATAACTTTTTTTGTTATAAGGAAATATTTTTCAAGCAAAGCGCTCGTTCCGCCGGCGGATGCAGTCCTTGAAAAATTCCAGAAGCTCCGGGTCCTGATTGTCCCAGGGCATGGTTCTGCGCGCCTGCAGGTCGGAATAGGGGACGTTTATGTCCACGGCCTGTTCGTTGGAAAGCCCCACCTCGGTGCCGTAGTAAATGATGGCGGGCTGTGCGATGCCCATCTGCAGCTCCACGGCCTTCTTCAGTTTTTCACGATCGTTTTTACACTCGAAGAGGAAGCGATTCAAGTCATGGTTGTCCAGAAAGGTGGGCAAAAAAAACCCCGACGGGTAGTGGGCGTAGTGTTTTTGCAGCAGCTCGTCCAGCCGGGTCTGAGCGTCGTGATGATGATCAACCTGCGCGATATGGGAAATCACAAGCTCCCTAAAGCGAAAATCCAGCACCCCGTCCAACAGGTCGTTATATTCGCGTTGTACTTCCTCCTGGCGGATTCCCAGGAACCAGCGCAGGTACTTTTGTTTGATGTTCACGGTTTTCAGCAGGTGAAAGGGGATGTGGGAAAGCCAAGCCTCACCGATCAATAGGGAGGCCGGAAACTCGCGTTCCGTTTCCGCCTCAAAGCGTTCCAGGAACGAACGGGGCAGGCCCACCACATGGTCCAGGCGGAAACCGTCCAGACCCAGTGCCAACCAGTCTTTGGCCGCGTCTATGATATGCCCCGCGGTTTCCGGGTTGGTGAGATTCAGCTTGGGCAGGGCGTCCACATCGTGAAAGCGCAGGTATTTGTGCGGCCATTTCTGAAAGAAAAACCAGTCGCGGTAGCGGCTGTGCGGCGAGGAAAGGGCCTCCTGAAAAATGGGATGCTCGCGCGAGCAGTGGTTGGGAACAAAATCCGCTATTATCTTCATATCATTGCTGTGGGACAGGGTGATGAGTTCGGACAAGTCCTGTTTTGAGCCGAAGCGCGGCTCCATGGCTAAGTAATCCGTGACATGGTAGCCGTGGTAGGCCGTGGTTTTATAAAAAGGTGACAACCACAGCACCGACACGCCCAGGTCTTTGAGATACCCGAACCTCTCTATGATGCCGCGGATGTTTCCGCCCAGAAAATACGGCTTGTGCCATTCGTCCGAGGAATATCCCGCGAACCTGTCTATGAGAATATGGTAGATAACCGAATGGTTAAACTTCACCGGCATACTTGCATCCTTGTTTATATAATGTACTATATTATCGGTTAAGTTCAAGGATTGATTTTATTCGCCTTTTCCAATTGTCCTCCGCCCGGTGACGAGAATACACCACCGACTATTACAATATCCGGCCCCGAGAGTAAATATTATACGGCCTTGCCCGCAACCATAGATTATACGCTATCCGAGGACTGCCCTACTGTCGTCCTTTCCTTAAACGGTGTGGAGATTGATCCGGCGGATGAGCTTACGGGGTCGGTAACCGGGCTTAATACCCTGACCATTACGGCCACGGACGCGGATGGCGCCACGGATTCGAAGGCCGTCACCTATTTTTATAATGACCTGGCGTTGACGGACAGTGATGATTTTGACAGGGCGGACAACAAAGATATTGGACTCGGATGGAATGAAACGGATATCGACGAAATTTTGGAAATCAATGTGCATAGCCTGGCATCTCTTGGTTGCGCCAATCCCGATTCGTACCCCAATATTAAAAAGACCTATGACGGCTCCAGCAAGACGGAAGTTTTACAGAAAATCGATATTTGTTCCATGTCCCAGGCCACACCCACCCAGGTATTTTTGATTCTTTGGGATTTTTCCGATTTTAACGAAGCCGGTGAATATTATGAACAGGTACAAGCCCAACTTGAAACCGTGAGAGAAGACGGTACGTTCCAAGGGCACAAACTGCTGCTGACTTATTTCGGCATGGAATGGGGCACATGGCAGACCATAAGCGGTGCCCTGGCGGCCACGGATACGCTGCAGCTTGATTTCAGCAATCCCATTTCCCTGCTTTACTATAAGAACGGAGATGATTATGCGGCTGTTATCTATGACGATAATGACAACCTGATGCCCAATGATGAATCGGGGTCACCGGATGTTTCTATATCTACGGACAACTATGAGTATTATTGACATATATTTAGTCTCAATAGCTGCGGCCGTTCGGTTCGGCGCACTATTAAAGGAGGGTGATATTACCGGATATCGGCCACATAATGTCTGATGTAAACCTTTCCGGAGCCGTACCACACCTTGTTTTATAACTCGGGGAAATCAAAGTCGTTATAATTAATTTCCTTCCCGGTTAATAGATCATAGGTCCGGCATTCCAGGGTTTCCCGCTTTTTAAGCCGGCCCTCCCCGTCCAGAAGGATCTTCTTTTTATAATGCGTGGACTCCCCCCCGAACTCCGATTCACGCACAAGGTCGTACTCAATCAGCGCTTCGTACGCGAGAGGCCCACCGCCCTCAATCTTCTTCCATTCAAGCAGCTCCACCCGGCCCAACCCGATGGAAACCATATGCCCGCTTCCGCCCGCTCCCTCGCCGGTATGATGTTCCGTATTAAGGTGGGCAATGATATGGTTTTTTAGGGTTTGGCCGTCCATATATTATTTCTTCAAACTTCCGTAAAAACTGCCCGGTAACCCTCCGGCGCTGTATGAAAACTCTATTTGGATCTTGTTTCCCCTGAACCGCCAGGTTTGGTATACGGTTGTGGTTGTCCCCAGGGTGTGGCTGACCACGGAAATGCTGTCCGGGCCGTTCACCGTTCCCTTCATCAATACATTAATAGTATCAATCCCGGGAAATAAAGATTTAAGCACATAATCATAGCTGTGCGGGTTTGTTCTGTACGCATTGTCCAGGCCGACGGTAAAAGGATAGGTTTTGTTGCCGAACGTGATCTTTACCTTTAACTCATCTCCTGTAATCCCCAGGAATTGCAGGGCGGTCATCCCCAGGTAGTTTTCCCTGAATACATAGGTGTTATGCAGGTATTTTCTGATCTGTTCGGGAACCATGACCTTGTGCTTTTCCGCTTGGGAGACCTCTCTGATCTTTGTTTCCAGCGCCCGATCGCTGTCCGCGGCGGGCGGAAGACTGCCGTCCGATTTTACTGCCGCATATATTTTATTGTTGATGATTCTAAATAATCCTTGCTGGTCAGTTGGATTGAGGATATCACAGGTCGTAACAATCACCAGGTTCTTATCCGGATACACCAAAATTATCTGGCTGCCAAAGCCAAGCGCGGTATACCCACCATTATTTACGAGCCACCACTGGTACCCGTATCCGCCGTTTCCGCTGTCGTAAAAGGATTGATTTTTCCATTCGGCATGTTTTTGCACGGCCGCCTTCACCCAATCCGCGGATACGATCTGCCTGTCCGCCCACCTGCCGTTGTGCAAGAACAGGTATCCCAGCTTGGCCATATCCCTGGGCTTGAGGAAAAGGCCCCAACCGCCGGTATTTATCCCTTCCGGGTCTTTGGCCCATAGGAACTCTTGGATTCCCAGCAGCCCGAACAGGTTTTGCCGGGCGAATGAGCTCACGTCCGTTTGTGTGCTTTTGGCCACTATCGCCGCGAGCAGGAATGAGGCGCCGGAATTATAATTGAACACAGTCCCGGGCCGGCGGATGATTTTTTTATCCAGAATATAGTTGACCCAATTGTTTGAGTGCTCCATACCGTAGAACGGATTACGCGCGTCATTAAAATTATATTCATTTTCCGGCCAATCGAAGCCGGCGGTCATGCTTAAAAGGTTTTCCAGGGTCAGGTTTTCTTTTTGCGTGTCCAGGTTTTTCGGGGTAAGACCAGGAAAGAAATCCAGCACCTTCTGGTCCACGCCTTTGATGTAGCCTTTATCGATCGCTATCCCGATCAACGTGGAAACAAAACTTTTGGTGCAGGAGTACAGCGAATGCAGGATGTCCTTATTATAGGGATAATAATAGACTTCCATTACCAGGTATCCGTTCCTGATTACCAGCAGGCTGTGCATGTCGTACTGAAGCTGCTCTATTTTTTCCAGGGCCTGCAGCAGCATGGCGGAGTCCATGCCTTGCTCTTCCGGGGTACTTGTTCGCCATCCCTCCGTGGGCCAGTATGAGGGTTGTACGGAACAAGATATCAAGCAGGATATCAAACAGAATATCAACAAGACCGGCAAGCCCGTTGTGATCGGGGTGTTTGGTTTTAGGTTGGTTTTTGATTTCATAAGGCACCTTTGTTTTTTTAATATTATATAATTC
>CAZWYY010000091.1:0-8226 GCA_964638895.1 uncultured Spirochaetaceae bacterium | reverse complement strand
AACATCAGCCTGTCCATGGGCATCGTGCAAAACGAGGAAAAAGACCTGCTGCACAAGGCGGATATTGCCTTAAAGCGCGCCAAAAACATGGGGCACGGCTACATGTTCATTTATAATGAGGATTTCGACCTGGTGAACAAATACAAGGAATCCTTTTACTGGGTGAACAAGGTCAAGGAGGCGCTGCGTAACGACCGCATCCTGCCCTTCTTCCAAGGGATCAAAAATAATGAGACGCACGGTATGGACCTCTACGAATGCCTGGTACGCATCCTAGACAACGGCAAGGTGATCCTGCCTGAGTTTTTTCTGGAGCCGGCAAAACAGGTGGGACTCTATAACACCATTTCCTATTGCATGATCGACAAATGTTTCGCCTATTTCAGGGACAAAACAACGGAGTTTTCCATAAACCTTTCGCGCGAGGATTTTTCGGACAACAAGCTGCTTGAGTATATTGAACAACAGCTTAAAACCCACAACATAGACCCTCAACGGGTGATCTTTGAGGTGCTGGAAGAGTTCAGTCTGAAAAGCGATACCTTTGCCTTCCGGTTCGTAAAGAATCTCAAGTCCCTGGGGGTAAAGATAGCCATTGACGACTTCGGCTCCGAGTACTCCAATTTTTCCCGCATTCTCTCCATTGAAACCGATTATATAAAAATCGCAGGGGAGTTTATTCAGCACATTACCCATGATGAGAACACCTACAAAATCGTGAAGTCCATTACGGATTTTACGCATAGTATCAATGCCCGGGTTATCGCGGAAAACGTGGAAACACAGGCCATTCAGGATAAAATAGCCGAACTGGGAATAGACTACTCACAGGGTAACCTGTTCAGCATGCCCGCGCCCGAAGTGCTTACCGCAGGGCGCATATCCAGCGGACAAAATCCGGCAACCCCTCACCACGCAGTGCGGAAATCCTGAACACCGGCAGCTCACCGTTTATGCGATGAAAAAACTCCAGGCACCTGTCAAGGCTGAAGGGCACATGGGGCAGGAGGTCAAGCTTCGTCAGCAGGGCGGCGCCGGCCTCCCTGAAAAGCAAGGGATATTTCAGGGGTTTGTCCTCACCCTCGGTGACACTCAGCACCGCGAGCTTGGCCGTTTCCCCGATATCAAACCCTGAAGGGCAGACCAGGTTTCCCACGTTCTCCACAAAAACAAGATCAAGGTCGGCCAGGGGGAGCTCACTTACCGCCCTGTGTACGATCTGTGCGTTCAGGTGACAGGCGCCGCCGGTGATGATCTGGCTGACGGGGATTCCCAGGTGTCCGAGCCTCTGCGCATCGCGATCGGTTTCGACATCCCCCTCCAGCACTGCGCAGCGTTTGTCCCCGGAAAGCAGCGGCAGCAGGGCCTCAAGCAGGGCGGTTTTTCCGCAGCCCGGAGACCCAATCAGGTTCAGCATAACCATGGAATGTTCCGTTAAAAGCCCCCTGGTTTTGGCCGCCCACTCCCCCTCGGCCTTCAGAATATCGGTGTATACTTTAATCCTGCTGCTTTTCGTCATAACTCACCTCCAGATTTTCTATAAAAAGCTCCCTGCCGCTTATAACCTCAAGGTCGGTGGAGCCGCAGTGGGCGCAGATGAAAAAATTGTTCTCTATGCCGCAGGTACGCCCGCAAGTCCTGCAGCGGGCCTCTATGGGTATGTGAATCAACTCAAGTGAGGAACCGGCCAGGGGTGTATGCTCGGTGAGTACCTGGTAGGCCATCTGCAGGTTTTCATCCACTATGGCGTGCAGGTCGCCTATCTTGACACGCATGCACAGCAGGCGCGTGCCGGGCCGGGAGAGTTTTTTTAATTCCTCCTGTGCAATGGCAACCATGTGCTCGCAAATACTCCACTCGTGCATCAGCCGTCCCGGTGCGTCACCCGTTCCTTCAGTTCAAGCTCCCGCGCCAGCAGTGAAAGATAACGGTCCGTCCGCCGCAGAAGCACGGGGGACAGGCCTTCACCGAGAACCAGGCACACGGGTTCGATGCCGAACAGCACCACTTGCGGCGGGCACTCGCCCAGCGACTCGGAGAGTACAAGGGTGGAGAGCAGGTCGCCCTCGTGCAGGGAAAGCCCATGGACCAGTTTCAGCGAACGCACCTCGGCCTTGTTGAAACGTTTGATGGTCCCCGGTTCCTCTCCCATAAAGGCGCAGTCGATTATCACCGCCTTTTTTTTATGCGCCAGGGCGTGCAGCACGGACATGCCCGAGGTGCCGAGGTCACGCAGCTCAAGGCCCGTGCAGTCATAGCGCTTTTCCAGTTGTTCCAGGAGATACACCCCGATGCCTTCATCCGAAAGCAACGGGTTTCCCATGCCGATGACCACAATGCCGCTCATGAAATCCTACACAAACTCCACGTCCAGGTAGTGCGTCGAGCATGAGATGCAGGGATCGTACGCGCGTACGAGCATCTCGAGCAGCAGGCGCACCCTGTCCTGTCCCTGGTCAAGGATCTGGGGCACAAAAGCCTCGAAATCCTTCTGAATGTTGGCGTGGTTCTGGTTGGTTGGTATGCAGATGTTGGCCCTGGTGCACAGGCCCTTGTCGTCGAACGCGTAGCGGTGGAACAGAATCCCGCGCGGGGCCTCAACGCACCCCACACCTTCCCCGGCGCGGGGAGCGGATGTGGGTGCTTCGGGTGTAATACCCTTGGTAAGCAGCGTGTCCAGCAGCTCCAGCGAATGCTCCACAATCTGCACGCACTCCACCACCTGGGCCACGTTGTTCATAAACGGGTTGCAGCTGCCTCTGGTCAGGCCGAAACCCTGCGCCGTCTTTTTGGCCTCGGGTAAAAGCAGATCACCGTTGACATTGAACCTGGCCAGGGCGCCCACGGCATAAGAATCACGGTGCCATTTTGTCCACTTGGCCGTGGAGTGCAGGCTGACATACTCATTGACCACCGACTCGAACTCATGAATGTCCGTGACCTGGGGGGTATCGGTGCTGGCGATGTTGCCGTGATAAAAGGTGTATTGATCCCCGTTTTTCAGCGAGATGTATTCGGTTTCCCTGTCAAAGGCGGGCAGCTTGTCCGCCACTCCGGCCACGAAGCCGGCCAACGTACGCAGGTCCCCTATGATGTCAACAAGCCGGGCCTTAAGTTCCCGCAGCTCTTTCTCCGTAGGCAGCTTGGAAAGCCCGCCGGGTTTCAGGGTAACCGGGTGCGTCATTCTGCCGCCCAGAAGCTCCATCCATTCATTGCCCAACCTGTGGATCTTGATTACGGTTTTTACCACGTCCGGATGCGACGCGGCCACGGGCACAACCGACTTCTGTCCCAGGAGGTCCGGGGCCACCAGGTAGCCCACGTGCAGGCTGTGGCTTTCAAGCTGTTCGCCGTAATGCATGAGGATGCGCAGCATATCGCTCTGCTCCGACACCTCCAGGCCCAACGCGTCCTCCACGGCCTTGGTGGCGGCCAGCGAATGGGTGACCGAGCAGATGCCGCAGATTCTGGACACGATGGTCTGAATGTCCTCGTAACTCCTGCCGCGTACCATGGCCTCAAAAAAGCGCGGGGCCTCCGGTACCTGCCATTGCACCTCTTCGATGGCGCCGTCCGTGGCCCGTACCCTGATGTTGCCGTGCCCTTCCACCCTGGTTACATGATGTACATTGATATCTATCTTCGCCATTGCATTACTCCTGCCCTTGGTTGAATAACAGTATTCTTGATTTTAAATCCTCGACGGTCTTGCCGTAGGTGTCCATAACGTCCTTGGCCGCGTTCACATTGGGGTTGTCCACCAGTCCCCGGCAGCCGAAGCACCAGAACCCGCCGCTGGTGGGGCACTTGGCCCCGCAGCCCGCCCTGGTGATGGGACCCATACAGATCTCATTATATTCATAACGGCAGATGGTGCCGTTGCGCTTGCATTCCACGCACACCGGATAGTCGGGGATGACCGGTGTTTTGCCCGCTACCAGGCAGCGCAGGACATAGGTGAACTCCTTCTTATCGATGGGACAGCCGTGGACCTTAAAATCCACCGGCACCACTTCGTGCACTGCCTTTGTGGCCGAGGTGGCCAGGTGGGGAAGTCCGGCGTCCTTGCCGTACACGATTTCCTTTACGTCATCCAGGGGGAACTGGTTTTTCAGTCTGTTCACGCCCCCGATGGTGGCGCACGCGCCCAGCGCGATCAACACTTTGGCGCGCTCCCTGATCTTTTTCAGGCGCTCCTCGTCCTCGGGCCTGGTAATGGAGCCCTCTATCAGCGCGATGTCGTACTCATCGCTGTGCTCACTCATGGCCTCGCGCCACTGTACCGGCTCCACGAGGGTCAGGACATTAAGCAGGTCCTCTTCCAGGTTCACAAGCTGAAGCTGGCAGCCTTCGCAGCAGGCAAAATCGAAAATAGCTACTCGGGGTTTACTCATCTAGATGGCCTCCCTTACTTTGGCGATATCCGTGTACCTGAACACGGGTCCGTCCTGGCATACATACAGCCCATTGATTTGGCAGTGCCCGCATTTGCCTACGCCGCATTTCATATGGCGCTCCAGGGATACGTATACGCTGCTGAAATCCATGGGCACTTTCATCAGCTCCAGGAGCGCGAACTTATACATTATGGGCGGGCCGCAGATCAAAGCGATGGTATTTCCGGGATCAATCTCCACCTTGGGTATCAAGGTGGTAATTACACCCGTATTATCCTTCCAGTCGGAGTCCGGATGATCAACGGTCTCCAATAGAGTGACGTCGGAACGTTCTTTCCATTTTTTAATGTCATCGGTAAAAAGCCGTTCCGCCGGGGTTTTCGTGCCGGACAGTATTATCACCTTTCCGTAATCGTCCCGCTTGTCCAATACATAGTTTATAGCGGACCGCAGGGGAAACAAACCGATGCCCGCGCACATGAACAGGACATCCTTACCCTTCATCACCGTATCCACCGGAAAAGAAGTGCCGAACGGACCCCTGACGCCCACCTTTTCACCAGGCTTTATTTTATGCAGTGAATTCGTTACATTACCGATTTTTCGGACCGCCATCTCAAAACTGTTCTTTTTAGTCGGGGACGAAGAAATACCAAAAGGCGCCTCACCGATTCCCGGCACGCTGATCTCGGCAAACTGCCCGGGCATATGCCCCAGCTCTTTTCCCGAATCCAGCCTGAACTCAAAGTAGGCCTCGGTCGCGGTCATGGGCCGGTTTTGCACCACCGTGGCCGACTCGGGCAGGTAAATATCTTTGTTTCCGTTGTTACTCATCAGGCATCCTCCGTTATCCTGTTAAACACCTCCACGGGGTGAGCGATATGGCTGACGCAGACCGATATGCAGCGTCCGCAGCCCACACAGGAAAACTCATCTATTTTTTGGGGTACATACAGACCCTTTCTGTAATAGCGGTGGCGGTAACGCTCCGCTTTGTTCTTTCTGAAATTATGATTCCCGGCCACGGTGGCGAAATTCTCAAGCATGCAGCCGTCCCAAAGGCGGGCGCGAACCCCGCTTTTCATGTCCCAGTTCAAATCGTCCTGCACGTCGAAACAGTAACAGGTGGGGCAGACCAGGTTGCAGGAGCCGCACGAGAAACACTGTGCCGCCTTTTCTTCCCACACCGGGTGGTCATAGGACTTTTGCAGGGCGGCGGTAACCTGGTCCGTGGTGAACTTCAGGGAGTGCTTGCGCAGCAGGGTCTTGTTTTTCTCCCAGACGCCTTGGCGCGCCTTGAGGTCGCTTTCGGTCGCCTGGGCGGCCGCCGAAAACTCTCCGCAAAGTGCGTCGCCCTTTTCGCTGCGGGAATCCACCAGGTAGCCGTCATTTATTTTGGTAAGGAGAATATCAAATCCCTTGTCCGCCACGGCGAAACCCAGGCACCCGGCAAACACGTTCTTGGACGCGTTCTGTACGTCACAGGCAATGATGACGGCGTTTTGCCTTCCGGCAAAATAGTGCGCGTCATGATTGCCCATGGCAAACAGCTTGTCCATCTGCGAGATGGCCGCCACGTCGTAGGGATGCACGCCCAACAGAATAAACGGCCGGTCCTTGATAACGCTCGTGAACCCATTTGCGTCAAACCGCACCAGTTCCTCTTTGGGCGGTTGAAAATATCTTTTAGGGGGATTGACGCTGACATCATAATCCAGCCGTAAAGCCGTGGGATCTTCCAGCGGGGCGAAATCGAACTTGTCGCCCCTGGCCTGTATGCCGTAAACTGTCTGTGTTTCGATCATGCCGGCAACCCAGGTCCGTAGGCCCTCCTCGCTTATTTTTCGTACACTCATGGAATCCTCCTCTATTATACCGTTATACCATGCAGTTGGTGTTGCTACTTGCGATCTTTACATATTAATATAGAAGGCAAGCCGGATTAAATCCAACAGGATGCGGGAGTGTACAAGCATACACCCCCGGGGCACCTGAATGTCCGCCGTACTCAGGTTCAGGATGCCGGTGATTCCGGCCCGGGCCAGGTTGTCCGCCGTCTCCTGCGCCGCGGCGGACGGTACGGCGATTACCCCGATTTTTGCTTTATGTTCCCGCACTACTTCAGTAAGATTTTTAATATCCTGAATATAATATGATTCTATATTTTTGCCAATGAGTTTCGGATCTTTATCGAAAATCGCCTTGATCTCAAACCCATTCTCCCTGAAATTCCGGTGTAACAGCAGCGCCCTGCCGAAGTTCCCCGCCCCCACGATTACCGTGGGATTGATCCTGTCCAGTCCCAATACCCCGCACAGGATGGTTTTCAGTTTTTCCACCTCATAGCCGCGTTTGGATATCCCCGAAAAATCCAGGTGGGATATATCCTGACGCACCGTGGAACTGGTAAGCTCCAGCTCGGCCGCCAGCTCCTGCGACGAAACCCATACGGCTCCCTGTGAATCAAGACGCTGGACACAAAGATAATAACGTGCGAGCCTCTGCATGATACAGGC
Source organism: uncultured Spirochaetaceae bacterium (assembly GCA_964638895.1). Lineage (GTDB taxonomy): Bacteria > Spirochaetota > Spirochaetia > SZUA-6 > RPPD01 > JAFGGG01. The sequence goes on along the minus strand of CAZWYY010000091.1, from coordinate 1,313 downwards.
AGAAATCTTTTGCTTTACTTCATTCATTAAGATTGGAAAGGATCATAGCACATTCAAATTTATTTGTCAAATAATTAACGTTAATATTTAAACAAATAGAGGGGTTGTACTCAGTCCCGCGGCCGCGGCATCCCACTTTTCCTGCGGAATGTCGGGGCGGAAGCGTTCGGCTGCCTGCAATACCTTGGGCAACAGATCGATGTCGGCCGGTGTATTCAAAAAGACCTGGGGATTGGCGAGCGCCCAAGAGACCGCGGTATTGATATCATCCTGGTTTGATAACGGTTCATACCAAGTGGTAAAACCTCTTTGCGCCTCCTCTACCTGCCATGGACCCTTGGCCAGGGTTTTTATCACCTGCACCGCGATATTTTTTTCTTTGCAGAGATTAAAAAGCTTCAAACAATCTTCCTTATATTGCGGATTCTGCATCATGCTACAATTGTAGGGCAGCATCACGGAATCGAAAGGAAAACGTCCGATACTTTTCAAATGCATGGCCGGCGTGGTAACCCCATGACCGGTCACCCCGATATACCGTGTCAGGCCCTGATCTCTGAACTCCACCAGGGCTTTCAATGCCCCGTCTGCGGACATGGCCGTTTCCCACTGCGCGAGGTCCACCAGGCAATGAAGCTGCAGCAGATCCACGGAGTCCACACACAATCTGTCCAGGGAACGCAGGAAGCCTTCGCGGGCTTCTTTATATGTTCTTTTCTCCGTTTTTGTGGCCAAAAAAACCTTTTTTCTATTGTGCTTCAACCAAGGGCCCAAGCGCGCTTCGGACTCCCCGTAGCTTGCGGCCGTATCGATATGGTTGATGCCGGCGCGTTCGACGATTTTCAATGTGTTAAAGGCGAGGTCCTGGTCCGTGACGCCGTAAAACGCGGCCGCCCCGAACAGCACCCGGGTGCTGATATGATCGGTCATTCCGAATTGCCTTTTTTCAAGCATGTGCGGGTTCCTTTATTATATATTGAAAATGATCATATATTATTTAGAGGGAAAATTCAACATGTTCGCTTTTGACAACCACGGGCGAATAATAATACATTTTTACTGACTAATCTCTCTCAATTTATCGCAGGTTACGGATCGGGAAAGGATCGAAACACAGATTTTCGCAGATTGCGAATGATTACGCAGATTTAATATAATTTCACACATTTATCGGAAAGACCGATTTGCTAATCTGCGTAATCATATATAATCGGCGAAATCCGCGGTTTCATGTTTTTCTGCTAATCTGTGAAGTCTTGTAAAATCTGTGTGTCTTTATGTTCCTGTGCGGCTGCAACGCCGTATCGGCGCGC
>CAZWYY010000090.1:0-8511 GCA_964638895.1 uncultured Spirochaetaceae bacterium | reverse complement strand
GGGGAACCCCATGCTATCGAGAATCAGGAAATTTCCTTCCGCAAAGCGGGGGCCGCCGATTTCCGGATCTCATTTGATCCCCAAAGCCGAAAGGTTGATTTTACGGCATACAGCCCGAATATCATAGCGGTCATGGACAAAACAAGTCTGGCTTGGTTTGTCAGATACGGTTTTAAAGACGGACGGGGCGGGCTTTTTCTCTATCACGGCTTTGCGGCCGTGAGAATCATCGTAAAAAGATAATGTTGACAACGGCTTTACTTTCATTGTACTGTTTCTACACATAGAAACAACGATATGCACGGACTGGATGAGCTTGCGCAGGTGTTGGCGGGGCTCGACGATACAAAACTGACCGCCGGTTTTTTACGGGAGCTGTTCTCCGCCAGCGAACTCGAAAGACTGTCCCTGCGTTGGGAATTGTTGAAACTGCTGGTAAAGGGTGAAAGCCAGCGCTCGATCGCGAAAAAGCTGGGCGTGAGTTTGTGTAAGATTACACGCGGATCGCGCGAGCTAAAGAAGAGGGACTCCGCCTTGAAAAAGGTGATTAACGAATATTGTCTAAAAGCATGACACATAAACCGCGTGCGGCCGGTAAGGCCGGCGGCAGGCGGGTAGAAAAAGGAGGAAAACATGCCGACAAAAGCCTTGCTTACGGAAGATGAGATGCCCAGACAGTGGTATAACCTTGCCGCTGATCTGCCCTCACCCCTGCAGCCGCCCCTGGGACCGGACGGGAACCCGGTGAGCCCGGATATGCTGGCGCCCGTTTTTCCCATGAACCTCATTGAACAGGAGGTGAGCCGGGAAAGATGGATCACCATCCCGGATGGCATCCTGGAAATTCTCTGGCGCTGGAGGCCCACGCCCCTGCACCGCGCGTATTTTCTGGAAAAGGCCCTGGGGACGCCGGCCAGGATATATTATAAAAACGAGAGTGTTTCCCCGCCGGGCAGCCACAAACCCAATACGGCCGTGGCCCAGGCCTGGTACAATAAGCAGTTCGGGATAAAGAACATCGTCACCGAAACCGGCGCCGGACAGTGGGGCAGCGCCCTGGCCTTTGCCTGCTCGCTTTTGGGCCTGCAATGCAAGGTTTATATGGTGCGTATCAGTTTCGATCAGAAGCCCTTCCGTAAAATCATGATGCAGACCTGGGGAGCCACCTGCATCGCCAGCCCCAGCAATCAGACCCATGCGGGACGGGACATCCTGGCCAAGGAGCCTGATACGCCCGGCAGCCTGGGGATTGCCATCAGCGAGGCGGTTGAGGAGGCGGTTTCGGACAAGAGCGGCCAGACCCGTTACGCCTTGGGCAGCGTGTTGAACCACGTGTTGCTGCACCAGACCATCATCGGGCTTGAGGCCAAAAAGCAGCTGGAAAAGATGGGCGAAAAAAAGGTGAATATCGTGATCGGCTGCGCGGGGGGAGGCAGCAATTTCGCCGGTCTTTCCTTCCCCTTTGTCAACGACAAGATACACGGTGCCGAAATCGATATCATCCCGGTGGAGCCATTTTCATGTCCCACTATGACCAAGGGGCCGTTCATCTATGACCACGGCGATACCGCGAAGATGACGCCCCTGCTGCCCATGCACTCCCTGGGACACGATTTTATTCCGCCGCCCATTCACGCGGGGGGCCTGCGCTACCACGGTATGGCGCCGCTGGTAAGCCAGGGTATTATCGAGGGCCTCTTAACCCCACGCGCTATCCACCAGCTTGAGTGCTTTGAGTCCGCCGTGCTTTTTGCGCGTACGGAAGGCATAATCTGTGCCCCGGAGACAAGCCACGCCATCGCGGCCGTTATTCAAGAGGCCAAAAAAGCCAAGGAGGAAGGCAAGGAAAAGGTTATCCTGTTCAATATGAGCGGTCACGGGCTGATGGACATGGCCGGCTACGAGAGCTATTTCGCCGGCAAGTTGTTTGATTATGAGCTTCCCGAGCATGAAATGGGGGATGCACTCAAGGCAATTGAAAACCTGCCCAAACCCCAAATCGTTAAGACCGGAAAATGGTAGGAGGATCAGCTTCCCGCGGCGGGCGAGCTTCCGCCGCGGGGGTTTTTTACGGAGGATCTACGGATGAATAACGGATGTAAAGAAAGGTTTGACGAGCGGACGATCTACTGCCGCAAGCTGGGGCACGACCTTTCATTTGCCTATTGCCGGCGGGAGGCGCAGGGCCTTCCCTGTAAAAAGATCCTTGACTGCTGGTTTACTTCTTTTGATATCCGCGGGTATCTGGAGAAGAACTACCGGCCCGGGGAGCTGACGCACATATTTGCGCCCCTGCGGCCCAAAATGTCCATACTGGTTGATCTGATTAAACAGGCGCAGGACCGCACGCCCTGAAGGTGTGAACCCCGGAACGCCGCTTACAGACTTTGAACGGCGCCCGCGAACCCTATGCACCGCCGCAGCCCGTGAGTGGCACCCGCCCTCCGGCGGCGCTTATAAGCCGCCGTCAGGCCCTGCAACCATTGGGCGGCCGCTTGCGGCCGCGGCCTGGGAGCGGCTCAGACCCTTGTACGAAAGGCCTATCTACCGGCGGGCAGCCGGGCGTTCTCGGTTATTTTTTCCCCAGTTTCTTACGGGCCTTTTTATAGTCGCCGTCGATGATCATGCGCACCAGGCGCGGGAAATGCCGGTACATTTTGTTCACGAAACCGGCCTCGCCCGGAAGAATACGGTATTTCTTCTTTATAATTCCCTTGATACAGGCCGCGGACACCTGTTCCGGTCTCAACATTTTCACGGACTCGGACATGGCCTTGCACTCGGGAGGTTTTGTCCGGTTTTCCTTTGCATAACCGGGTGTGTCCGTATCGGGCGGATAGAGGATGGATACGTTGATATTGTAGGGTTTGAGCTCATGGCGCAGCACCTCGGACAAACCAACAATGGCAAACTTTGTGGGACAATAGCTGGCGTATCCCATGACCCCGAAGTATCCCATCATGGAAGACACATTAATGATATGGCCCTTTTTCGCCTTTATAAAATGGGGCAGCAGGACAAGGGTGGGGACCAACTGGCCGTAATAGTTAATGTCCATGTTCTTTTTAAAATCTTCCATGGTCAGTTTTTCAATATACTGCGGATACGCATACCCCACGTTATTTATCAGGTAATCCGGCACGCCGTATTTCTTTAGATGCGCGGAAATTACCGCCTGCACTTCCGTACGCGAGGCGGCGTCGCAGGACTCTACGGCAATCACCTGGTCTTCGGCTGTGCGCACCCGTTCCAGCTCCATGCGCAGCTTTTCCAGGTCCGGTTTGTTCCGCGCCAGCACCAAAAGGCTGCCGCCGCAGCGGACAATGTCATGGGCGATGGCCCTGCCGATTCCCCTTGAACCGCCGCACAGAATACCGGCGGTCCCGGAAAAGGATTTGCGTTTCATGTATTTTTTTAACGGCATATCTGTCTCCCCACAAAGATAGTACATATATTTTATTTTTTTTCAAGGGCAAAAAAGGCGATATCGTCATCAAACTGGTTTTCGTGTTTCCATTCGTGAATAGAGGACTCCAGATTTTCAATCAGTTTTTCAAGACTGCCGCCCCGGTTGGCCCGGATAACATCAAGGATATGTTCATCGGAGAATTCCGTGGTGTTTCTGTTAAGCTCTATCAGGCCGTCGGAATAGAGAAACAGCCTGTCGCCCGTTGCAAAGCCGAATTCTTTTTCCGCGATTTCAATTTCGGGAAACACCCCTACGGCCTGTCCCTTGGATTCTATTTTGGTTACGTTTCCGTCTGACCTATTCAGCACGGGATAAATATGCCCGGCGCGCGCGATGGTACACATATTGTCTTTGGTGTTGATTATGCCGTATACCAGTGTAAAGAATGGGTTGTCGTTGGCCCTGAAATAGAATCGATCATTCAACTCCTTGATTACCTTTGCGGGGGTAAGCAGAGCCGCGGGGCGTGTTCCGGCCCCGCGGTGTACGGCGATTCCCTGCTTGGCGATATCATGCGAAAGAAAGTTGTTGATCGCGATTGAGAGAATGGCGGCGGAGAATCCGTGTCCCATAACGTCCAGTAAATAAAAGGCCGTATGATTATCGTCCAGACGCATAAAGTTGAAAAGATCGCCCGAGCCGAACAGACTGGGATAAAACAGCCACTGGGCCTCGATATCATTAATAATTTTTCCCTTTTCGGGAAGGATGTTCAACTGGTACTGTTTAGAGCGCTTCAACTCCAGCTGAATTTCTTTATCCCGCTTGTTCTCTTCAAGGGGCTTGAAGATGAGGATTATGCCGACGATGACATGGTTGCCGTTTTTCAGGGGAGCGATACTGCAGTCGATATGGACCTCGCCGCCCCGTTTATTGATAAGGAAATAATTCTGGTAGGTAACGATTGAATTGTCAATAACAGGTTTGGTTATGGGAATCAAAACCGGTTTCTTTGTATGTCTGTCCACAAGGGTAAAAATATTGATTACGTTCTTGCCCACAATTTCGTCCTGACGCCGCAGCAGGATCGAAAGGGCGGTCTCATTCGCGTATTTGATGACCCCTTTCGTATCGGCCACGATCACGCCTTCATTCAGACTGCGTAAAATCAGGGAATACTGCTTTTTACTTCCTACCAGGTCCTTTTCTTTTTGCGCTTTGGAAAGCGCCATTTCGATGGTCACTTTCAAGTCCCTGTCCTTAAACGGTTTTAAAATAAATCCGTAGGACTCCGTGGCCTTGGCCCGTTCAAGTGTTTTTTCATCGGAATGGGCGCTCAGGTACACCACCGGGATGTTAAAGTCATCGTGTATCTCTTTGGCCGTGTCTATGCCGTCTTTTTTACCCTCAATGTGGATGTCCATCAGTATGAGATCCGGCCGGTCCGTGATCACCCAGTTAAGGGCATCCTCCCCGGAGGCTACAACATGGGAGACGACGTACCCCATTCTTTCAAGGGCTTCCTTAATCTCGAGTGCGACAAGACCTTCATCCTCTACTATCATTATCTGGATCTTATTCATAGGTCATCATATCATAATATCAGTAGATATAAGAATTAGCAAGAGATTTGTATACATAGGGAGCGGGTTGCCGGTTTTTCCGGGCATGATCATGGAAAAGTCACATATGCTTGGCGAAGGTAATCTTAAATTCGGTACCCTGATTCCGGATAACATCAAAACCGCCTCGTATCTGTTTTGTGAGTGTTTGAATTATCTTCATGCCTAGTGAGTCGCTCTTATTGATATCATACTGCTCCGGAAGCCCGATGCCGTTATCGCTTACACTCAGAATATATTCATTCTCCGTGGCCGCAAAACGCACGGAGATCAGGTTTTGTATACGCTCCGGGGTTTGTTGTTTTGGGCTTGGAAAGGCGTGTTTTATGGCATTGACAATAAGCTCATTGATGATAAGGCCGCATACGATACTGCGGTCCAGATCCAGAAGTATGGGATCCACCTGGACCTTAAGGGTGATATCGGGGTAGTCCTGTCTGTAAGACGAGGTAATGTGGGCGGCCAGGTCCTCAACATATTCCGAAAACCGGGTGTTCACAAAATCCTCAGACCGGTAAAGCTGTTCGTGTATCATGGCGATGGAATAGATGCGGTTGATGGCGGTTGAAAAAGCTTCCAGCACCTTTTTATCGCTGATCCTGTAACTCTGCAGTTTAAGCATACTGTTTATGAGCTGGAAATTATTTTTAACACGGTGGTGCAGCTCACGGAAAAGCATGTTCTTTTCTTCCAGCGAGGTTTTCAGCGCCTTGTTGATATCATTGAGTTTACGGGTTCTTTCCTGCACGCGTTTTTCCGACTGGTTTTTAATAAGCCGCAGGCTCTCCTCGGTTTGTTTTAACCTCGTTATGTCACGCAGCACCAGTATTTTATGTACGGGACGCGAGCGCCAGCTCAGAATCGATGAGACACTGATATCAAAGGTTGTGCCGTTAAAGGTAATCTCGTCCGTTATTGATCCGGGCCGCCCGGCCTTCTCCACAATGGCGGTGAGTTTGGGTGAGAGCTTTGTCAGATGTTTGCCGATCACCTCATGGGATTGCGTGGAAAAGAACCTGTTTACGGCGGGGTTAACATAAATTATCAGGTTGGCGTTGTTTAAAATAATAATGAGATCACTCATGGATTCGATTATCGCGTGCTGGGTCAGGGGGATTATTTTAAAAAAACGCAGCCGCAGGTAATAAATAAAGCTGAGGCTTGCCAACACAAATCCCAGGGGTGTGATCTCGTAATCGTTTATCCAGCCTGCAAAAAAAAGGTCCATAATATGAGTCAAAAGGGGTATCAAAGATATCAACAACAAGGGCAGGAGTTTGTTTCGGGCGGGTTTTATGCGGAAACGTGAGCCCCAAAACAGTACCAGATATCCGGATATAATTAATATGTAGAAATATGATATAAAGATATAGTATCCCGCGGCCTTGTCTTTTTCCAGGAGTAAATTATTCTTTCCCAGGTATACTTGTTTCCAAATAAAGTGATGGAACTCATTGGTAAACACCAAAATCAGAAATAAAAAGGAAAGGGAATATAAAAAAAGAAAAATCCGCAACCGATTCTTTATTTTTACCTCGGTATATTGTAAACAAAAGGTAAACCAGGCCGCGGGTATTGCGACGGCGCCCGCGATCTGGACCTTGCTAAAAATCACCTTGACCGCTATACTGCTGAAGACGGCTTCACCGATCTGCGCACAAAGCCAGACCCATATGCCCAGAAACATCAGCAGGCTGTAACCCGGAACCAGTATCTTCCTGTATATCCACAGGTAAGAGATCATAATGGTAAGAATGGCCCCTCCGAGTATATAGACAAGGATATAAATCAGATCCGTACTCATTCCATTTCCATATCTGTAAACAGGGATTTACAATTCATGCAACCTGCACCGATATTTAATAGATAGAAGATTTTAGCCCGGTTGTCAACAGCGAGAAATTAATAAAAACGGGCCCGGCCTCGCCGTACTTGCAACCCGACGGTAAGTTCGATATGATATTATAAGGAGGACCGCATGCAATGATGAAAAAAGTGGAACTGACCATAGACGGTAGTTTGAACAAGGAGCCCCTGATTTATAATATTATCAAGAATTTTGACGTGGTTCCCAATATAATCGAGGCTTCCTTTTCCACAACCATGGGGTGGGCGGTTATCGAATTCCAGGGTGAGGACGAGGAACTGGAGCGTGTGTTTGGTTATTTGCGTGAAAAAAAAGGCGTGGATCTGAAGTTCAGTTAAAAAAAGAATATCCTGGCAAACCTCTTTTTTAAAAAATACAAGTATGGTATGGTGTGACCTCTAAGGATAATCAGGATGGCATTGGAAGTATTTATCCTGGGCACGGGGGGCATGATGCCCCTGCCGGGGCGCGCGCTCACGTCCGTATTGGTCAGGCGTGAGGGTGAGTTGTTCCTCTTTGACTGCGGGGAGGGGACCCAGGTTTCATTAAAAAAATTAAATTTACGCTGGAAGAAGATTTCGGTGATTCTTATCTCGCACACGCACGCGGATCATGTAACGGGCATTCCCGGAATGCTCATGCTCACCGCCCAGGTCGACCGTACCGATCCGTTGTATATCATCGGGCCGCCCAAGATCAAGGAGTACATACACGCCAGCAGGTCCATCCTGGATATGTATATAAACTATGAAATCATCGTCAAAGAGGTCACCGGCAGCGGTGTCGTGTTTACGGGCAGCGGGTACCGCATAGGGGCCTTCCCGCTGAAACACTCCAAACTCTGCATGGGATATACCCTGGAAGAGGAACCCCGTCCCGGCGTGTTTTTCCCGGAAAAGGCGGGCAGCCTTGGCGTTCCCCGGGGACCGCTGTGGTCGCGCCTGCAGGCCGGAAAAACCGTACGCCTTGCCGACGGCCGGAGCGTTCATCCGCAGGATGTCATGGGGCCGCGGCGGGAGGGCACAAAGCTCTGTTTTGTCACGGACACGCTTCCCGTGCCGGCAATCGCGGAGAATGCGGCCGGTTCCGATCTCTTTATCTGTGAAGGCATGTTCGCGGAGGACTTGGCCCAAAGTGCTAAGGAAAAAAAGCACCTGACGGCCGCCCAGGCCGCGGTCCTGGCCAAACAGGCCTGCGTCAAGCGCCTGGCGCTTATCCATTACAGCCCGCGCTATACGGACAAGGACCTGAAGCTTTTGTTAAAAGAGGCCAGGGCCGTATTCCCCGAAAGCTATCTCACCCAGGACCTGCAGAGCATCCGCGTTCAGAATCCTTAAGCGGAAATAACCGGCGGTAATATTATCTTTGCTCCTTGACGCCGACCGCCTAAGTTTATATGTTATATGCTGTTTTTGGTGTAACCATTTGGGTCTAAATTTGTATTCTTTTACGATTGGGGTAATAAAATGATACAGGTAGAGAACTTAGGAAAAAACTACGGGCCCGTAAAGGCGGTAAAGGGCGTTGATTTCAGCGTAGGGCACAGCGAAATCGTGGGCCTCCTGGGCCCGAACGGCGCGGGAAAGACCACGCTTCTCAACATTATTGCCGGG
>CAZWYY010000089.1:0-8859 GCA_964638895.1 uncultured Spirochaetaceae bacterium | reverse complement strand
GCTTATGCGAATGGAGTCATTCATGATAACGCGATGTGTAATGAATTCGTGAATAAGTCTTGGGAAGCTTATTTCGGAATGAAATATCCCTACAACCAGCCTTGGCTTAAAGGCGTTTACGGCACATGGGACGGGTACAGAACCTGTATTGAAGCCGCCAATCCTTATAATGTAACCAGGTTTCACTTTATCTCCGTAGACGTGAGAATAAACAGAACACAGGCCCAGGCTGATTCCCTGCGGCAATTGTCGGCCCAAGATCTAAGGCTGATGAGGCTGGGTTTGTGTACATCGCTCTTGGAGGACGTCGGGTATTTCGGGTATGACAGGGGCGACTGCCTGCACGGCCAGTTGTGGTGGTTCGATGAATACGACGCGGATCTGGGGGAGCCGGTGGAGAGTTATCAAACCGGTGTGTACGGACGGGGCAGTAATAAGCAGCAGGTATACAGCAGACAGTTTGAGAATGGGATTGTGATTATCAATAATAATGCCTCAGACGCGGTTGTAAAGTTTGAAATGGCGTATAGGGATGTGACCACGAAGCGGACGGGAACAAAGTTCACGATTACTGCCTGGGATGCGCGGATTTACTTGAAAGAATAACTGTTTTCAAGTCATGCATTTATAAACATATAATTGGCAACTAATAAAAAAAGGAGGGAAAAATGAAAAAGAACAAAGTGGTTTTTTTGGCCGTTCTGCTTATCGGTTTTATAAATACTACCTTGATTGTGTACTGCCAGAACAATACGGATACTGTGCGCTGGATAACGGCGGATGTGGGCCTGAACATGAGAGCGTCACCGGACTTGAACGCGAAAAAGATCGGGTTGATACCTTACGGGGAAAAAGTACAATTGATCGAGGAAACAGGAGATGCGATTACTATTTCCGGCGCAACGGGGAAGTGGAGCAAAGTTGAATGGAAAGACAAGACCGGATGGGTATTCGGGGGGTTCTTGATAGGTGAGAGCGCGGGAATTATTCCGGCGGGGTGGAAGGTTTACAAGAACGGCAAATTCGGGTATCAGTTCTCCTATCCTCCGGAAGCCACGGTAGAAGAATGGCCTGTGGACGGATTCGATCTTGATGAACTTCCTGAGGGGAAGACACGCAGCCAGTACATGTCTGAGTTACAGGAGAAGTACGGAACTGCGCTGTGTGTGAGTATCAGTTATAAACTCGGCTATATTGTCATTTCCGCCCCTCCCAACGTGGAGCACCGTTACGTAACCTGCGGACCCACCGGAATCGGTATGGGGAAGATCACGGAAAAGAAAGAGGCCGTGATTATTGACGGAGTATTTTACACGGCTGCGGGTATGGATCATATGGGAGGAGACAGAACCTTAGCTCCCGAAGAGTATGATCTCCTCGGTTCTGAGATTCCCTGCGATACGCTTTCCTGCCGTAACCAGCTTATGGTACTCGAACTGGCGGACGGCACGCGTATCTTCTACGGATCGATATTCGACGAACAGGCTACCTATGCCGAGTATCGCTCGACAACCAGGGAAGTACTGCTGCGCATTGTAGCTTCTTTTATTCCAGGCGCGTAAGTTATGCATAACCTATTACGGCAATGCCTATGGGCAGTTTCATTTTGAAGGTTTTAACGGTTATGCCTGGGAGCATACAAGACCGCAACCCCCTGATGGGAATATTTCCGGAAGCGCCTTACTGCATATTTCCGCTGAATTGATAGGGTTTTATATTTCACTTTTGAATAGGAGCGGAGGGAACAGTTACGTCATATTCAAATGGTCCAAAATCCAATGCCTCTCCGAATAATATTTTACCGTCTTGCGATATACCGGTAAAGGAAAGGGTGCCTGACTGAGGATCCGCATATTCCGCTTCCTTGAAGCCGGGCATTATTTTGTGGGATATTTTATCTTCCGTTACATCGTATATAAAAAAATGTTTTGCCGCTGCAATCAGCACAAACTTGGTTTTTACACCATCGTAATAAAGGGACAGATCATACTGAGAGTAGAGAGAGTATACATCGTCTTTGGGAAGTTCTTTTGCCGTGACAATCGAAAAGCCGTGATGATAATCTACTACCACAAGTTTATTATATACTCTCTCGCCCGTTGTGCTTTTCCCTGCCGCGTCTTGATCGGAAATTATTCTCACAATTCTATATGCGGAAGGAAATACAATCTCTGATCTGATATGATAACCTCTTGCCAAAAAGCCGTCTTCAATAGCAGGCACTACAACCTTCTCACCCTGTTTAAGCTGAACGGACGTATCGATATCCATCAGTTTTAAAATTCCGTTTTTAAGATTTGATTTAATAGTATCATCCAATCGCGGATAAAGATCATTAATCAGATCTTCCACAAGAGTCGCGGCGGTATAGGATTTATGACCCCCTCTGTCAACAGAAATAATTTTCGTTTTGATAAAGACTTTAACGGCACCGTCGTTATCCGGTCGATAAATTCTCCATCCATTTTCGGTAGGCCAGCCGCCTGTAATCCCCCCATTGAACACAACCTTAATCCCCACCGGTAACTGCCAGAGTTTAAGAGCACATAGTTTATTATTATAATAGATCTCGCATTCTCCATACACAAGCACAAGAAACGTGAGTCCATTATCATCAGCGACAATACCTTTTTCTCCTTTCGCGGTAAGCACTATCATTCCGTCAAACCGGGTTTCACCTCCGGCGAACATGCGAAAAAGGTTTGTAATCATAAGAACAATAATAAGGACAGTTTTTTTCATTATTAAACCTTTCTATCCGATCAGTTTAAATTGTACCATAATAATATAGATTATAACACACATACAAGGTATCTACAGTTATAACGCTGATTCATTTCAGAATGATACGGCAAAGCCTTTGCCCGTGGTCGCTGTGGTGTTGCGCGGCGAATCTATCGCGTCCGTCTACGGATTATTTTTTGTGGTCGGGGCTTGCATAATCGTCTTTATTTTGGTATGGTAAGCGCAGAATCATGAAAGGAACAAGTTTTTTAAACCTGCTGTTTACGCTGCTTTCGGGTCTACTACTTATGATAGTACGCCCGGGGTCTGTAGTGGGGTGAAGAACCTGACCTTTTAACAAAAGGAAATAACAAACTACATGCCATGGGCTGACGGTCCATGGCATTTTTTTTGCCGTGGATCGCCTATATGCGGGACCATGGCTTTTTTTTGTAAGGAGGGATATGACATGGGGCTTTGTGGACAAGCGGATTTATATGAGTTAAGGGGCGGATTTTTGCGTAAAAACGGCGGCAGCGCCGCGCATGCAGAATATTAATAAAGCATAAGGAGATACTCATGATTAAAAGGATTTTAATATTTGATACCACGTTACGGGACGGGGAGCAGGTGCCCGGCGCCAAGCTGGACGCGCCCCGGAAGCTCGCCGTGGCCCGTCAGCTGGTACGCCTGGGCGTAGACGTCATAGAAGCCGGTTTCCCCGCCTCTTCACCGGGAGACCGGGAGGCGGTCACACAGATCGCCAGGCAGATCAAGGGGCCGGTAATAACCGGGCTGGCGCGCGCGGTAAAGGCCGATATCGACGCGCTGTGGCAGGCGGTCCGGTATGCCGAGCGGCCGCGCATTCACATCGTGCTGGGAAGTTCGGATATCCATGTGAAAAACAAGCTGCGGACCAGCCGTGAGCAATGCCTTGAGATGGGGGTTGAGGCGGTCCGCTACGCCAAGGGCCTTATCCCTGATGTGGAGTATTCGACGGAGGACGCGTCCCGAAGCGAGTTCGACTACCTCTGCCGCGTCATAGAGGCGGTGATCAAGGCCGGGGCAACGGTGGTGAACATTCCGGACACCGTGGGCTATGCCCTGCCGGAAGAGTTCGGGGCTCTGATCGCGCGCATTCGTGAGCGCGTACCGGCAACGGATAACGTGACCTTGAGTGTGCACTGCCACAATGATCTTGGCCTGGCCACCGTCAATACCCTGGCCGCGGTAAAGCAGGGGGTGGGGCAGGTTGAGGTGACGATAAACGGCATCGGCGAGCGGGCGGGCAACGCGGCCCTGGAAGAGGTGGTGATGATCTTAAAAACACGGCGGGATTTTTATGCCGCGCAAACCGGCATCGATACCACCCAGATCATTCCCACCAGCAGGCTGGTTTCGGAGTTGATGAACATCCCCATACAGCCCAACAAGGCCATAACGGGAGGGAACGCCTTCCGTCATTCCTCGGGCATACACCAGGACGGAATTCTGAAAGACCGCGCAAACTACGAGATCATAAGCCCCCGGGAAGTGGGCGCAGGCGACCACGCCTTTGTACTCACGGCCAGGTCGGGAAGACACGCCCTGCGCCATTGTTTAAAGGAACTGGGATTTGAGTTCTCCGATCGGGAGTTTAGCGCTCTGCACAGGCGCTTTTTACGGCTTGCGGACACCAGGAAACAGGTTACGAACGAGGATCTGTTGGAACTGGTGCGCTCATGAACCAAGGGCCGGACCGTGTGCTTTCCGAGAGGGGGCGGCGGTCCGGTTTTTTTATTGCGGATCAGGGGAGGGTGTTGTACCCTCCGCCGGACGCATGGGCGCTCCGGCTTTTATTGGGCCGGGGCGAGCCCGGTGTGGGTAAAGGTCTCTTCCAACCGCATAACCACGATCGGCTGCATTGAACAACTGTACTGAAGCCGCACCATAATCAAGGGCAGTTCGGCCCTGTCCGCATCGGCGTTCCATTCGTAATCATGTTTGCCGCAGACCAGTTCTTGGCCCGATTCACGCGCCAGGGGTGTGGTGTCGTCGGTTTGGGCGGCGGGTTCTCCGCACAGCTTCCGGTAGCGCTCGGCCAGCGCCGAAAAATCCATGTACATCTTAGCCTTGAGTTTGTCGTCCGAGTACTCATTGGTGGAGCTTTCTATGACAATTCTGTACAAGCGTGAGTTATGAAAGAGGTAGGTAACGGTCTCATTGAGAACCGGCACCATGACCCCCCTGCCGTATGACACGGTTTTCAGGCTCTTGAGCACCACCCTGGCGGAACCGATGACGGCGTAGGTCAGATACTCCTGCGGGACGGTTGTAAGTAGCTTGTCCCTGCTTATGCCCCAAAGCTCGTCCATATGGCCGCGCACGTATGTCGACTGTGGGATAGAGGCGCAGTTCCACAAGGCGATACAGACACAGCTTACCAAGGCCAAGTTTACGCTGGAAGATTTCATGACGGTCATGGTAATTGATGTGTCTAAACGTGTCAATCGTATGAGGGCCGGCCATGATTTATTCATATACACCACGGCCCTTTTTTTATACATGCTTCCTTCTTAATAATATCTTAAGGTTATTTTAACTCGGCGTTATGGCTCCGGTGTGTAGACTATTAGTAACATACTGGTAAAAGAAGGGGATAAGGAGCATGAAAGCGAGCAAAATGCTGATGGTGCTGGTTATACAGGTCGTGCTGTTGTGTGCGGCCGCCCCGGCCCAGGAACCGGCTGGTGCTACACCGGCCCAGGAGCCCGGAGTAACCGTCCCGGCGGGGGAGCCGGGCGCTACGTCCGACAAACAGGATCCGGGCGCGGCGGCCCCCACACAAGAGCCGGCTGCGGCGACACCCGAAAAAACACCGGCCCAGGGGCAGGCCGTCACCAGGCTTGACCTGAAATCCGCGGTGGCGCTGGCGTTGGAAAACAACCTGACCGTAAAGAACAACCGGATCGATCTTAAGAACAGCGAGCTTTCCCTGGCCAATATCTGGAACCAGTTCATGCCGGGAGTGAACCTGTCGGGCTCCGTGGGACAGCGCCAGGGCGGCGCCAACCAGAACCCGTTAACTGCAAACAGCCTGGGATTCGGGGTGTCGGCTTCTTTGACACTCAAGGCGGCCATGATCTATAACGCGCGCCAGTACGTGCTTGACTACCAGAGCGGAAAAATATCACTGGCAAAAGCCAGAACAGAGCTTTCCTATACGGTCAAAAAAACTTATTACAACCTGGTGCTGCTGCAGGAACAGCTGGCTTTGATGGACAAGCAGATCCAAAAGGCGAAATCCGACTATGAGCTGACGCTTTCGAAATACAACAAGGGCATGGTGTCGGAGATCGATAAATTGAAGAGCCAGTACGCCTACATGTCGCTGGTGCCCGATTACAGCAGCATGCAGAACGAGTATACCTCGCTTTTGATGGGGTTCAGGCAGATGCTGGGCCTTAAAGATGGAACGGAGATCAGGCTTACGGACCAGATCCCGGAAATCATGAACATCGACTATGACAAGCTGGTGCACCTTTCAGTGACCAATAATCCGGATATCCTGCTGCTGATGCAAAACCTGAAAAGCGATGAGAACGCGGTGGCCCTGCGCCAGGCCTCCCTGATCCCCTCGGTGAGCCTGTCTTATTCATTAAGCACATCGTTCGCCGAGGATTTTACCAGGGCCGACCTGTTTGACGGCGATAACTGGATCGGTTCGGGCAGCCTTAATCTGAGCGTCAGTGTGCCGCTGGATCCCTTTTTTCCCTATTCCGCCACACAGGTGCAGATTGAGACGGACCGCAATAACGTAGAGATCCGCCGGAATGAGATTCAGGACCAGATCGAGCAGAAACAGCTAAGCATGGTGACCGATATTCTGAAACTCAAGCAGATAGAGGGGTATATCGATACCCTGAAGATCAATGCGCAGATCGCGGAACAAACCCTGCACCTTGTGGACCTCTCCTATAACGCGGGGCTTAAAAGCTTCCTCGATCTGCAGGACGCGGAGAACAACCTGTTTGACGCGCAGCTGAAACTGCTGGACGCCAGGTACCAGTACGTAACCACGTACCTTGATCTGAAATATATTCTGAACGTGGAAGACCAATAGACTTCAACCGGAGGTTTTTATGAAACATAAACTGCTTTTTATATCCGTTCCCTTATGTATTGTTTTGATCGTGCTGGGCGTCATTATTTTCATGCCCCATAATCACGATTATAAAGCCGATCTGCGGTTTACCAAAATAGAAAAGGGCAATCTGAGGATAACCGTCTCCTGTACGGGGACCATCAACCCCCAGGGCGTGGTGGAGGTGGGCACCCAGGTATCCGGCACCATCTCCAAGGTATACGTGGACTTCAATGACACGGTGAAGAAGAACCAGGTGCTGGCGGTGCTGGACACGACCCTGCTTGAGATCGCGGTTGCCCAGGCCCAGGCCCAGCTGGCCAAGGCCGACGCCCAGTACAAACTTGATCTTACCAACTACGAGAACAACAAATCATTCCATGATCAGAAACTCATCTCTGATTATGATTTTGAGTCCATCAGGGTGGCCAAGGAATCCTCCTACGTGGCCAAGCTTTCGGCCGAGGCCGACCTGAAAAGGGCCAGGGCCAACCTCTCCTACGCCATCATCAGGTCTCCCATAGACGGCACGGTAATCAACCGCAACGTGGAACAGGGCCAGACCGTGGCCGCGAGTTTTTCCACGCCCACGCTTTTTACAATAGCTAACGACCTCTCCAACATGCAGATAGACGCGCTGGTGGACGAAAACGACATCGGCAAAATAAAGGTAAACCAAAAGGCGGAGTTCAGCGTGGAGGCGTACCCGGACCAGACCTTCGAGGGTGTGGTGACCCAGGTGCGGCTGGAGCCGGTGACGGTATCGAATGTGGTCAACTATTACGTGATCATCAAGGCAAAAAACGAGAAGCACCTGCTTCTGCCTGGTATGACGGCCACTATCGATATTATCATCGACGAGAAAAACGATGTGCTCTTGGTGGCCAACTCCGCCCTGAGGTTCCGGCCCGCCGCCGAAATGCTGGCTGACATGAACAGGAACCGCTCCCACGCCGGCTCCGGGGGTGCGGCCCCGCAAGGCGCGGCAAGCACCAAAGGCGCAAACGTCACATCCGGCCCGGCCGGCACAACCGGGACGGGGGGCGCAACCACCGCGGCAGGCGGGCGTTCACCGGACCGGCGGGCGGGCGGAAATGCGTACAAAAACCAGCCGCGGCTTTGGTTTCTTGATAAAAACGGCGACCCGGGGTTTATTCCGGTGCGGACCGGGCTTACGGACGGACAAAAAACCGAGCTTTTACCCGGACCCGGGCTTCTCCCCGGCCTTGAGGTCATCACCGGTAGCGCGGCCGCGGCGCCGGCGGAACAGAACAACAACCGGGGCGGTCAGGGCGGCGGGATGAGGCCGCCGCGCCTCTTCTGAAGGCAAAGGAGCAGGGTATGAGTGCGGTCATCAGCCTTAAAGGCATCACCAAGATTTACAGAACCGGTAATGTGGCGGTCAGGGCGCTGGACGCCGTGGATCTTACCATCCGCAGGGGGGAGTTTGTGTCCGTGATGGGCGCCTCGGGCTCGGGCAAGTCCACCCTGATGAATATCCTGGGCTGCCTGGACCAGGCCACGGCGGGCGAGTACCTGTTTGAAGGCGAACGCGTGGATTCCCTTTCCAAGAACGAACGCGCGCGCATCAGGAACCAAAAGATCGGGTTTGTGTTTCAGGTGTTCAATCTTCTGCCCAGAACCAGCGCGGTGGAGAACGTGGAGCTGCCGCTGCTGTACAATCATGAACAGTCGGTGAAGGACACACGGCAGAGGGCCATAGACGCCCTGGTGCGCGTGGGACTGAAAGACCGGCTGCTGCATGAGCTGGAGTGTCTGGATGAGGGTCTCAGTTTGGAGACACTGATCCAGAGTAGGCAGGCGGAACTGGGGGAGCAAGAGCAGGCTACTGCCGCGGCCAAAAAGGAATTGGAGAGCCTGAAAACGGTCATCGGCAGCCTCAAACAGGAAAAGGCGAGCCTGGGGGCCACCATCAAAGAGACAAGGGAGAAAGTGAGTATCGAGATGGCGAAAATCACTGCAGCGGCCAGAGATATGATCAATACGTTGGC
>CAZWYY010000088.1:4589-9179 GCA_964638895.1 uncultured Spirochaetaceae bacterium | reverse complement strand
TGGTTATCGCGCCGGCCTGTCAAGCCGGAGATCGCGGGTTCAATCCCCGTCGCTCCCGTTTGCCCCTCTGTTGGGGCTTTTTTTTCGGGCTGTAGCGCAGTGGCTAGCGCGCTCGGTTCGGGACCGAGAGGCCGGGAGTTCAAATCTCCCCAGCCCGATTCCCCTTTGCATTCTCATTTTTAAAAATATGCGTTAAATTATCCGGCCCGGTTTAGTTTCACAAGGTGCGCGCCGAACATGTAAATAGGTGTTTGCATGATCAAATGGCAAAAGAAGCTCATTGTAAGCCTGGTATTTCTCTGTCTGTTTTCCCTGTGTTATGCGAACGGAAATTATTACATCATTCAAAAGGGAGATAACCTCTATCGTGTGGCCAAGCGTTTCAACGTACCTCTGGATTTACTGCTCAAGGTAAACGGCATACACGATCCCACCGATCTGAAGGTCGGTATGAAGATCATTATTCCCGGGGTGCACATCGTGCAAAAAGGGGAAACACTCTACAGCCTGGCCAAAACATACGGGATTGCGGTGGAGGAGCTGATGAAGCTTAACCGTATCTCCGATCCTTCCAGGTTAAAGGTGGGCCAGCAGTTGATCATACCCGGGGCGGCTGATGATGTTCGTGAACAAAACGGCGGCTCCGTCACCTACACGGATCTGGGCTGGCCGCACCCGGGGAAACGGGAGGCATACAACAGTAAATTACAGGGCATACTTATTTGTGGGAAAAAGGGTGATGTCGTCTACTCCGTATCTCCAGGCAAGGTGATCTGGTCAGGGCCGTACCGCGGGTTCGGCAATATCGTCATCGTGGATTCGGGTCAGGGGCTCATATTCGGTTACCTTGGCAATGAGAGTGTCAGCGTAAAGGTAGGGGAGGTTGTGGAGGCCGGAACCGCCATCGGTACCATGGGCGCTTATCTGCATCAAACACAGGCCAAGCTGCTTTTTATCGTGTTTGACAAACAAAAGCGCGAGTTTTTAAATCCAAATATACTGTACAAACATTAAGCGTACCAAAAGTTTAAATTTTGAAAAATTTAGGTTTTTTTTTGAATTTAACTTGACTTTTAATTAAAGATATTTTAGATTTTTACAAGATTGGATTAATCTGATTTTTTAGGTGGGTTTATGCAAAAACAAGCACTTCTTCCGGTATCCGGAAAACTAATCAGTAAAAAATGTGTGGAATATGAAGACGATAACAAGGCGTATACGCAGGAGAGTGATCCTTTGGCCCTGTATTTGAAGCAAATTTCCACGTATCCTCTGTTGATCAGTACCGAGGAAAGGGAGATAGGGCGCAAGATTTCCCTTCTTACCGCCAAGCTTGAAAGTATGAAAGCCGAATATCATAAAAAACGCAGGTTGAACATGGGCGACAAACGCGAAAAACTGCGGCTGGAGAGACTGCTTACCATTCAGAAGAATAAAATGATCAATTCAAACCTGCGGCTTGTGGTCTCCATCGCCAAGCAGTACCAGCACCGGGGGTTAAGCCTCCTGGATCTGATTGATGAGGGGAACATCGGCCTGATCGAGGCCGTTGAGAGATTCGATTACCGGAAGGGCTGCCGCTTTTCCACCTACGGAACCTGGTGGATAAAACAGGCAATCATCAAATCCTTGGCGGACAAGGGCAGGGTAATCCGCATTCCGGTGCACATGCTGAATATGATTAAAAAGTGCTATTATGTGGCCAAACACCTTTCCCAGGAACTGGGCCGCGATCCAAGCGATGAAGAGGTTGCGCATTACATGAACCTGCCCCTGTCCAAGATCAAGGACGTAGTGAAGCTTTCGCAAGAGACCACCTCGCTGGATACCACGGTGGACGACGAAAACGTCACCAGGCTTTCGGATTTAATCCCGGACGATTCCTCCAAAAAACCGTTTGAATCGGTGTTCAGTCTAACCCTGCAGAATACCATCCGCAAGGTGCTGACCCAGCTCAGCGACCGTGAGATGAAAATTATCCAGCTGCGTTTCGGTCTGGCCGGAGAAGGCCCGTTTACCCTGGAAGAAACGGGAAAGATGCTCGGCATTACGCGCGAGCGGGTCAGGCAAATTCAGGAAAAGGCGATCGCCAAACTGCGGCATTTCAAACTGATAAAAGAATTAAAAGATTACGTCTAGGATGGGGGAAAACCGGAGGTTCCACAGGTTTCTGCTCTCCATCGATATCGGTTATTGTAAAGAGCACACCAAAAAAGAAGACACCTCCAAAACCAAGAATGTAAGCGCGGGCGGCGTATGTATTACCACTACTGCCGGCCCCCTTGAGCGTGACGCGATCTATACCCTGACCTTCGAGCTGCCGGATAGTCAAGAGGTCGTAACCGTCAAGGCCAGGGTAGTCTGGACCAAAAACGACGATCATGATCGGGCGCTTTTTGACAATGGCCTGGAGTTTATTAATATGCAGGAAAAATATCGCGAAGCAATTGAGAAATACTCCATCGGTTCCGTAATCGAAAAATAATAATAACTTGACATTCAAGCCCTACTTCCGTATACATTATGATATTCACTAAGAAATACACAAGGAGATGCGTAGTGAAGGTGCTCTTTACCGGGATCCAGCCGACCGGCGAAATACATATCGGAAATTACTTCGGGGCTATAAAGAACTGGGTGGACCTGCAGCACTCATACCGTTCCTATATCTGCATTGTTGATCTGCACGCCTTGGTTATCGACTATGAACCCGCGGGAATGCCGAAGCGCGTGTTTGAGATGGCGGCCGGGCTTTATGCCTGCGGAATAGATATGCAAAAAACCGTGCTCTTTGTGCAGTCCGAGGTGCCGGGGCACGCGGACCTTACCTGGATCTTCAACACCGTCACCCCCCTGGGTGAGCTTGAGCGCATGACCCAGTTCAAGGATAAGGCGCGGCAGCACCGCAAGAACGTCAATGCCGGTCTTCTTGATTACCCGGTGCTGCAGGCGGCGGATATCCTGCTTTATAAGGGAGAGGTTGTTCCCGTGGGTGAGGACCAGGTGCAGCACATCGAGCTTACCAGGGAAATCGCGCGTTATTTCAACAAACGTTACGGCGACACCTTCCCCGAATGCGAGGCCCTGCTTACCGCTTCCCCGCGTATTATGGGGCTGGACGGTGAGCAGAAGATGAGTAAGAGTAAGGGAAACACCATCGGCGTCACGGAACCCAAGGCCGATATATGGAAGAAACTGGCGGTCGCTAAAACCGATCCGGCGCGTATACGCAGGACGGATCCCGGAACACCGGAAAAGTGTAATATCTATTCCTACCATAAACTGGTCACCCCGCCGGAGGAACTGGCCGAGATTCACAAGGGCTGTTCCACGGCGTCCATCGGCTGTCTGGACTGCAAGAAGGTCCTTCTAAAAAACCTGATGCGTGTCCTGGACCCCATACGGGAGAAGTACCAGTCATTCATGGCCGGGCCCGAAGAAATTTACAGTATACTTGAAGAAAACGCAAAAAAATGCACAATACAAGCTAAAACCACAATGCTCGAGGTAAAGGAAAAATTGGGACTGAAGGCGGTATGGAGAACTTACACCTAAGTGAAAAACAGCTTGCCGTTACCCGTCTGGGTGCGGCCTCGATTGATTCTCCCCTGGGTCTTTCCACCCATTTCGGGGATCTTATCGCCAACTATGTAGATGATGAGGCCTCGGTGGTGCTGCTGCAGGACAGGATCAAGATCAGGGAGTACCTGGAGCGGAACGGGTCTTTACCTGCTTTTTTACAGGCCGGTCCGCGTAAAAAAATATATTTTGAACCGCGTAAAACAACGGCGGCCATAGTTACCTGCGGCGGGTTGTGCCCGGGCATCAACAATGTGATCCGGGCCCTGGTTATGGAGCTTTTCTACCGCTATGGTGTGAACGACATCTGGGGCGTGCAGTACGGGTACTGGGGCTTCGGCGCGCAGGGTGAGTTTAAACCCAGGAAGCTTACCCCGGACCTGGTAAAGGGAATACATGAGCAGGGGGGGAGTTTTTTAGGCTCCTCGCGCGGACCGCGTGCGGTTTCCGAGATTGTGGACTGTCTTTCCGATATGAAGATCGATATCCTGTTCACCATCGGGGGAGACGGAACCCTGCTCGGCGCCCGGTCGATATTCATGGAAATACAGAGGCGCAGGCTGCACATAGCCGTGGTCGGCGTTCCCAAGACCATAGATAATGATATCGCGTACGTGGAAAAAACATTCGGCCTGGAGACCGCGTTCGCGGTAGCGGCCGAAGCGATTCGCAGCGCGCATACCGAAGCGGTGGGCGCCATAAACGGAATCGGTATTGTAAAGGTGATGGGGCGTTATTCGGGTTTCATCGCGGCCAATGCGGCCCTGGCGCTGAATGAAGTTAATTATGTACTCGTGCCTGAGGTGCCCTTTGAGCTGCAAGGAGAGCGGGGTCTTCTTGTTCATCTGAAACAGCGCCTGCAAGAGAAGGGGCATGCGGTGATTATTGCGGCCGAGGGGGCCGGTCAGGAACTTATTCCCAGCGATTCGCGAAGCGATATCGCAAGCCCGCAGGGGCCCAGCGATTCGCGAAGCGATATCGCAAGCCCGCAGGGGCCCAGCGATTCGCGAA
>CAZWYY010000088.1:0-4489 GCA_964638895.1 uncultured Spirochaetaceae bacterium | reverse complement strand
CCCAGCGATTCGCGAAGCGATATCGCAAGCCCGCAGGGGCCCAGCGATTCGCGAAGCGATATCGCAAGCCCGCAGGGGCCCAGCGACTCTCAGAAAAAGGACAAGTCCGGTAATGTGAAGTTAAAGGACATCGGCTTGTTCCTGAAGCAGGAGGTTAAGGAGTATTTTAAAGGGTTGGATATGAACGTGAACCTCAAATATATCGACCCCAGTTATATGGTACGCTCAGTGCCGGCCAATGCTCATGACGCCATCTACTGTGTGCAGCTTGCCCAAAACGCGGTACACGCGGCCATGGCCGGATATACCGGTGTGGTTGTGGGCAGGTGGAACAACCAGTTTACGCTTGTTCCGGTGGAACTGGCCGTGTCGGAGAGAAAATACCTGAATCCTGAGGATGAACTGTGGCTCACCGTGATAGAGGCCACCGGCCAGCCGTTTATTATGACAAATAAAAAGCCGGAGGATATGAAATGAGTATACGGAAATACCTGAAAACCGAATCGTTGTCCGAAATCATTAAGTATTCGTCTCACGAGAATTATACAAAACTTGGTGTGGCCTTCACCGGGGCGCCTAAAAAGCATCCCTTCGATAAAGAGAAGCTGATTCTGATTGCGGATCCTTTCAGCACACATACTTCGTTCTATGAGTTTACCATTACCGATATTCTGCATGTCGATGAACTGCCGCACCTGGTGGACGAGTCGGGGGAATCCTTAAAAACCGTGCGCATCTGGGTAAGGAAGGGAAGCATCGGTATTAAATACGAGCCGTTTGTGGTCGAAGACACGGTCAATTACGGCCAGGATATAAAAAGTGATTTCAGATCAAAGAAATAGATATTATTAAGAGGAGGAAAAATTTTGAGTTATAGGTCAGATTTTATTTTTACATCCGAAAGTGTGGGCGAGGGGCACCCCGACAAGGTATGCGACCAGATTTCAGATGCGGTGCTCGACGAGGCCCTGCGCCAGGACCCAATGTCCCGCGTGGCCTGTGAGACCTTCACCACCACCGGCCTGATTATGATCGGCGGTGAAATAACCACCAAGGGGGTTATAGACTACCAACTCATTGCCCGAAACAAATTGAAGGAAATCGGGTATGACAACCCGGCTTACGGAATTGACTATGATTCATGTTCCGTGCTGCATTCAATTCATAAGCAGTCCCAGGATATATCGCAGGGGGTCACCGAAGGACAGGGCCTGCACAAGGAGCAGGGCGCCGGAGACCAGGGCATGATGATAGGGTATGCCTGCCGCGATACCGAGGCCCTTATGCCCGCGCCCATTTATTACGCGCACCAGATTATGCTTAAGGCGGCAGAGGTACGCAAACAGAAAAGGCTTAATTTCTTACGGCCCGACGGCAAGTGCCAGGTGACTGTGGAGTACGCGGCAGGCAAGCCCAAAGCCATCACCACGGTAGTGCTTTCGCACCAGCACTCCGAGGATGTTTCCTACGAGGACCTGAAACAGGGTATGATCGAGGAGATCATTAAAAAGGCGCTTCCCGCGAATCTTATCAACGGCAATGTCATTTATCATATAAATCCGACCGGCCGGTTTGTAATCGGCGGGCCGCACGGAGACACCGGGCTTACGGGCCGGAAGATTATCGTTGATACCTACGGCGGTATGGCGAGTCACGGCGGAGGGGCGTTCTCGGGCAAGGATCCTTCCAAGGTAGACAGGTCGGCGGCCTATATGGCGCGTTATATTGCCAAGAATATAGTGGCTGCGGGCGTCTGTGCAAAGTGCGAAGTGCAGATAGCCTACGCCATCGGCGTGGCCGAACCGGTTTCGCTTTATGTGTGTACCTTCGGTACGGGCAAGGTGCCGGAGACAAAAATCGAAAACGCGGTACGCGAAATATTCAATCTTAAGCCCAAGGGCATTATTGATACCCTTGATCTGCGCAAACCCATATACGAAGAGACCGCGGCCTACGGGCACTTCGGCAGACCGCAGTTTTCCTGGGAGAAGACCGACAAGGTGGAGGCGATTAAATCGCATCTGTCCTAAAGCCGCCGGTTTGAAGGGCAATGAGGCTGAAACTTTGTGATATCCTGATTGTGTTGTTCGTGGTGTGTGTAAGCGGGGGCATCGCTTTCGCGGTCTACGGTGGCCGGCACGGTGAGGCCTATGCGCATATCAACTCCGCGCAGGACGAGTTGTTTTACGCCCTGGACGTTCCCCACCTGGTGAATGTAAAGGGGCCCCTGGGCACAACGGTTATCCGCATTGCGGACGGCTTCGCGCAGGTTATAGACTCACCCTGCCGGGAAAAAATCTGCGTAAAGTCGGGGAAGATCCATTCACCGGGGGAGTGGATCGCCTGCCTGCCCAACCAGGTACTTATCACAATTGAAGGAAGAGAACCGTCGGATGTCGACGCGCGCAGCTACTGACAGAACGGATATCATCGCCCTACTTGCGGCCACGGCCCTGTTCCTGGCCTCGATTGAATATATCATTCCCAAACCCCTACCATTCTTGCGTTTGGGCATAGCCAACCTGCCCATTCTGCTGGCGCTGTATCTTTTAACCGCCAGGGAGATTATGCTGCTGGTCGCCCTTAAGATACTGACCCAGGGCTTTATCCAGGGAACCCTTTTCTCCTATGTGTTTCTCTTTTCCTGCGCCGGGGGCGTGACAAGCGGCCTGGTCATGATCGGCCTCTTTAAACTTTTAAAAAACCATGTTTCCATGATTGGCATCAGCGCGGCCGGCGCGTTTACCGGCAACATGGTGCAGCTTTTGCTGGCCGGCACCATAATCTGGGGTCCCGGTGTATTCATCATCGCCCCACCGTTTCTGCTTATCGGTACCGTATCGTCCTGTATCCTGGGCGGTCTGGCCCAGGTGTTCTATAAACGTTCGCGCTGGGTCAGACAAGTACAGGGTTTTTTGCAGTAATAAAAAGAAATGACGGATTTCTTGGCACTTATCGGCTTTTCCTTACTAGTGAAGGGGATTGAGAAGTTTTTCTTAACAACAGCCCAAAAAATCGGAGTTTATGATTGTTTGGTAATGACGATCAGATTAAAGCCTTTTTTACGTTTCAAATTTCAAAATAATCGCCGAAAAAGCGGATGCGATTTTAATAAAACCCTTTTAAATCACTGTCCGGAATAAGGAAAACGGTAAGTAATTAGACGAAACCGGTATTTGTTGAGTGCTCTTCTTAATGTATACATTATATTAAGATGTTAATAAGTTGAAATGTCTTACAAGGAGTGAATTATGAAAACTGATAATGTCGTTGAGAAAAGCATAGCTTCCTTTTTATCAGACAAACCAATATGGGTATGGTGGTTGAGTTATATTGTGCTGACCGGAGTGCTTTTCGGGATTTTCTATTTAGCCTTATATTTACTGACCATAAACTGGTGGGTAGGAGTTTTAATTCTTCTTATTGTCGGGATTGTATGGGGTTCGATCAAACATTTTCAAATACGGGGAAGAATAAAAACAGAAAAAAGGGAAACTGCGCAACCGGTTTAAATAAATAATAATGGATAGAGTGCAATATATATTACGCAGTCGCTTTTCGTTCAATATAATAAATTTGAATGATCCGCATAAACAGTTTATAAAGCGGGAAAGGTATCGATGATAAAAAAGCGAGTTCCTGATCCTGCGATTGGAAACACGAAGTTTGTAACAATTGCCGCGGCAATTTCCGCTATGGGTGGATTGCTTTTTGGGTATGATACGGGGGTTATTTCAGGTGCGATACTTTTCGTTAAACAGGATTTTTCACTTTCAGCCATAACTGAAGGATTTGTAGTCAGCGCGGTCTTACTGGGGGCGATAGGAGGAGCAATCTTCGGCGGCACATTGGCCGATCGCTTCGGACGCCGTAAGATAATAATTCTGGCGGCTGTCATCTTTGCCCTTGGTGGGATAGGGACCGCCCTGGCAATGAATATTGGCTTGTTGATTCTGGGTAGAATCATCGTGGGAATGGCCATAGGAGTCGCCTCGTTCGCGGCGCCGCTCTATATCTCTGAGGTATCACCCGCCCCGATCCGTGGAAAACTGGTTTCTCTGAATCAGCTCGCAATCACCGTCGGAATTGTTGTCTCTTATCTTATAGGATATGCGCTTTCAGGGAGTCGAAATTGGCGCATGATGTTTGGCTTGGCCGCAGTCCCTTCAGCTCTTCTGGGGATTGGGATGCTTGTTATGCCCGAGAGTCCCAGATGGCTGGTCAGCCACGATTTGTTGGATAAAGCAACCCGGGTATTAAAGAAAATACGCGCATCGGCCGCGGTAGGAGATGAATTGGCGGATATTCAACACGATCTGACTCAGCAAAGAGGAAGTTGGGGAGAGTTGTTCAGTCCGCTGGTAAAACCTGCCCTCCTCATCGGTATCGGTTTGGCCGTTTTCCAACAGATCACCGGGATCAACACAATTATATATTATGCGCCCACCATCTTTCAATTCGCCGGTGTGGGGTCCTCTTCAGCCGCGAT
>CAZWYY010000087.1:0-10147 GCA_964638895.1 uncultured Spirochaetaceae bacterium | reverse complement strand
TAACCCTATACCGGCGGGCGGACCGGGCGAAAGCGCTGTGCGTATGCGGCCGCTATTCTATAAGATTTGTATCAGCAGCACCGTAATGTTGTCCTCGCCCCCGGCTTGAAGGGCCCGGTTTATCAGTTCCCCGGCTTTATCCTGGGCGGTTCCGTCCGTTTTCAAGACCGCGCATATGTTATTATTGTCAACCATGTTCCACAGGCCGTCACAGCAGAGGAGAATTATATCCCCGGCCCGCAGCTCCACTTTATTGTAATCAGGATCGATCGTTTCCCGCGGACCCACCGCCTTTGTCACCCGATTTTTCAGCGGATGCTGCCTGGCCTCCTTCTCCGTAAGCTCGCCCTGTTTTAACAGCTCGCCCACCAGGCTGTGATCATCGGTGACCTGTTTCAATTTTCCGTTCCTGAAGTGATAGCACCTGACATCGCCGGCGTGCAGTATATGGGCGCTTGAATTACTGATATGACAAACAATAAAGGTCGCGCCCATGTTCTGTAATTCGGGTTCGTTCCCGGCCTGTTTGAAGATGCGCTCGTTTGTTCTCTTAAATACCTCACTCATATGGGACGGCAGATCCGAGGCGTCCGGATCAAAATCCGTATCGTAGAGCCGGCAGGCTCCTTTACTTGCGACCTCCCCCGCGTTGTGCCCGCCCATACCGTCAGCCAGCAGGAAGAGTGATTTTTGATCGTTGATGATGAAGAAGTCTTCATTGTTTGATCTTACAAGTCCCTGGTGGGTCTGTCCGTACGCGGTTGTGTTCAAGCGTTACTCCTCTCTCTTGTAAGGTACTGCTTTTTTATGTCGGAAATAAGTGTTTTTTAGCTATTATTAAAAAAAGTCATGACCAGGAGATTCCGTTTTTTTAGGGCGCCTAATGTTCCACCGTCAAAGCTTTTCCGCCTAAGAATCGGCCGTTCACATCCCAGCTGAATTCGAACGCGCCGTTGAAGGTTTTGCCGTTGACCGTGGCATTGTCCATGGATACGCATGTTTTCAGCGCCCCGTTTTCGTGCCAGGAGACATGTTCTTCGACCTTGAGGGTTCCGGAGGGAGTGTCAATGGAGATTGGTTCACGCAGGTTGACGGCTTCCATGGCCCCGCTCTCGTACCACCAGACATATTCCCTCATTACTTTAAACCTTCCGGACGGCGTGTCGATTTCCCGGAGGTCGGCCAGGCTGCACTGACTGATCGACCCGTTCCGGTGCCACATGAGGAACTCCTTCACCTTCAATGCGCCGGAAGGGGTATCGAGGGAAATCCGGCCCTTTAAAAAGCAAACGCTTAACTCGCCTGTGTCATACCAGCCGAGACTGCTCACATCCAGCTTTCCGGAGGGGGTTTTAACGGAAACCGGTTTATCCAGCTTGCACCACTCCAGCTTACCGTTTTCATGCCATAATACTTTTTCACGCGCTGTGAGCCTGCCCGCGGGAGTATTGATTTCCTGTGGGTGGTCCAGATAGGTCTGTCTGGCGGCCCCGTTCGGATGCCAGGCAAAAAAATAGCTGACCAATAACGCGCCCGACGGGGTACGGGCGGTTTGCGGCTCCGCCAGATCAGCCTTGACCAGGGTGCCGTTCTCGTGCCACACCAGGTACCCCTTGACCTTCAACCGTCCGTCCGGGGTTTCTATCAGGGTAGGGCTCAATATCTTGCATTCACGGATCGCGCCCGATTCATGATAAAGAAAAACCTCGGCTACCGCATCATCGATTTTCTGGCCCGAGGGCAGGGTCAGCGCCTCCAATGATCCAACCGTCAGCAAGAGTAATGGGATAATATATAATTTTTTCACCTTTGCCCTCCTTTATCTTAAAACATAACCGAATCCGTTATGAATAACAATGATTTTAAAATTCAGATAAAGGGCCGGACAAATGGGGGCGAACCCTGTGTCAGCGGCCTGGATTCAATTCCTTCCAGCGGAAACAGTAGGTTAGGTGGTCGTTCACCAGTCCGATCGACTGCATGTGCGCGTACATGGTGGTGGAGCCTACGAACTTGAAACCGCGCTTTTTCATGTCCCGGCTGAGTGCGTCGGAGACCGGGCTTTTTACCGGCACCTCTTCCCATTTTTCCCACCTGTTACGGATGGGCTTTCCGTCCACGAAGGACCAGATGTAGCGGTCGAAGCTGCCGCACTCCCGCGCCACCTCAAGGAACCTTTGCGCGTTGTTCACCGCGGCCTGGATTTTCAACCGGTTGCGGATGATCCCCGGGTCTGAGAGTAGGGCGGCCAGCTTTGACCCATTGTAGCGGGAGATTTTGCGCGGATCGAAGTTGTCGAATGCCTTCCTGAAGCTCTCCCTCTTTCGCAGCATCATACTCCAGTTCAGTCCGGCCTGGAAGCACTCCAACAGCAGAAACTCAAAATGCAGCCGTTCGTCGTGCACGGGCGCGCCCCATTCGGTATCATGGTAATTCAAGAGAAGCGGGTCGGTAACCTGCCAACAGCGTTTCATGTGATCTCCTTTTAGTTGTTAAAAAAAGTCGGTAAAAACCATAATGCCCGCCAGCATCATAAACACCCCCGCCAGGGTGATTTTTACCAGCGCCATATTTTTTTGAAATACCATGGTTATCCGCTGTGAGTTTACCCCCGCGTAAATCAGGCCGAACACACCGGCCAGGGGAACAATAAAACCGATGTTGTACAGGGCAAGAAAAAAATACGCTGTTTTGTCGCTGCCGGTTTGAATAAGGGCGGCGATGACCGGAAAGTAGACCTGCCCCGTACAGGCCAGCTCGAACACGGAGACCATAAACCCCAACACCAGGGCCCCCGAAATCAGGGCCACGGAAGAAGCGTAGGCGCGCACGGATTTATGGATTCGTTTTTTAAGACCCTTGGGCAGTTGCAGTTTCATATCTTTGGCGCGTCCGCGCTTTATCAGGATAACATCATATACGCTTAAGCCCGCGAAGACCATAAGCAGTATGATCAATACGTATTTAATAATCAGCGAGACGGCCGGGGCGAAGGTTGTTGCGCGCAGCACATAGAAAAAGCCCAGGCCGATCAGGAAATACGTGATAAACACGGCGACGGTAAAGAACATCCCCGTGTAAAAGATGGCGCGCTTATGTTTGCCCACATAGGCCAGGCTTACAATCAGGAATATCAGTGTGCTGAAGGCGCAAGGGTTAATGCCGTCAACCAAACCGGCGGCCAGAACCGGAAAGAAAAGCAGTTTGGGCAGCATGCCCTTCCCTGCCGTCTCAGGCGCGGCCTGAATCCCGGCCGGCAGCTTCGGGTGGTCCAGTATGTTCCGGACCCGCGGTTCCAGTTGGGCGCGGATCTCCCCCTCGCCCTGGAGGATGGTGTCACCCATAACCAGGGCCGGAAACTCACGCAGGGAAACCTTGTTTTCGCCGAGTACGGCCAAGCACTCCCGCATGATCTCCGGGTTGAGGATGTTCTTTTTGCGGATCATGAAGCTGACGCCAAGCCTCTGCTCAAGCTCGGGGAAAAAGTCGCGAAGCAGGCGTTCGCATGTTTTACAGCCGAAACTGTAGTAAAGGGTTACAGGCAGGGTCGCCGATGCGCGCGAAACGTTCGGGGCAGGCACGCTTTCCACTGTCCCTGCTGTTGCCGCGGACTCTTCATCCGACGGCGTACCCGACATGTGATTTTTCGCGTTGTGTTCGTCCGGTGCGGCCGCCTTCGGCCCGGTTTCCGCGGCCCGGTTTACCGTGG
The DNA here is from genome assembly GCA_964638895.1 of uncultured Spirochaetaceae bacterium. GTDB lineage: Bacteria > Spirochaetota > Spirochaetia > SZUA-6 > RPPD01 > JAFGGG01. The sequence continues at coordinate 6,438 of CAZWYY010000087.1, read as the reverse complement.
CGTGAAGTTTAATCGCGGTCCGGCGGCCCGGTTCGTCGCTGCTTTCCATTAGCAGCAACTTTTCCACCTCGCCCTGTTCCTCTTCGGGATTAAAAAAGAGTGTGACCTGTTTTTGTTCGCCGTTCATGAGCGAAAACTCCCTCGGTTGCGCGTAAAAACAGTCGCAGGTGGGAATCATTGACACGTTGACAACCCGGGTGCCGAGATTAATCACGGTAATCTGATGCGCCGGCACACTGCCGCTGTCTACGGCGCCGAGGTTCCATTCCCTTTGTGAAACCTTGATGTCGGCATGCAGGGGAAGGCCGCACAGGAAACTCAGCGCCGCCATTGTGAAAGCGGATTTAAAATACATGCGTATCGCCCGGTCTGAAATTCATGGTACCACTATAGGGGAAAAATATGCAGGTTGTAAAGCGCATACTATTTGCCCGGTTTACAGTTTTTTTTTATAGGCGTAGTATAGTATAGAACAGCAGACTTTAAAAGGAGGCCGATATGGAACCAAAAATAGGATTGCACCATGCCGTACTTTGTATGGTATTTATAACAGGATTATTTCTTTCCTGCGATACCGGCGGCGGGACCCCTCCGGGAGATCCGGTGCCTGATGAAAATGAAAGGTTTCTCGCGGTGGGCGGAAACGGCACCATTATTTACTCGGATGATAACGGCGTCACCTTTACGGCGGTGGCGGACTCCGGTACCGAAGCCGTATTACGCGGCGCGGCCGCCGACGACCAGGGGCACTGTGTGGCCGTGGGCTATGACGGGACCTTCCTCTATTCCGCAGATTACGGCGTCACCTGGCATGCCGGTACGGTCAATCCGAACCCCACCATTAATAACGTCAACCGCGTGGTTTGTTACGGTACTAATAAATTTGTGGCCGTGGGTGAGCCCACCGGACGGGACCCCTATGGTATCTTCCGCAGCGCCGACGGGGGACAAACCTGGGACAGATACCCGGCTACTATTACTCTGAAGGGTGTGGGCACCCGTAGTGAAACCGATTTCGTGGCGGTAGGTACGGTATACCAGCAGAATGAGGCCGCGTGTTATCTTACCTATACTGCCGGCGATTCCTGGACGCTGTATAGCCAAAGCGGGCAGAACCCGGCTATTCCGGTGGGTACGGAGACCATGCATGATGTGGTTAGTACCATTAACTCGTATTTTGTAGCCGTAGGACGCGGCGGAAGTCTGTATTCTTCTACGGGTGCAACCTGGACCGCCGGAGGAAGCGTGACCTGTGTACTTACCGCCGCGGCATGGGGCAATCCCCCGGGCAGGCTGGTGGCCGTAGGCGACTCCGGAGAGGTTATTTATTCGCCGGACACCGGTATAGTCCAGGACGGCGGCATCAGCTGGGCCCACGGTAACAGTGGGGTGAGTGTTGCCCTCTGGGGTATATGCTGCGTGCAGATGCCGTAGGTCATAGGCAAGTAATTTCAATGATTCGGAATGTCACTCATATGGGAGAAATCCACAGTTTGCCAAAGGAAACCACAACTAAAGATTTCCAGGATAATATCTTAATTGTAGACAAAGACCATCCTAAATGGAACTTTATCCCTTGGTTTAAAGAAAAAACAATCGCGATTGTGGATGCGTTAAAAGAGCTAATGGAATTACTTGAACAGAATCTCTCTAAATTAAATCTAAAACTAACCACTCCCCCCATAATAATGCTTTATAATATGGTTAATGAGGAGAAAACAGTCTCCACCACCTTTCACCGGGAAGTGAAGAGTATAAAAAAAGTATAATGGGCCTTGCGGGTCGCGGTTGCGTCAACCGACAAGCCTATGCCCATAGTAGGCGCAGATGAACTAACTTGACACACTACACCAATCTACACTTTTTCGGGCGCAGCCTGAAACCGCTATTATGTATACTACAATAACGATGATATACTTGAGTTGGCATTCCCCCATTGCATGCCGCAGGAGGGGGGACGCGTGATTGTAACGAAGCCGTTTTTTACAGAAAATCCTTGGTTGCTCTCTGGATTCATCCGCGCTTTTGGGGTATTAATAAAACAACTCAAAGATACGGAAGGAAAAAACCATGCTTAAGGGCACCGTGGCCGAGCTGTATTCCAAAAAAAAGCTGTTTGAGTTGTTCTGGTTGTTGGTGCTGGCCTCTGCGGGATGCGTTATGTTCCTGGCATTGCGCGTCCTGTTCACCGGAAGCCACATCTACCTGTTTCTTGTCTGGAACCTTTTTTTGGCCTGGATTCCCTTTATGATCTCCCTGGTGCTGTTGCGGTTCGGGGGGGCGGCGCACGAACCGGCCGCCGACGGGACGCCCATAAGCGGCCCGGCCCAAAGCGGCGCAAGAAACGCGGCAAAAAGCGGGACGCCCACAAGCGGGACCAAGGCTGGGGCCCCGCGAAAAATCGTCTGCCTGATTCTGGGGTTTCTCTGGCTGTTGTTTTATCCCAATGCCCCCTATATCCTGACGGATATCGTACACCTGATCCGCATGGGCATGTATTACTTGGATATGAACGAGCTGATTACGGCCAACGCCCTAATCTGGTATGATATCATCCTGAACGCGGCGTTTTCCATTATAGGACACCTGATCGGACTTTTTTCACTGCTATTCGTACACAGGGTGTTTACCAGGGTCTTCAGCAGGAGGACGGGCTGGCTTGTAGTGGCGGGGGCCTGTATTTTAAGCGGGTTCGGCATCTACCTGGGAAGGTTCGTCAGGCTGAACAGCACCGACCTGCTGGTGTATCCGTTTATCTCATTAAAGGAGATCGTGGGTAACCTGCTCTACCTAAAGGCCGTCCTCTTCTCGTTAAGCGTGGGATTTTTTATCTTTATCACGTATATCAGTGTCTATGCCTTTCACAGGATAAACGAAAGATAGCCGATGCAGTTCGACGACCAACAGCAAAAAGCCATCCGCTCGCTGAACAATACCGTGGTCATGGCCGGCGCGGGCGCGGGCAAGACCTCGGTACTGGCCGAACGCTACCTCTGGCTGCTGAAGCACGGCAAGGCCGGGGTGGACCAGATTCTTACCCTGACCTTTACCAAGAAGGCGGCCGCCGAAATGTATGAAAAGATCTACCGCAGGCTGAAGGCGGAGGAGGACCCTGGCGTGCGCGAGCAGCTTCGGAACTTCGGCAAGGCCCAGATCTCCACCCTGGACAGTTTCTGCGCCCAGATCGTCCGTAACGGCAGCGAGTATTTCGGCCTGGCCCAGGACTTTACTTATGATGAGGGCGCGCTTGCGGACCTATTGGCCGAGACGAGCCTGGATTTTCTGCTGGGTTCCTGGAAAGAGCCGGGCGCGGCGGTGCTGCTGGGCCTGTACGGCTTTGAGCGCGTGCTGCATGATTTTTTAGAGCCCCTGGCCGCCTCGTTTTTTAACCTGGCCCGGGATTATGATTTTAACGCCATGTTCGAGACCCAGTGCGCGGAGCTTGAACGGCAGCTGCAAAAGAAACGGGAAAATTTCTCAGTCCCGTTGGCCCGGCTTTTGGAACTGGATACAGGGGGCAAAAAATCGATCGCCGCGGCACAGGCGGCTGCGGCCGGGCTGGTGGGACTGGAAGGCAGCTTGGGGGCAGGGGAGTACGGTAAGGCGCTTGAGCTGTTACGCTGCTTTGCCCCGCGCAAGCCGGGCGGCCAGGCGTCGGCGGAAATCCTGCGCTTCAAGGAACTGATCGATGAGCTGAAGGCCGCGCAGGCCGGACTGGCCTCGGTGCTGCTCGGCCTGGACAAAAAGGAGCAGACGCGCCAGGTCCTTGACCTGGCGGCCGGATTTCAGGAACTGGTGAACGGCGTAAAGCGCTCCCGGGGCCTGGTGAGCTTCGACGACGTGGCGCGTATGGCCGTGGCCGTACTGGAACATGATCAGGGCCTGCGCTCCTACTATAAAACCAGGTTCCGCTATATCATGATCGACGAGTTCCAGGACAACAACCGCCTGCAGAAGGAGCTGCTGTACCTGCTGGCCGAAAAACAGGAGCTTTCGCTTCCGCGCCTGCCGGAGGCGGCGGAGCTGGAGCGTGAAAAACTTCTTTTTGTGGGGGATGAGAAACAGTCGATCTACGCCTTCAGGGGCGCGGACGTCGGCGTGTTCAAGGCCCTGCACGGCGAGCTGCAGAACCAGGGGGGCAGCGCCCTGCCCCTGCCGTACAACTACCGCAGCGAGCCAGGGCTTATCGATTTTTTCAATTTGGTCTTCCGTACTATTATGCAGCCCGCGGCCGAGGATTACGAGGCGCGTTTTCAGGAGCTCCGTTCCCTGAAAAAAGAAAACACCGTGACCCCGGAGGTCCATTTCTTTTATAAGGCCTACGATGACGGCGGGGACGCGGAGAGCGACTTTTCCAATGATCAAACCGAGGCCTTCCGGCTGGCGGGCTTCATCTCGCGTACGGTCGAGGGGGGGAAGCTGCTGATAGACGACAACGGAAGCGTTCGGCCCGCCGGATACGCGGATATCGCGGTGCTCATGCGCTCCACCGGCAACCAGATCATTTACGAGCAAATGTTCCGCCTGTACGGCGTGCCCTATACCACCGAGGGCGTGCGCAGCCTGTTTCTGGAAGCGCCCTTAAACGACATCTATAATATACTGCAGCTCGTGGTGAATCCGGCGGACAGGACCGCCTATGCGGCGCTGCTGCGCTCTCCCCTGGTGAACATCTCCGATCACGCCTTTGTGCGTATAATGCTTAAGGAAGACCCCCCCTTCGCAGAGTTCGGGCTTGAACCGGATGACGCGGAGAAATACGCCGCGGGCAGGGAACTGTATGGGCTGCTTGCGGACAGGGCCGACAGGGTGCCTCTTACCGAGCTGATTTTCGAAATCTGGTATGCGTACGGCTATCGCTATCACATCATGAAAAACGAACGCTTCCATAATTTTCTGGAATATTATGATTATCTGTTCCGCCTGGCCGAACGGGCGGACGCGCGGGGCCTGCGCCTGGCGCGCTTTTTGGATGAGATCCGCGCCAACCTGGGACGGTATGAGAAGCAGGACGATCTGCAGATACTCAAGGAGTATGAGCAGGGGGTGGCGCTTATGACCATCCATAAGGCCAAGGGGCTGGAGTTTCCCGTGGTGGTGCTGGCAAACACGGGAAACAGGGGCAGACCCGAGGAGAAAAATCCGCTGTATTACGTGTCGCCCGGGTTCGGGCTTTCTCTCGGCTTGGGCGAGGAGAATTATTTTTATGCGGAACTGCGGCGGGAAAGCGAGAAAAAAGAGACTGCCGAGCTCAAACGCCTGCTTTATGTGGCCCTGACCAGGGCCAGATCTCACCTTATAATCTCCGGTGTGCACAACCGCCAGAACCGCGGCTCACCCAAAACCCACCTAAACATGCTTTTGCGCGGCCTGGGGATGGAAGACGGATTTAATGGACCCGTATTTACGGGCGGGCCCGCACCGTCAGGGACCGCCGCAGCCGCGGACCACGACGGCGGGCCCGCCGCAGCCGCGTTTGCGGCCGCCTCCGGGGGCGGGCGAGCCGGGTTGCCGGAGCCTGAAAAGCCCGCGGGCCGGGAGGCGGCCGGCCGCGGACCATATGAGGCCGCCTCATCAACTCCGGCCGCCTTTGAGGGCGGGCGTTTCCGCTTTGTGAAACATGTCATGAAAGACCTGACCCTGGAGGAGTACAGCCGCCTGCTGCGCCGTCCGGCTAAAACGGATCTAGCGGCTTTGAAGCAGGTATACGCCGGCCTGCCGGAGCATACGTATGAGTTCAGGCGCTGTGAATACAGCGTCACCGAGCTGAACGAGTGTTATAACCTTGTCGCGTTTGCGCAGCCGGCGCGGGTGAACGCCGCGTCTGGGCCGGGGCCGGGAACAGCGCCGACGCGGGCGGAGGCCGCGCTCAAACTCCCGGCCCTGCCCATCGACAAGCACCTGGGCACGAAAAAACTGGAGCTTCTGTTCGGCAGCCTGACTCACTATATCATTCACGCGCGTATTGCGCAAAAGAAGGATAAGATCGATGTGCCGTCCTCTTATACCACGGATTTTCCCGAGGAACTGCGCCCGCGGGTGCTTAACCAAGCGGGGGAGCTGGCCCAAGGCTTTTTTGCCTCGGACTGGGGCCGCCTGCTTAAGGGCGCGGACAGGGTGGAAAGCGAGTTCCCGTTTCTCTACAAGCTGCGGGGTCCCGGCCGCACATTGTTTGTTCACGGGATCATGGACCTGTTTTTCGAGGCCAAAGACAAGGTATGCGTGATTGATTTCAAAACCGACAGGGTGCTTGATCCCCGCGAATACGCGCTGCAGCTTGAATTGTACAAAAGGGCCTGTGCCGGGCTCACTGGCAGGCGGCCGGAGTGTTTCCTCTTCGCCCTGCGCGGCGCCCGGCCCGTGTATCCGCAGCATGAGGTGGAGTGGGAAAAACTGTTTGAGGGGTTGTGAGAAAGTGCCGACAGCAGCTGGTAGACG
>CAZWYY010000086.1:0-10666 GCA_964638895.1 uncultured Spirochaetaceae bacterium | reverse complement strand
TTTTTTACCGCTGATGCGATCACTAATCAGGCCGTAGAATTTGTCCGCTCGCTGTTTGGCGAATATCCAGCCCAGGTGGCTGGTGCACTGCCCGCACAGGGCGTAAGACCAGGCATAGCCGGGAAACCAGGTATACTCTTCGGTTTCATCACCCGCACTCTTGGCTCCGGGAGCGTTTTTAAAACAGGTGATTGTGTACACATACCCATGGGGATTGGTAAAGGTATGTTCGTACGCGCCGTTTTTTTTAAACCTGGCGGCAACCGAGGTGATTACATATCCGCAGATGGCACAGTAGATGTTTTTATCCTGAAACCCACCGGTATCCTGCCGCTCTGTTGCTTTATTTTCCGGCTCCTTGAATGCCGCCGTATCAAAATAGTTAAACCTCTGCGGAATAGGGATCATTAGTTAAAGATAAATAAAAAACAGGCTGTACGGCAATCATTAATCGATTTTACACGGATATCTCCTTGTTGCGGGTATAGCGCCGGTAAAAAAATATTCTTGCATGTATGTTAAAAAGTGAATTATAGTTAAATTGTAGTAATATATTGTTTTTTGTATCCCAGGTTAAAAAGGTAGGGATGGTTTTATGGTTGATTACACACAGCTTGCTTCAATTAATGAGGAAAATGTTCTGTCCAGCATTCAGAAGCACGGGGGATTTTCCTGCACATTGCCTTATGCCAACCAGGAAACCGAACAACGGCTTTCCAGCGTGCTGCTTACCATTTTTAATTACATTAAAAAACCCGAACTTGGTAATTCACTGATATACTGCCTGAAAGAGATTGTCATGAACGCAAGCAAAGCCAATTCAAAACGCGTATATTTCAAGCAAAAGGGCCTTGATATAAATGATAACGCAGATTATGAACTTGGCTTAAAATCCTTTAAGCAGGATGTGTTCGGTGATTTTAAAAAATATGCGCAGCAGCACCTGGAGCTTGAGTTTTATGTCAGAATAGATTTCAAGGTTGATCCCGACTCCCTTCACATTCGGGTGGTCAACAACAGTGAGATTTCGGACAAGGAAGAACTGCGCATCGCGGAGCGTTTAAAGATAGCAGGTAAGTTTAATTCCATGGAGGAGGTGTTTAGTTATGGGTTCGACAGCACCGAGGGTGCGGGTTTCGGCCTGATTATCGTGGTGCTGATGCTGCGCAGCGTGGGCCTGGACGAGAGGGTGCTGTCGCTTAACAAAAAGGACGGTACAACCACCGTCTTGTTGAAGGTTCCGGTTAACCTGCTTTCCAAGACCCACGGCCAGGCGATCGCCGAGGAGATCGCCCAGGAGATCGAACGCATGCCCCAGTTTCCGGAAAGCCTGATGCGCCTGCAGAAAAACATGAACGATCCGAACGCGGACTTTAACTCCGTGGCCAATATTATTAAAACAGATTCCGCGCTTACCACGGAGATCATACGCATCGCCAACTCTCCGATTTACATGCTTCCCCGGAAAGTTGATGACGTGCCTACGGCCGTGCGTATGATCGGGCTTAAGGGCGTAAAAAACCTTATCTTAAGCTTCGGTGTGAACAAGGTGTTCGAAAAGAAATACAAGAAATCACTGATTGACGAGGTGATGGCGCACTCATACAAGGTTGCGCTGTACTGCAGCCAGATCGCCAAGCTGAAGCGTATGGACCCCCTGATCGACGATATTTACGTGGCGGCCATGCTGCATGATTTCGGTAAGATCATTACCTCGACCCTGCAGCCCGAACTGGTGGAAAAGATCAATGCGATATGCGTCAACAAGGGCATTCCGCTTTCATCCCTGGAGGATCTGACCAAGGGATATAACCACTCCATCATCGGTTCGCAGCTTTCTGAGAAATGGAACTTCCCGGAAAAGTTCGTGCAGGCCATCAAATACCACCACATCCCGCTTGAGGCCTCACCTGACTACAAATCCCTCGTGTATGTAATCTACCTGGGAAACGAGATCTACTATTATCTTAGGGGTGAGCATAAGTTCGGGGATATCAACTACCTGGTGCTTAAATTCTTTAATCTGACGGAACAGCCCGCATTTGATGAATTTGTAAAGAAAATCGAATCTACGATTGAGAATCGGAAATAAAAAAAAAGGCTGCCCATTACAGGCAGCCTTTTTATGTTTTAGAAAGGCCTGTCGGCCAGGTATTTATACGCTTTGTATTGCTGCGTGACCACGCTCCTTGACTTATTCAACAGCATCTCCGCGCGCTCGGGATTGGCCTGTTTGAGCGACCTAAAACGGATTTCGTTATACATGTAATCGGCGATATCAATAGAAGGCTCTTTGGAATCCAGGATGAAGGGATTTTTGCCCTGTTCCGCGAGTACGGGATTATGTCTGAACAAGGTCCAGAGACCGCAGTCCACGGCCAGTTTTTGCTGGTCCATGCCCTTGGTCATGTTTATGCCGTGATTGATACAGTGCGTGTAGGCGATAATAATGGAAGGCCCATCGTACTGTTCGGCCTCGTGGAAAGCGCGAATGGTCTGAATTTTGTTAGCACCCATGGCCACCCTGGCCACGTATACGTACCCGTAGCTTGCCGCCATTAAGCCCAGGTCTTTTTTGGAGATGGGCTTGCCGCCGGCCGCGAACTTGGCGATGGCCCCGATAGGCGTGGCCTTGGACATCTGCCCGCCGGTGTTGGAGTAGACCTCGGTATCAAGCACCAGCACGTTGACGTTCTTGCCGGAGGCCAGCACATGATCAAGCCCACCGTACCCGATATCATAGGCCCAGCCGTCTCCGCCCACGATCCAGATGGAGCGTTTGATCAGAAAATCGGCAACACTTGAGAGTTCTTTTGCGGTTTCAGTGTTACTTTTCTGCAGCACCTGCTTGAGTTTGCCAACGTCCGCTCGTTGGCTTTCGATTTCAAGCTGGGTGCTCTGTGGATTGTTTTTCAAAGCCTCGTACAAATCTTTATGCGTGGAATCTTCCTTTATTATCCGGTCCACCAGTTCGCGCGCGTACTCGTTCATTTTATCGGAGGTCAACCGCATGCCCAGCCCGAACTCGGCCGCATCCTCAAACAGGGAGTTGGACCAGGACGGACCCCGGCCGTCCTTGCGTTTGGTATAGGGGGTGGTGGGCAGGTTGCCCCCGTAGATTGATGAACAGCCCGTGGCATTGGCGATGATTGCCCTGTCTCCGAAAAGCTGGGACATGAGTTTTACGTAGGGCGTTTCCCCACAGCCCGCGCAGGCGCCCGAAAACTCGAACAGCGGCGTAATAAGCTGTGAGCCCTTGATGGTGTTCGTCTTGATTTTGGAAAAATCAAGATCCGGAATATCCAGAAAGTATTTGAAGTTGGCCGCTTCTTGTTCACGCAACGGCAGCTGGTCTTCCAAATTAATGGCCTTGCGGTCGGTTTTTTCGCCGTTCACCTTTTTAAAAGCCGGACAGGTGTTCACGCATGCGCCGCAGCCCGTGCAGTCCTCCGGCGCCACCTGCAGGGTGGCCGCCATTCCGGCGTATTCCTTGCCCTTGGCCTCCGTGTGTTTGAACGAGGAAGGCGCCTTGTCTGCGTACTCTTTATCGTAAATCTTAAGCCGGATAACACCGTGCGGACAGACCAGCGAACACTCACCGCACTGGATGCAGACCTCCGGGTCCCACACCGGAATTTTTTCTGCAATATTGCGTTTTTCATACTGCGTTGTGCCGGAGGGGTAGGTGCCGTCGGCCGGCAATTTTGATACTGGTATTTTATCACCGCGCTTGGCGATAATCTCGCCGGTTACCTCCTTGACAAACTGCGGCGCGTCCGCTGGTACGGGCGGGTGCATCCGCAGGTTGCCCGAGGTCTGAGAGGGGTAGGCTACCTGGAACAGGTTTTCCTTGGTGGCCTCTACCGCGTCCAGGTTTTTGTTTACGATATCCTTGCCCTTGCTGCCGTAGGTGTCTTCTATGGAGTTCTTAATCAGTTTCAGGGCCTCGGCCTCGGGCAGGACGCCGGAGATCAGAAAGAAGGCGGTCTGCATGATGGTGTTGATCCTGCCTCCCATGCCTGTTTTTTCCGCTATGTCCGTGGCGTTGATCACGTAAAATTTCAATTTTTTATCGATGATCTGTTTTTGCACGTCTACCGGCAGATGAGTCCAGACATCGTCCTTGCCGTAGGGGGAGTTGAGCAGAAACACCCCGCCCGCCTGGGCGCTGTGCAGCATGTCGAACTGCTCAACAAAGGTGAATTTGTGACAGGCCACAAAGCTGGCCTTCTGGATAAGATAGGTGCTTTGAATGGGCGTTTTACCGAAACGCAGGTGAGACACGGTCATGGCCCCGGCCTTTTTGGAGTCATAGACAAAGTATCCCTGGGCGTAGTTGTCCGTGGCCTTACCGATGATTTTGATGGAGTTCTTGTTGGCGCCGACCGTACCGTCCGAACCCAGACCGAAAAACAGCGCCCGGTGTACACCCTCTGCTTCCGAGTTGAAATCCTCGTCCCAGTCCAGGCTGGAAAAGGTGACATCGTCATAGATGCCTACGGTAAAGTGATTTTTGGGCTCCGCCTCCGTCAAGTTGTCCAAAACGGCCTTGGCCATGCCGGAATTGAACTCGTTCGAACCCAGGCCGTAGCGGCCGCCCACAATGTGGGGATACCCGCTTAAGATAAGGGTTTTATTGGCCATGGCCTCGCCCACGGCCGTGCGTACGTCTTCATACAGGGGCTCGCCGATGGTCCCCGGCTCCTTGGTCCTGTCCAGTACGGCGATGGCCTTTACCGTGGCGGGAATGGCCTTGATAAAATCTTCTATACTAAAGGGCCGAAACAGGCGTACCTTGATCAATCCGACCTTCTCCCCCTGCTTTACCAGGTAGCGTACCGTCTCTTCCATGGTTTCTGTACCCGAGCCCATCATAATGGCGATACGCTCGGCGTCAGGCGCGCCCACATAATCGAAAAGTTTATAGGCCCGCCCCGTTACCTTCTGAAACCTGTCCATAACCCGCTGCACGATGGCCGGCGCGGCTTGGTAATATTTGTTTACGGTCTCGCGGGCCGCGAAAAACACGTCCGGGTTCTGCGATGTGCCGCGGATGGAAGGCCGTTCCGGGTTCAGGCCGCGTTTTCTCTGCTCATACACCGTCTTTGTGTCGATAACGGACCTCATCTGGTCATAGGACAGCTCATCGATCTTCTGTATTTCGGATGAGGAGCGGAAACCGTCGAAGAAGTGCAGAAAGGGTACCCTTGACTCAAGGGTGCCGGCCTGGGCGATCAGCGCGAGGTCCATAATTTCCTGGACCGAATTGGACGCCAGGAGTGCGAACCCGGTTGAGCGTGCGGCCATGACATCGGAATGATCGCCGAAAATAGAGAGCGCCTGGCAGGCCACGGAGCGTGCCGCGATGTGGAACACCGTGGGCGTAAGCTCCCCGGCTATTTTGAACATATTGGGGATCATCAACAGCAAGCCCTGGGAGGCCGTAAACGTCGTGGTGAGGGCGCCGGTGGTAAGGGCACCATGTACCGCGCCCGAGGCGCCTCCCTCGGACTGCATCTCGGTTACCACGGGTATGGTACCCCAGATATTTTTTCTGCCTTCGGCGGAGAACTGGTCCGCCAGTTCCCCCATGGATGAGGAGGGGGTGATGGGATATATTGCTATTACCTCGTTTACGGCATGCGCAACATGGGCGGCGGCCGAATTGCCGTCGATCGTTACCATTTTTTTGGACATATTGGAAACCTCTTTCTTTTAAGTAGTTAGGAAAAGTATACACTAGTTTACCATAATATAAGAATATTATATATTCTTTTCAAGACCAAATAGCAATTCTCAATTTAAAAATTGAGAATTGCATCATTTAAAATAACTGTAGCCAAACCGGCATTTTTTCCCGCTTTGGACTTGAATTTTTAGTTTTTGGCTTTATAATTAATTTGAAGTCTCAGTAAATTTTTTTAAAAGGAGAGTCTGATGAAAATAATTAAATTACTCGTTATATTAATGATCGGCTTGGCTTTTATAACCTGTAAAACAACAAAGGTCGAGCGCATCGGCGTGGAGGAAACAACCGATTTAAGCGGGCGCTGGAACGATACCGATGCCCGGCTGGTGGCCGAAGAGATGGTGAAGGACGCGCTCTCACGGCCGTGGCTGATAAATTACGTACAGGATGAGGGCCGCAAACCGGTTGTGATAGTAGGAACCGTACGCAATAAAAGCTCGGAGCATATCGAGACCCTGACCTTTATTAAGAATATCGAGCGTGAGCTGATAAACAGCGGCAGCGTTAAGTTTGTGGCCAGCAAAGCCGAGAGAAGTGAGATAAGAGGCGAGAGAGAAGACCAGCAGTCATGGGCCAGCGAGGAGACCGCCAAACGCCTGGCAGCCGAAACGGGCGCGGATTTCATGATGCAGGGTGTTATTACCTCGATTACCGACGCCATCCAGGGCAAGAAGGTTGTGTACTACCAGGTGAACATGGAGTTGGTGAACCTGGAGACCACGGAAAAGGTTTGGATCGGCGAGAAAAAAATAAAGAAATATATCGAGAAATCGGGGGTGAAGTGGTAATCATGGAGAACCGGAATATTCATAGACATATGGCCAGGCTTTGTGTGTGCCTGCTGCTGACGGCTTTTTTATTGGGTTCATGCGCCAGTATGATGACATCCAAGCAGCAGTACAAGGGCATAGACAAGATGTTGGTAAACCGGCAGTTTGACAAAGCCGTGGCCCAGATAGAGAAGGCAAAGGAAAAGCATTACACGGAGAAGGACAGGGTGCTGTATTACCTTGATCTGGGAATGCTTTATCATTACAGCGGGGAGTATGAAAAAAGCAACGACCTGCTTACCCAGGCCGAATATGGCATTGAGGAACTCTTTACCAAAAGCGTGAGCAAGGCCGCGCTTTCCCTGATGTTGAACGACAACGCCCTAGATTACTTCGGCGAGGATTACGAGGATATTTACCTGAACGTGTTCAAGGCCTTAAACTACATCCACATGAAAAAGTGGGACGACGCCCTGGTGGAGGTAAAACGCGTGGATATCAAGCTGAACATGCTTGAAGACAAATACAAGGATCTGTCAAAGGAATACAATAAATCCAAGGAATCGGATATCAAAGTCCGTTCCGGCACCACTAATTTCTACAGCTCCGCCCTGGCACGCTACCTGAGTATGTTGCTTTACCGGGCCGAAGGCAATTACGACAACGCGCGGATTGATAAGAACAAGGTTGCGGACGCATTTAACAACGAAGCCAACATTTACGATTTCAGTATGCCCAACCTGGACAAGGCCACCAAGTGGACCAACAAAGCCCGGGTCAATTTCATCTGTTTTACGGGCCGGGGCGTGGATAAGGTGGCCAGGACCCTTTATATCCACACCGAACCCAACCTGCTGGTGATTGTGCCCACCAAGGAGGACAAGGATTTTAAAGAGGAGATTACGGATTTCGCGGCCATAACATCGCCGGGCATCCCGGACAACCTGCATTTCAAGTTTCAGCTTCCCTTCATGAAAACCCTGGGAAGCAATGTGGCGGAAATCCGCGTAAAACTCGGCAATAAAGCGAGCACGGAAGCGGAGTGCGCCAAGCTTGAAAGCCTGCAGAAGGTGGCGGTGGAAACATTTAATGTGAAAAAACCCATTATTTATCTGAAGACCATCGCCCGCACCGTGGGCAAGGGGCTTTTGGCCATGAAGGGCAAGGAAGAGATTAACAAGAACGTGGATAATCCTTTGGCCGGACTGCTTTTGGGTCTGGCCGTGGATGTGGGCGTTGACGCCACGGAGAACGCCGACCTGCGTATCTCGCATTTTTTCCCGGCTTATGCCTATGTAAGCGAACTGGAGGTCGTGCCGGGAACTTATTCCGTGGTGATTGAGTATTACGGAAAGAACGGGAATCTTCTGTTTACGGACAACCGTGGCGAGATGGAACTGAAGGCCAATGACTTTAATTTTTTTGAATCCTTCTATTTTAATTAAAGTTTAATTACAGAGAATCGGAAAGGGAAACCATGAAAGCAAAGCTTATAACATATCTTGTCTGCGTGGGCCTGCTTTTCGGCGTGCTGTTGGGCGCCGACTGTAAATCGGGCCCAGGTACCAAATCGGACACCTCGGTAGCGGTGGGCAACACAAGCGGCGCACCCAAGTGGATGACCAAGCTTGAGGACGCGTATCCGGAAAAAGACTACCTGGCCGTGGTAGGTGAGGGTGATACCAGGCGTTCGGCGGAAAGCGACGCAGCCGGCGCGCTGGCCCGAATCTTCGGCTCCAATATCAAGGTTGAAACCGAGGCGATCGTACGCTATAAAGAACTGGAAAATGAGAGCGGGGGGTCTTACGAACTGGAGAAGGAGGCCAATAAAGAGGTGGACATCCTGGCCCAGCAGATGCTGTACAACCTGCAGTACAGCGACCCCTATACCGACAATGAGGGGCGGGTGCACGTGGTGGGCTACCTGAACAGGATGGAAACCGCCAAGATCTACAAGGATAAGATCGACAAGAACTCCGAACGCATTGCGGCCTTCAGGCAAAACGCCATTAAAAGCGAGCGCCTGATAACCAAATTCGCCTTTATTGACGCGGCCATTATCTTTGCCAAGAACAACGAGTTGATGCTGGATCAGCTAAATATTATCTATGCTCCCGTGAGAAAGATGGTGGAGCTCCCCTACGAGCTTGACGAGCTTAATACCCTCTATTCGCAGATCGCGGAGCAGATGGTGTTCGAAGTTCATATTGTAAACGACATGGAAGACAAGATTACCAATTTGGTGTCCGGAGTGCTGAGTGAAAAGGGATTCAGTATACGCGCCGGCGGGGTGTTAAAGGTAACCGGAGACGTAAAGCTTGAACCGCTGAAGCTGAACAACAAGTATGAGAACATCCGCTGGTACCTGAACCTGCAGATGAAAGACGAGACCGGTAAGACCATTGTGTCTTATAACAAAAACCAGCGTGAGAGCGCGATAAGCAAGTCGGCCGTGGAAGCCAGGGCCTATCTGGAAATGGAGAAACAAATGAAGAAGGCATTTTTTAACGAGTTCACGAAATACCTGGACAGTTTGGTACTGAAGTAAAAACAATATTTTTCCATGTAAAGAGGGCGCTTTAAAAGAGTGCCCTCTTTAATTTTAAAAATGCGAATTACTATCATCCTCTTTTTTTGGGTTTAAATTCATGTAAGAATGTGCTATAATTTCGCACATCATTGTAACAAATCGGCCCTTTTAGGGATCATATAAAGAATACAAGGACAAGATAGCTTGTTACGGCGGCATCTTGTTCGCCTGCAGAGAAGGGGATGCGGTTTTTGAATGGGGGATGAGGCCTCGTTTTTTAAAGTCAGTAGTGGTGTCTTCCTGTTTTTGTCATATTATTCAAATTATAAGAGAACCAATTCCGTCCAACGGGCTGGTAATTTTCAAGAAATCCCTTTTGGCGATATGTGTATATATTTGCGTGGTTTTGCTGCTGGCATGGCCAAGTAATTCCTGAATATAACGGATGTCCGTGCCATTTTCAAGGAGATGTGTAGCAAAACTGTGACGAAGACAGTGAATAGAAACCTTCTTTTTAATACACGCTGTTTTACAGGCATTTTCAAATATTTTTTCCGCCGAACGGATACTCAAATGATTTTCCGGATTTTGCCCCTCAAACAGCCATTTTTCAGGTGTATAGGCATTTATATATTTTGAAAGCATATTCATCGCTTTTTGTGAAAGAAGGGTATAGCGATCTTTTCTTCCTTTTGCTTTTCTTATGTATATAAGTTTGCGGGCAAAATCGATATCTTCCGGTTTGAGGGCCGTTACCTCACTGACTCTGAGTCCGCCGGAGTACGCAAGGGCAAGAACGGAACGGTGCTTTATATTCAGTAAAGCACGCAAGAGACGGACAATTTCTTCCACACTAAGTACATTTGGGAGATGTTTATCTCTTCTGGGCCTTTTTTTATTTAAGATTAAAGGCTTTTGTAATATTTTGCCATAGAAAAACTTTAATGCGCTGATGGCTATATTTATACTGGCTACATTATAATTATGATGAACCGAGAGATGTGATAGATAATCAAGAATATCTTGTTGATCTATTTCTTCAAATACTTTATTGCAGAATCTATAAAAGTCTTCATTATAATATAGATATGCTTTAATTGTTCTTTTACTATATTTCAGACTTTGTAGTTCTTTTAACAAGATCTCATATTCTTTTGAGCTTTTAAAGGGATTGACCTCGATTATATTATATCCGGTGAATACGTTTTTGATTTTCTGCTTAATATATGGCTTGTCCGGGAAAAGCCATAGCTTTTGCTCCGGATCCCACCTTCTTGAAGGTATGGCGTGTATGGCCTGTATGATAGCATTATCATATTTAACTGACACCGCGATGGTGCCATGTTCTTTTTTGAAAATTCTTACTTCTTCCATTGGTTTATCCTCCATGAATCAATAACTGAATAAAGGGATATTTTGCTTCAAATTTTATATTTTGATTGAAAAAATTTGAAAAATGTGTTATGTAATTCAAATAACACGCAATACGGTCTAAAGCCTTATGTTGATACTTTTTTGAAATACGATATTTTATGGATATGAGAACAAAAAAACAAATTTCAGATAAAAATAGTTAGACGAAATGGCTGCATAGATTTAAATATAAAGAAGATATTA
>CAZWYY010000085.1:0-10737 GCA_964638895.1 uncultured Spirochaetaceae bacterium | reverse complement strand
ATACACCAACTCGTGCAAAAATGGCGTCTTCACCGGCCATTCCGGCGTATCGGACCCAGTTCCAGGCGCCGAATACCGCATTGCCGCGCAGGGTATCATCAAAGATTCTACCTACCTGGATGGTAAGCATATCGATGGGTTTTACCCATATTTTCTGCTGGTCGCCGGCATTGACTCCACCATTGTCACCGTTGAAATCAAGTTGAAAACCGACATTGTCCGAGCTGCCGCTAATCGTCACACCAACACGAGGTCCGCCGGGTCCCCAAGAAGTCATTACCGCTGATGTTACATCACCGTCAGCGCCCAAAACGGGAACGAATAATCCGCGGCCCCAAGCGCCGACCGTAGCCTGAGCGAAAGTGAAGCTAGTGAAAACAACTAATGCTGCTATAACTAGTACAGCTTTTTTCATTTACTTCCTCCTTATTTTTTTTGAAAGAGTATACTACTCTTGCACATATTGTATAGAGAAAAACCAACGGTTCTTCTAGCTATACGGTAAGGAACAATAACTAATTTTAAAAAAAATGTCAACCCATAAAATAATTAAAACTGAATTATTTATTTCAGTAAGGTACGCAGACGGCGCCTTCTCTAAACTAGGACATAACGCATTAAAAAGGGGCGGTCAGCGCCTCCATCTTACGGATATTGGCCAGGGCCTGGTCCGCGTTGCGGCCGCACAACTCCGCGTCGGCCTTGAAATCAACGCAAATACGCGGCCGTTCCGGCCTGCCGAACAGGGCGCACAGGTTATCGCGTGTCAAGTGCACGCAACGCATGCCCGCGGGTTTGCCCCGGGGCATACCGGGGATGGGACTGGAAATGGAGATGGCGACGCAGCAGGCGCCGCAGCCGGGACGGCAGTTCATGGATCGTATATAACGAAATATTAGTAATTAGGCAATATAATTCACAAAACATTGACAATTCTTTCAAAAAAATCTGAAATTTATGACGCTTTGTCCTTTTACTATGATAATAAGGATTTGATTGACCAGGAAATTATAGTGAATAATGACGAAGAATTATGGGAAAAAAACGTAAGCAGGCGTGAAAAATAAGATAAAGCTCTATCTGGACGAGGATGTCCATCCGGAAGCGGCTTTTATTTTAAAAAAGATGGGTTTTGACGCAGTTTCTACCCTTGAAAGAAATAAATGTGGCGCTTCAGATAAAGCGCAGTTGGAATATGCCACAAGACATATATAACACAATTGAATTTTTAAACAATTGGAAATAGAGATGACAATGCAGCAGGCCCCGCAGCCGGGACGGCAGTTCATGGACTTTTTTATTATTTCTTTGCGCTTCACAATACCTTCAATTTACCTCTTACATATATATTAGAGAAAAAAATTACCTTTACCGCGTCAAAAACGTTTGGGACCCCGAAGGCAGGGCGCGCCGGTACCGCGAAAGCGGCGTGAAAGATCTACAGCCCATAAGTCGCGGCTCAGGCAATCAAACCGCGACAGTAACTGATAACGGCCTGCGGGAATGTAAGAAAAACGGCGAAAGAGAATTTTTGTTAAGAGTCGAAAACTTTTACGAAAGAATTCTCTATGTGAAAAGTGGAACCGTCTTTCTGCGGTATATTATTGGCTATTTCCCTGCAATATGATACTATAAGCTTATGGAAACGCGGATAGAGAAAATAATAACGTTTCTGAAAGAATATTTCCGCGATGCTCCCGGTGTGGTTTTCGCCTACCTGTTCGGATCATTGGCAAAACAAAACCAGACCGGGGAATCCGATGTGGATATTGCAGTGTATTTCCAGCCAAAAGAACGGTTTACGGAAATCGAGACACAGAGACAATTTGATGTTGAGCATACCGTCTGGCAGGCTCTGGAACGGTTGATCGGCAGGGAAGTCGATTTGCTGGTACTCAACAGGGCGCCGGCCACCGTGGCCGATGCGGTTATACATGAGGGAATTCCGCTGGTGATAAAGGACAGGAGGCTTTTCTGGGATTATTTTCTCGCCGTTGACGCCCTTGCCGAAGAATACAGGGATTTTGCGCGTGATTTCGTAAGCATAAAACGCCGCTCCCGTTCTCTTACGGAAATAGACCGGGACAGAATATTGCGTCTTCTGGATTTTCTGGAGACGGAGCTGGATGATGCTCCGTCATTTCTCGAGCTTACACGGGAACAATACATAACAAATTCCGCGATCAGGAGAAATGTAGAGCGTTGGATCGAAAACTGTGTAAACGCTTCAATAGATATATCAAAAATTCTTTTGGCTTCCGCGAAACATCACATTCCGCAAACATATCGTGAGGCGCTTCTGAGTCTGGATATACTGCCCGGATTTCCGACAAAGCAATCTGAAATTCTTGCGCAAAACACAAAATTGCGGAATATTCTTGCCCACCAGTACCTGGATGTTAAATTTCCCCATGTGTTACATTTTGCCAAAAACGCCGCGCCGCTTTACCGAGATCTCTGTTCATTTATCCGGCGGTACTTGGATAATAATACTTCCGCTGAGCCTGAAAAATCATGAGTCCGGCGCCTTTGTTTGGGCCGGTTCCGGCATCCGTATGCTTAGGTTTTATGTTGTGGAACATGTTTATAATGGCGATTGTAAATACGAACGTTCCTTAGTACCTTTAAAACATGAAAAAAATCGGCGTGTTTATTCCCCATTTGCGGGTCAAGGCCTGGTGCTTTACCCCCAGGCAGGCCGAGCGCTTAGAGAGGCTTATTCCCGGCAATTCCATTGTTGTGTGCCGGACCACGGTGGAGTTCGAGCGCATTCTGCCTGAAATAGAAGTCGCGCTTGTCTGGTACTTCAAGGAGGAATGGTTTGCCCGGGCCCGGCGGCTGGAGTGGCTGGTGACCCCGGCCGCGGGAAGCGAGTTTTTACGGGTGAAACCCCCGCCCGGCCTGGATGTGCACAACTGCCGCTTTCACGGCAGGATCATGGCCCAGACCGTGACGGGCATGATCCTGGCGCGCTGTTGAAAAATAATGGTGGGGCAATATAATTCACAAAACATTGACAATTCTTTCAAAAAGACCTTAATTTATTTTAAAAATAGAGAATAATGATGAAGAATTGTGGGAAAAAAAAGTAAGCAGGCGTGAAAAATAAGATAAAGCTCTATTTGGACGAAGTGGCTTTTATTCTGAAAAAGATGGGTTTTGACGCCGTTTCTACCCTCATTACGGAATGGTAGTGTCGGCTCAATTGAATATTAAGACTTTACTTCGGCGACTGGCCAAATTATTGAATAACAAATCATCACAAGACATATGTAACAGAGCTTCTTGCAAGAATATCATTTTTACAAGAAGCTCCTTAAGAGGAAATTGCTAAATCATTATAACAAAAAGAATAATAATTTTCATCTATAAAAAATAAGATAATTTTTCGAGTTTTGCAATTTCCTGAACACAATTGAATTTTTAAACAATTGGAAATAGAAATGGCTACGCAGCAGGCACCGCAGCCCGCGCGGCAGTTCATAGATTTATTAAAATGGCTTGAATGATCAGACATTTTTTTTCAGCGTTTTGATAATATGCCCTGCAAGATGATTGTTGATTTCGCGATGCCGTGAGACCGGTTGTGATACCTTTGTTTGTGGATTTTGGTACCAGTCGTGGTTAGCGCCATGCCTGATTAATATGCAGCCCATGTCTTGGATTTTCGTGATAAGCTCTTTACGCTTCACGGCACCTTCAATTCCGCTTCCTTACGAATGCAGGGAATGGAGCCGCTTGTCAATTCCTTATATATGTCCCTGAGGTTATCTTCTAACTCAACCAAGGTACTCCCCTGTGTCATATAGTCGGGGTACTCCTCAAGGTATCCTATATACATACCATCATCTTCCCAATAAATATATTTTTTCGTTTCCATCGGCCGCTACCTCGATTCTGACTCTTACATATATATTGAAAAAAAAGTAATGAAAAATCAAGCATCTTTGGGATAAAATTTATTTTCGAGTAATTGTATTATTGTAAAATCGAACGTTCCTTAGTACCTTTAAAACATGAAAAAAATCGGTGTGTTTATCCCCCATCCGCGGGTGGCCGCCTGGAGTTTTTCTCCCCGGCAGGGGCGGCTGCTGGATAAGTTGATTCCCGGTAATTCTATTGTAGTGTGCCGGACACAGGCGGAGTTCGAGCGTATTCTTCCCAAGATTGAGGTCGCGCTTGTCTGGTACTTCAAGGAGGAATGGTTTGCCAGAGCCACGCGGCTGGAATGGCTGGTGACTCCGGCCGCGGGAAGCGAATTTTTACGGGTGAAACCCCCGCTTGGCCTGGAAGTGCACAACTGCCGTTTTCACGGCAGGATTATGGCCCAGACAGTGGTGGGCATGATTCTGGCGCGCTGCCGCGGGATTATGCGCGCCCACGAGTTGCAGGCCGATCTGCAGTGGCCCCAGGCGGCGCTTGAGCCCCTGCTTACGACCCTTTACGGCGCGCATGTGACCATCCTGGGGTTCGGGGCCATCGGGCGATGGATCGCGCGGCTGCTGGGGCCACTGGGCGCGCGGATTACCGGGGTGAAAAGAACGCTCATTCCGCTCCCGGACTTCATGGGCGCAAATGACGAGATTATCTCCATGGATGCGCTGGATGGGGTGCTGCCGGAAACCGACCACCTGGTTATGGTCCTGCCCGGCGACACCGGCACGGACAATATCATGGACGCGCGCAGGCTGGGCCTGCTGCCCCCGCGCGCCGCGCTGTACAACGTGGGCCGGGGAAACTCCGTGGATGAGGGCGCGTTGGTTTCAGCCCTGCGCAGCGGCGCGTTAAGCGCGGCCTTCCTTGACGTGTTCAGGGAGGAGCCGCTTACCATAGACTCGCCCCTGCGTACATGTCCCCATTGCTATCTTATGCCCCATGTCTCGGCCCTGGCCCCCGAGTACCTGGACCTGTTCGTGGAAGAGGTGGCTGAGGAGTTTAAGAAGCGGTACGGGGGATAGGGCTCACGGGGAACACAGATTGCGCAGATTAAAATAGATTTCGCAGATTTTTTATAAAGGATTGTAAAAAGAGTACTACACAAGAGTATATCATGGATAAGAAAGTAATTAAGGATCAACGGACTCATAACATTATCGGTGCCGCCATGGAGGTTCACAGGAATATGGGTCCGGGTTGTCTGGAGGCTGTGTATCAGGAATGTCTAGAAATTGAATTAAAAGAACGAAATATACCTTTTGTATCACAACCTAAACTTAAGGTATATTACAAAGGCAGAGAGCTGAAAAAGTATTATATACCTGATTTCATCATATTCGATGAGGCTATTGTTGAAATTAAAGCTGAAAAGTGCCTCACTAATATAGATGAAGCCCAGGTAATAAATATACTTAAAAACAGTAATAAAAAAATAGGACTGCTTCTCAATTTCGGTAAGGAATCACTCAAATTCAAAAGATTTGCTAATTCGAGAATCTATGATCAAAAAAAATAAATCCGTGAAATCTTTAAAAATCTGCGGAATCTGTGTTTCTATTATTTGTTAGAGTGGTAAGGAGGTTTTCAATGAAAATCGGCATTTTTTCGGATACGCACGATCATTTGACGAACATCGCAAAAGCAGTGGAAATCTTTAGGGAACGTAAGGTGGAAGCGCTTATCCATGCCGGGGATTTTTGCTCGCCCTTTGTGTTTAACGTGATAGAAAAAATAAAGCCGGTCTGCCCCAAGATGTACGCGGTGTTCGGCAACAATGACGGCGACAAGCTGCTTTTGACCCAAAAGGCCGGGAGTTTTTGCATTATCAAGGATATTCTGCACGAGGTGGAGCTGGGGGGCAGGAAAATCGCGGTGATGCACTATCCGGAGCTGGCCGAGCGATTTTACCGGGAAGGTTCGTTCGACCTGGTCATCTATGGGCACAACCACCGGCACCTGGTGCAGGGCAAAGACAGGCTGCTTTTAAATCCGGGCGCCTGCTCGGGGTACCTGGCCGATAAGGCCACAATAGCGGTGTTGGGCCTGGGGGCCATGGAAGCTGAAATCATCCCGCTGTGACCTTGTAACGCGGTTTGCAGACCGTGCAGCCGGTGATGTGCAGGTGCAGTTTTCCGCTGCGCTCCCACATCCTGCCCACCGCGAATCCGTCAATGGGAATGGCCCCGCCGCATACCGGGCAGCGCCGCGGAACGCCTACAGCGGCTGGCGGCGCGCAGTACGGACAACCGTAGATGTGCATTATCTTTTCCTTACCCGCGGGATAGGCCACGGAACGCAGTTTTTGCGCAGGACCAAGGCGTGAGCCGCAAAGGGGACAAGGGATACGCTTTCCCTCCGCGGTCGCGGCCCGTGATTGTTCCCGTATGGATAAACTGCTTTTTTTTTGCCGTGTCGCCGTCAGCACCAACACTACGGCGGTTGCGGTAACGAGGAAAAGAATGATAAGTGCCGGAATACTATCCGCTCCTAATACTTTTTATTGCCCCTTGCTCCCCGGGTAGGTTTCCCGCGGGTGCCGTGGGTAATCCTGCCTTCTATTTCAAGCATTTGTTTTACGTTTTGCTCTTTTTTCTTGATTCTCTTCAACTGGTCGTCTTTTTTCCTATGGCTCATCACTTCACCCCCTCTAGTATAAAGCTTAATTATTTTTTTTCTGGTTGGCAAGTGCTAATTTTTCAGGGTATGCTTATGCCCATGGCGGTACTGTATGTCGTGGCAACCCCGATCGGAAATCTTGAAGATATCACCCTGCGCGCGCTTTCCGTGTTGAAACAGGCGGACTGCATTGCGTGCGAGGACACGCGGCATACCCTGAAGCTGCTTACCCATTACGGCATTAAAAAGCGGCTTTTAAGCTATCATTCCCATAATGCGGAAAGGGCGGGGAGTGCCATCCTTATGCTGTTAAAGGAAGGTAAATCCGTGGCCCTGGTAACGGACGGCGGCACGCCCTGTGTGTCCGATCCGGGGACGGCCATCGTGCATCAGGCCAGGCGGGAAGGGATCCGGGTGGTGCCTGTGCCGGGCGCCTCGGCCCTTACCGCCCTGTTGAGTGTGGCCGGCGTCCCGCTTAAGGGGGTGTGTTTCGAGGGATTTCTCTCGCCCAAGGCGGGGAGGCGTAAGGCGCGGCTGCGGGAGCTTATGTCCGGGGAGTCCGGGGCCGTGGTGTTCGAGTCCCCTTTCAGGGTGGAGAAACTGGTGCGGGACATCGCGGATATCGATCAGGAGCGCCTGCTGGTGGTGGGAAGGGAGCTGACCAAAATGTATGAGGAAATTTTATTCGATTCCGCGCGAAATATCTTGAACTATCTGCACGGAATGACGACAATAAAGGGTGAGTTCGTGATTTTAATTTCGGTTAATAAAAAGACTCAAGTTCAGAACCGTACCTGACGATAAAGAAAATGAGATGAAAGGAAGGGTTTTGGTATGACAATCGAAGGAATAGGCCCCATAGATCCCGTCAGCAAATACAATAAAACCGAAAAACCCGAGAAAGCGGAAAAGGGCAAGAAGTCGGATTCGATTAATGTCTCTGAAGAGGCCAGGTCAAAGGCTGAAATCTACCAGGCTACCGAAAACGCCAAAAACGCGCATGACATACGGTGGGACAGGGTTGAGGAAGTGAAGAAAAAGCTTGAGGATCCCAATTATATCTCCAAAAAGGTTATCGAGGCCGTGGCCGAAAGAATAATGGATCAGTTTAACTCATAGGTTTCTACCTGTTTTTTTATATGATATAATAAGGCGGAGGGTGTAGTGCTTTTCCGCCTTTTTATTTGCATAAAGGAGTACGCATGCCGGACCTGATTTTTTCAAATCCCCATGAAATGATTTTCGGTGTAGACGTCATCAATCGCCTGGGGAGTGTGATTTCCCGTTACGGTGAGCGTGTGCTTGTGGTAACGGAGGCGATTCTATACGAACGCCAGGTAATCGAACGCGTGATCGAGCTTTTGGAGAAAAAGAACATCTCCTATATCGTGTACGATGAGGTCGTTCCCAATGCCACAAGCTCCACCGCGGAAGAGGCGCTGTTGTTGTCAAGGGGTTCCCACGCCGACGTGATCATCGGCATGGGGGGCGTGCGCGCGCTGTCCATCGCCAAGGCCGTGGCCATGGCCGCCACCTGCAAGAATGATTTCGATGATTTTCTTTCCGGCACCCGGCCCGACAAGGCGCCGCTGGCCTATATCGAGGTACCCACCACCTGCCGTGATCCTTTTATGTACACGGATGAGTTCCTGGTGGCGGATTCGCGCGACCGCAGCGGCAAAATCTGCAGGGCACAGGAAAATATTACAAAATGCATCCTGATCGATCCCAAGCTGAGCCTGTCCCTGCCCGCCAAATATACGGCCACCACCATGACGGACACGTTTTTAAGCGCGTTCGAGGGCATCATCTCCACCAGGAATAATTTTTTTGCCGATACCCTGTTTTACAAGGCCATAGAGCTGCTTGTACGGAATATGGACCAGGCGCTCAAAGATCCCGAGGACATCAACATGCGCACCGAGGCGGCCTCGGCCGGTATGCTTACCGGGCTGGGTTTGAGCATGAGCAAACAGGGCATCGGGTCGGCCCTGGCCTACGCCCTGAACGCCAAGCTGATGGTGCCCAAATCATGGATCGCCACCATCCTCTTTCCCAGCGTGATGGAGTTTTCCATCAACACGAGTTCCGAGAAGATCGCGCCCATCGCCGGCCTGCTGGGTGAGGACACGGCGGGCATCTCCTCGATCGACGCCTCCAAAAAAGCCGTGGAGGCCTTGCGCCGCCTTATCGGCACCCTGCAGCTCCCGGCGCGCCTGCGTGATTTCGACCTTAACCTGGACGATATGATGGATATTACCAGGGCGGCCCGCTCTTTTGATATGATGAACTACCTTTCCCGCATGGCCTCGGACGAGGAGCTGTACGAGATCATCAAACAGGCATACTGATGCCGTAACGCGCCATGTTTCCACTGCGTAAATTAAGCGAACTGCCCCCCAAAACCAGGCTGCGTAAAGCCGCGCTGATCCTGCGCGGCCTGGAACTGGAGCTTGCCGCGGGCCGTGAGCCGGACGGGGCGTACCTCAAAGGCCTGCATGACCTGTGCCGGGGAGATTTGGCCCGCTTGGCTGGTGGGACTGATATGCCCCGTGTGGCGGGTATAGCGGGTATGGCCGAAACCCCGCGCCCGGAAACACCGGTGGAGTCCGACGGGGCCGGCGTGCGGCGCCGGGAAATGGGCGGCGATACGGGTAAAATGCCGGCTAGCGCCGCGGAAACCGGTGGCGGCGAAGAAAGGTCACCGGCCCGCGCCGCGTCCAGGGGCCCTTGCGCGCCAGGGGACGAGGACGCGTTCCCGGACCCCGGCGCGCTGCGCACCGAGGATCTGCCGCGCTTTCTCAATAACCTGCGTCATGAGATTCTGTCATGCCTGGGCGCGGAGCCCGCGGAATGGGATTTTCTGGACCATGAAAAAGGCACGCTTGATCCGGCCTCCCGCCTGGTTTTGCCCATGAGGGTGTACCTGGAGGATATCCGTTCTCCCTATAACGTGGGCTCCATGTTCAGGACGGCCGAGGCCTTCGGCGTTGAACACATCTATATTTCCCCGCGAACGCCCTCGCCCACGCACCCCAGGGCGGCCAAGACCGCACGCGGCTGCGAAAAGATTGTAGGCTGGAGTACGGCAGGTTTAGGTGAACTGAACAGGCTGGAAGGGACCGACGGCGTGTTCGCCCTGGAGCTGGGCGGCACCCCCCTGGATGAGTTTATGTTCCCGAAGAGGGGGGTGGTGTTGGTCGGCTCCGAGGAGCTGGGCCTGAGCCCCGAGGCCCTGGAACTGGCCGAATCAGGGGCGGGCAGGGTGTCCATCCCCCTGGCGGGCGCCAAGCGCTCGCTTAATGTGGCCTCGGCCTTTGCTATCCTGATGCAGAAATGGTATGAGGTGTTCACCGGAAAATCAGGAAAATGAATCCGAGGATACAACAATCACGCGCGGCCCTCTTTAATTGCCCCGGACAATATGTCCTGAGTCAGGGGCCGGTTTCCCCGCAGCGGGGGGGGATATCAGTTGAAGTTACCAATAAGTTCTGTTCCAGAATGGTGATGGCTTCCTGCATCATGGAACGCCTGTGCTTTTCCGCCTGGTACTTGAGTTTTCGATGCAATTCTTCGGGTATATTCTTTATGAGTAAGGAAGACATATAATACTCCTTTACCAAATAGCTATAATAAATATATCATTTTGGTATATTTATTTCAATTATTATTTTCCTCGCCAAACCGCACCTCCCGCCAGGAAATGAAGGAAAAATAGAAATAATCGCCATATTTCCAGATACGCACGGAACGCCCGACGGCCATGCGCTTGAGCATGGCCTCTATGGTTGAGATAAGCTGCGGCGGGGCCTGTTTTTTGCCGGCCAAAAGGATTGTCCGCGGCACCAGCGCGGAAAGCTCACGGTCGGGCATGAAGGCCTGCAGCGGCCCCACTTGGTCCGTGTGCAGGGTCGCCTTTACCTTTAATTTCTGTTCGTCAATATGGGGATGTATGGTGATGATTCTGCCTCTCATATTAATGCCTCCTTGTTATTAGGGGCGGTCGGGCACGGGTAAACCGGCCCCGGGCGCGGAATCATCTGCGCCGGGGTCCAGGATTGCTCCTTAAGGGGTATGGACAGCCATTGCGCCCCGGGTTTCAATTACTTATTACGCGCAAAACCCGCTGTTTGCTTCGGTCTGGAGGACAGTAGAAGGAACCGAGTGGACCTCCTACCTGTATGA
>CAZWYY010000084.1:0-11349 GCA_964638895.1 uncultured Spirochaetaceae bacterium | reverse complement strand
GTGAATGAACATGATGGCCCGGCCCAGCACGCCGCCCGACTCGAACGTCTGGCGAAATCTCAAGTAGTCGTCGTGCCGTAGCCCCATTCCGCCGAGAATGATCACGTCCGCCTCGGCCTGAAGCCCGATGCGCGCCAGCAATTCGTTATACGGTTCGCCTGCGACGGAGAAAATCGGCAGCTTCTGCGACTCCACCAGGGAGTTGAACACGTCGATCATGGGAATGCCGGTGCGGATCATATTGCGCGGAATGATGCGCTTGGCGGGGTTCACAGAGGGACCGCCGATCTCAATCATATTCTCCGTGAGCTCCGGCCCTTTATCCCGCGGCACCCCGCCGCCCGTAAAAATCCTTCCCAACAGGTTTTCTGAAAAACTTACACGCATGGGACCGCCCAAGAAACGAACCTCATCGCCCGTGGAGATTCCCCTGCTGCCCGCAAACACCTGCAGGGATATCAAATTCCCGTTCATACGGATCACCTCGGCCAGGGAGCTTCCATGGGCCGAACGCACCTCGGCCAGCTCCCCGTATTTTATTCCGTCGGCCTTTACGGTGATGACGTTTCCCACAATCTGTTCGATTTTGCTGTATACTTTGCGCATAATATTTACTCCTGTTGCAGGGCCGAGGCGGCCGGTTTTGCCGGAAACATCTCCCGTAAGCGCTCATCCAACTCCTGTGCACTGCTCCCGCTTTTTTCCGTCACCATGCGGTAGAGCTCACCCTCTATGGTATGAAATTTTTCCGATTTCCACTCCATTCCGTTCCAGTCCAGAAATACCTGCCGGAGCTGGTTCATAAACCCGCGGGCCTCATCATTATTGTTGACCTTGTAGTCCGCAATCATGATTTTCAAGATAGCGTCGAACACATAGCGCTGCCTCTCGGCCGAGGTGGAGGCATCCACGGGATCAAAGGCGTTCTGCTGCAGATACACCGAATCAAAAAATTCGCTTTTTAGATAGATAATATAATCCTCTAGGCTGGTGCCCTCCTCGCCCACAACCTTCATCATCTGATTCACCTCGTTCCCGCGAAAAAGCAGGCGCCGGATCCATTCTGTTTTTTCCCTGTTCACCGGGCCCTGGTACTTGCTCCAACTGTCCAGGGGGTGAATGGCCGGGTAGCGTCTGGCGTCCGAGCGCTCGCGCGACAGGCCGTGGAAGGCCCCCACCACCTTCAGGGTGCTTTGGGTGACCGGCTCCTCGAAATTCCCGCCGGCCGGGCTTACGGTCCCCCCAATGGTAACCGATCCGTACGTACCGTCATGCAGGCGGACCACACCCGCCCTTTCATAGAAACCGGCGATCACCGATTCCAGGTACGCGGGGAAGGCCTCCTCTCCCGGTATCTCTTCCAGGCGGCCGGACATCTCACGCATGGCCTGGGCCCAGCGCGAGGTGGAATCCGCCAGGAGCAGCACGTTCAGGCCCATCTGCCGGTAGTATTCGGCCAGGGTCACCCCCGTGTAAACCGAGGCATCCCTGGCGGCTACTGGCATGGAACTTGTGTTACAGATAATGATGGTACGCTCCATCAGGGATTTACCCGTGCGCGGGTCTACAAGCTCCGGAAACTCGCGCAGGGTCTCAACAACCTCTCCCGCGCGCTCCCCGCAGGCGGTGATCACCACTATGTCCACCTCCGCGTGCCTGCTGGTTATCTGCTGTAATACGGTCTTGCCCGCCCCGAAAGGCCCGGGAATACAGTAGGTCCCGCCCCTGGCCACTGGAACCAGGGTATCAACAATGCGTACCTTAGTAATCAGGGATTCCGTGGGCTTTAAACGCTCGGTATAGGCGTCGATGGGCCGTTTTACCGGCCATTCAAAGACCATGGAAAGCTCGATACGTTTCCCGTGCTCATCCTTGATCTCCGCAATCGTGTCCCTCACCCCGTATGTGCCCTTGGGCACCATAGATTCAATGGTGTAACTGCCGTAGAGGTTGAAGGGGACCATAATCCTGTGGGTAAAAATACCCTCAGGCACCGTACCCAGAACAGCGGCCCGCCCCACGGTGTCGCCGGGTTTTACCGCGGGCGTAAATTCAAATTGTAACTGCGCCGGCAGGGGGTCAAGGTACACCCCGCGCTCCAGAAAAAAACCGTGCTGCCGGGCCAGTTCCGGCAGGGGGTTCTGCAGGCCGTCGAAAATCTGCCCCAAAAGGCCCGGCCCCAAAGCGACGGCCAGAAGCTCTCCCGTAAACTCCACCTTGTCGCCGATACCGATACCCCGCGTATTATCGAACACCTGAAGCTCCGCCCGCTCCCCGCGGATACGGATTACCTCGGACTTCAGCTTTTTTTCGCCTACATGTACGTAGGCCACCTCGTTCATCAATGTGTTTCCGTTGAAGCCCACCGAGATCATGTTTCCATTTATACCGACCACTTCACCAAAATTACGTTCCATATGCCTCCACTCCGGCTTTCAATTCCTCAAACACCCTCTGTTCCAGAGCGCTGAAGGTTTCTTTGCCTTCCTGCTCCTTAAAAAAAGCCTTGCGCTCCAGAAGCTGCAGTTTAAGATAATAGACAACCAACTTACTCAAGTCAAAAAAATGCCCGATCTCCAGGTCCTCCAGGTACTGCCAGCGGGCCCTGTCCGTTAATTCTTCGGCCTGCAGGGGTGAGGCCTCGTCAAAGACGCGCCTGGCAAAGGCGCTCATTCCCGTTAAACCTTCACCCTCTTTCAGATACCGTACGGCATCCTTACCGGCTTTCGCGGCGCGCAGCAGTACGAGCTCATTGCGCAATGCGGTCTCCCATGTTCTGTACAGTCCGTACACGGCGGGACACGGTTCCCGGCCGGAACAATCGAAGATCAGGGCCCGTTCAAGCAGGGTAAAATCATACGGCTGCATGTGGGCACGGCACAGATCCAGAAAATATGCCCGCGTAACCCCGGCGGGCCTGTCGTATTGCAGCATGGGAAGCGATGCCGTCACGAAGTAATAGTTGCTCAAGATTCATTCCCCAAGCCGCCGGTGTGATCAAGCAATTTTGCCAGTTCGGGATTGAGGTATTCGCTTAAAAACTCGGCAATGCCCTCATCCGTCAGATTATAGTACATGGTACCGTCGGTTTCCATGATGCGAAATCCGGCCTTGATCTCCGGCAGTGGCTTTATGGTTACCCCCTCCTTCATGCGGTCTGCCAGTTTGCCGACGAGGAAACTCTGCAGCCTGCCAAGGTCCTCCTCCGCCACCAGGAGCGTGATCCTGGTGGTGCCGTTTTTAATCCAACCCGTGACAACCGCAAGCAGAACATCCTCCAGCACCTTGCCCTTAAGCACTGACCCCACTTCGGAGTTGATAACGGCCGCAAACAGGTCCTGGATCCGTGTCTTAAGGCTTAACATCAGGTCCCGCCCGGCCTGACGGAGAGCCTGATCGGCCGCGTGTTTGTAAGCCTCCGTCTCTTTCCCGGCCTCTTTAAGCAGCTCCTGGGCCTTGTTTTTCGCATCCGCTATTATTTTTTTGGCCCCAGTTTGCGCGGCCTGTTTTATTTCATCCGCTTCTTTTTCGGCCTGTTTAATGCCCTTGTTTTTAATATTATCGATCAAATCCTGCAGCTGTACTTCCATTGTTTCCTCTTTACGATCAAATTTATTTTTGAAAGATTCATGTATAAGCAGTTTTAATTTTAATACTAAAATAATTTACACGCCAGGAAATTTCAAGTATTAATTCCGAATCATGGAAAGGTTTATGCCTGTCCCAGGCTCAGATCCCCATGAATTTTAAATACATTTCCGTCCTTCGTTACATCCAGAATCTTTTGGGGAAACTCGTTTTCAAGCTCCCGGTCAAGGATTTCAACAACGTCCCGCTCGATCTGCCGCCGTATCTCCGCGGGTACGTGCGAAAGCGTTGCCATGGTGATTTCAACTATATACCCCGGGCCGTGCTTCGAACCGAAACCCGCGGAGAAACTGGCCCCCACGTTAAAAAGCCCGTCATGTTCCTTATTGGAGGTTGTGCCGCGCGCGGGGCGTGAAGGATGAAGCGGAAACAGGTCGCCGTATTTATCCTCCAAAAAATCATCGATTTTATCGAAAATGGTTTTTAGCTGTCGCTCCCACAGGGCTAATTTAGGATGTCTCATATCTACATTTAACATACCAAAACGGGCATGGCTTATCAACTGTCAGCCGGCGATTTCCATTGGGAACAAATATAGAATTGCCGCCGGTCCGGGTTATTCACATCTTACATAGTTCATAACCTTGGCAATTTTCCTGGCCACAAAACCCATAACAGCCTGCTGATACTCATGCTCCTGCCGTCGGTTTTTAAACTGCTCTTCAATGTATGCTGAAAGCTGTGCCAGACTGTCAAAACGCCCGATCTCAATCCCGTTGATGAATCCTATGAAATTATTCAGGCAGGCGATCTCATTTTTAAACAGGGCGGTGTTCTCCATGTACACATAATTTGTAATCTCGTTTTTGGCAAAACGCTTCTTTTCCACCGACATCAGGAGTTCTATATCTTCAATAAGGTCTTCCAGCTCCATGCGCAGAATAGCAATAAATTTTTTTTGCAGGGCTTTCATACTCAGAGTCCCAAGGGGTTGTCCGTGGTTCCCCCGCCCACGCTTTCCCTGCCCTGCTTTTTCCGGAGCAGGGAAAAGCCGAATACGCTTCCGCACAATCCGCCCAGAAGATGGGCCATTTCATTAATGTTATTCCGGGCGCCCACCATATTGATCACCTCGGTGGTAAGGTAAAGCAAAACCACGGCGATAAAACTGAGAGGAATCTCACCCGCCCGTACATTGGTAATGGAAATAAGGACAATCATCATAAAGGCGACACCGCTTGCGCCCAGGGAAGGATCGGGGAAAAACAGCACATTAATAAGCCCGGCGACACCGGCCGTAATAAACATCATGAACAACAGCCTGCCGGAGCCGTATTTTTCTTCAAGAATCGGCCCGATCAGCAAAATAAACGTGAAATTTGAAATAAGGTGCGTCCAGTTGGCATGACCCAGCGCATAGGAGAACAGTTTATAAAAATCCAGGGAAAAAATATGAAATCCCATGGTGTTGCCCGGGACCATGAAATAAGAGGCCACAAACCTGTCTCCCACGGTATCGATGCCCGGGCCTCCCTCGCCGCCCAGGATCTGCCAAATAACCATTATTGCCGTGCAGATCAGCGCATAACTTAAGATTACGGGCGCATTATAACGGATTTTCATAATCCCTCCCTCTTTGTATATGGCCGGGCTATTTCCCCTGTGTGGCCAAAGCCCTCAGGTACTGCGAGGGGATGAGATCCCGCTCCTTGATTATTTTTGCCAGTCGCCTGCCCAGATAACGGAAATGCCACGGCTC
This sequence comes from uncultured Spirochaetaceae bacterium, assembly GCA_964638895.1. Classification (GTDB taxonomy): domain Bacteria; phylum Spirochaetota; class Spirochaetia; order SZUA-6; family RPPD01; genus JAFGGG01. The sequence continues at coordinate 6,002 of CAZWYY010000084.1, read as the reverse complement.
ATGCTTATAACCGGTTATCAGCTCAGTGTCCGGCGGGTAGGACATAACAAAACCGAACCGATACGCGTTCTCCGCCAGCCACTTACCGGCGGGTGTGTTCCCGAAATCATCAAACACATTTCCCTTCAGATCCACCACGGTAATGTCCATGGTGGTCCCCAGTTGATGCTCGCTGTGTCCTGGGCGCGCGGAGGAGCGGTCCGCCTCCTCTTTGCCCAGCGTATTGACCCAATAGTCATATACTCTTTGTTGTGTTTTATAAGAACGATACGCTGAAAAAACCATCAGGCGGTAGCCCTGAGCCAGCGCGGCGTCAAACATGGCCCCCAGATCAGGAATAATCACCAGCCGCACGCGCATGGACGGATCACTTGCCCGGATACCGTTTTCAGCCAGCAAAACCAGATCCGATGGTTCGTAATCGGCGGGTAGGGCCTGGTCACGGTCAACGATAACGGTCAGCTCCCGCTCAAGATCGCTTAGTTCGATCTCGGAACTTCCGTTGTCGTGGTTGCCCGCATAACGCTCCCCGGTGGGTGCGGAGGCGACGGAGGGTGCCCCATGTGGGTTGATTAACCTTCCGGGCGCAAAACACGATACCGCGCCATATAACGCCAGAAACGGCATACAGACACAGATTAATCCGATTAATAATCTCTTCATTTTTTCCCTTCTAATATATGGTTAATAAAAAAAAAACATCAAGTACCAGCAATAAAAAATTATGCGGCCGTGCAAGTAAAATATCTTTCAGCGTTCGCCTCCCCGTTCCAACACAAAAAACGTAATATCATCGGTGGATTCGGTTCTGTGCATAAATTGTGTAGTCTCTTGTTTAAGCACTGCAATCAGGTCCTCCAGGGCAAGCTGCTTATTCACGCTGAGGAAGTTCAACAGGCGCTCCAGGGAAAAATGTTCCTGTCTCAGGTTTCGCACGTCAACAAGACCATCCGAATACATAATCAACCTCTCCCCCGGTTCAAATATAAATGAATATTCCTCAAGCTCGATCTCAGGGAAAATGCCGATCGCCGGACCACCCTTGTCGATCTGGATGAATCTCCCGTTTTTTTTCTGCCAGAGGGGGTAGGTGTGCCCGGCCCTGGCAAGTATGGTTTTCCCGGTATCCACATTGATTACACCATAAATTATGGAAAAAAACGGATTTTCGGCCGCGGTAAAATAAAAACGTTTGTTGAGTTCACCGATCACCTCTTTAGGGGTCAGGATACCCGCTTCCGCTAACCCATTATGTTTATTTGTCCTGCCGCCGCTTTTAGCTTTCTTTTTTTTAAGGATGCCCCCTTTTTCCGTATCGGGGGTAAGAATACGGTGCAATACCAGAGAGAAAAGCGCGGCGGTAAAACCATGGCCCATAACATCAAGTATATAAAAACAGACATGTGAACCGTCCAGGCTGCGGAAATTAAAGATATCTCCCGAGCCGAACGGACTGGGATAAAAAAACCAATGGGAACGAATCCCGTAGATATTTTCCAGTTTATGGGGAAGCAGGCTTTTTTGGATGTTTACGGCCGTGTCCAGCTCCCTTTTTATGACCTCCTGGGACTTTTCCTGGGCGCTTGTGTCACGCAGGGTGATGATGACCCCGATGGTTACCTGCCTCTCATCCGCTAATGGTGAAAGCGTCATGTTCACGGGTATCTCTTGCCGATTGGCCGTAATAAGTTTAAACCTGTTATAAAAAACAAGCTCCCCTTCACTAGAGGCACGGTCAAACGGAACAATAAACCGTTTCCTCTCGGCGGTCGCCTCAAAAAAATTGAAAACCTCATTAAAATCCCGGCAGGACACATCGGCAAGCGAATATCCGGTAAGGCGTTCCGCCAATGGGTTCACCAGGCGGATGACGCCATGGCAGTCGGTAACAATGACAGCCTCCCCCATGCATTTTACGATGTGCGCGTACCATTCCCAATTCGCCCTGGCGGTGCGCTCCTTCCTTGCTTTGGAGAGCGCCGTTTCGATCGTTGTATACAAAGAGCGTTCGGAAAAAGGCTTTACCAGAAAACCATAAGGTTCGCTTTCACACGCCCTGGAGAGCGTTTTTTCATCCGAAAGGGCGGTCAGGTAAATGATCGGGATACGATACTCGGAAAAAATCTGTTTTGCGGTTTGTATACCGTCAATACAGCCTCTCAGCTGAATATCCATTAATATCAGGTCCGGTTTGGCTTCAAGCAGGTTTTTCATGGCCTCCTCACCCGAGTCTGTGGTACAAGAGACATCGTATCCCAGGTGTAACAGCTCTTCCTTTAATTCCATTGCCACCAGACCCTCGTCTTCGACAATCATAATATTCGGCTTTGCCATTGGCTGTTTCTCCGTTCTTTATATATGGGCACGATAAGGCTTTTTAACACATATTTTACTTTATCAAATGTACTACAACTCACCCCAAATTACAAAACTAATTTTTTCAATACAATTCCCTATACTATAAAGGGTATCAGGGCTTTCCGATCACGAGGATAATCACGGAACATTTTATGATACCATCTATGATGGAACACGGCGCGTGGAGCAAGGTTGGCTATGGTCCAGAACATAAAACACAGGGCCGCGGGGCTCCACGTGGCCAGCGCCCAACCGCTCCATTGGATTATCTCACCCAGGTAGTTTGGACAGGACACCCAGCGAAAAAGCCCGCCGTAAGGAATCCTATAGCCGGTATGCCCTGAATTCTTCAATTTATTCAGGATATGGTCGGAATACGTATGAATGAAAAATCCGCCGGCAAAAAACATGGCACCGCCGATAAACCGCGCGTCAGCCAACCATGCCGCCGGAGAGGGGGCTGACAGATAAAAAAGGTAATATCCGTTGAAAAACGAATTACAGCAGTTGAACAACATGCCGAAGAGCATTATTACACCGGGCATTGTCGGTTTTGTGTATCTACGCGTCAGGGGAAACAGTATGGCCCGGTAGGAATAGTGCAGCGTCCACATAGCCAGGAAAACAAGCGCTACGGGGTTATGAGGCCTGTTTCCTGTGAAAAACAGCACACCCATACCCACCAGGGATACCAGTTCCATGTAAAACCAAGCTGCCCGGCTTGAAACCTGCGGTCCCCACCCCTTCTTCCAGTGCCGTCCGTAAGGAGCGGGAATAAAAAACAGAATAACAAAAATCAGCAGGGCCAATCCCGCCCAAACGCTTAACAGAAGATAAAACATACTGCCGCCGATAAATACATGCATGTTTCACACCATACAAAAGAAGCGGCGGTCTGGCAACCGGCAATTTCAATTTTGTTAATTTTCACGCTTTGGAATAGATGTCCGTCTTCCGGTCCATAGCTGGTATTATGACATACTTAAAATTACCTTATGGGGTCCCCACGGCTTTTTCATATAAAAGAACCGCCTTCTTTGCAGGTGGTTCTTGGGGGAGCACCCCGCAGGGGTGATAGGGGGGAGAAAAAGCCGCCACTTATTTTTATAAAAGTAAAGCCACTTTTATCCAGCACCGAGAGTGGCGGCTTTTTCATAGGTTATTTTTTCATTTCCGGTTTACATGGTATAATATTATGATATAATACTAAACAAGATAATGCCATGAATGCTGAACAAAAAAATACGGACAGAAGAGGTGCCCGGCGAATACCCGCCGCAAAACTTCCGGACGTTTTAAAGGCATTTTATGTTCAATTTGAAAACGGAGAAAGGTGTAGGGCAAAGACCGTGGATGCAAGCAGCGATGGAATAGGCATAGTACTCCCTCTATCGGTGTTTTCCATCAAGGAGTATAGTATCACCCTGGAACCGCTTAACGGAAGTTTTAAAATTACGGATGAACTGGTATATATTAAACCTCTAAGCGACCGGGCATCCAAGGTAAGCATTCAGTTCTCCCGTGGCAACGATCTCTCAACCTATAGGGCCCTTTTAATAAAAAACACATAATAATGAACATAAAACAACAAGCCCTGACATTACACACCGAACTTGAAGGCAAACTCACCATAGCGCCCAAAAAACGCATCCGTTCACAACTTGACCTCTCTCTACTGTATACGCCCGGCGTGGGGGAACCTTGTAAAAAGATCGCTAAACAACCGGAACTTGTGTTCCGTTACACCTCAAAGTGGAATATGGTGGCGGTCGTCACCGACGGCAGCGCGGTGCTGGGGTTGGGTAATATCGGCGCGGAGGCGGGCCTGCCTGTTATGGAGGGCAAGGCCGTGCTTTTTAAAGAGTTCGGAGGTGTGGACGCCTTTCCGCTTTGCTTGTCCACCCAGGATACGGCCCAAATTATACAGACCGTGGAGTTCATCTCACCGACATTCGGCGGCATAAACCTTGAGGACATTTCAGCACCCCGCTGTTTTGAGATTGAGGAAACACTCAAAAAACGCCTTAACATTCCGGTGTTTCATGATGATCAGCATGGAACCGCTGTTGTTACCCTGGCGGCCCTCATCAACGCGTTGAAAATAGTCCACAAACAAAAAGAACACCTGCGAGTGGTGATTAATGGCGCAGGCAGCGCCGGAATCGCCATCGCGTCCTTCCTTATGCAGTGGGGCGTAAAAGATATCGTCATTTGCGACTCGCGCGGAATTATCTGCGATGAACGTACCGATCTGAATCCGTTCAAAGCCAATGCCGCATCGTTCACCAATCCAAGGCATATCTGTGGCACCCTGCACGACGCCCTAAAAGGGGCCGATGTCTTTATCGGTGTATCCGGTCCGTCCCTGCTTACCACAGGCTCCATCAGAAGCATGGCCGCGGACGCGATCGTCTGTGCTATGGCCAACCCGGATCCGGAGATCCTGCCGGACCAGGCCAGAAAAGGCGGCGCGCGCGTCATTGCCACCGGACGGTCCGACTTCCCCAACCAGATCAACAATGTATTGGCTTTTCCCGGCATTTTCCGCGGAGCGCTCGATGTACGGGCCAGATCGATTACCGAGGAGATGAAGATTGCGGCCGCCTATGCCATTGCATCCATGGTAAGTGAAAAAGAACTGGCCAAAGGCGTCATCGTTCCCTCGGCCCTGAACAAGGAGGTCGGCAGAAAGGTCGCCATGGCCACGGCCTTGAAAGCCATGGAACAGGGTGTGGCCGAACTCAAGGTCCCGGTCGGTCGGCTTACCGCAAAAATAAAAAAAATGATCCCGTGATCATACGCTGCCCGTTCATACAGATTATAAAGACTTGATTTTTCCTGATTTTGAATAATACTTTAATTTAGAGGTGGCGTATGGCAAAGAAATCCTTACTTTATACGGCAATATGCTTCGGACTCCTTTTTATACTTCTTACCAATAATTACAGCGGAGGATTCGAGACCTGGAGCGACTCAGACTATGAGATATACGATTATGTGAGTTTCGCCACCATGCCTGCGGCCAACGGCAGGGTCGATATGAACAATATCGATTACCCTTTACTGGACGCCGCAATATTTTATGAGACCAACCGCCGGCGGGTGGAGAATAACCGCAAGCCCTTTTTGCACTCACCGGCCTTGGAAAAGGCGGCCACCGGCCATAGCAGGGATATGGTTGCCCACAATTTCTTCTCCCATACCAGTCCGGTGAAAGGCAAGGAGACCATGAGGAAACGCCTGGCGCTGGTGGGCATCACCAGAGCAACCACGGGTGAAAACATCGCCAACACCTTTGGAATCGAATATGAAGCCGGAAAATCCGTGTATACGCCCCCGCAAAACGGAGGATACTTCAGCTATGAATACAAGGGTGAACCGATCCAGAACCACACCTACCTGGGTCTGGCCAAGGCAGCCCTGGATATGTGGATGCATTCCCCCGGGCACAGGGCCAATATCCTCAATCCGAAATTTACCTACCTTGGCGCAGGCGCCGCTCATTATAACAACAGCGGGTTTTTTGATATGGACTATTTTAAACTAACCCAGAATTTCGCAAGCATTAAAGGCCCGGTTGAAGAATAATCTTTAATTAGTGGACAGAAGCGTGTACCCAAGGGAGGGCTCATACGTAAGCATAT
>CAZWYY010000083.1:0-11430 GCA_964638895.1 uncultured Spirochaetaceae bacterium | reverse complement strand
TCTGTAAAACTCCCAAGGTATCGCTGGCGGAAAAATGGAATGAGTTTAAAAGTTTTGATTGAAATACGGGGCGCCTGTGTTTCCCCGCGGCCGGTGAGGCTCGGGGGCATGCCGACCTGTACCGGCAGGTAAAAAAGGAAACCGCACATGCTGGAAACAAAGAAGTTCGGGAAAACCCCGCTTCCTCAGTACCTGGAGAAAACAAATAATAGTCCTTTTCTTTTCACTAGGCGCGATTCTTTTAACGGTTACAGATAATCCACATAACAATCACTAACTCTTGACCCAAGCGGCAAGTTAACCAAGCAAATTACCTGACCTATGCGCTGATTATGTGTATCGTTGGCATTGACAAACTATAATGATTTGAAAACCCAACAAGCCTACAACTTTTAGAAGCATCAGGAACATTTCCCCTGTCATTGTTTTATGCGGGAAGTCAGAGGTATCTGAGAAAGAACTTGAGACGGCGGCCGTAAGCCCGGCCAAACTTGTATATGAGCCGTCCAAAAGAAAAGTGATAAATCACACGACGTATAAGGGATACTTTGGAGATGCAGGTTGACATCATTTTTTAGTTTTCTTATCATTTCATTCGTATTTCATACATAACACTGTCACGAAAGGAAATAAATATTTTAATTGATGTAAATAACCTGACAAAAGAGTATCGCCACGCAGTGAAAGATCCCGGTCTGAAAGGTTCCATAAAACACCTGTTCACCCAAAAATACATTACCAAAAGGGCGGTGGATGAGATCGGTTTCTCGATAAAAGCGGGGGACGCGGTCGCCTATATCGGTCCCAATGGAGCGGGAAAATCGACGACGATAAAGATGTTGACCGGCATCCTGGTGCCCACGTCCGGGGAAGTCAAAGTGGATGGGTTGGTCCCCCATAAAGAACGAATCAAAAACGCAAAGAAAATAGGGGTTGTGTTCGGGCAAAAATCACAATTATGGTGGGACATCCCGATGAGGGAATCATTATATCTTTTAAAAGATATATATCAAATTCCCGATGATCTCTATAAAAAAAATCTGGATTATTTTACCGAAATACTGGGGCTTGATGAGTTTATGAGTCTCCCCACAAGGAAATTATCATTAGGGCAGAGAATGCGCGGAGATATCGCGGCGGCCTTCTTACACAACCCTAAAATCGTTTATTTGGACGAACCTACCATCGGATTGGATATCGTTGTTAAAGAGCGTATCAGGAATTTCATCAAATCCATAAACCGCGAGCACAAAACCACCGTTATCCTTGCCAGCCATGATTTGAGTGATATCGAAGACATTTGCGACAGGCTGATAATCATCGACAAGGGGAAAATAATTTACGACGGGAGTTTAAACAAACTGAAAACCGACTATACTTTCGTTAGTCTCATCGACCTCGTACTCACCGGCAATATCAAAGAAATAAAAACACAGATATACCGCATACCTTCAGCGGAAATTCTTTCGGTAACGGCGATTTCCCCGAAAACAAAACAGCTGACCTTGTCCTTTAATAAAAATCAAATTTCAGCGAGCGCCGTTTTAAAGAAAATAATCAATAATTTCAACATCATTGATTTCAAAGTTAAGGATACTACAATAGAAGACATCGTGAAAAAAGTATATGAGGGAAAATTCGATTTTTAGCAGGGCATATAATATAAAAAAATATATCTCAATCGGTAAAACGGCGATACAAGACACATTGACATACCGGTTCAATTATTTTATGACCTTGTTAACCCAATTCATTTTTTTACTTACGCTTTTTTTCCTATGGGAAATTATTTTTTACAGCAAAAACAGCCTGGCCGGGTATACATGGCAGGAGATGAAGGCCTATCTCTTTATCGCCTTTCTGTCCAACTGCCTGCTTTCCTGGTATTCGGAGAGGAAAATATCCTTGAAAATCATAGACGGCCAGGTGGCAATGGATTTACTGAAGCCGTTGGATTTTCATAAGGCGCAATTGGCCGAATCCATGGGTTCGGCTGCGGTTGAAGGAGGTATCGGCGGGGTTTTGGCGGGATTATTTGTTGTTTTAAGCAGCGGATTATATATACCCGATGTTTTATCTCTATCGCTTTTTTTTATCAGCCTGATTTTCGCGTTTTTCATAAAATTCGGCATTGTATACCTTACGGGTCTGGTTTGTTTCTGGACAAGCAATTCCCTCGGGGTGACCTGGTCGAGAATATTCATCACCAACTTTTTTTCCGGCGCCCTTGTTCCTTTGGCTTTCTTCCCTTTATGGCTGCAACAGGTGTCATACTTTTTGCCTTTTCACGGTATCGTCTATATCCCCGCCTCGATTTACCTGAATAAGATAAAGGGTATGGAAATCGGCGGAATGCTGTGCCTGCAGTTGTTCTGGATAGCGGCATTATGGGTATTGGGAAACCTGCTGTGGAAAAAAGCGGTAAAAAAATTGACCATAGCGGGCGGATGATCCATGAAGCGCATATTACGAGCGGTTTATATTTACTGTAGATTAATTACCCAACACGTAAAAGCCGTATTGGAATACCAGGCGGATTTTCTTATCGCGGTTTTTGCCGCCGTTATCACCCAGGTAATAGGGTTTATCTTCTTATGGGTGATATTCAATCATATCCCGGCGATAAACGGCTGGAAGTTCTGGGAGGTCGCTTTCATCTATGCCGCCATATTTTTTACGGAAGGATTTGTGTCCTTGTTCCTGAACGGCATCTGGTCCATCAACTGGCTGGTGAACAAAGGAAGAATGGATATTCTGTTGGTACGTCCGGTATCGCCATTAATTCAGGTAATCGGCATGGAAGCGGGGATGAACGGCCTGGGCAACCTGCTTATCGGTGGTTTTATCATATATCAATCCCTCATTAATATGAAAACGTCCTGGTCGTTTTTAAATGTACTTATGATTGTCCTCATTTTCATATCGGGTTTTGTCATACGGTTTTCAATCTATTTAGCGGCCAATTGCATCGGCTTTTGGGTAAAAAGTCCCGGTAATGCGTTCAGCAATATGGTCCATAATATGAGCGAGTTCGGAAAGTACCCCATTACGATTTATCCGCTGGGAATTCAACTTATTGTCAGCATTTTTATTCCTTACGCGTTCATAAGTTTTTTCCCTGCGGCTTATATTTTTGAAAAACCGGATTGGGCGCTGCCGGGTATGCTGTCCCCTGTTGTGGCCGTATGCTGCTTACTCACGGCACGGATTATATTTTATAAAGGAGTCGGCAGGTATGAGAGTACGGGAAGTTGATTTCTTTATGAATGCCTTTCCCGCAACCGCTTATACACATCTTCCAGCGTGCCGCTGAAAGGGCCGGGCGATTCCATTTTAATCGAAACCAGGGCGGCGGCGAACCTCAATGATTCGGCCGGTTCGTGGTTCAGCCTCTGCGAGAGGTAGGCGGCGAATGTAGTGTCGCCCCGGCCGGTTCTGCCGGACACATTGCTGTTTGAAAATTTTTCATAGTATGTGGTCCCGTTCACCCGCGCCAGCACACCCTCGGATTGGGTAATCATAATTTCCGGGCAGCCCCATGATTCGATGATAACCGCGGCCTTTTCCAGGTCGTCGGCGCCGGTCAAAATGCGCGCCTCCACCACGTCCAGCTTCAGCTTGTCCATCAGCCCCGCGATTTCCCGTTTATTTACCACATCGCTGTATTCGATCACCCGGTTCGGGGTGACGTGTCTGACATAACTTTGCATGTCCGTGGACAGGCTGTACCCCCTGGCTTTCAACCCCTTTATCAGGTCCATGTTGAATTCCGTATCGGAAATCCCGGCCAGGTGAACGCATGTGGTTTCCAGCCGCGGTACATCCGTAATGGATATCAGGCCGGCCGATTTGACCAGGGTCAAGGTGCGTTCATCCATATTCGCCGATTCGTGCAGCACCCGGGAAAAGGTTGTCTCTTCGCTGGGTATAAGGTAGGTATCAACCCCGACGTCTTTCATGGCCTGAAGGATATGTTCGTCTTTTGGGGCCATTTTAACGACCGCGGCCACCTTTTTCCCGATGCGGGCGGCGACCATGGCCCCGCACAATACCGCGCTGCCTGGCGCGATGTGGGCCTCTCCCTCAAAGGGGATGATCTCGTCGTAGCACATATGCCCGACGAATGTGATGTCGTAGTTTTTACTCATATTAATTAATGCCTCCTTTGATCGTTATATGAAATACAGCATATGAAGTACCGTGCGCTTATTTTTCAGATTTTTCCGGCCCCCGGAGCAGCCCGGGCAAAAACCGTATCAGGTCCTCTGAAGCGATGGTTTTTGATTTGTGCTTGGCCTGGAGGTCTTTAATATAATCCATGACCAGGTGGGTCCAGACGGCGCCCGGCCGGGGATAGGCGGCCACGATATAATGCGGACCGGGAGCCGACTCCCCGGCCTCCTGCTCCAGTTCCGCCCGCAGGTTGTCCGGAGTGATCATGGAGTTGGCGTAGTCGAACACCACCCGCTCCATGTGCTTGTACACCTCTTTGCTTTCATCAACCATACCGTAGTAATCTAAAAGCTGGGCGAATACGTAATTGGACGTGGTATAGACGTCCTTTCCCTGGTCCGACTCCACGGGTTCGCCGTTTTCCGTCTTGCACATGGCCCAACCCATGAACGAGCGGTTGTTCCGGTAAATGGTTTTAAGAATTTTCTTGGCCCGGTCTTCAGGGATAAAGGGTTCTTCGCCGATGGAAATCAGGTACCACAGGGCGTCAAGCTGGTTGGTCCAGACATCGTTGTTCTTGTTCCCGGTTTCGGGATCATAGCAGGTAATGTAGTACTCGAGCTTCTCGCCCTTCCTGTTCTCCGTTTCGCGCCACAGTTTCTCGAGGCTGTGCCGGCCCTTGTCGAACACCTCCCGCACGCGCGCCTCGCCGGTTTTGTCGCCTAGCATTTGCGCCATCTTGATCATGGCCTGACAGCCGCCCAGGAACTGGGTCGCGTCGTACGCGTCCGCGCCGAAGAGCACCAGATTATCGAAGGTATTTTTCACATCCTCCGGATAGCCTTCGGGAATCCCGTCTCCGTCAAAATCGAGCCCCAGCAGGGCTTCCAGTCCGAACTTACACGTCTCCCAATTATGCTTAAGAAACTGCATATCGCCGGTGAACTTCACATTGCGCAGCACACGCATCATCAGCTTTGGAAACAGGTCCACCCAGTAGTTGTTGTTGTACCAGGCGTAATCGCTGACGTTCCTTAAGGGGTGGCCTTTGGGCATGGCGCCCACGTCATGCGCCACGCTGCCCTTGATTTTGAAGGCGTCCCGGATCTGCGTCAGGGATACATCTTCATATTGATCGGGATTTTCCTCGAAATGCCTCCGGGCCTCCACGAACGAGGCGTGAAAGTGATACCAGCGCGGGGTAAGGTCCTCGGCCCGGATCGAATTTATGAACTCCTGGCAGAGATCTTTTTCCACCACCGGGAAAAGCATCAGCAGCACCATGGAATACCAGTCCACATCGGAAGGATCAATGTAGGCGTAATCAAAGCATTCCAGGAACCGGGCCCGCTCGCCGTTTTCGTCATCCACCCAGACACAGGCGTTGGACAGCGGGAAATGCAGTTCATTCAGCATCAACCGCGTCAGGCGCAGGGCGCCGTCCCTGTCACCTTGGTACGAAGGACCGGCATGAATGGAATCAAACATCCGCTGCTGGATCGCAACCGTCCGCTCCCACCACCGCGTATAGCTGCTCAGCGCGATTTTTACCATCTCGACGGTTCGTGTTTTGGTGTCGTGGAAGTTTTTAACATATGGGCGCTCGAATTCCGCGCCGTCAATATAGGACTGCTCGGGAAAGTCCAGCACCACGACCACCGGAACCGTTCTGCTTGATTTAGGATCCAGGGTAAACGTCACACAGACGGCCGCGCCGTAATCGTTCCGGCGAACCGGTTCCCGCTTCTCGTAAAAGTTACCCTCCGCATTAAGCAGGAGATCGTCCTTGTACCGGTTCAGGCAGAAATAGGGCTTAATGTCCACGGCCGCGTCGGACTGGTCCGGAACAGCCAGGGCCATGCGGTCGGCTGTTTCCGTACTCCCCATAATCACACCTCGGATGCCGCCGGCTTTGAATTCTTCATGCTTCTGTTCACCTACCGCGGCCGTACCCACAAAGATACTGTCCTGGTCGGTGGGTTTAAGCTCCTTTTCCTGCAGGTTTACCAGGGAGGGGCGGGGCACCACCAAGGTGATCACCTGTGGTTCATTCGTGGTGTTCTCTATTTCGAACTCTTCCACGCCCAACGGCATCAACGTTTGTTCACTGCCGGACAGCAGAGGCGAGATGAATCTCCTCACAATCTTCACCTTTTCCAGCGTATAGGCGATCTCAAGCGAAGGAGTGGCGATGCTCATGGAGATTTGTTCCTCGGCAATGGGAGTTGGATAATAATTCCTGACCATGGGAATATCATCGGGCAGTTCGGTCTCACCGGGCTCTTGCTGGGTCAGCATGGTGCATTCTTCTTCGATACGGATGTACGGTACGGAACCGAACTGAATCGCCTTCTGGTTCAGCATGATGAGCCGCCCCGCGTCATTGAAACGGTTGTAAAGACCATACGGGGAAATCCCGATTGAGCAGGTAGGCGCCCCTTGCAGCGCCACGGTCTGCGGAAATTGCAAGGTCTTGGACATACCCTGGAAATGCACCGTCATGTTGTTCTTTTTATAGATGTCGGTAATTTTTGGGCCATTAATGGTATAGATATCACGTATATCGAATGCTCCAGTCTGGGACATTTTATTCTTTCTCCTTGATCATTTGTGTTTCACATCAGCGCCGGAATCGCTGGGCCCCCCAAGTGCCGGCGTCTATCAAAATAAACCCGGGCATCGGTCCGAAATTTTACATTTCCCTCCGGTGCCCGGATATCGGATGCTTGTTGCTTTTGCTTTGGTGAAAAAAGCGCCGCTCTAACACTTTCCTCCCCACACATTGGCCGGCCCCTTTTTTACGGGCTTTTTGGGGGGAGGCGTATAGTCCTCTTCAGGAAGGTTTTTCTCGGCACTGAGATCTATCGGCATCTTTGTGCTTTCGTACGGCTTGATAGCACCGAACAGAAGGTCCGCCGCAACCCGGATGGAATCCGGCGTACCCGAGAAGTTGCAGACCACGGCGTCTGCAGTCGTAGTGGTACCCTTTCTGTAGGGGAAGTTCGTCACCACCACCACGTTATGGCCGGCGTCTTTCAGGGCCTTCACCAGATGCGTATTGTTGCCCTCTTTCACGATCCGGGCGTAGTAGTTGGTCATCACTACAAGGTCCGCGTCCTTAGCCAATCTCAATGCTTCTTCCACATCCTCATCGTTGGCATGGAACTCCGCATCGTCCAGAATGAGGTTGGAGGAATGCTTGGTCATCTGTTCGCAAAACATGTGTGGATGGCTGTAAAGATCCTTTCCCAAGAATTCGTACGGGATGGTCTGCTCGATCACCAGGATTTTCTTGTCCTTGCTTAAGGGCAGCAGTTTTTTATCGTCACGGACCACAAGCAGCGCTTTGTGCGCCACTTTCCATGAGAAGTCGATATTTTCCTTGCTGCGGACGATCGCCGCGGTTTGTTTGGGGTCTTTTTTCCCGGCCTTTTCGAACAACCCCTGGTCGTATTTCAGACAAAGCAGGCGCCGCACCGCGTCGTTCACCCGCTCCTCGGACAGGTCGCCGTTTTCCACGGCGCGTTTGATGCCGAACAGACACTGCGAGCGGGATTCGTCGTCCGCCTTGAGCAGAATGGTGTCCACGCCGGCCTTGACGGCCAGGGCGCAGGCCTCCGGAAGCGGCCATTTTTTCAAGATGGCCGCCATGCCGATCGCGTCGGAGACGACCACGCCATCGAATCCCATTTGTTTTCTTAAGAGATCGGTGAGGATCTTCTTCGAAAGCGTTGCCGGGTATTCCTGGTCGAAAGCCGGGTAAATCGTGTGCGCCGTCATCAGGGCCCAGGCACCCGCGTCTATTCCCGCTTGAAAGGCGGCCAACTCGACCTCTTCCATCCTTTTGCGGTCACCGCGGCAGACATCGAGCGTATCGTGCGCGTCGGTCGCGGAATCACCGCGGCCCGCGAAATGCTTGATGGTGGCGGCCACACCGGCGTCCTGATACCCGCGGACAGTCGCCTCTATGAATTTAGCGCAGATCTTGGGATCATCGCCGAAAGAACGTACGCCGATCTCGGGATTCAGCGGATTGATATTCACGTCACAGACGGGGTGATAGAACTGGGTGACGCCGACGGCGGCCATCTGCCGGCCCATCAGATTGGCGACCCTGTAAGCCAGGTCCACGTCGCCGATCGCCGTGAGACCCATCGGAGGCGGAAACTGCAAAATACGGCCGGCGGTATAGTCGTTCTTGAAATCGCCTTCCATGTCGATGGTCATATGAAGCGGAATTCCCGAAGGACGGCTCATGGCGATTTCCTGTAACTTATTAAGCGCCTCGGTCAGTTCTTCCGGCGTTACACTCACGCCGCGGCCGTGGGCGCCGAACCAGGTATGCGCGATGTCGAAATAATCCTGCGGCGGCTTAAAATTGGGGTCCACCTGTGAACGCCCCCAATAGAGGTTCTTGCATGTTTCAAGCGCGTACGGCTCCAGGCAAAGACCGCCCGCCTGCAGTTTGGTCACCTGTTCGATCCCGGAGGGCGTCAGGTACGCCCCGCGCCAGGTGAAGGTAAGCAATTGTCCGCATTTTTCCAGCAGACTCATCTTGGCTATTTTTGCTGCGACAAATTCGTCTCTTTGTTTCGACATTCTCTCTCTCCTCAAAGGTTTTCATTTTGGATTTAGTTATTATCGATCACGATTGCCGAATAGCATCCGGAACTCGCGTCACGACATGGACGTTGACCGTCCCTAATCTCTTCGGGAACATAGTTTAATTAAAAAAACCAACCTGGTCAATATATTTTACGGCGGGTGCCCGATATTTAAATTTTTTTTAAGCATTCCGGGAATAAATATCTGAAAACGGCCTTCAATTAATCAGATTATCCATTTCCGTCTTATATTGAATATACTGACATAAAATAGAGCTATACAAAAAACAAGAAGAATTCCCAGATTCAGAAAAATTGATAGTGAATTGCTTTCGGATATGGAATATTTCAATACATCCACCCCATAGGTTACAGGCAAAATATAGGAAAGCGGCCGTATAAATATAGGAAGACTTGAGACGGGAATAAATAAACCGCAAAGGAAAATCATGGGGAACCGGTAAAAATTGGAATACGTTTGGGCTTCAAACACCTCTTTCGCCGTTACGGCGATAAACAAGCCCGATAAGGTCGAAATAGTGGACAACAGTATAATCCCCACCGTCAAGGTCAGCCAGTGCATAACAGCGGAATTAAAATAAAAAACGGAAATTACCACGGGGATAATACTATTAAAAATACCAAATAAAATCGCCCCGATAATCTTCGCCAACACCAATACCTCGATACTGATCGGCGCCAAAAGCAGTCTTTCAAAGGAACGCGCTCTTCTTTCAAAGGTTATGGTTACGGAAAGCATCGAGGTGGTCCCGAACAGGATCGACATGGCGACAATACCGGGAAACACATTCTTAATATCAAAGACCGATCCGGATTTTATAAACATCATCAGCATCCAGGCAAACGGGAAGATTATTCCCCAGCTTATGTTCGGCGGTTTTAAATAATAATTTTTCATATCTTTTAAAAGGATATTCCAGAAGGCCGTTAACGATTTCATTTTTTCTCTTTCTCGTTTTTCATTATATCGATTTCTATTCCGGTCATTTTTACGAACGCGTCTTCAAGTGTGGGTTTGATTAACTTTGCCTCCAGTATGGAAACACCTGCGTCCGCCAGGCACGCGACGATCGGTGCTATATCTATTTTCATTTGACTTAACACTCTTATTGTTTTTTCATTTTTCAGCGTACATTCTACAGTATGAAATTCCTCTTTTAATCGATTCAACAGTATGTTTTTATCTAATTTATTCACCTCGAATAACACTTCGACAATGTTGGCCTCTTTCGTATCTTCCAATAAGCCGGAAACGGTATCGACCCTTATAATTTTACCTTTATTGATAAACGCCACCCTGCCGCAAAGCCTCTCGGCTTCCTCAATATAGTGGGTCGTCAAAAAGATCGTCGTGCCCTTCCGATTTAGTTCTTTGATAAAATTTCTTATCTGCCTGACACTCGCCACATCAATACCCGTCGTCGGTTCATCCATGAAAATTATTTCAGGGTCATGGATCAAAGCCGCGGCAATGGTGAGTTTCCGCTTCATGCCTCTTGAATACGCTTTGAATTTTTTATGTGCCGCCTCGGACAATTGAAACAGGTCCAACAGTGCGGAAGCTTTTTCGGTTCTTTCTTTTTTCGAAAGACCATAAAGAGAACCGCAAAAGCAGAGATTTTCATACCCGCTCATCTCATTATAAAGATTGCTTTCATCCGCCACAACGCCGATAAGCCTCTGTGCTTTTTTTATGTTGTTCGTCAAATCCTCGTTTCCGTAGATAATAGCGCCGCCGCTCACCTTTGCCATTCCGATAAGCATATTTATCGTAGTCGTTTTACCGGCGCCGTTCGGCCCCAATAATCCGAAAATCTCACCACGCTTTACATAAAAACTTATATTATTAACGGCCGGAAAACTCTCATATTTTTTTGTAAGGTGTACCGCCTCGATCATTTTATTCATTGATTTCCGCGCATTTCCGCTCTTCCCCGGCGAATTCACAGTTTCCTTCCTCTTCCGGTTCAATTTGTATACGCTTTAAAATGTCTTTGATATGTATATCCGTAAATTCTTCCAATTGGAGCCTATAATGCATATGATATCCGACCTTTTCTCCCTGAATAAGTCCCACGGTTCTTAATATTTTTAAATGCTGCGAAACGGCGGGCTGGGAAATACCGATTTTCCGTGACACCATTCCCACGCATAACGTCCCTTTGGATTGTAATAGTTTCAGTATCTTCAGCCTGTTGTAATCTCCCAAGGCCTTAAAAACCTCAACTGTTTCCGACAGGTATTTATTCATAAAATCCTCCATTTAATTAACTATATAACTATATAATTAATTAAAGATCAAGTGGTAATTCAATTTTTCTTGATTATAAATAATCCAGGTGGATGAGTTAAACCTCTGTTGTGCGGCGGCGCCTGTGTGCTGTGATTTATCGGGCTGGCATACCGCCCCATAGGGTGTCAGAGAAAGAGCACATTACCGTCCGGATCTCGAAACCAGGTTACTTCAATATCGCAACCTCTACCATGAACTTATTTCCGCTCTTTTCCATGTATTCGTTGCAACACAAATATAAATATGACTATTATCCCAACAAATATCCCCCAGATTTCCAGTATCGCCGGCGGAAGCAGGAGTTTTCGCTGTCCTTAAACGTATAATATTTGAGTTAAC
>CAZWYY010000082.1:2676-11902 GCA_964638895.1 uncultured Spirochaetaceae bacterium | reverse complement strand
CCCGACCTGTTCAAGGGCTCCTCCCTCACCCTCCTGGGGCGGTACCACGGCAGCGGCAAGGCCACGGTGGTCCTCACGGGAAAGGTAAACAATGTGCCCAAACAGTTCACCTACACCCTGGAGTTCCCGGATAAGGAAACCAGGCACAGCTTCGTGCCTCCCATCTGGGCCGCCAGGAGGATCGGCATGCTTTTGGACCAGATGAGGCTGTACGGTGAAAGCGAGGAATTGAAGGAAGAGATCATTATGTTGGCCAGGACACACGGCATCATAACCCCGTACACCAGCCTGCTTATTCTGGAGGACGAGCAGGCCAGGACCGCGCGCAATGAACTTAAGGCCGAACACCAAACCCTGGGCAATATCGCCAACCGCACCGACCAACTGGAAGACCTGAGCACCCGCGAGTACGGCAAATTGAAGGAGAGCTCTGGTATGGACAGCGTGCAGGCCAGCGAGGAAGTGCAGCAGCTTAACAAGGCGGAAAACAGCATGCAGGCGCAGGAAGGCATCACCAGGCTTGATTTCAAAGACAAGGAAGGAAACACGCAGGTGATGCAGGCCCAGGTAAAGAACGTACAGGGGCGTGCCTTCTACAATTCAGGCACAAACTGGATCGATTCCAATATTCAACTGAAAACCAATTTACCCGTGGAGCGCATCACATTCGCCAGTAAAAAATATTTTGAGCTGCTCTCCAAAAACCCCGAGGCCGCGGAAATCCTGGCCCTGGGAAAAAACGTGCAGTTTGTGCTTAACAATAGGATCTACGAGATCAGTAACTAAGTCTATACCTCCACATTGGTATCGGGGTGTCCCGCGCCGCCCGGCCGGGGCGCCCTTTTTTTAGACTTCCGGTTTATAGGCGGCCGCGCATTCGATAATCTTGCAGTGATCAAAGGCCATGTTGCCCGGAAGATCAGCCAGGGGAAACCATCGGGCGACGGCGGCATCATCCGCGCCCGCGGGTGTGCCGTTCCATTCATTTACTAAAAAGGCCAGGGAGACGCACTGGTCTGGATGCCTTCCGGGCTGGCTGAACTCCCCGATAAAAAATACACCTGCGGCCTTGAGGCCGGTTTCTTCCTCCAGTTCCCGCAGACAGGCCTCACCGGCCGTTTCATCAAAATCCATATACCCGCCCGGCAGGGCCCAAAAGTCCTTATATGGCTCATTCGCGCGCCGGATTAACAGCACCCTGCCGCCATCAAGCACCACCGCGTCCACTGTTACGGCCCGGTTCCTGTACCGCCCGCAGTGCGGGCAGGGATTGGGAGCATCATCATCTATCATAGGGTGCACCTCTTGCGTAAAGCCTATCATAAAAAAGAATGAAAAAAAATAAAAAATTTACTTGCATTTTATATATCATTATGATATATTATTAATTGATATATATAAGGAGGATATATGGCCCAGATTAACACGACCCAATACGCCCTGTTGGGAATGCTTTCGTTCCAGCCCATGTCAGGTTACGATATTAAAAAGATCATAGACCACAGCATTTCGTTCTTCTGGAGTGAAAACTACGGCCATATCTACCCCGTGCTCAAGAAAATGGAAGAGCAGGAGTTGGTGACAAAACAAACCGTGCATACGGAGGGCAACCCGTCTAAAAACCTGTATTCAATTACGGATAAAGGGAAGGCTCTGTTTACCAGGTGGCTGAACGCGCCGGTGCAGAAAAAGATCATCCGGCTGGAAATACTGCTCAAGCTTTTTTTCGGTTTCATGACAGACATCGATAACATGATAGGCAAGGTCACGGAGGAACGGAAAAGCGCCCAGGCCATATTGGACGAGTTGGCGGAAATTGAGAACCATATAAAGTCAAACCAACAAGAGGCGCTCAAGGACAAACCACCGTACCCCCTGCTTTGCCTTAATTACGGAAAGTTTTTTTACCGCGCCGTTACACAATGGTGTGATGAGACCATAGATATTTTACGAAAAGAAAAAGCCAAGGAGGAATAAATGAAAATTATTGTTTTAGGCGGAAGCCCTAAAGGTGAGACAAGCGTCACCATGCAGTACGTGGAATACATGCGGCAGTACCTGCAGGAACATATCTTTACGATAGTCCAGGCCGCGGCGCCCATCAAGCGCCTGGAAAAAAGGCCGGAAGATTTTCAGAAGATCATGGAACAGGTAGAAGAGGCCGATGCGGTGGTCTGGGCCTTTCCCCTGTACTACTGCCTGGTCTGCTCTCAGTACAAACGGTTCATTGAGCTGATTTTTGAGCGCAAGGGCAAATCGGCCTTTGCCGGAAAATACGCCGTATCCCTAAGCACATCAATCCACTTCTACGATCATACGGCCCATGAGTACCTACGTTCGATATCAGAAGACCTTGATATGAACTACCTGGGTTTCTTCTCGGCCAGAATGTCTGATTTACTGGCGGAAAAGGGGCAGGCCGGGCTGCGCGCGTTCGCCGATTCAATCGTTGATGCCGTCAAGAACGACGTCCAAAGCCCGCGCTACTCGCTTCCCCTGCCGCACACCACATTCGTCTATGAACCCCAAAAACACGGGGCCGCAAACTTAAGCACGGCCAAAAAAATAACCGTAGTAACGGATACCGAACAGGGCAATACGGGACGCATGATCAGCCGTTTCAAGGAGTGTTTCAGCACGGACGTGGAAGTAGTCAACCTCAGCAAGATATCCATTAAGGGCGGCTGCCTGGGCTGCCTCAAGTGCAGCAGCGACAACACCTGCACCTACACGGGCAAGGACGATTATATCGACATGTTCAACAACTCGGTGAAAACAGCCGACCTCCTGATTTTCGCGGGTGTTATCAAGGACCGCTACCTCTCCGCGGTCTGGAAGCTGTTTTTCGACCGGAGTTTTTTCAATACACATCAAATGGTGCTTGGAGGCAAACAGGTGGGCGTGCTTATCTCCGGTCCCCTGCGCTATATCCCCAATCTCACCGAAATCCTGCGCGCCTATTTTGATATGGAAGGTTCCACTTTGGTGGATATCATTACCGACGAGTGCGCCGACGCCGGGCAGGTAGACTCACTGATCGACGGACTGGCTCTGCGCCTGACAAATTATGCCGAGGCCGCGTATATGCAGCCCGCAACCTTCCTGGGCGTGGCCGGGATGAAAATCTTCCGGGACGATCTCTGGGCCGATCTGAAACCCGTGTTCAGGGCCGACTACAAATACTATAAAAAACACAAGCTGTTTGATTTTCCGCAGCGGCACCATCTGCGGAATATCCTTATCAACTTGGCCTATGTCATCACGGGAATTCCCTTTATCCGGAAAAAAATGGTAGGGAACATGAAACAATATATGGTTACGCCCTACAAACGTGTCCTGGCCCAGAAAGCGTAAGCATCACATCCGTCATTACGAAGGCCGCCCGAAGAACCGCGTGGGCGGCCCTTTTTTTATGGGGGGAAAATAATGTTTTGGCAAAATCCGCAAATATCTGTTACAATTTAAACAATGCAGGAACACGAGTTTGAAAAGTTGCAGGCCGAATACAAAAAAATAAAACAGGAGTTGGATGACCTGCGAATCCTGAATGAAAATACTATTGAGCACGGTACGGCCCTGGAAAACGAGTTGGTTGAACAAAACGCCAAACTGAACGCATTGCAAAATAAAATGAAAAAATACCTGTCTCCCCAGCTTTATAACCAGCTTTTGGGCGGAAAAGACGACGTGGCACTGGTACACACCAGGAAAAAACTGTCCGTTTTCTTTTCCGATATAGTGGGCTTCTCGGAGATCACCGATTCCATTGAGTCCGAACTCTTGTCCGACGTCTTGAACCAGTATCTCAATAAAATGGCGGAGATTTCCACCAAATGGGGCGGAACCATAGACAAGTTTATTGGTGACGCGGTCATGGTCTTCTTCGGGGACCCGGAGTTTATCGACGACGTCACCCACGCCAAGAACTGCGTGCACATGGCCCTGGAGATGCTGGATGAGCTGCGCAAGCTGCGGGTGCGGTGGCAGGAAATGGGACTTTTTCATACGCTGCAGATACGCGTGGGTATAAATACCGGCTACTGTACGGTGGGGAACTTCGGCTCCGCCGACAGGATGGACTATACGATCGTGGGAGGCCAGGTAAACATCGCCTCCCGCCTGGAGAGCATCGCCGAGCCGGATTCAATCTACCTGTCGCACGCCGCCTACAGCCTGATCCAGGACGAGTTCGATTGCGGGTACGTGGGAAACATAACGGTCAAGGGCGTGCATCATCCCATTGAAGTATATAAGCTGATCGGCCTCCGGAAGCGGGAAACGGGGATCGCGCCGCCTTTGCAAAAAACAAAATCAGGATTTGTCTTAAAGGGAATAGAGTTTGACGCGGCCTCCTGCGGCATTAATACACGTGAGGCAATCAGAAGATCATTATTCGAAGCTTTGGAAATAATAGACCAAGCTGAAAAAACAGGAAAACAGAAACAGGCCGGGCGGCCGGGGCCCATTCAGGAACAATAAAAAACCACAAATTGGAAGCGTTAGCGGAGGCAAAGGAGACGGCGTGAGTGAGCAAATATACATCGGTGATTTTACCAAATTCAAGCCCGAAACAGGGGTCACCCATCTTACCATAAAGCAGCCCGTACGGGATTTCCAGCTTGACTGGAGAAGGTACAACCTGGTCTCCAATTACTTCGCCGAATACGGCTCATACCTGTTCGAACAGAAGGACCGGGCCGAAAACCTTATTTCCACGGTATTATATGAATTAAGCGAATCCATGGCGCATTACGCCGAAAGGAACTCCGGTATCCTAATCAAACTGATTACTTTCGAGCAGATAATCCTGTTTGAGCTGGCGGCCTTCTCCCCGCCCGACCTGCGGGTACCGCTTGAAGAAACCGTCCGGATTATCAACCGGGGGGATCTTGCCTCCGTGTATTTCTCCATGCTTTCCTCGGAAAAATCCGAGGACGCGGCCAAAGCGCATTTTGGGCTGGTACTTATTGCCCATGACTATAACGCCGACATGGCACTGGGCGTAAACAGTAAGAACAATGCCACCACCCTCCGGGTGGCCATCGCCAAAGAGGAGATCTATTCATGACGGTAACGGGAGAACGCTATACGGTGACCTATGATCCGCTTGATCAACAGCTGAACTTCGAAGGTATTTTTCGTACGTATAATAATGAAGATCTGGAGAATATAAAGAACTATTTCTCTGAAATTCATAACAAGGTCAAGGGCACGTTGAAGCTTAACTTCAGAAAGCTTCGTTACATAAATTCGGCCGGCATCCGCGCCGTCCGCGACTGCCTGCAGTACGCCAAATCCAAAGCCGCCTTGAAGATAAAACTAATCGGCACAAAGGTACTAACCTGGGAGGTGAAGACACTGCCCAGGCTTTCGCAGTTGTGGGACGGGATCGAGTTTGTGATTCATGATGAAAACTTCTATGAGAGTCAGAATATTATCGAGCAGGATAATTTTATTCCCTTGCTCCGCACACAGACCCGCCTGCTCTGGCCCCTGGAAAAGGAAATTCTGGTAAAACACGGTCTTAAACCGGGAATGAAGGTGGCGGACATCTGCTGCGGCTGCGGCGATGTGGCGCTGCTTATCGCCAAGGAACTGAAACCCAGCATCGTGGTGGGAATCGATCACTCGCTGCCCGGCATAACATACGCGGTCCGGCTGCAAAAAGAGTTCGAGGTATCCAATGTTGATTTCAAGTTGGGCGACGCCACCGCCCTGATGCTTGACGATGACCTGTTTGATTTCGTGATCTGCCGTTTAAGCATTCAGATCTTTTCCAAACCCGAAGAAATCCTGAAAGAACTCTTCCGTATCACCAAACCCGGCGGCGCCATCTATATTATCGGAGAGGACTATGATTTGATCGTCGGCTACCCCAACGCGGAGAGCATCCGCGGCGTGTATGACATGGCCGCCGTCTACGGCAAACAAGTGGGCATGGATCTGTATAACGGGAAAAAACTGTTCTCATTTCTGGCCAACATGAAGTTGAGGGATATCAAGATCGATTTTATCCATGTGGACACCAATAACTCCGACCGCGAGGATCTTGCATGTATGATTAAAAGCTGGCGCTTCTTTTCCGCGGATACCATCGGCAAACAGCTTAATATAAGCCCGGACGACTACGAGAGGCTGCTTAAGGGGTACGATGATCACATAAAAACCATCAACAATCCGTTGGGGTATACCACCTGGACGGTTGCTGCGGGGTCGGGGATAAAAAGAAAATAGTTGTAAAGGAAACCGTGTCATGAGAGTCAGTTTTAAAGCCAAACTTCTTATCTTCGTGCTTTCGGTTGTTATCATCTCCACCATTTTACTGGTAACATTTTTTATTCTTAACTTTTATTCTATTACAAATTTCTCCCTGGAACAGAACTCCAAGGGCATCAAGGAATCCAACCGGGAATTCCTGATGAACCTGGCCGGCGACAAGGCCCGTCTTACCAGCCTCCAGTTCAAGAACGCGGTGAACAGCATTACGGTCCTGGGAAAGGCGGCCCAGAAAATCCTCGATAATTACGCCGCGTTATCCTCCCTCTCCGGCATTTATTCGCTTGATCTGTTCAGAAACAACCTGATCTCATATCACCGGGCGTTAACCGACAACACGCAGGAGGAGGTCGACGTATTGATACCACCCCCGCTGGTGGGACAGGCGCGCGCGCATGAGCTGCTGAAGGTATCATCCCTGCTCAACCTGATTATAGGGCCGGTATTCGAAAGCAACGAGAACAATACCTTTGTCTATTTCGTGGGAGACAAGCAAAGCCCGGTTACCCGCGCCTACCCCAACATCAACCTGGCCGAATACCTGGGAGACAGCATCAACCTGCTGTTCTGGAAGGATTTTTTTCACGATAACGTGCAGTATTGGGAAAAGTATTACAGGGATGAGACCTTCCGGGATGCGGTCTCCCGGGACGTAAAATCCCCCGTGACATTCGATCCGCCGTATGAGGACGCAGCGGGCCAGGGCAAGATCATCACCCTGTTTTATCCGCTGTGGAATAAGAATCAACATACTTTCGGCGGCGTGGTCGCGGCCGACGTATCACTGGCCAAGGTGGTGGAAAACGTTCTGGAAATCCATGTGGCAAAAACCGGGTTCGCCATCCTGGTAAACGGTAAGGGCGAGATTATCGCCATGGCGGACGATGTGCAGGAAAGACTGAAAATAAAAAGCAAAGAGATTGAGCGCGGGGGATTGAAATACTACTACAGGGACCTTTCCAGCTCGGAAGATGAGGGTATTCAGAAGATATATGCCCGGATAATGTCGGATTCACAGGGGTACCTGTCCACGACCTTTGACGACGGCCAGGAACATATAGTGGTGTTTTCCTCCCTGGATCCCATCAATGACAATCGCTATAACGAGGATTCGTGGAAAATAATCATCAGCGTGCCCGAAAAAGAGATCCTGGCCACGCTGTTCAATACCCATGACGCCATCAACGCGCAAAACACGCAGACGATTTTTGTTTCATTGGCCGCGGTGGGAGTGCTGATTATCGCGGTGGTACTGCTTACCTTTTTGATCTCCGGCAGGATCACCAGGAGTATCGGCAAGCTTGCCCTGGCAGCCGGGAAAATCTCCAACAAGGATTATGATTTCGAACTTAACCTGCAGACAAAGGACGAGATCGGCGACCTGGGCAGCGCCTTCATGCAGATGAGCAGGGAGATCAAGTCCTATACCGAGCACCTGGAAGACATGGTCAAGGAACGGACCGAAAAATTGGAACAGGCCTTGAAGGAGATTTCGATACTGAATGACAAACTGAAAGACGAAAACCTGCGGCTGGGCGCCGAGCTTGACGTGGCGCGGCGGTTGCAGCTTATGGTCCTGCCCCGTGAAAAAGAATTAAGCGACATCCCCGACCTTGATATCGCCTGTGTCATGCATCCGGCCGATGAGGTTGGCGGCGATTATTATGATTTCATTAAAACGGACGACTCGGTAAAATTCGGCATCGGGGATGTTACCGGGCACGGCCTGCCGGCCGGGGTAATAATGCTCATGGCCCAGACCGCCATAAAAACCATGGTGCAGACCGGAGAAACCGATCTGAGAAAGATACTTTCGATGGTGAACAAGGTCCTCTACAGTAATATCCTGCGTATTGCGGAAGACAAGAGCATGACCTTAAGCCTCCTGGATTATAATAATAAAACCTATACGCTTGTGGGCCAGCATGAATACGTCATTGTGTGCAAAAAGGACGGCAGGGTTAAAATAATGGATACTAATAATCTCGGCATGTTCGTGGGCATGGAACCGGATATCACACAGTTTATCGGCCAGGCCAGATTCTCACTGGAAACCGGGGACCTGGTGGTCTTTTATACGGACGGCGTCACGGAAGCAATAAATGAGGCCAAACAGGAGTTCGGCATCAAAAGACTCTGCAGACTTGTAAGCGAGCATCATACCCTGCCGGCCAAAGACCTGCTGGAAAAATTGATGCAGGCGCACAAGCAATATACCGGGGAGGCGAGGATTTTTGACGATATATCGCTTGTAGTCATAAAGCAGAAGTAAGTGTATAATCGAGGTAAGAGGTATGGATAACGCAATGGTCTTCGGTAACTACAGGGAACCGGCCGCTAAAAACGCACTCAGCGATTCCACCCTGCTGCTTAACGCCGACGAGATGTCGCAAAACTGGAGAAGGGTCAGCCTGACCGCGGACTACCTGGCCAAATATTACTCGTATTTTTTCCCTTATAAAGAGAAGGCGCTGTTTACCATGAGCCGTAACGAAGCTGAGAATACGTTGTCATTTATAATCAATGAGCTGATTGAAAATACCGCAAAGTATTCCAACACATCCAAAAAGAGCGTCGGCATAAAATTCACTCTTGAACAACATACCATTTTTCTTCAGATTTCCAATTATATTACCGCGGATGCGGCGCAGGAGTTTACAGCTACCTGTAGAGAAATATTTGAAAATAATACCGAAGAATTATACATTAAAAAACTGGAAGAAAATGCCGAGACAGGGAAAGGGGGCTCGGGCCTGGGATATCTGACCTTGATCAACGATTACGGCATCAGCCTGGGATTTAAATTCGAGAAGATCGGTGAGAAAATTATTAAAGTAACGACCCAGGCCTCAATGAAATACAAGGAGGAGTAGTCCATGGAAATAAAGGGCGAAGATTACCACATATATTATAATAATGCCAGGAACGCGATTGTATTTTCCGGCACCTT
>CAZWYY010000082.1:0-2576 GCA_964638895.1 uncultured Spirochaetaceae bacterium | reverse complement strand
CTATGTAATGGGGCCGGACGGTAGGATGTACGCGGTGGGCGGCTCAATTGACGTTGACCTCAATTCGGTGCCGGGGAATCCCGAAGCCACCATCCGTAAGGCGCGTATAATCCGCCGGGCTGCCTTCGCCGTCATGAACCCATCCTCCGCCGATCTGCAGGTCGCGGCCCGCGCCTATGCGCTGGAAATGGAGGCCCAGCGCCGGCTTGCCCGGGAAAAGCTCGCTGAAAAAGCCGAAGAGCAGCAGCAGGACGAACGAGAACGTGAGGAAAGGCAGGAGCCGGTATGGCGGCGGGAGGAGCCTGAACGGCAGCCCATCGCCTTGTACGCGTAAGCAGCCGTTCTATTGTACTCTTTTAATGCAATATAATTTTGACAGGCGGTACGGTGAGGCATTGTTTTTGAATGAAGGCGGATCAATAAGGATAGGGAACTACGGATTTTCACAGATTATCACGGATACTTTTTTATGCTTTTTTACAATTGTGCGCCTATTCACAGTGTTTTTATGTCAAAGCACCATAAGCTTTTTTATTGTATATGTTCTCCGTTACTATTTCAACATGCTTGTTTTTCATACCCTGCCGTGAGAACCCTCCTTTTTTGTGTAAAACCTAATCTTTTTCTCATCCATGTCAAGGTCGGGTCCCTGCCGGGGTTCTTGCTGTGAAGCGTCTAAGCCATAATGTATTTAACCGCCAATCACGCGGATACTCAGAAATTATTTTTTATTTTTGACATCCGTATTCATCTGTTTAATACGTAGTTTTTTATATCTCCGTGCACAGCAAGAAACCTTGACATGGATGAGAAAAAGATTACTAAAGGCATATTCAAAAAAAAGAGGTCTCCAATGGTAGAGTTTATTCTTAAACAACTATCTTACAAAATCTTAGGCATGGCTTTTTCCATCCACAACATCCTCGGTCCCGGTCTCTTTGAATCAGCTTATGAAGTGGCGTTCTGTGTAGAACTGGCCAAGGCGGGTATCCCCTTCTCCCGTCAAAAGGTCTATCCCCTGCACTACAAGGGTGAACTGGTAGGCGGATACATCGCTGACCTGTAGGTAGACAACTCTATTATCTTAGAGTTTAAATCTGTGTAAGAGCTTTATACGGTTATGGAAGCACAGCTTATCAACTACTTAAAGCTTTCAAAGCTTCCCGTGGGGTATCTTATCAACTTCAACTCCACGCGTATAAAGTGGAAGAGGTTTATAAACAAGAGAGAGTAGCAGTAACGTAGCTCTCTCTTGTTTATTTAAAAAAGTTATTTATCTTTTCTTTCTCTTTTAATCAAAACTCATATACTCAGGGCTTTTTTTATGGTATCTTGATTTACAGGAGCTTGTACTATGACTTCCTTGAAAAACGTGGCCATTGAACGGCTGAAAAAACTACCGGATGACGTCTCGTTAGAAGATATCATGTATGAAATCAATTTTATCGCCCAGGTGGTCGAGGGCCTAAAAGACGCGGAACAAGGCAACACCATCACCACAGAAGAATTGTTAAAAAAAGTCGAACAATGGGCAAAGTAATCTGGACCCGGAAAGCAGCCTCGCATTTGGAATCGATCCACCAGTATATCTCCCGTGATTCCGTGACCTACGCGTCACGTTTTATCAAGTCCCTGATTGCTCAAATCTCAATTCTTAAGACCTTGCCCTTTTCCGGGCGTATCGTACCGGAATTCAATATCGAGAATATCAAGGAGCTGATTTATAAAGATTACCGTATTGTCTACGAAGTAAAGAATAACGCCGTACGCATACTCGCCGTTCAGCACGGCAACCGTTTGCTTGAAAATTTAGTTTAATCTCCCGCGGGTAGCTTCGCTCCAGAGCTTAATATTTTTTTGCTATCTTATGTTCCTTGATTATCTCAATTAAATGCTTAAGGGCTTCGTTTACACTTTTAGAATCAGGGAACTCCTTCATAACTTCCGGCTCAAGCACAACTATATTACTACCTTTCTGGTAAGCTTCGGCGTATTTGCCTCTTACCCCTTTAGAGAAATCATATTCTTTTAACATGTCGGTATCTTTATCATCCTTCATAATCTTCTCGTTCCCTTTTGACAGCTTTCCTTGCGTTTATTATTCTAATATTGTTCCCTTTATCACAATGTACTACAACAAGTAGGTTTTGTCGATATGACATTCCTATGGTTATGTACCGCTCCTCTTCTTCCGTCGAATGCATTGGATCCGGTATTGTGAGTGATAACGTATCTCCAAATACCGTAGAGGCTTCTTCAAAGCTTACTTTATGCCTTTTCTCATTCAGTTCGGCTTTGTTTTCGTTCCATTCAAATGTGAGTTCCATCGTCTGGATAGTTTAATAAATATTTTTAACAATTACTATATCTTAGCCCCACTCACGCGGGTAGCTTCGCTCCAGGGCGTAAACCAACCCCAGGCCCTACAGCCTCATCCATCTGCGGCCTTGAAAATCCAACCCCCGCCGCCATACCATCAGGTCAGGCTGCCCATAAGGGCGCCCTTATGGGCAGCGCGCCCCCTTACGCCCTACCGCTCGCCCTCAGCCGGGGCCGAATACAGCCGTACGGTTACC
>CAZWYY010000081.1:0-12286 GCA_964638895.1 uncultured Spirochaetaceae bacterium | reverse complement strand
TTAACCTAAACAAGCAGATGGTCTGCTACTGGGAAAGGGGCTCACACACACCCATGCTTGCTCATCTCATCAAGCTTTCGGAAAAGTATCACATCCCTTTTGATTACTGGATTATCGAAGACGATGAGAAGGCCCTGACCCTGCTTAACGGGAATTCAAAAAACCCGCTT
This sequence comes from uncultured Spirochaetaceae bacterium, assembly GCA_964638895.1. GTDB lineage: Bacteria > Spirochaetota > Spirochaetia > SZUA-6 > RPPD01 > JAFGGG01. The sequence goes on along the minus strand of CAZWYY010000081.1, from coordinate 12,116 downwards.
AATGAAGAGGAATTACAAGGAAATGAGTTTACCATCCTTGATCAGAAACAAATTTCTATTCCTTATATGGAAACCGCGGTAATAAGGCATACGGCCTCCGCCTTTGCCGCGTGTAAGCAGGAAGCGCTTGTGTACTTTGTTACGGGGAACGCGGGTATAGGAAAATCCGTGGCCCTTGAGCGGTACGCAATCGAGAATCCTGATACCGTGCTGATTTCAATCCCGTACGCCGGGGCCGACATAGCCAAAATACAGGAGCTTTTGTTCCGGCAATTACAAAATAACATCCTTACGCCGGAATCCGTATTGACGGGGCTGGCCGAACAGAAAAAACTATTAATAATCGATAATGCCCATTGGATCCGCGAGGACGCTTTCAGTATCATAATAGACAAATTGTACCGGCAAATGGGCCTGGCCTTTTGCGGCGAGAACAGTATTGTAAAAAAATTCACCATAGAGAAAATACCCATACCCTTCACCTTTGAAGTGGAGCGCTTGTTCCTGGCGGACGACGACATCGGAAAAATCAGCTCGTATATCTTCAGGGGGATTTCAGACGACGTTTACGCGGCCGTGCGCATGCGCGGTTATGACTCTTACTTCAAACTGGCCCAGTTAAAAAACACATGTGCTCATATAATGGAAGAAAAACAAGCCTATGAGTTCACCATCAATATTTTTTACCTGGCCGATTTTTACCTGATGAGGAGGTTGCGTTTGTGAAAAACAACCGTGTGCTTGTAATAGATAATGAGAGGAGCGTGCTGGACAGCTACCAGCTTCTCCTGGAGGACCTGGGACATGAGCCCGTGCTCATTGACTCTTACCTTGACGCGATCCGTGTGTTGGAAGAGGCAAATAAGAAAGGGGAGAGTTACCGGGCGGCGATCATCGATTACCAGTTGAACGCCGGGCATACCGGATTGGAGGTCTTTGAAAAAATCATAGAAAGCGACGAGGCCCTGGCCCGGCGCAGTATCATCATTACGGCGCGGCACCACACCGATGTACTGGCTCTTTTTTCGCACACCAAAATAAAACCGGGCCTTTTTCTCTATAAGGATTATGACGACAACGAAAAAATCGAGGAGTTCCTGTGCAGACGCTGAACTTCTGGGCGTTCTTTTCCCTGGCGGAGGCTTTTTTTATTGCTTGTATGGGGAGCTTCGTATTATCAAGGGGGGTTAAAGATAAACGGCATATTTTATTTTTTTTATGCTGTATGGGAATTCTTTTAAGGCTAGTTACTGAGTTTGGATTTAGATATTCTGATAAAAACAGTCTATGGATATGGCAAAAACTTGATGCATTCTGGCCCTTTGCTCCAGCATTATTCTTGCATTTTGTTTTAGCATATACAAAAAATAAATTGTATAAAAACAAAGTTTTCATTCTTTTCCATTATTTACCCGTATTCATTTTTTTGTATATCGAGACATTCAATTTAGTAAAAGTTACAGTGGTTTATGAATATTTTGGTTATGACCTATCTTATAAAGATATGCTTCCCTATGCTATTATCACAAATTCATGGGCCTATTTATGCGTATTTAGTTCAGCATATCTTTTATTCAATTACTGGAAAAATATTTCCAATGTTGATTTAAAAAGGAAATTACTTTTACTATTTTGGTCAATCATGTCTGTGGGGATGACAGGCTTTCTTCTTGATTATTTTTTAAAAACCATTAATATCCATTTGCCATTTACAAATGATACACTATTAATAATTGGTACTATCTTAATATCATTTGGCATTATAAAATACGACCTCTTCTCCCCCGAAAAGGAGACGGCCAAAAAGATCAAGGACCTGCAGGCCATCTACTTCCTTAAGAACACCTCGGTGGGCATCATTCACGAGATGAAAAACAAGTTCTTCGCCCTGGTCTCCAAGGTTGACCTGCTGAGACGGCATACACGGGAATGCGAAAACCCCGGCTGCCTCAGGGTGATCGGCCTGATGCGCGACAATGCCAGGGACATCAACGAGTTCATCAACAAAATACTCCTGTATGTAAAGCAGGAGGGCGAACCATTTTATAATTTCAACCTTGCCGCGCTTATTGAGGAGGCCATAGACTCCATCGGCTCCCTGGTGCCCCAGGGCCTGACCATCCGCAGGGAGTTCAGTGACTCTTTACCCATATACTGCAATGCCAATGACCTGAAATCGGTTGTCGTGAACCTGCTGCTGAACGCTTTTGACGCCGTTAACGACGGCAGCGGTGAGGTATACATCGGCACGCAAAGGACGGTTATGAAAAACAGGGAGTACGCGCGGCTTACCGTGAAGGATAACGGCGCCGGCATAGCACAGGAGCACCTGGACTCGGTGTTCGAATTGATGTACACCACCAAGCAGGAGGGTTCGGGCTTCGGCCTGTTTTTCGTCAAGAAGATCATCGAGAAATACCACGGTTTAATCGAGGTGCAAAGTGAGCCCGGCCGGGGCACGACCTTTGATGTATACCTGCCCTTAGATAGTATCAAGGAATGAACAGGACTGTCTATGCCAAATACTAACTTCTGGACGATTTTTTATTTAATGGAGGCATTCTTTGCTGCATGCTTTGGTAGCTTTATTTTATCTAGAGGAGCAAAGGATTATAGCCACTTCCTTTTTTTCTTAGTCTGGATTTCAATAAGTTTAAGATGTATCGCAGAATTCGGATTTACTTATACGGATGAGAACAATTTATGGTTTTGGCAAAAAATAGACGCTCTATGGGCATTTACTCCGGCATTATTTCTTCACTTCAGTTTAATTTATACAAAAAGACAATTAAACCTTAGAAAATTAATTTTATTTATTATTTATTTACCATCGTTTTTCTTCGCAATTTCTGAATCATTTCATTTCATTGAAGTATTATATATAAAAACATATTATGGTTATGAATTAGCATACGCGAATATGCCGCTTTATACTATCCTCAGTCTGACGTGGGGCAATTTATATTGTTTAATATCAATCTTTATTCTAGCAATTTATTGGAAAAGGGTTGCTGATGATCAATTAAAAAAAAGGTTGCGATTATTATTTTGGATGATGGTTTCTTTTCTTCTATGCACATTCATTTTAGATCATTTCCTTAAAATATTAAAAATATATCTGCCAAGTACTACCGAAACATATTTTATCATTGGTGCTTGTTTCATCTCCTACGGCATCATAAAATACGACCTCTTCTCCCCCGAAAAGGAGACGGCCAAAAAGATCAAGGACCTGCAGGCCATCTACTTCCTTAAGAACACCTCGGTGGGCATCATTCACGAGATGAAAAACAAGTTCTTCGCCCTGGTCTCCAAGGTTGACCTGCTGAGACGGCATACACGGGAATGCGAAAACCCCGGCTGCCTCAGGGTGATCGGCCTGATGCGCGACAATGCCAGGGACATCAACGAGTTCATCAACAAAATACTCCTGTATGTAAAGCAGGAGGGCGAACCATTTTATAATTTCAACCTTGCCGCGCTTATTGAGGAGGCCATAGACTCCATCGGCTCCCTGGTGCCCCAGGGCCTGACCATCCGCAGGGAGTTCAGTGACTCTTTACCCATATACTGCAATGCCAATGACCTGAAATCGGTTGTCGTGAACCTGCTGCTGAACGCTTTTGACGCCGTTAACGACGGCAGCGGTGAGGTATACATCGGCACGCAAAAGGCGGTTATCAAAAACAGGGAATACTCCCGGCTTACTGTAAAGGACAACGGTAAGGGTATAGCGCAGGAGCACCTGGACTCGGTGTTCGAGCTGATGTACACCACCAAGCAGGAGGGCTCGGGCTTCGGCCTGTTTTTTGTCAAGAAGATCATCGAGAAATACCGGGGCATCATAGAGGTGCAAAGCGAACCCGGCCGGGGCACGACCTTTGAGATTTACCTGCCGCTACGCGGGAAGGCGTAACATAATCCGTGCCAAGCAACATAGTAGGGCACAATTATTGATTCTGAAAGAGGCTGAAATTCATCATGACGGACTCTTCGGCCGGGAAATTAAAAAAGACCAGTATCAACCTCTATATATAAAAGAAGAAATTAAAGCCGAGGCGCCGGTAAGGAATTTACCGGGCTTTGTCAGGTTCCTTCCTGTGGCCGCTCTATTTCACGCACAGGTCCTCAATATCTCCGTTGCGGCGCGTGACGCCGAAATCAAACACACAACATTAAACGGGTACTTCGAAGGCTGGCTTGCCACACTGCTTAAGGCATATGCCAGACACAGGAACCTGTTTGACGAATTCTATTACTGGTCGCCGGCGCACAGCCGGACGACTGAGGTCGACTTCCTATTGAGGCGAGGGAATGAATTTCTTGCGATGGAGGCCAAGTGCACAAACAGGTTACAGGATACCCACCTGAAGGGACTCAAGGCCATAACCGGCCTTGACGGTTTAAAAAAGAAAATTCTCATTTACACGGGTGAACGACGAATGAAAACACCCGATGATATCGAGATATGGCCGCTTTCCCATTTTCTGGATATCCTTGCAGGAAACATACTTTGGTAATGCACCACCCTGAAATGCATACAACCGCACACATGCGCGGCATTCACATGACGGGATCATTCTTCCGACAGCCGGCCGATGACATTCGCGGCCATATTTCAAATAGCCGTCATCAATAAATCCAAATGCCATCAACTCTCCATTTGAAGCCCCGATTTTACAGAGGAACACTCAGGTCAATTTTTTCGTTTTCCTGGGTTTGCGGCAGCGACTTGGCAAACTCTTCAATAGAATCCACGGCGGTTGCGGGGTCCGTAGTTGATATGGAAAATTCTTTTATTTCGTCTTCAAGCATTTGAATATTCTGTTCATTCTTGTTACTCAATGCCATAAGTGTTTCGACCGCGGAACCAATCTGGTTCATTCCTACCGTCACTTCATTTATTCCCCCTTTGTTTTCACTCGCAATGTCATAGATATGCCGGACCGATCCGTTTATGGACATGGTCTTCTGCTCCATCTCCTTACCGGCAATCTTTACTTTTCCCGTAAGCCGGTTCAAATTATCCAATTCTTTTGTAATATGACCGGTACCGATCGAGGTTTCCTGGAGTCCTTTAAGGGTTTCTTCCAGACTTACGGAAACTTGATTTATTCCGGCGATAATTTCGGAAATAATGGACTGTGTTTTTTGTGTGGATGAGGATGTAACGCTGATTTTACTGATAATTGTCCCCAGGGCGGCGGAGGCGCTCTTGGCTTGGGTACTCGTCAACTCAGCAAGCTTCCTGATCTCATCGGCGACCACGCTGAAGCCTTTGCCGTAGTCTCCGGCATGGGCGGCCTCGATGGCCGCATTAAGGGCCAACAGATTGGTCTGGGCGGCGACATTTTTAATCATCTGCATTATCTCGGAAATCATATCGACCGCCTTTGTAACTTCACTGATGGCATCGGAGTAATCGGCCATTACGGAATCACCCTGGGTCGCCAATTGCGACAAGCTCTTTGCCAACTCAAGTTTTTTATCGGTTACGGAAGTGATGTTGTTGATATTTGAAATCATTTGCTCTATTGTGGCGGATGACTCATCCACCGACGAGGTCTGCTGGTCAATCAGATCAACCACGCTGCCGATGTAATTGTTTATTTTGTCAATTGAAGCGGTGCTGTTTTCGATTTCATTGTGTAAAAAAAGGGTTCTTTCATTCATATGGTTCATGGTCGCCGTGATCTCCGTGACGGTACTCGAAAGCTCTGTCGAGTTTGTCGCCAAATCATTTCCGATATCAATACTTTTCTGGTTGGCATTCCGTATCTTGTTTATCATGCCGTTTAATGATCTTCGCACCGTACCGATGTAATTGAACATGAACCCGATTTCATCTTTGGATTGCTCATCGATTTCGGCGGTCAGATCGCCATCGGCAATCTTTTTCAGGTAAATCAATATTTTTTGCATGCGGGACGTGATCAATCTCGAAAGCAGTAGAGAACTGAACATTGAAACAAGAACCGAGATTATCAAAAGAATTATAAAAACACAGAGGAAACCGGACGGCGCCTGCGACAACCTATGATTCACGCTGTCCAAATTATGTTCAAGCACGTCGGAGTTTGATTGTATGATATCGCGTAATTCGACAAAACTTTCGAACAAGGCCGGCATATAACCGGCCACCACGGAGGCCTCAGTTAATATGGAATCCAAAACATACTCCGAGAATTCCTTGTATGTCTGAAACAACCCTGCTGTTTTTTCATAAACCTCGTCTGTGAACCTATCCTTGAACGTACCGACTATGACTTCAAGAGAATCAATCTCGTCTTTTATTTCCTGGATCTTCTGAATTGTTTCGTCGGTGTTTGAGATTCCCGAGTTGTAATAAAGATTGACGATATTCAGGTTCTGGAAAGTCGTCATCAATCTTTCCTTAAAATCATTATTCTCCTTGAAAGATACGAGCTTACTGTTCATCTCCTGAATATGGCCTTCAATTCCCCACAGGTTGGCTATGAAAGAAACAAACAAGGTTATAAGAATAAAAAGAATGATAATAGGAGTGATAAGCAGTTTCTTGTACATTTTCAAATTATTGAAAAAATTTAACATCTTTCTCTCCTTCCTTCTCTTTTAAAAAGCGTGTGAATAATTTCTTATCTCTTATTGCTGCACAACAACTGCCGATTCGATGAAAACCGTTTTATACGGCAAAGGGAACGGTGCGGGGTGGGATGGTCAATTATTCCCATTAAACCATAACGGAATAATCACCGATCCCCACCCCCTTACTCACCATTCCTCGACCGCCGAACAATCAATCACACCTCAGTCTTTATCACCGAAATAATAACCGGAACCGATCATGTACTCTTTATTCTTTACGACTACTTTCTTCGCGTAACCCCTTTTGGGGCCGAATTTCTTTGTTTTGGGATTTTGCCAGGCCCATTCGAACCATCCGGAGCCTTTTGTTTTCGCGATATCGATCAGTTCTTTAACCTGGTATACCTTTTTGCCGTTTCTGTCTGTACTCACGAGGCCTATCAGGTTCTTGCCGATCAAAGAGGTATTCGATCCGACTACCAAGGCCGTTCCGTTAAAATCATAGAGGAAGATATAAAACTCTCCGTCGATGAAACCGCCGTTCGGATCCTGAAAGGCCTTGACGGCCTTATCGATACCGTTCGCCTTAATGAATCGAATTCCCTTCTCAACAAGATCCACAACTTTTTTTTCTCTCACCGGATCAATGTTTGTTTCCTGGGAAAAAATAACTCCACCGAAAAGCGCTAAAATAACAAGAGCGCATAATACGACCTTTTTCATAGTAAAACTCCTCCTTATTAATGGTGTGCATTTGATTTTGATATGAACAATATGTATAGATTTTTCTATTGTAAATAATTTTATATTAACAATACTGTTTTTACAAGCCTTTTTTTCGGGTCCCGGATGCGGATTAATAGCCTTTCACGGAATGTACTAACGGCAATAAATCCGCTTGATCATTACTATATTTTATTCTACATTGTTTTAATTATGGCAAAACTGAAAACTCCCGGGAAAAGACGGGGCCGCGCGGCATCCGACGCCGGCAGGCTCAAAATCGGCGACAACTGGAACGCCATAACCATAATCGCCCTCTCGCAAAACAATCCATTGAAGGCCATTGCCGAGTTCGTGGAGAACAGTATCGACGCCAGGGCCGACCATATAACCATAGTGCGCGGCAAGGAGGCCGGGGAATACTACCTCAAGATTATCGACAACGGAGAAGGCATCCGCCCGAATGCGGAAGGCACACCGGATTTCAAATACGTAGCCACCCATATCTGCGATTCCATAAAAAAACGCCTGAAAAAACAGGGAGAAAAAGACATCCAGGGTGAGTTCGGCATCGGTCTTTTAAGTTTCTGGACAGTGGGAAAAATGCTTACCCTGACCTCGGCCGGCAGTGACGGTAGGCTGTACCAGATGTGCATGAAAAAAAACGAACCGGGTTATGAGATCAAAATAAAAAGATCTCTCCTGCCCCATGAGGGTACGGAGCTCGTCATTCATCCCTTGCTCGCGGGCATACGGCAGCTTCACGGTGAAAAAATCCAGAACTACCTGGCCTCGGAGCTGCGCGACCGTATCCGTGTGACTGATGTAAAAATAAGAATAAAAGACCGGGTATCCCGCAAGGAGTACGAGGTTGAGCCGCGCCAGTTTTCGGGGATCCTTCTGCACGAGCTGCCCCCCATTACCGTAAACGGGCGGGAAATTTACTGCGAGCTTTACCTCAATTCATATAACGCCGAAAACACGGTCAGCCTTTACAGGCACGGCACACGGGTCTTAGGCGATATTGCCGTACTCGATATGCTGCACAAAGAGCCCTGGACCGAGAATTACCTGCAGGGCATATTGGACGTGCCCTTTCTGAACCTGACACCGGGGACCCGCGACGGGATAATCCAGGATGACCAGTTCCAGCGGCTGTGCCGCGCGCTGGAACCGTTGGAGGCGGGGTTGAAAGAAACAATCGCTCGAGAGAAAAAGGCCGCGGAGGAAAAGGCCAGCCGGGATATCCTGAAGTCCGTGCAGAAGGCCTTTAAAGAAGCACTTTTGGCCCTGCCCAGGGAAGAGTACAACTGGTTCGATATTTACGGCCGGGGAAGAGGCCCCGGCGTCAAAACGGCTCACGGCGATTCACCGTTTGCCGATAACGGTACAAGCGGGGCGCAGGAAATCGCGGAGGGACAAAAACAGCCGGAGCTGAACCTGCCGGGTGAACCGGGTGAAAAAAAATTCTTCGAATACGCGGGTCCCCTGTATAAAGCCGTGGTGTCGCCCGCCTCCTGTATTATCAAGGTGGGTGAGCACAAGCACCTGCGCGTTATCGCCCGTGACCGGGGCGGCCGGCAGGTGGAAAACATCCATGAGATAATCTGGCAGATAAAAGAGGGGCAGGGTCAGCTTTCCGACAGGGATAAGGAGGTTGTCACCTTCAACGCTACGCCGGAACCGGGTATCAGTATTGTCTCCGTAACCGTAAAACAAAACCTGACGAGCTGCACGGCTGAGGCCGTAATCACCGTTACCGATTCCCTGATCCAGAAAGACGAAAAAAACGATTCCGGCCTCAGCAAGGGTATGCCCGGTTATACCTTTAAACGGGCGCCGGGTGAACTGTGGCGCAGCAGTTACGACAAGGAGCATAACCTGATCATCATCAATAACGCCCATGCCGATTACCTGTATGCCTCCCGCACGCGCAGCCGCAAGGTAAAATATATCTGCAAGCTGTTCGTAAAAGAGCTTGTGCTGCACAATTTTTTAGGATTCAATAAAGAACAAGCCCTTGAGCGCATGGTGGAGCTTTCATTGTACACTGAAGAAAATCTGAAATGAACCGCCGTTACCTCTAAAAATAGCTTGACATCACACCCGGTTCCACTATAGTTAGAATTAAAAAAAGGGAGACCGCCGTGTTCGTTACCTGGATTGCCAAAATTGTGGCCGCGCTTAATTCCAACACCAGGCCGCGCCAGATCGCGGCCGCGATCAGTTTTGCCCTACTTTTGGCACTTATTCCCAAGGCCAATCTGCTTTGGGTGGTGATTTTCATTATCACTTTTTTCTTAAAAATAAACCAGGCGATTGAGCTGGTGTTCTTGGCGATCTTCGACCTGGTCGCCCTATTTCTGGACCCACTGCTGCACCTGCTGGGGTACGCGGTGCTTACCCTGCCCGCGCTGCAGGAGCTGTTTACAGCGCTCTATAATATACCGATCCTCTACTTCTTCAAGTTCAACAACACCATTGTGATGGGCGGGTTCCTGGCCGGGCTGGCGCTGTTCGCGCCGGTCTACCTCCTGGCGCGGTGGGGCATCAACGTATATCGTGACCGGGTACGGGAAAAAATCGCGAACAGTAAACTGGTAAAGGGGTTTCTGAAACACCCGCTGATCGCCGGTATAAAAAACACCTTCGGTAAGGCCTATAATTTTTACAGCAATCTACGGTAAGGAAAATTCATATGGCTAAAAAAGCGCCCAGGATATTCAGAAAAGAGTACACGCAGGACAAGTTCGATAAAAAAATCCTTAAAAAAATATATATTAAGGAATATAGAGAATATTTACGAAAAGCGGCCCGCACCACACCGTCCGGCACCGTGGTCATAGAAGCGGGCCCGGAAAAAAAACAGCAAAAACAGCTTAAAAAAATCGCCAAGAGCATAAAAAAGAATACGGGTTTTGTGCTCAAGGGCAGGATCACCCTGCTTGTGCTGATATTCGGCGCCATATTCGTCTTTAGCACGCTGTTTAAGGATTTGCTGATCGAACACGCGGCCGAAGCGGGCCTGGAGGCGGTATTCAACGCCAAGGCGGATATCAGGGGTCTGCATTTCCAGATCTTTGCCGCACGGCTTTCCTTCGAACACCTGGAGGTGGCAAACAGCCAAAAACCCATGCGTAACCTGTTTGAACTGGGACGGACCGCCTTTGATATCGACCTGTTCGAGCTGCTCAAGGGCAAAGTGATCCTGGAAAAAATCATGTGCCGTGATATAAAATGGGACACGCCGCGGCGGAGCTCGGGCGCGCTTTCCGCAACGCCCGCGGCCGCGGCCTCCGCCTCCCCGGAGCAGGCCGAACCGGAAAAACAGGAGCAGCCGGCGTTTAATTTTAATATCACGGCCGAGGACGTGGGCAAACTCATAGAGGAACAGAAACAGAACCTGGCCGGGGCAAAACTGCTGGATGAGCTGGCCGGCAGTTACACTGACCTGGGCGCCGAGTGGCGGGATGCGATCTCACAAAACTCGAAAAAACTTGATGCCCTTTCCTCATCCATAAATCAAATAAACGGCACCAAGGTAAACCAGATCAAAACGCTCGCCGACGCCCAGAAGGCGTACAACACACTCAAATCGGCCACAGATGAACTTGGAAACATAAAATCGGGGCTTGATAACCTGACCGGAAAGTTCAATCAGGACCTGGCGCGCCTCAAGACCGACAGGCAGAAGCTGGCCCAGGCAATTGACGCCGACCTGGATACAATCAGCGGCCTTATCGGTCTTCCCCGGGCCCGAGAGGGGGGAGTGACGGCCCTTCTCTCACAGGGCATCCTGGAGCGGTACGTAGGCATGCTCAACTCATATGTCTACCAGGCCCGGACCTATATGGACATGCTGCGCCCCACCTCCGAGCAAGAGCTTCCCGAAGCCAAGCCCCAGCGGTTTAAGGGCATGGATATCCTGTATCCGAGTTTTATCAAACCCAAATTCTGGCTGCAGGATATGAGTTTCTCGGTGACGGACGATAAAAGCTTCGGCGCCATCGAGGGTGAACTGCGGAACGCCACGGGCCAGCCGGACCTGATCGGAAAACCCATGACATGGCTCTTACGGCAGAGCGCAGACGGTCAAAACGTAACACTGGACGGCACGCTGGACCTCCGCAAAAACCGGAACACCGTGCTCGCGCTCGCGCTTACCCTGGAAAACTTTCCCTACAAATTGGAAAAGGGGCTTGAGTTTTTATCCGTGTCCGACCTGGACTGCCGCTATACGCTCGCGGCTACATTCTCCCTTGACAACAGAAATTACACCTCAGGTTCACTCAAGGTGAAGCTTACGGACCTCAAACTTACTTACAGCGAAAACAACCTTATCAGCAGGGGCCTGCAAAAAGCCCTGGCCGAACTGGGTTTTGTTACCATCAGCGCCCGGTACAACCTTGACGCGAACGGGAGGCTGAAACTTGAAATCACGGACAATAACCTTGATAAGCTGATCGGTGCGGTGATCAGCTCGGCCCTGGCAGAGTTAAGCGGCGAGATCCGGCAAAAGGTGAAGCAGGAAATGGACGCATTCCTGCAGTCCGCACGCGAGCGCTTCAATGAGCAGTCCCAAAAGCTTACCGATTTAAAGCAGGACCTGGACCGGAACCTGGGCACAATGAACGAGTATAAAAAAACACTTGATACAAAAAAGAAGGAACTTGAGAAAAAGATAGCGGAATTCAAAAAAAGCGTGCTTGAAAACCTTAAAGACGTGTTTTAGGATCACCCACCACGTTTTTACATCGGCCCGCATCCTAAAAAATAAATAAAAAAAATTGCTTGCAATGCGGCGGGTTTCATCCTATATAATTAAC
>CAZWYY010000080.1:0-12388 GCA_964638895.1 uncultured Spirochaetaceae bacterium | reverse complement strand
TGCCGTTGCCCCAGAACCTGCGGCTTATGACTTCATTGGCTATGGACCAGGTATGGATCCTGCCCTTATAACGGGACACGACCGTGTCGATGTGATCGCGCAGGACGGCAAGCAGCTCCTCTTTGCTGAAATTGCCGTGTACCAGCCAGTCCGGCAGATGCTCGGGCGCCCCCCACACCAGGTGATGGCCTTCCACGGGGATGCCGTTCCTCCGGGCGAACGCCACGAGGAGATCGGTTCGTGTAAAATCGTACGTATCCTTCCCCGGTCGGATGTTCTCCCAGTGAAAATCCTCGGAAACCAGGCGGTTGAACTCCCCGGTAAAGATATTCACGCCCTGAAGGTTTTCAAGGCTGATCATGGCGCCTATTTGAAAGTCCCGCTTTGCCGCCAGTTCTCGCAGCGCAGGTAACTGGGTCGAAGAAACCGGAGGCGCGGGTTCCTCCCCGGTAATAATTTTTCCCGACGGCGGTACGTACACCGAGAACGCGGAAACCTCCAGCTCGGCCTTGGGGCCCGCGTTGAATCCCGCGTAGAAAAGACCGTCCGGGAAAAGCGGCGCAGAAAGCGTAAGCGGATTTTGCGCCGCGGCCTTTCCGCCCGGGTCCATCAAGGTAATCAGCCTCCCCTTGTCCTGAAAGCGCAGCCGTATGGGTTTGCCCTTCAACTCCTGCGGCAGGGCGAATGACGCGCCCCACTCCTTTGTCCCGTCATAAAAAAGCAGCGAAAGGGAACCGCTATACACGCGCACATCAAGCCTCCGCAGGCCCCGCCACCACTCGCCTTCCGTATGCAGTTTTCCATATAAGAGCACGCCGTATTCCAACCCCCGCCCCGTAAACCGCAGCACCACGTCGAACACCTCCGGCACGGCCACCGGCTGGTAGTCGTCTATGATTGTTAAATAGTCGCCGTAGAGCAGCGACAGGTTATTATGCTTGATCTTGCCGCCCTCTCTCCATGTGGACCAGGTATTCCAGACGGGCCAATCAATGAGGTTTAACCACCGCCACCAGGGCACTTGATCCTGCTTTAGTTGCGGCAGGGTGTGGGGGAGGTTGCGCAGCATATCGGCCTCAACAAAGCCCTCCTGTGTCTCGCCCCCGATCTTTACCCGTACCTTTATAAAGTCACCATACGCGGCCAGCGGCGTCACTGGCGTTCCCGCCTCAAGCCGGGCGATTTTTATGGAGCTCACATTATAGGGACCGCTGTACAGTGTCGCGGCCTTTATGGTCACGCAGGGTTTTCCCGCCTGGGAGGATGTTTCGCCGGGCAAGGCCATAACCAGAAGCATCATGATAATAACGGCGTTTAACCGTACTCTGTTCATCTGTTTATACACCCTCCTTACATTATACTTAATATGTTGAACCACGGTAAAGGCATTTGCAGGCGATGGGGAATGAGAGCGGAACCGCGAATTAAACCGATTTGCATGGATTTATACCGGAAAAAAGCAGATACATATGACATTTCTATTGCACTATTTAAATAGAATTTCTTTATTTTCCTCCGTTTTCATTGTACAATTTTTAATACAAAAATATAAGCTTAAAATTATGGAGGATATATGAAAAATTACCGTATTTTACATTATTTGCCACCCGTAATATTATTACTTCTTGCTTTAGTGTCATGCACTCCACCGGGATCAAACCCAAAACCCACGCCTACGCCAACCCCCACACCAACTCCTCTGCTTGATATAAACGAAATAGGGAGCTGGCAACGGCCTTATGGAAATACAGGAAACGGATGGGATGTATTTGTTGACAGTAACTATCTATATTTGGCATGCGGTCAAGGTGATCTTAAAATATTTGATATTTCAGATCCTGAAGACCCCGTGTTTGTATCAATAGCAAACACATCAGGCGATACGAATGGTGGTTTTGTGAAAGGCAACATAGCGTATGTAGCCGATGCGAAATTTGAGGCATTTAATGTGAGTAATCCCGCGGCCCCGTCTCAAATAGGAGAATGCGATACGCCGGACGAGGCCGAAGATATTTATGTTTCAGGTGATTACGCCTATATTGCCGATTATGAGAGCGGACTGCAAATTATCGATATCAGTGATCCGGAACATCCGGTGCTTAAGGGCGGTTATGACAGCTCCCGTGCCTTGGATGTGTTTGTTTCCGGCGATTACGCGTATATTGCGGATTGGGACGATGGTCTTCTTATTATTGATATTAGCGACGCGGAAAATCCAATATATAAGGGCTGCTTTGATGAATACGCGATCGGGTATGCTTATGGGATTTATGTGGTGGGGAGCATAGCCTATGTGGCAGACATCAATGAAGATTTATTGATTATCGACGTCAGTGACCCGGAAAATCCGACATTGCTCGGAAAATGTGATATTTCAAGCTCTATAAACTCCGTTTTTGTAAAGGGAGATTACGCGTATGTAACCTGCGGAGACGACGGGCTTGCAATTATCGATGTGTGTGATCCTGAAAATCCTGTAAATGTAGGAGATTGTGATACGACAGGATATGCTCAAGGTATTTTCGTATCAGGAAACTATGCGTATATAGCAGACGGCGGCGGAGGTCTGCAGGTTATTGATGTCAGTACCGCACCACCCCTTTGCCTTCGGCGAACCGAAATACTACGGGATATGCTTACTCTGTGTGCGTTTCAGGTAACTATGCCTATATTTATTGCCGATCATTCAAATGGATTACTTACAATAGATGTTTCTGCACCATCCAATCCAGAAGCTGCCGGACATTACGACACACCAGGAGAGGCCTTTGGTGTTTTTAAAAATGGAAATACAGTCTATGTTGCTGATTTTGACTACGGTGTGCATATTTTTGACTGTAGTGATCCTCATAATCCTTCGCTCATAGCCAGTTGTGATACACCCGGAGAGGCACATAGTATATTTGTATCGGGTGATAAAGCATATGTTGCCGACGGAGATAAAGGTTTACAGATTATTGATATAAGTAATTTGGACGCGCCCTCTATTGTCGGAGAATACAATACGTCGGGATATGCCTGGGATGTTTATGTTGTAGGAAACACAGCTTATGTGGCCGACTGGACCGGTGGGCTATGTATTTTTGATGTTAGCGATTCGCAGGATCCTTTACTTTTAGTAATTTTTTATACAACGGGTAACTCGAAACAGGTGGTTGTTTCAGGAAATTTTGCCTATGTGGCTAATTGTGCGGGCGGGCTGCAGGTTATTGATGTTTCAGATCCATCGTTGCCGTATTTATATTACAGTTATAAGGAGCATGCCGCCGATGATATCTTTCTTTCCGGAAATTACGCCTATATTCTGGACGGGTATCTCTTTGTTCTTGATATAAGCAACCCAGAAACCCCGACACTGGCCGGACAATCACATACAATGTTGGGTTTCGCGTCAAGTGTCTGTGAAACTAATGGGTTCATCTATGTTGCCTCCGGAAGTGTAAACAAAGCACTAAACATTCTGCAGATAGAGGAATAAAATATTTAGATATTGTCGATAGATACCGGATCACCCCACAGACTGGAACAGATTGACCGGATTACCAAAGGTGTCGTCGAAAAGCCATGCCTGCATCATACAAAGCGATGAGGCTCTTAAGATTTTGACCCGGTGGACGGTCCTTAATCCGATCCCTTATGCTTCCCTTCCAAGTATTCGGCCGTCTTTTTCCCGGTTTTGTCGTACCGGGCGCCGTCCCAAAATATTCCGTTCTTAAAATCACCGATATATTTCTCGCCGTCGTTACAGGAAGCCCCTACGATCGGATACAAGTTCCCCTCCGCGTCAGCGAGGTACGCCTTGGCGGAGATAAAATCAATTCCGATGGTCTTCCCGTCCAGCCGCTTCAACCTGACTCTGACCCTTACCAAGGTGTAGTCATGATTGTCGATGGAAAGAGGGGGATCTTGGTCGTGCCCGATGTCTAATCGGAGAGAAAGATCATGGTCAGGCTTAGTTTCCCCTTTACCACATTAAGCAGGCCCTAAATCTCGGGTTTGGCAAGATGGCCGGTTTCGCTTTCCGCGCCCAGCGCCTGGTCCAGCCGCCGGCCGGCACGCACCAGCATATCGCGGTAGAAACCAAGCGTGTTCTTTTTCGTCATGTCCGCCTCGATCCTGGCGGCGTTCATCTCGCTCTTATCTCGGAAGGGATCATTTGTCAGAAACCTGGCGCCGGGATGGTCGGGCAGGATCGCCTCCCAGCCGCCGGCCTTGCCCCGATCCGCAAAAGTCTCCGGGACAACGCACACCATGCTGAATAAAATGAATACGCAAATAAAGATGGTTGTTTTTTTCATTTCTGTTCTCCCCGGCACGCCGTTTAAGGACGGTTTGCCGCCGCCTCGAAAGAAATTTGTCTTTATTATTGAAAAATGATAGCATTCTTGACAGGGTAATTCAATCAGGCGAAAAAAAATTAGAGAGCGGTGATTCACATATATAACGTAGTATGTCAGACAAAAGTATGAGTTGTAAAACGCGGTTTCCGTGGTATGTTTACTGTCAAATGGCATATACTCAAGTTTACTATTATCACCAGGCAGTCGGTATTTATAAATAGATAATATGAAGAAGTTTTATATGCAAATGAGGCAGATATGAACGGGAAAACGCTTTTAACCATCATCATCCTGATGTTGACGGCCTTTGTAAGTAACGCAGAAGAATTATCCGAGGAGTTATCCTGTGTTCCCATAGGCTGGTCAAAGGACGGAAAATTCGCTTACACGGTTACGCAGAAGGTTTACCCTTTTACCTACGATTCTTTAGAGCATGGGGATGCTTTGGGGGAAATCGATATCTATTATTATGTAGTTCAGGATATGGTAACCGACACAGTGCTTTTCGCGTCGGATCCGTTCACCGATAAAAAACTTTTCACAGAAAAAATGGTGGACGCGGTTTCCGAACTCCAAACCGGATATGGTATCCAAAAAGCCCCTGACCGGATCTGGAAGTTGTCTTACAATAACAATATGTATGTTATTGACGATGAAAAGGGCATTGTCATTATCTTTTCGGTGGATTGGGCCGTTGATACCGACGATAATAACTGCACGATTGACGCGCGCCTGGTACCCCCGGGAAAAAGAAAAATCCTGACCCGCATCGAGTTGCAAGGGAAAATGGCTGCCGCCGTATATTTCGCCGGATATGCGGAAAGCCCCTTCGAAAAGCGGATCGCGCTGGCTGTGATTATTCCTGAAGTGAAAACCACGTGGCTTGATTCCAACACAGAGGCGTGGTCGGAACAACGGCTGCTGTTCGTCGGCTGTGATGTAGGGAAATTCTAAAGGTGTCGCCGAGTAGGGTATGCCGCTATTCTCCGGCCATTACTTTTTAAAGAAGCCCCGGCGTATAAAATCGGCTCCAGTTTTATCCCAGTAAAGTACGTTCAGTCCGGCCTCTAATATCGCAGTTCTTAGTGTAATGCAGAAAGTATTGCAAAGATAAGAAGTTTGAAAAGTATGAGTCACCTTTTCATTGTTGCTTTAAAAAGTGTGTGAATATACACAAGATGTATGATAAGTTATATGCGTACGGGAAGCACGGGGCCGTATTCGTGTGTCGTGCGTGAAGATATGTACTCGGTAAATATAAACGGAGGTTGGGCATGGCTGAAAAATTCGGGTCATCATTCTATGGAATGCGTGAAGTAGAACACGTAAAATTGTACCGGGCGAAATACACTAAATATATTAAGCAGATTAAACAGGTGTGCCAAAACAAATTCGCGGATAAATTCGAACAGATTGCACTTACGAACAACTCAATTCTTTTATATGTGAAACCCGGGCTGCAAAAAGTAGCGGGCAAGAAACAATTCGTTCTCTTGTTTCAGCAGCTTAAAGAAGATCTTGCCTATGCATCAAAGGATATGGAAGAATTCCCGGCGTTTTCACAGAAAGGTGAATTCAGGCTGCCGCTATTTTTCCCGACCGGAAAGATTTATATAGTTACCGAGAATACCGTCAAAAATGAGGATCTGACGGGGATTTTGCGTAATTATCCCGGGAAAATCGTCAAGTCATACAAGAAATTACCAATCAAGGTATTTCAACTCCAGCCTGATTATATACACATAGCCGGCCAAATAGCTATCGAACTCGAGCATCAGGACAGGATTCAACTGGCCAGCGCGGATTTTCACGCACTGGATGATAAAAAAAATATTCAACCAGAATCATTTCAGGGAACATGGCAACAGCTCTACAGCAACAATGCCATATTAAGAAAGTCGTATGTATTCAGGGCATGGGAATTCGGTGAGGGAACACCCGGGGTCAATGTAGCTGTAATAGATAAAAATTTCTCCGACCATCCCAATCTTACCTATCGGCTTGCGCACGGATATGACGCCGCGGACGGGGGGAATGATCCCCGTCAACCGAAAGCTCCGGAATCCTTCGATGAAAATTCACAACCGGTTTATGAAAGTACGTGGGAGCACGGGACCGCAATGTGCGGGGTTATTGCCGGAAACAAACTATTCACCCCCCCACACCTGGAACGAGGGTGCGCGGCAAACGCCGAGATAGTACCCATCCGGCCTTCTTTTATTACCAATGCAAACCAGCCCGATCAGCCGGGCTATGTGGATTCATGGCTGGCCAACCAAATCGATGCCATGATCCAGATATTCTACTCGGGCGCGGCGGTAGTGAATCACAGCGGTACAACCGTGATCTGGAACAACAATGAAATCAACAATACCTACAAATCGTGGCTCAGGTGGCTCTGCCAGCCAGCCGGCGGGCCCGGCGTATTTTATACGGCCAGTTCCGGCAATACCCCTCCCGCAACTGAACCCGTGGCCTACCCCTCCAATTTACTCTATACGTTTTCCGTCGGGTGGGGCGACAGAGATACGGATGCCCCGCTGGGTAAGATCGGCACACGTTTGGATATCACCGTGCCGGATGGCTATTGGGGCGCATACTTACCCGGCGGAGGCGGTGTTTCATTTGAGTGGCCGGGCGGCGGCGGTACATCAGTTGCCTGTGCCGTAGCCGCGGGAACAGGCATACTTGTCGCGAGCCAGGGTTTTAATCGTCAGAGCCGGTATACTTCCGCCGAAATTTCCGAAATAATACGGCGTACGGCACGAACCAGTCCCGCGTATCTCACCGGCGCCGATGAAAACGGCCACAGCAACCAGTTCGGTTATGGTTGGATTGACGCATTTGCCGCTGTAAAACTCGCGCATAAGGGGCGGATGGCCGCGGGACAGCCGATTCCGATTCATTTTCTTCATTCTCCCTCTATATGTGTATTAATACCGCAACGTGGCGATATTCAGGGGCTTGGGGCAAAGCCATGGTTCTGGTGTCTGCTGCCCAAGAGCGATAATGACGGCTTATATTGGGGGCATTGGCAGCCAAATCACACCTGGGCAATAGACATCACCGCCGGGGGCAAACCTCCGGGCATGGCCCTGGTGGTCGCGGATTTCAACGGCGACGGGCTGGATGAGATCGCAGTGCAGCAGGCGGGAGCACGCCGACATCGCTTTTTTATCATTCAATACAAGACCAACATCGGCCAGTGGCAAAGAATGGGGGCCGGCCGGGATGCGGATGGCTCGGCGCTGGTATGGGGATCCGCCGCGCAAAGTTTTGACCAGATTATTGCCGCGGACGTGGACGGCGACGGCAAAATGGAACTTGTTGCCAGTAGAAACCACGGCATGGACATGGCCAAGTATGATGCCGCCGCCGATCAATGGATCCGCTTCGGCCCGCCTATGTATAAGCCGAAAAAAATAGACGAAAGGCTCGTAAATACCGGACGCTATACCATCCTAAATAAGGATATTCAGCTACTGAGATTGAACCGCCTGCACCGGGAGGGGGTACATCAGGATCTGATACTCGCGACCGCCGTCGTGCGGGTTGAGCTTGGCGTTGAAAGATGGGGCGGGCTCATTTCGGATGTTGAAAGGATCGAGTATCACTGCGTGTGTTCATTGCAGCGATATCTGGGGAATAAATGGGTATCGCAGCAAATTGATGAATGGGGAACCACTCACATACCGATTACCTATACGAATAATATAATCACTGCCGATATCGACGGTGACAAAGTGGAAGAGGCGGTTTATTTTGTAAAAGAGCCTGAGAAGAAAATAATAGTGATTGATTTTGCGAAGACCTTGCCCGCGCCCACCGGGCACCACGGGTATTTGAAAATCGATTCGCCATGGGTCTGGGAAGGCGATCCGGTTACATTGTTCCCAGGTGATTTTGACGGTGACGGTTGCGCCGAGCTTGCATATCTTGAATCGGACGAGAGTAATGATATTGTCCGGTTTATCAAATGGGACCCGTTCCTGCGCCGGTGGTACAACTGGAAAACCATGAACAGGAAAAAGCTGGGTAATCCAGCAATAGAGCTGGCAACAGGTGATTTCGACGGCGACGGGCAGGCGGAGATCGGTTTATTACTGGAAAAACCTTTTGCCAATACGTATCATGTTTTTAAACTCATTTCCGATAGATTTACCTGGATGGGTGACTTATGATTTGGATCTATACGTAAATCCTTCGGGTGATTGTCGTATACTGCCGTACAAGGGAAACCATGTGAAAAAAAGTATCCGGATCATCATAACGATACTCACAATATTAATCGAAATCTATGCCGCCTACCTGGGGGGAATGCACGGATATTATGAAATAACAAACGGGCACAAGGATCCGGGCGGTATTCTCTTTGACGCAATCTCCGGGAATTCCCTGGCAACTTATTTTAACGGCTGGCCCGGCTGGCCCGCGATGTCAATCATTCCTGATTTATTAATTACCGGAATCGTCGTCTTGGTTTTTGACGGAATTTTACTCGTATGGTTTATAGTTTTTATTAATCGTAAAAAATGGGGAATAATCTTATTATGCCTTTCCGTATTGCTCTGTGTATGCGGCGGGGGTTTCATGCCGCCGTTCTATGCAATAATGGCGGGAATAATTGTGAGTATTACTAAAAGAATACATCAAAAAGTATAAAGCTGACTATAACGCCGGCGAAAAGCGGGTTTACTTATCTGCTGTTGGATTTTACTTTTTTGGAATTCGTTTCATTATCCAATATTGTTCCCCGTTTTTAATACTTTGATTATGAATAGCTTTAAAACCATGGCGCTCGTAAAACATCACGTTTTTAGCGGTCATTGTTTCAAGATGGCAATCAAGCTTTTCACAATCCGCTTTTGACAAGATGTCTTTAACAAGCAGGCTGCCGATTCCTTTTCCCTGCAATTCCGGATCAACCCCAATGATCAGAAGATAGTAATGTCTCTTATTTTGATTCTGATGTATTTTTTCCCATTTGACGCTGATATCAAGCATCCTGATACAGTTTTTAATACCGATTTTCAAAGGGCAAAAGATCAAACCGGATACTGCAAGTTTAAAATTGTTAAGAGTCGGTTTATCGGGACCAAGCCAGATTACGACACCTTTATAAGCGTGTGCGGTATAAATTCGACCGTTCTTAAAACCGTAATTCAGCATAATTCTCATCCACCATTGAAGTTGAGACAAACGTTTTTGTTCGTTCGGCATAATGCATGCGTAATAGGGATCGGCAAAAAAGGCTTTACTTAACGCATCGGTCATTGCGCCCATTGCGTCATTCAACTCTTTTTTGGAACTTATTATACTTACCGAATTATCCGCCGTCATATCATGTATCCTCCTATACGGATTGATGATGAAAGCCTTCAAGCTCACATATTCTTGGATTACGCCCGTTTGAGGAACGGCGCTATTTTACGGCAGAAAATCAAGGTATTTTCAGACAGTAAAAACGCATGCGTTTTTACTTCTGTATTGTCTATTGTATCGATTAACAGCAACCTATTATGCGCATCCATGGCTCTCATAAACCTTTTAAAGGAACCTGCCTTTACTTCCCCGCTTTCCCCGAATCCGTTTGTCACTTTCGCTGCGGAATATAAAAACCGGCCGCCGTACTTCTTTTCTTTCTCCCGCCAGAACTCATCGTAAGAGACGTTTTTCATAATACGCATTGTTACACGAATTTTTTCTTTGTTCAAAAGATGAAATCGGTGTTAGAGAAGCGGCGGTTTGCTTCTACGGATGAATAAATTTCGTCGGCATGAATTTTGCGGATTTTAATAATAATTCACCTGATACCATAGAGGTTCTTATGTGCGATTCGGGACGCGAAGATTACGGAATTGCGGCCGGGAGCATGCCCATCTCCATGGCAATCATCGGCGAGCGTGTTCTGTGCCCCGCCAGACGGGGAGCAATCGCCAAGCTTATGGGAACGATATTTCTGGGGGGGTGTCCTCAGCCATGATCGGGGGACTGCTTTCATATGTCAGCTCATGGCGGATGGTGTACTTTGCATATGGTTTTCCAGAACTGGGAGCCGCAGTACCATCCAAAGATGATGTGGAAAATATTGTCGGTGGCGGATATTTCCTGCTTAAGGTGAAGAGTATTGCCGGCTGCGAAAAAGTATGTATCCGCGTAATCATATATTTTTTTATCTTTTTTTTGTTTTCCTAATCCCGCCATCTCCTGACCATCGTCCGTCATTGTCCGGCCGGGCTTGATTTTTTGTCGCCGCTTATATTATCATGCACATATCCCTTCAATGAGGAGATTGTGTAATGAGGTTCGGCTATTTTGATGATAAGAATAAAGAATATGTTATAGAACGTCCGGACACGCCGAAATCATGGAGTAATTACCTCGGTTCGACGGAATAAGGAGCAATTATTACGAATAATGCCGGAGGTTATAGTTTTTTAAAGTCCTCGGCCCAGGGAAGATTTATGCGTCTGCGTTTCAACGGGGTTCCCATGGATCAACCGGGTCGTTATCTATATGTTCATGACAGAGAAAGTAAAGATTTCTGGTCCGCTTCCTGGCAGCCTGTGGGAAAATCTCTTGATGCGTATAAAACGGAATGCCGGCACGGAACCGCTTATACCATCATCTCTTCGGAGTACGCAAACATTAAAACCAAGACCACCTATTTTGTTCCTTTAGACCGATATTTCGAGTGCTGGCTTTTTAAAGTAACCAATCAGGATACGAAAAAGAGAAACCTTAGAGTATTCACGTTTGTGGAATACGCAAACAACTGGTTCACGTGGCAGGATACGGTTAATCTTCAATACACTCTGAATATTCTCGGCATGGATGTCGTGGATAATATAATCGATCATGGAATAAACGTCTTACTTCCGGACGATACCAGCAGTGATTTCGAAAATCACGACGGCAACCGGCATACCTTTCTTGGTGTTGCCGGCACTCCGGTCACCGGATATGATACGGACCGCGATATTTTTCTGGGTCCTTACCGTTCCTATCACAATCCGTTGGTGGTTGAAAAGGGCGAATGTACGAATTCTCTGGCCAAAGGGGACAATGGCTGCGGTACGCTCCAGATTGATGTGGATCTGGAACCGGGGCAGGAAAAAGAATTTGTTGTTATTATGGGAATCGGAAAGGCAGCCGGGCAAGGGAAAAAAATCATGCAGGAGTTTGGAGATATTAAAAAAGCCTCTGCTGAATTCAATAAAGTGAAAACATACTGGCACAGCCGCCTGGAAGGGATGACGGTTGAAACACCCGACCCGGAATTCAACAGCATGATGAATATGTGGAATCCCCTCAATTGTCTTATGACGTATACATGGTCGCGGGCCGCCAGCCTGGTTTACAGCGGTGAACGTGACGGCCTGGGGTATCGGGATACCGTACAGGATACTTTAGGCGTTTTGCATTTAATTCCCAAGGAAGCAGGCAGGCGATTGGAACTTATGCTAACGGGCCAGGTTTCCTCCGGCAGAGCAATGCCTGTGGTGAAACCCTGGGCACACCGGCCGGGAAAAGAAGAACCTCCTGTTGTGTATGATTACCGCGCGGATGATTGTATGTGGTTGTTCAACACTATTCCGGCATACGTAAAGGAAACGGGAGATGTTTCATTTTATGCTAAAACGCTTCCTTATGCGGACCGGGGTAAAGATACGGTACTAGGGCATATGAGACAGGCTATACAGTTCAGTCTGGACCATATGGGCGTGCATGGACTTCCCTGCGGCTTGTACGCGGATTGGAATGACTGCCTTGAACTCGGGCATGAAGGAGAGACCGTGTTTGTCGCATTTCAGCTTCGTTACGCGTTAAAAACTTATATGGATATTTGCGTTATGCTTAAGCGTTCCGCAGAGGTGGAATGGGCGAAACCCCATCTTGAAACCCTCGATGAAAATATTGAAAAACATGCCTGGGACGGGGAATGGTTTATCCGGGCCTACCGGTATGACGGCACGAAATTCGGCTCCAAAGTAAACCAAGAAGGTTCTCTGTGGCTCAACCCGCAATCCTGGTCTGTTTTGAGCGGT
>CAZWYY010000079.1:0-12422 GCA_964638895.1 uncultured Spirochaetaceae bacterium | reverse complement strand
CCCGGGGAGATGCAGCTTGAGGTGGACCGCCGCCGTATCAAAGAAAAAATCGCGCGCTTAAAGCGTGAGCTTGAGCAGGTAAGGCGGGAGCGCAGGCGGCACCGCGAAAGCCGCCGCAGAAGCGGGTACAAGGTGATCGCCCTGGCGGGGTACACCAATGCCGGGAAAAGCTCCCTCTTAAACGCGTTTTGTGACGCGGGCGTGACGGTTGAGGATAAATTGTTCGCCACCCTGGACCCGACCACGCGCCGGGTGAAACTGCCGCACGGCAGGGTGGTGCTGGTTACGGATACTGTGGGTTTTATCAACAAACTCCCCCATCACCTTGTGGCCTCTTTCAGGGCCACGTTCGAGGGTATTACCGAGGCGGACATTATCCTCCACGTGGCGGATGTCTCCCGTCCGAGTGTGCTCACACAGGTGGCGGTGGTTGAGGAGACGCTTAAAAACCAATGGCAGGGCGAAAAGCCCACCGTGCTTGTCTGGAACAAGATCGACCTGCTGTCCGCGGAAAAACGCTCCCACCTGGTACATAATGGAATGTTGGCTATCAGCGCCAAGAGCGGCCTGGGTGTTGACCGGCTGCTGCAGCGTATTGAAGACCTGCTGAACAGGGACCTGCATTGTGTGGAGGTGGAGCTGCCCTATGTCCGTTGGGAACTGGTCCATGACATCTACGAGCTTGGAGCTGTGGCCTCCATCCGGCACGGCCGGGCCTCGGCCCGGATCAGGGCCTATGTGCCTGAGACACTTTTCACCCTGCTTAGGCCGTTCATCTGACGCAGATTTTCCGAACGGCGGCGGTTCAGTATAAGAATCGCCGTCGACAGTTGACTTTCAACCAAGCCATCCTGTATCTTAGGTACATTATGAAACCCCGCGTTGTCATTGACGTACGGCACGCATCTAAAACCTACGACTCAACACAAGCGGTTATCGATCTGAGTTTTTCCGTGGAGCAAGGGCGCTGCTTCGCATTTCTGGGTCCGAACGGAGCCGGCAAAACCACCATGATGAAGATGCTGTACGCCAAGGCCCTCCGTGATCCGCATCCGGAGACGGTTATAAGAGTGTTTTCATTCGATCCCGGGGCCGATGAGCTGGCCATAAAAAATCTCTGCGGGGTCGTACCTCAGGAAGACAACCTGGATGTGGAGCTGAACGTGTTTCAGAACCTGCGTATCTTCTCCCGGTTTTATGATATGTCCGCGGGCGGGGCCCGGCGGAGGATCCAGACCCTGTTGGACTTCATGGAGTTGGGAGACAAACAAAACTCCCCCATCCGTGAGCTTTCCGGCGGTATGAAACGCAGGCTTATTATCGCCAGGGCCCTGCTGAACGAGCCCAGGCTGCTTATCCTTGACGAGCCCACAACCGGACTCGATCCGCAGGTACGGCAGCTTATCTGGGATAAAATACGCAGCCTACAGAAAAGCAGGGTTACCGTACTGCTGACCACCCACTATATGGAGGAGGCCTACCAACTGGCCGATACCATTCTGATAATCGATAAAGGCAGAAAGGTCCTGGAGGGTAATCCCCATGCCCTGCTTGACGAGTATATCGAGTCGCATGTGATTGAGGTTTTGGACCGGGAGAACGTGCCGGCCTTACCAGGCCCGCTGCTTGCCAAGGCCAGGAAAGAGGATTCGGGCGAGCGGGTGCTCTTCTACAGCGAACAGATTGAGGTGATACACCGGATCGCGGACAAACTGCCGCGGGGCGGGTTTTATATCAGACAGACAAACCTTGAGGACCTGTTTTTAAAGATAACCGGGAGGAAACTGCATGCAACGCAATAATAACCTGTTTCCGCCCCTATGGATCCGCGTCGGCAGCGTATGGTTTCGCCATATGCGCGTGTACGCCAAAAACCTGATCAGCAACGGCCTGCCGCCGTTTTTAGAGCCCCTGATCTTCCTGGCCGGGATCGGCCTAGGCCTGGGGCTTGACCTGGGCAGTCTGTACGGCATACCCTATCCCCTGTTTCTGGCCGCCGGCCTGTTCATGACCACTTCAATGTTCACCGCGGCCTTTGAGTGCTCATTCGGCACCTTCATCCGCCTTGAGTTCGATAAGGTGTACGACGGCATGCTGGCCGCGCCCATGTCCGCGGATAACCTGTTGATCGGGGAGATTCTCTGGGCCGGCACCAAGGGGTTCTTTTTTTCGTTGTGCGTGCTTATCGTGATCTCATTAGCCCTGCTGGTGCTGCACGTGGAGAATATCTTCAGCGGCGTGCTGATAATTCTCATCCCCTTTGTGGGTTTTATAAACGGGGTGATGTTCGGTTCGTTTTCCCTGCTGGTGACATCATTCGTCAAGAACATAAACCACTTCAACTTTTACTTTACGGGCTTTCTTTCCCCCATGTTCTTTTTTTCCGGCGTGGTCTTTCCGGTGGGCAACCTGCCCCCGGTGTTGCAGCAGTTGGCCGAAGTCTTCCCCTTGACCCACACCGTGCGCATTGCGCGGGCCTTGTGCCTGCACGGACTCCGGGCCAAATACATCGGAATGAACCCGGGTTTCCTGCTGCGCGCCGACCTGTTATGGGACGCCGCTTATATCGTGGTGTTCGTGGTCCTGATAGGCTATCTGGCCACCGCGCGGCTAAAAAAAAGGCTGATCGACTAATTGTTCCCGGGATGCCTAAGCCTTTCCGCGTTAATCCGGATGAGGGCGTCCCTGAATATGGTTTCCTTGGTTTTCAGCATATGGAACTGCACTACGTATGCTTTTTCGATTATTTCAGGTTTGAAAAGCTCATCTATCGGCCCCACCACGGGGGAGGCGGTTTTGGAGAACAATACCATATGATCGGAATATTTATGGGTAAGATCCAGCTCATGCAGCGAATAGTAGACCGATATGCCCATGTCCCCGGCGTAATTCTTGATATATTCCAATGCCTTGTGTTTCTGGTATTCCTCCAGCGCAAAGACCGGCTCGTCCATCATGATCACCGGGGTGCCGTACAGCAGGCTGAAGGCCAGGATCACGCGCTGCAGCTCGCCCTTGCTGACTTCCTGCGTGCGCCTATGCAGAAGCCCCGAAAGTTCAAAAACTCCTATAAGCTCCGGGATAAACGCCGGGTTCTTTTGCGGGTGGTACCCATGGCCGTATACGTACTCCAGCAGGCTGCCGATATTGTCTTTTGTCTCGAACTCCACATTCTGGTAGATGAAGGCCGCGTATCCGTCACGTTCCTTCTCGTTTTTGAACTCCGCGGTATCCTTGCCATTGAGTCTCACCCTGCCCGCTGCGGGAAGCAGGCGTCCCCCGGCCAGAAGCAGCATGGTGCTTTTCCCTGTCCCGTTCTGCCCTACCATTGAAACCATACCGTCCGGCAGATTCAGGGTAAGCCCCCGGAATACGGGTGAGTCGGTCTCGGGGTAGGTGAACGATACATTATCGAACTCGATCATATACACGGAGTATAGCCTAAAACAGCGGGAAATTAAAGACCGGAAGGAAGCACACGATCCAGAACAATATATATATCTTTATGTACTTGCTTTGACATAATCCGCCGGTTAGTATACTTTCATGGTGCTTGATTCGCCGCGGCTGTTCGGCTGTATCATCAGGCCGGCGCCTTGGGTATGGAGGAAAATGTGAAAATAGTTGCCATGACTGTCTTGTGTGTTGATTTTTACGAAAAACAACATAAGGAACGCGTCGGCGGGAATTCGTTAAATTTTGCAACACAGTGTAGAAAAGAAGGTGTCATAGACGTCTCCGTTATCGGCGCAATTGGGAATGACGGCTATGGAAAAAATATCATATCGTACCTTAATGATGTTTCAATAGACAGAACGCATGTTTATATAAAAGAAGGGAGAACGGCATCAAATCGAATACTCATCCATGAAAATGGCGACCGGCATTTCCCGGAGAATGCGTGGGATGGAGGAGTGTACCGGGACTTTTTATTGTCTGAAGATGATTGGCAGTTCGCTTTAAAACATAATATCATCGCGATACCGGCAAATGATATAAATTATCAAGAGACTATCAGGCGAAGAACCGGCAAAAATTTACTTACGGTTGATTTTCTCGGTCTGCGTGATTATGAGTTAATGGAAAAGACCATTCCCGATTTGGACCTGGTTTTTATCAGCGGGGATACGGAGGTTATGAAATTCGCAAAATCGTTATCCCAAAAGTGCTCGGCTGTAATTACCGTGACGTTGGGAGCGGAAGGAAGCATAAGCTATAAAAACGGTGAGGAGACGTATATGAAAGCCGTTACAGTGAGAGAAGTAAAGGACACAACAGGTTGCGGTGACGCGTACCAGGCATCATATTCAATATCCTATTATCGGCAGCATGACATAGAAAAAGCGCTGGAAGCCGGAAGTATTTCCGCCTCAAGAATACTGGAACACCTGGGCGCGATAGGGGAAGCTTAACCCGACAATGCCGGCACACGAGGTCGAGAGAATAAAGAGTCGTGCCTAATCTCCCTTTTCCAGTGAACACCTCCGCACCCGCTTCGACGCCGAGCAGATAGTCGGAACCGCTCAGCCCGGCCCGGATAAGGTATCGAAAAAAGTCTGCCGGATCAAGCGTCTCGGTCTGAGTGCTAACCGTCCGGATGAACGAATATACTTGCCAGGCCGACACGGGATGAGGGCCTTGCCATAACTCCCACTCCGTGTTCCCGATAGTCGCCGCAGTTTGCCTGGAGCCGATCGGATGAATATCCCCGGTGTGATACAGCCGGATCATGACCTCACCCTTAGGGTTTTTATCACCGGGATCAGGATTCTTGGAAAGCGACATATCATAGGCAACGTTTGTCCCCCCCGGCCTGGCAAGGGTCAGATTGAAACTCCAGGCGGTGCGCAGGCTTCGAATGGAGACCAACCGGACAGGCAGGCCGGTACCATCGACCTTCCAACCCCAGTGCCAGCCCCACACGACGGAAGCATACGATTTTATGGTATCGGGCGGACCCGTCCAGTTCCAGCTTGTTCACCAGGCAAGGTGTGCCCGTCCGCAGGGTGATTTCCAAATACACTGCGAACCGGAACCGGTATCGGCGCCCCACAGATTGTTATACAGGTAGTAACGGCCCTGAATGAGAGAGGCGCCGTTTTTGCAAATTCTTTCCATTATGCCGGTATACTACCCGATAGACCCTGCAAAAACAAGTATATATGGAAAACCAATAGACAAGCTTTGTAATGCTCTATGTAACTTTTATAGAGTAAAAAGGTTTGCTTATTGAATGATTTTAAAATTGCAGGAGCGGTGTATAACATGAACTCTCGCACTGTGTGGTTCACCAGAATATGGGGTTTTTCGATACGTTTGCCCTGAAATCCTGGTTTGTTGAAGGCTTGGCCGTGTCGTGCGGCGGACCTAAAAACTTTCCGGATAAAGAGTTTTATCAGGTTTATTTCGGCACCGCGCTCTTCTATGACTATGATTTTAATGATTTGTATGTGAACCTGCCCAAACACAACCAGCAGTTTCGCTATGCTTTATACGGAAGGTTCATCGATTATCTCATACTGACGCAAGGCTCCTCCGTTTTGCAGGATTTTCTGAAGGCCTATATGTCGAATCCACGTGAGATCAAACGGGTATTCAGGGACATATTCAACAGGGAACCGGGTGAACTACTGAAAGGATTTGAAGACGAACTTGAAGTCGAATATCACAAGCCATAGCCATGGCCGACCGGCTTACGGCAACAGCCCGAAAAAAAGCGAGACCAGCTCCCGGTCCGCCGTATCCACAGGCAATGGCGTTAAGCCGTGTCTGCTTCTTACCAGCGTGTAGAGTTTTTTTTCCTTAAGAACCAGGCGCAGTAAGGATTTCACGTCGGCCGATCGGCTGCCGGAAGAGGCGATTGAGGCGTGCATTAGGTTTACAAGTCGGCTTAACCGGAAGGCGGTAACCATGATTTGGGTGGAGAGCGATTTATTCCAGGGGTAGGCGGCCGAGCCCTTGCAGAGTATGGGCGGTAACGAGTCAAACACCGAACGCTCCTGAAAATCGGGCAGACCGGGTACGGCATAAAACAGGGAGATGCCGCTTTGCGTGGGCTGTCGGGTCAGGAAGGCCAGTGTGCTTGCGATCGAATCAACAGTATCGCCCATAAGCCCGCAGATAAAATAGGTGATGCAGGGAAGCCGGCGCGAGGCGATGCAGCGTAACAGGTTTTGATAATGGTTCGTGTCAAGGATGCGGTCTTCGCGCCGCGCTCCGGCCGCACTTGCCGAACCAAGAGACAGATTGAACTGCCTGAACCCCAAACCCGCAAGCACGCGAACCATATCGGGGGTAAGCAGGGTGTAGTCCAGGCCGTTCTCGGCTGAGACCACCGCTCGGGGGATATATCTGCGAATGACGGTAAGCACCTTGATAAAATATACGGGGGCCAGCAGCAGGTTGTCGTCCTCAAAGTTGAACCTAATCTGTTTCCCGGTCTGGTTTATTTCCGGGGCAAGCGCCTGGATGCCTGACGCCACCTTTTCAAATGATGCGGTGCGGAAGCCCGGCCCGTGACTCAGATGCAGGCTGCAAAAGCGGCAGCGCCTGGCGCAGCCCCTGCTCAGGCAGGCGCTGTAATACCTGATTTCGCTTGTTTCAAAACTCAGTTTGAGGCTGAACTCAATTTCACCACCCATGGTATGCCTATTCTCTTTTTCCGGCGGAAATATCGACGGGCGATACCGGGACACTAGCGGCTCCCGGCCGGCCGGCGGCTTTGAGGAGGACGGTTCCGCAGACAGCCGTGGGGCCAAGGGGACCCTTGTATGGGGCAATAAGCCGACTCGTGGCTTTGGGGCCGGCGGGCTGCCGGGTGTTCCGGCCTGCGACAGCGGCTGTGATGACGCTGTAAAAATGTTCAAAAATTCGGGGAGCGTTGTCTCCGCCTCGCCTCGCAGGCAGTAATCAATCACACCGCGTCCCAGGAAATACTGCGGATACGCGCTTACCCCGGCCCCGGCCGCCACCAGCGGTACCCGGGGCAGAAGTTGTCTGACGGCGGCCGCAAGCTCCAGGCACTCCGCGGCATAGGCAAAGGCAAAACACGAAACAAAGACCATATCAGGCTGCTCAGCGGCCACCAGCCGGGCGCATTCCGTGAATCCGGGTCCGAACCATTGGTAAGACCTGAAAAAACTTAAGGGACCGGTTTCTCCGGGAATGATAAATGGGCGCAGGTACTCAAGTTCCACGGGTAATGCCAGCAGCGTTCTTTTCTTTGAAAAAAGCGGAAAGTTGAACACCCGCACCGTGTGCCCATAGCTCCGTAAGATGCCTGTGGCGATCTCGACGCCAAGGTTGGCGAAACGATGAGGTGTGAAATAGAAATCTCTTACCGGCGGCACGGCGATTACGATATGCATATAAAATCGGCAGAAATAATTAGTCCCGTATAGTTTTCTTTATTATATTAATAATAATTGCCGTTATGGCAATCCGTTAAAAACGTTTTATTAAAAAAAGGAGGTATTCTCATGGCACAAGTAGCAATCCAGATGGTGGAAAAAGCGGGCATTAATGTCAAGGAGCTGTTGGAGCTGCTCGTCAAGAACGCGTCCGCGGAGCTGACAACCTATTATTATTACACGATTCTGCGGATAAACCTGATCGGTCTTGAGGGTGAGGGCATAAAAGAGATTGCGGAAACCGCCAGGATTGAAGACCGCAACCACTTTGAGGCGCTGGTGCCCAGGATCTATGAGCTGGGCGGTGCGCTTCCCGATGACATGAAGACGTTTCACGACATGTCGGCGTGTTCCCCGGCTCACCTGCCCAAGGACCGGCGCAATGTAACGGAGATACTCAAGGTTCTGGTTGCGGCCGAACGGTGTGCGGTCCGCGGATATACGAATATCTGCAATATCACCGCGGGCAAGGACCACAGGACCTATGATCTATCGCTGGCTATTTTGAATGAAGAGATCGAGCATGAATCCTGGTTCTCCGAGTTTTTGGGTGAGGGACCGTCCGGGCACTTTTTAAGAAGGGGAGACACCTCTCCGTTTGTTTCAAAATTCTTAAAGTAACTCCAGGGGGCTGGTCGGCTGAAAAGAACAGCCCCTCTTTTTAACGGTCTTTTTTGATAAAATGAAAATATTTAACAAGGGTGAACTGGCCTATTATGACGGGAAAGAGGGCAGACCGGCATATATTGCATTCAAGGGAACGGTATATGACGTTTCGGACAGCTTTCTGTGGAAAGACGGAAAACACCAGGCCATGCACCGGGCGGGTGGGGATTTAACCGGAGCACTGCAGGGTGCTCCGCACGGAGCGGAGCTGCTGGAAAGAGTAAAACAAGTAGGGGTTCTGTTAGATTAAAAAACAAATTATTTAAAACAATATAAACCAGTTGACGATATCTTTTATTAATTATATCTTAATAAGGAACTAGTGTTCTTTATTATGCAAAAATTAAAACCAGAGATATGGGCAGCAATTATAAAAGCAGCAGAGGCTGTCTTTTACAAAGAGGGCTTTAAACAGGCCACGACACGCAAAATAGCTGATTCTGTTGGTATAAGTGTCAGTAACCTTTATTTGTATTTTAAAAACAAGGCGCAGTTGTTCAATGAAATAGTTACACCGTTTTACAATACCTTTAATGATGGAATGGCAAAATTTATTGATCATAAAGATGATAAAGATAATGTTGACCAACGCATTCACCAGATAGTCGGTCTGTTTAAAAAGATAATTACCAAGGATAAAAAACGATTTGTTATTTTATTTGCTAAAAGTAACGGTACCCAATTTGAAAAATATAAAACCAAAGTAATTGCTCTTATTGCTGCTCACATTTATCATGAAATAAAATCAGATTTAGAAAAAGAACTGATAAATATAATAGCTGGTAATTTGTTTAACAGTATTATTGAAATAGCAAAGATCAGTAAATCAGAGACAGACATTAATAATAATGTTGAATCATTATTCACCTATCACATGAAAGGTATTGAATATTTTATATGATATATTTTTTGATAAAGATCGATTGTTTTTTATCAAATAAAGGAGAACATAATGAGAAAAATACTATTCAATAACAACTCACGCATTGCCCGTCTGGTCTTCAAAAAGATGTTGACCATACTGGATCATCCCCAGCGGCAAAAAATAAATAATCCGCACCGTATTTTACAGGCCGCGGTTTTACAAACCGGACAAAAGGTACTCGAAATTGGATGCGGTTCAGGTTTTTTTACTATGCATGTTGCGCCAATGATTGGTGACCAAGGTATTCTGACTTCAATAGACATTCATCCTGCTGCCGTTGCAGAGACTAAAAAGAAAGTAAGCCGGTTGGGATTGAAAAATGTTACCGTGATGCAGGCGGATGCCGAAAACACCAGGCTTGACTCTTCGCAGTTTGATGTTATTCTTTTACTGGGTGTTATACCGGCACCGGTTATTTCCATTAAACGTCTCATCATCGAGATGCATCGTTTGCTTATAGATAATGGCAAACTGGTAATCTGGACTGCGGTTCCCTTATGGAGAAAAATATCGATTACAAAAAGCAAACTGTTTAAGTTTATAAAAACTGAAAATAACGTACATATCTATTCAAAAGTATAACTTTTGCATAAAAAAGGAACAATTGTTCTTTTAAAAATATTCCATAAATAAAGGAGAAAAAAAATGAATGTATCAATAATACTATTCAGTCCGTCAGGAAATACAAACAGCATAAGCTTTTGCTGGTTGGGTCGCCGGTGTATGCCCGTCACCTGCAAAATTATATGAAAAAACTACATTGATAATACTATTGATAAACTTTTAGATATAATTAGCTTAATATCAGATAAAACAGAATCAAAGACAAGTGCCTTAACATATCGCGGCAGAAAAGAATACATAATTTACAATATAGTGTTCGCGGAAAAGATATGGCACAAAAAACGATATCCCAATATATCAATCAACGGTAGACAATGTATAGTTTGCAAGCACTGTGTTGAACAATGCCCGGTCAGCCACCTATAGATAAATAATGATACAATAACCAGAAATAAAAACAATCCCTGTATTCACTGTCTCAATTGTGTTGTTGAATACCCTTCAGGAGCAATTTCTCTCATTGGTGGTCTCCAAAAGGGAAAAGCATTTATGAAAAAGATGATGACTAAAGGCAAGGAACAACCAGGGATATGCATATATCAATAGTTTAAGTAGTGAGAGGAAAGTATTTGGTTCTCTTTAAATGTTGCTCCCGCTTCTCCCATTGCAGGAGCAAAACACGCCTCTCTACCTATATCAATTCCTTATTACTCACAACACTGCTGATTCCCCGAGTAAAGATATTACTTAAGGCCTTGACAATTAACGTATGTTCTCACTATTATTAGTGATACATGGGGGTGTAGCTCAGTTGGCTAGAGCGCGTGAATGGCATTCACGAGGTCGTGGGTTCGATTCCCTTCACCTCCATATTTTTTTTGTTTAAGACAACATACTATGGCTGATTTGAACAATAATCTTGATCCTGAAATTGCCAACCTGCTGGGAATAAATGAAGCGAAACAAAGCACACCGGCCGCACCTCCGCCAAAACCGGCGGCCCAGCCGCCATCCTACAAAACACTGTTTGAAGGCAAAGCACCGGATGAATCCGTGCAGGTTAAAAAGAATTTTACGAAAATAAACAAAGTACTCGGGCCCCCGCAGAAGA
This sequence comes from uncultured Spirochaetaceae bacterium, assembly GCA_964638895.1. Classification (GTDB taxonomy): domain Bacteria; phylum Spirochaetota; class Spirochaetia; order SZUA-6; family RPPD01; genus JAFGGG01. The sequence continues at coordinate 1,747 of CAZWYY010000079.1, read as the reverse complement.
TTTTTTTCGACAAGGATTTTTACAGCAAGGTGCTTAAGGATGAGGGGAATGCCTCCGCGCGCTTTCACGACCTCTTTTCACGTTTTTTGAAAGCCACGTCGCCGGAAGACAGGTCGCTGTACCGCGGCAAGGTCATCCCCGCGTTCTGGGACCTGCTTTCCCAGGTGTCCGGCAAGCTGGCCGGCAACCTGACGCTGGAAAAAAAGCTTTTGCTGCGCTTCGGCCTGGTTTCTCCGACCTTCATTTCGCAGGACCAGAGGGACAACCTCAGCCGTGTTATCCTGCAGAACACCTATGACGAACCCGTATATTATCTGGACGAATGGCTTGCCAGGGTCGCCCACGGCCGGGAAAAACCGTCTGCCACGGATGAGGTCCAGAAGGTAAAGCTTGATACGGCCCAGAAAACCATGGATAAGCTGGATAAGCGCAAGGGGCAGCGGGACGCGGAGCTTTCCGCGCTGCACAATAAAATCGATCAACTGGAGCAGTTGGAGAAAGAGCTTCTCTATAAAATGAATGAACTCACCAAACACGATATCAGGGAGGACCTGGGTGGCCTGAAAACCTGCTATACGGCCGACCAGAAAAAGCTTTTTGTTGATATTAGTGAGCTCATGAAAAAACTCTCCCTGATAGACCGCGACATGGGCCGGTCATACGCGGCCTTGGACGGACTGGGCAAGGAGGTGGAATCACTTTCCAAGTCGGTGGATACCATCGATACGGACAGCATGGTGGTGGACCAGCAGACGATTATTTCGGAGTTCAATACCCTGCGCCAGATGACCAAACTTTGTGTGGGCCGTAAAGGAAACCACTTCCCCGTACTAATGAAAAACTATTTTATCGCCCTGGTAAAACAGTGGGGCATCAGGGAAAACGTAATAAACCTGATGGCGCATATCGAGGATATAGACCCCGGGCTTTTTATCCGCCGCTACCGCGAACAGGACAACAGGATCGTCCCCAACGTGCTGCTTATGCCAAGTTACGGGGAATACGGTATCTGCTGGCAGCCCTTTGAAAAGTTCAACAGGGCCACGAGCAGGGGCCGGCTGGCCATTCCCCTCTTCCCCAAAAACCTTATATTCGCCGTGGTGTCCGCCCTGGGCGACCTGCGCTGGCAGGTGGCCAAGGAAAGGGCCCAGCACCGCTGGATGGAAGAGGGTATCACCGGCCGGTATTACATGTGGTTTACGGAACAAAAGATGAAGGGCGACGTAAAGGATTATTTCATCAGGGACTACATTCTCTGGGTTACCAAGGAGAGCGAGGGAATTCAGAAACTGGACAGGGAGGTTCGCGGGCTTTTCTGGAGGATGATGCCCTTTCCGGATTCCATCAAGCAGAACCTGAAAAACAGGGGTTTTGTCTACCTCGATTTATACAAAAAAGATCAGAACATCGCCATGTCCGATGGGTATTAAGCCGGGCTATTGAGTCGCGCCGACTATGGTTTCCGACCGGGCCCTTTTCCCCGTTCGCGCAGGTTGAGGATCTCTTGGGGCCGGTCTTTTCCCAGGAAACGGCGCATATACATCCGATACACAAATCCCGTGGTGATCACGCTTCCGATAAAGAACACCATACCGAAAATCGGGATAAGCGTTCTCTCGATTTTTCCCTGCAAAAATACGCCGATAACAATCAGGCATATTCCCACCAGCAGTGAGAGAACGATCACATTGACGATTACGGCAACTACAAGCAGCCGGGTTTTATTTGGTTCTTTTTTCACTATGCA
>CAZWYY010000078.1:0-12494 GCA_964638895.1 uncultured Spirochaetaceae bacterium | reverse complement strand
CCCACGCAGCCTGTGGTCGGTTCCCCCATTGTCGCGTCATATCCCGCCGATCAGAACCTGATGGTTACATGGCAGGATTACCCGACAGATCCCACCAGTTTTAATATCTTCGTGAATTACAACTATACGGACAACGGTGAGGACTATAATGAAACCGTAGCGGGGAGTGTATCCCAGCATGTTATTCCGGCAAATACATTATCCGCCGGAACGAATGGGATAACGGTACAGGTAACCGCCATGAGCGTTACGGCACTGAGCGGGGCGGAGACCGGATCGAGTTTTACGACCACCTCTACCGGTTCCAGCGCCGCCTTCTCTACCAATTGATTTCAGCAAACGCGGGTTAGGTGTCGTGTTAATCACCGTATGTGCGGCGTTTTGGTAAACGAGCCGGCATTATTTTTACCGCCGGGGGTTAAGATTGTGATTGGCCGTGTATTTCTCCAATGACCGCCGGTTAGCGTCGGTATCCGGCCATGTTGCGGATTTTATGCATTTTACAATAAGATATTTGCATATTAAAAAGGAAGATGTGACCGCTGAACTTTTATATTCTTCTTCAGCGGTCCATTCTGTCACTGACATTTATTTATAAACTCATTTATTTCGAACAGCCATTCCAGTTTCTTTTTCGGTGATATTTTCATGAAGCGCAGCAAACGTTCTTCCCGGCTTTCCCATCTGCATATCATTGTTTTCCCTTCACTTTTTTATATTTTGTTCCTGAAAGGCACGGAATATTTCTTCGTAAAAAAACATGTCTCTCCTCTTGCACAATTTACTAAATGTCGGGATTTCTATCAATTAATATTCGACTCCATAAAAGATCCCCCAAAAAATTATATACAATTATTATACGGTATCTGTTATACTGCTCAATAGAAATAATGAAGATTTCCGCGCATGATATAAAAAACAAAAAGGTACTCAAAGAACTGCTTTCCGCCAGGGGCGTTCTGTTTTCCGATAAAGCGTCCGTCACCCTGATACCCAGGGGGTCGCCCCTTCCGGAAAAGGGAATCGTAATTGTGTACGATGAAGAAGATCCTGAAGAGCTTATTGGTTTTTTCGATTCATTTAAAGCCATAACCGCCAAAGACGATGTGGACATCATCGCGGGCAGGCGGAAACACGGATATGCCCTGGTCCAGGTGGAAAAGGTAGTGTATTTCGCGGCCGTGGGCAATTCCGTATACTGCCAAACCGCAGGGGAACGATTCGAGGTACGGCAGAGACTGTATGAAATCGAGCGAAACTTCACTTCACGGTATTTTATTCGTATCAATAAATCATATGTAGTGAATATTCGCTGGATACGGGAGATCATCCCCTGGTTCGGGGGAAGGCTTTTACTGCGCTTTAAAGAAATACAGGAAGAGGTAGAGGTGTCACGAAACTATGTCAAAGCGTTTAAACAATCACTCGGGATGTAAATCCGGGGTATATAAGGAAATAAGGGAATATTTTATCACCATCATTCTGTCGGGTCTGATCGGCGCATTGGTTGCGCTGCCCTTCGTAGATACATATGACGAAAACCTTTTTTCGGGACTGTTGAAGGGTTGTGCCGCCGGGGCGGCCATAGGTTTTGTTTCGCGAATCGCCTTTTCGATTATGCTGCGCACCGTGAAATCGCGTCCCTTCTGGGCCTTTTTCTGTATTATTTTTACTATCGGCGGCGGTACTTTGGGGTGCTCATTTCTGTTCGGCATGACCGGTGTCTGTACGCTTGCCCTGGTCACCGCGCTGGCCGAGGTTGTGGGCTTGAGTATTACATTCGCCGTATATCGCTACAGTTTATATTTAAACAGAAAATTACGGGAAACCCTGGATAAAATACAAGCCGCAGACAATAAAAAATACGAATAACAACACGCCTCTTGTTCCCGTTATGTGCATGTTATCTTCCTCATAATCCCTCTTATCACCTTTTTCTTGGAGTACCCGCCCAGGTAGGCTATGTTAAGCAGGTAAATACCATATGTGTGGAGGTTTGTATGAAGATACGCTATTTTATGCCCTTGGGATGTTATCTGGCGCTCTGTGTCTGGTGCTCGCTGTTTTTTATGCCTGAACCCCCGTCTCTGTTGCTGAATTTCTTCTTTTTTCTGGGTGGTTTCAGCCTCACCTATTTTTTCGGCGTCAAAGAAACGATAAAAAACAAAGAGGCGGTTTATAAATTCAACACCAAAGCCCCGTATATTGTGCCGTTTTTGCTTTTCGGCATCTCTACTACAGTAACAAGTTTTTTCCTTATGCCGCCGGATATATACCGGATTTTGGAATTCTCTTCCTGCGGCGTAGGCGCTTTGGCAAGTTATGCTGTTGGTATGGTTTTTATGCTGGGTGATCTTAAGCGTGATATAAAAAAATCCGCGGCCGCCTGCGAGCGGCAAAGGAGCATTCGCCCGGGCAATAAAAAAAGGCTCTTGCTGATAAATCCGGTGAATCCTTGTAAAACAGGGTTGACCGTCAATCTTTCCTCACGCTTTCCTCCTCTGGCACTGGGAATAATCGCGGCCCTTACCCCGGATGATTTTGAGGTGGAACTGATAGACGAGAATATGGAGGGATTCAGCTACAAACACGCGGATCTGGTGGGTATTACCACGTTTACGGCATCGGCCGCAAGGGCGTATGAGCTAGCCGTGCTCTATCGAAAGAACGGCATACCGGTGGTAATGGGGGGGATACATGCGTCTATGTGTGCGGAAGAAGCCCTGCGCTACGCGGACTCGGTGGTACTGGGCGAAGCCGAAGACGTATGGCCCGGGCTTATAAAAGATTTTCTGAAGGGAAATCTGAAACGCACATATCAGGCTGAGGCACGTGAGCTTGATCGTATGCCCACGGCCCGCAGGGACATATTCAGTCCTCTTTACGGCTTTGCCACGGTGCAGACGTCCCGGGGCTGTCCCATGGATTGCGAGTTCTGTTCGGTAACCGTGTTCAATGGCAGGAGATATCGCCAGCGCCCCGTGGAACAGGTTCTGGATGAGCTTGCGGGTATTAAAGAACGCCATATTTTTTTTGTGGACGACAACATCATCGGCTACAGTAGAGAGTCCGCCCAAAGAGCGGTGCAATTTTTTAAGGGGATGGTGGAGCGAAAACTGAACAAATCTTGGTTTTGCCAGGCATCGCTTAATTTCGGGCTTGACCATAAAGTATTATTTTGGGCGCATAAAGCCGGATGCAAAATGGTGTTTCTGGGGCTGGAATCTCCGAACGTACAGGACTTAAAAGACATGAACAAAAAGGTCAACCTGCGCATAGATTACAAAAAGGCGCTTGCCAATATTCACCGGCACAAGATCGCCGTGCTGGGTGCCTTTATTAATGGCACGCCTGCGGATACCGCCGGGAGTATGGCTGCCAAGGCTTCCTGTATTGTAAGGTTTCCCGTGGATGTGATTCAAACCACGGTTCTTACCCCGTTTCCCGGAACACGGCTCTTTGAAAGGCTGCGGCGGGGAAAACGCCTGATTTACACGGACTTTCCCGCGGATTGGCCGCGGTACGACATGACCGAACTTACCTTCAAGCTGGATTATATGACACAAGCGGATTTTATAAAAACAGATTCACAGTGCAACAAGCGTTTTTATTCTATGTTGAATCTGGTAAAAAAATTTTTTAAAACCATGCTGCAGACAAGAAGTATGGAATGCGCGTTCTGGGCTTGGAACTCGAACAGGAACTATCGCACTGTTTCCTTGAAACGGACCGGCTGATTATTCCGGCGCCAGGGCGTCAAGCAGTTGCTTGCGCCAGGCGCCGTTCGGCCCAACGGACCGTTCAAAAACACCGAACCCGGCGCAGAACTCCCAGTAGGCCCAGAAAAAGTTTCCGGCCTCGGCCTGCTCCACAATGTAGCTTGTCCAGGTTACCCTGGAACAGTTGTCCGCCCTGCTGTAGGCGCCGAACTCGCCCAGGAATATCCGCCTGCCGTGGTTATCTGACCAGTCCTTTACCGCGTCAAACTCCGCTTGAACAGCGGCTTTTTGGGCGGTGGTCCCGGACCAGGTTATGCCCAACCAGGCATCGCTGCCGTCCACCCATTCGGCCCCCTGATGGGTAAAATGGAAGGGGTTATAATAATGAAAGGTTACTATTATGTTGGGATCCTCCGCGGCAGTGGGAATTACCAGGGCGTCAAGACCGTCCAAACCTCCACCGTTGGCCGTACCCACAATAAGGTTTCTGGTGCCGTTATTTCCCCCGGTTCCCCTGATCACCGTGATGGCCTCTTTAAGGTACTGGTTCCACAGCGCAGGGGTCAGGTTTCCGTTGGGTTCGTTCAGGATCTCGAAATAGAGACCGGCGGAAACATCCTTGTAATGGGCCGCGATCTGGTTCCAGAGGGCCAGGAACCTCTCCCTCTGCCCCGGCGGATCGGTCATAATTTCATCGTAGTGGTGAATATTGATGATAACAGTTAATCCCCGGCTCAAGGCCTGGTTAATGGCCCAGTCCACCCGGTTAAAAAAAACAGGATCAATGGTGTAGGGATCGGTTGCAAGGGCATGCGCGGACCAGTTGATCGGGATACGCACGTAATTGAACCCCGCGTTGCGGATCAGCTCGAAGTACTCGGCTTTGAGGGTCACCCCCCAATCACCCTCCTTGGGAGCTTCCAGGGCATTCCCCAGGTTCATGCCCGCCAGGGTGTGTATGTTTCGTTCAACATCGGTGACATAGGTGAATTCGCAGTTCTTGTCGCCGTTGCCGGGGCCCGGGCAGGATAATATGAAAACAATGCAGGGTATTAGAATTATCAAAAAAAAGATGCGCTGTTTCACATTATTAATGTAATGCGGATGGTCAGGTATTTCAAATCTGCCCTGGTTTTATTTTTTCACTCTTGCGGCGTTTATGGCTATGCCCGATATAAGCACCGCGCACATACAGGCAAAGATGGCGTCCATGCTCACCAGGTCGCCACCCAGGCCCATAAGCGTGGGGAAAAACAGGAGGCCGGCAGTATAGTAGGCCAGGAAAATGTTGTTGAATACTATGCGTTCCTCTCCTTTGGCGTACCCCACAAACATGGCGCTTAGGGTAGGAAACAGGATCGCATGTCCCACGCCGTACACCAGGCCGATGATGAAAAGCATAAAAAACGAGTTTAAAAAGATTAATAGGAACATGGCCGTAAGCTGCGCACCGAAGGCAACAAAGAAAAGCAGCCGTGAGGATATCTTGTCCACCCGGCTGAAGATCAACAGGCGGATGGTTACGGCGATCAGGGCATAGGCCAGAAAGAAAAGGGATATATTGGCCCGGCCCAGCTTCGACTCGCTAGCCAGGGGAATAAAAGACACAAAAATCCCATACGCCCCTCCCAGGAGCACCGAAAAGTACGCGGTCTTTTTTATGCCCCTTTTTTTCAGAATGGTAATCAGGTTGTAACTGCGGCTGATCCCCTTGAACGGTTTTTCGCTGGTTAAAAAAAACATAAGAAACAGGGCAAGCAGCGTAATACCCGCGGAGAGCAGGAACAGATACCGGGGGCCGAAGGCGTTATACACGTATTCGCTTAACAGCGAGCCCACGGGTGAGGCCAGCAGTCCGGAAATCCCGTATATGGCCGCCCCGCCCCGGCGCAGTTCGGGCCGCAGGATGTCGTAGATATAACTGAACAGAAGGGTGAATCCCAGGGCATACGCGGCTCCGGAGATAAAGCGCAGTACAAGCAGGATAAACAGGTTGTCATAAAAAAAATACATAGCAATTACGCCGGCAAACGAAAGCAGAAATCCGCCTATGAGCAGGTGTTTTCTTTTTATGACTGACAGGAGCGGTTTCATAAGTATGACAAAAAGGATAAGCATAATACCGGTGGAGTTCATTAAAAAGCCGATATATGTTTTACCCGCTCCTATTTTTTCCAAGTGGGTGGGCAGGATCGCCAGGCTGGAAAAACTTAAGAAGAAGCAGAAGTTGATCAGGGAGATATAGAAAAACTGTAATGAAAAAAAGCCTTTGTTCTTAATACTCCGCCGCCTTGTCTTCCGAATAGTATTAGTCACAGAGTATAGTTGATATGGCCGAAGGTTTCAATTTCCTGTGCTAAAACTTGATTTGAAAAATGAATTCCAATAAAGCATACTTATAGTAGAGCGCTTACACTAAGGATTTATGCTGATTATGGCCAAGGTTGAGTTTGCTGATGGTAATAACGGTACGGCCGCCGGTTCGGAAAAAGATGATGTTGCGTCCTTTACCCAAAGGTTTTGTCAGACAACCGCACTGGTACATAAAAAAGACCTGGTATCCGATCTTTTAAGCCGCCGCCCGGGAATAAAATACGCCAAAATTATAGACTCCCTGCCGGGGTTAACCGACCAAAAACGGTGTATTGAATATATCGCCGCGTATAAAGGAAAACTTTCCCTGTTGGAAAACCTTTCCCTCTCACGCCGGCTTGCCAATCTGAACCGGCGGCTTGAAAAACAGGCCGGTGCCGTATATGCCAAGATTATCGATAAAAACCGCCGCGGCAGAACCTTCGATGAGATAATCATGGGCAATATCACTCCGCTGATCCGGGAAAATGAAACAAGCGTTCTGGATCTTGTGCTGCGGAAAATCGGTAAACTCAAACAGGCCGAAGCGGCTTCGCGCATTTATGCCTCCTTTATCGCGGATTTGATCTCCGCTGTACATATCATAAATACCATCAAGGACAACGGTATCACCGCGCAATCAATAGAAGAGGTCCTTGTCCGCTCAGGGTCCAGCCTGCTTAAGGCGGGAATGCGTACCGTATTGCAAAATGTCTTTTTTATGGATCCGCAGTTCGCCCTCTACAAACAGAAGATACAGGAACTGCTGAGGGAAATGCGCAGGCAGGAGCTTGACAAAGAAGCAAAATCCGCTGCGGGGCGGGTAGAGGAGGTCTCCCTGGCCGATCTTTTCCGCGTGAAGGACCTGGAGGAATTTTTAGATAAAGCCTCGGTAATCGTTGAGCGAGATCAGAAATATGTAAAGGAGGTGGCGCGGCTTTTTGATCTCCACCTGAACAAACCGCTGCTGGGTATTTATAAACTTCTGAAATTCCCGCTGGATAGGGAGGCGTTCCGTAACTGGATGCGGAAGGCGCCCATGCCCGCGGGGCTGCTGCCGGAAATAGAGACTGAAATTGAAGAGATAAAGGCGGGCTTTGAGAAGGATGCGGAGGGCGTCACCCCCCCAGCCGGCTATGAAGAGCTGCTCGGACTTATTTATGATTACAAGATCTGTTTTACGGATAAATACAAGCTTGTTGCAACGGTAATGAAAAATCACGCGGAAAAAAAGCCCCTTGCCTTCTGCCTGGACCAGATAAAAAATATCCAATACAAAATTGAGAACAGGTTTCTTACCGTGGTGTTAGGCCAGCTCGAAAGCTGCTTTTCTTTCTCTGAGGCCCAGAAGCTTCTGCTTGCGGACCGGAAAAAGATAAGGGAGCGCATTGAGGGCTATAAAGTAAAACTCAAAAAGAATATAGACAGTCTGCTACAGGGGCAGGGCGGGCGACTGTATGCCGTACTCCCCTCGGTGTTGAAGTATACGGCCCAGGAGAAGATCATCAGCCGGGACGCCTTTTTACAGATCGACCAGAAGGTTAACCCGGAACACAGGCTGGGGTTTATCGTGCGCCTGGCTAATTCGCTGATTGGGTTCTATTTTCTGCTTAACTGCGGATTGATTCTGGACCTGTTGAAAAAGTATTTCAACTCGCTTAAGGCAAGTGACGGCGTGTTTCTGCGGCACAAACTGAGTACCATGACCCGGGAGGAGATCTATGAGCTGTGCGCCCATTACACGCATGAAAAACCGGTTGTTGTGCAAAACCTGGAAAAATACCTGAATTGGGGCAGGGCCGAGAAGGAGGTTCGCACTCATGTGCTTGCCCGCCTGGGAGTGCCCCACGGGTTCGCCCCGGAAGTTAAGGCGGGCAAATACCGTTTAACTGGGGCCAAATACGACTCGGGTATGGCCTTAAGGATATTCGACACGGAGAACAAGGTCCGCTTTGCCAAAAAGGTGTCGGGGGTAAACACCTTCCTGGATTTTTTGAACATTATAAAACAGAATAAGATCGACAATCTGATCAGGTTCGATGATAACAGCATAAAGGCGTTTTATCAGAACATCCACCTGCAGGCGGTTGCGGAACTCTCCGCGTATATTGAGGAGCGTCTACGGCTGCTTACCCTGCCGGACTCACTCTTTCGGCTTACCTCCCAGGAGATCAGGGCGGCATATGCAAAAAGCGAGTCACCCGAAGAATACGTAAACAAACTTGCGGCAAGCGGCGAACAGGAGCGCGCCCTGCGGAACACGCTGCTGGGGAAACTGGATTTGGAGCTTAAAACAACACCCACGGGGGAGGAGGAGATTGTCCGGCGCGTAAAGCTTGAAATACAGAACCAGCAAGCCGCGCTTGAACACCTGGGGGCCATGCTTGATTTTGTGCGGAACCTGCCGCACACACAGATGCGTTCCGGGTCCGCCGAACCCGTGTCCGCGGATGAGGTAAAGAAATACCTGAGAATGCACCGAATGGCGGATAACACCTTATATCTTGAGAAGCTGGAACAAAGGCAGGATACATTTCCGGGCCGGGAAGCGATCGGCCGATTCCTTGCCGCCCTGCCCAAACCAGAGGTGTTTGTAACGGGCGACTCGGTGTATGAGGGCAGGTACGAGTCACCGGATCAGGCCAAGCAGGCCGTAGGCGACTCACTGCTGCTGCGTTCGGTTGAGGATAATCTTGAATCATTAAGGCGGATTTTTGCCGCCGGAAAGAACGAGCTTACCGCCCGCAGCGCATACATTAACAAGCATAACCGGTACACGAAGGGATCGCCGGGACACCTGCTGTATGCGCGCGAGATGGAAGAACAGCACGCGCTTTCAAAGACAATTTCAAGATTCCTGGATTTTATTTCGCATGAGATTTCGGCCCTGGAACAGGTGAAACAGCTTAATGACGCGGCCGAGGAAAGATTCGCCGCAATCAGCGGGCAGATGCGGGACCAGGATCCGCATGGTCAGGCCCGGACATTTGTCTCGCGTTTACAGGAGCTTACGGACCCGCGAGAAAAACTGGATATTGCCGCCAAATTCCTCGTGACCTCCCAGGCGGACGATGTAATCCAAAGCAGTGAGCAGGTCATTAATGGCGGTTCGGTGAACCGATACAAAATCCTGCTTGCCCTCTATAATGTTCTGGATCAGCAGCAGGACTACGAGGTAAAGCTGAAGATCCTTGAAGAGTTCTGTGAGTACCTGGAAAAGAACCGTCCCGAGGTTTACCTGCGGCTTAAAAGCCTGCTGGATACGCAAAGGGATAATCTGTGCAACCGGTACCGGTCAAGGCGGGCCAAAATATCCGACCTATGGAGGGTGCTGGAGGCGGTTTCCAAGCCTGAAGACAAGCTGAAGCATTTAAGCGAGCTTATGGCCGATGAGCAATGGAGTACCTTCTATTCCTATATCGACCATATTAAACAGGGGCTTCTGGCCGAAAACGTGGAGCAGCTGCTGGAGCGGAATAAGAATCTCCCCCTGGAGGATCAGCAGGACCTGCTGGAAAAAACCAGATTGTTTCGCAGCGAGGAATACAACACCCCGGAGATTAACGAGAAGATTTCGCGCAAACTGCTTGAAATAAACGCGCGGCGAGGTATATTGACGGACGCCAAAAAAAGAGTATTTTCCTCTCGGAACTATTCCTACCTGATGCGGATCCCGGCCAACCGGGAGAAAGCCGTAAAATCCATCAATACAACCTTGTTTAAGGAAGCGCGCAGCGCAGTGGAAAAAGAGTTTAAAGCGCAGGGCATACCCGAGCATGAGGTAAAAAGATATCTAAGCGCCAACATGGGCAACGTTCGGGACCTCTCAACCTTCGGTGTGCCGGACAGGGTGGCGTGTCCCGATACGCTGCACGGGATGGCGCGCCCCGGTGCGCGAAGACCGGGGGAAAAGACCGAGGCTCGTACATCCGGAGATACTGACGCGTGGGTCCGGGCCGCAGGGCAGACTGAAACCATGGAGGCCCCGGGAGAAGATACCGCCGCGAGAGGACGTGCCGTAAAACAACAGCTAATAGATGAAGCATCGGGCAAAAAACAACCGGCAAGCGATGAGGTTAAGACAGATAAAACCAAGCGGTCCAGCCTGCTTTCCGCCGTAAAACGAAAAGAAGCACGGCCCGTTTCGGCCGGCGGCCCGGAACGGCAGGAGGTGCAAGACAATGGAGCGGAGGCGGGCCTTCCGAACGCCCCGGCGGGCCGACTCAAAAAAGCGGGAAAAAGGAACGGACACCCGGGCCCGCCGGAGATGGAGATCAGAGACCTGAATGCCGCCGGGGAGGTTTTCGGCCCGGCGAGGGAAGGTGAGGAGCGGGAGCTTGTGGCCGTAATCCAAAAAGCCGCCTACGATAGGAAAAATAAGGAGGCCATGGAAAAGATACAAAACCAGGTAATCTGGGAGAACGGCAAAAGCGGGGACGTCGATAAAATGTCCCGCGTGCTCTTTGCCTTGCAGGCTAATCCCGTGATCCGGGAGAATGAGGAACTATCCGATTTTTTGGACAAGCAGATGCATACTCTAAGCTCGGTAATCATCTCCCAGGCCCAAAAGACACTGGACAATAATCCGGAAAAACAAAGTGCTTTGGCCGCGAAGGGTGTTGGGGAATCTTCCCCTCGCCGGCCAGCGCCGGAAACCGAGACGGGACATAACACAGGGCAGGGAACAGCCGAGAGGGAACCTGCGGCCGTGTTCGAAAGCCCAATGAAGGGTTCAGCGGAAAACCGAACCACGGAAGGCCTGCAAGCACTCATTACGGCCCTGGAGGAGCTGGATGAGTTTACGGACCTACATGAGTTCGCGGGCAAGAGAGGTTTTGAGGAACATGAGGAAATAAGGCTGGAGCGGATAATGGGCGAACTTGGGGAAAGAGGAAGTTTCATTTTTCTAACAAAAGAAGGGATGCTTTTAGGCCGGGGCAGGCTTAAACCCCTTATTCATAAGGCGTTTGACGAATACACGTCGGGCAAACATGTAAGCGTAAATCCACAACTGCTGAAAAAGGCCTGGGATTTTGTGAAAACCAAGGGAGATCCGCAGGCCCAGCTGCGTCTCATCGGTGCGAGCAGCCGGGATGAACGCGGTGATCTTTTCAAGGAGCTTGAGAGGATGCTGGGTCAGGGAACCACGCCCGTGCTTAAACTCAGTAAGCAAAAATTGTTCTCGCAAAAACCGCAGGAAACCCAGGCGCCGGGTACCGCGGAAAGGGCGTATATGCGCCATGACCCCGGCAAAGCACCGGACGCGGATAAGGCGGCCCATGAGAGGAAACAGGCCGAAGTCCGCGGAACGCCAGTTTCACATCCCAAGCGGCGAAGACCGGCCCGCCCAAAGGTAACGCCCGGACCGAAATCCAAACCTGCGGTCCGGCCGAAAAAAACGGATTATAAACTCACCACGCAAAAATATATCGCCAAATCGTACGCGCCGGTGATTACCGATTATTTGAGGCGGATGTATAAACACAAAATGGATTTTTTTATCCCGCTCGGTGAAAAAAGACAGTTTTATACGCAAGAGGTATTACGGCGTTCCATTGAGGGCATACTGCGCAAGGACGCCAGGGGCAGATCCCACACGGACCTGCTTCATTCGCTGAAGCAGGATGAAAGACTCTTTGCCCTGATTCTGCAGGAGTTGTTTATTCAGTTCAAATCCAGACAGGGACAGGTTTATTATTTTCCCAAGTTTCTTAGGGGGGAGATTGAGATTAAGTAGGAAGGGCCGGGCCGCCGGAATTCTTATTGTGCGGCATCAGTTCGCATTGGCGCCCGGTGCGTTCATTTCTGTGAGCAGCCTGACCGCGTCCGCGGCCACACTGCGGTGCCGGGTAAGGTCCTCGTAACGGGCGATGATCCTGATCGTTTTTCCGTCAGTTTTCACAAAGTAGATCGGCAGGATCTTGCCCGTCTTTTTAAAGTAATGATCGGCTACGTTCAAAAAACCGATGTCCCGCTCATACACCTGGTCCGGACGCTGTTCAATAAAGATGATGACGTTTTTTCCCTGTTCCAGCGCCTTGATGGTTTTTTCAAATGTCAGGAGGAGACTCCTGGAATGAGAGAAAACCGGGATTGCCCCGATCCTGCGCATAATCCACAGGCAGATAACGGAAATGATCCAGGCTAGAAAATAGCTTGTATACCCATGCAGGTGGAGCTCTTTAAGCACGAATTCCTTGCGGATATAATCACGGGCTTCGTAACGCCGGGTAATATCGTGGATGACCCAGGGAATGACCTCGAAGGGTGAAAAAAGGAAAAATTGCACAGGGCCGTAAGACAGCAGATGGTTGGAAATAATAAGCGCGGGGTTTACAATCAGGGTGTCAAAATCTGCGAAAAGCGGTTTGCGGTAGATAACACGCAGCAATGCCCTGATGAGTCTAAACATAAATCATCCGC
>CAZWYY010000077.1:0-12645 GCA_964638895.1 uncultured Spirochaetaceae bacterium | reverse complement strand
TGGGCACATCGGTATTTTTCCTCCCCTTGTTCGGGGTTCATCTTATCAGGAAATACGCCGCGCATGTAAGATCGGTGGCAAGAAGCGTGGTACTGCTGATGGGAATTTATTTTTTCCTGTTCCTGGGGATACTCGACGCGCTGTAATCATGATTAAGACACTGATGGCTTTGGATCCGCGCTGTGTTAAAAGGAGATAATAAATGAGTAATTTTTCACATCTTTTGAAAAGGGTTCCGCATTCGCAAACATCACCCGCCGCGACACTCATTCTTACCTTACTGATGGCATACAACGTGTACTTTTTTCATATTGTTTCCGGCCGGGGTAATGAAGGCGTTTCAGGCGGCATTGCGGGCTGGATAATGTTCGTGTTTTTAACTACGGTCTTTTTCTTGTTATTGTATACGGGTGACATCGCGAAATACAGAAGGGTTTTCTTCGTAACCTCGGCCCTGCTCCTGGCCCCGGCCTTTATCGCCGGAATGTATGAAAATATCGGACATATGTATCTGACCGAACAGAACATAATCGAAAGCCGTACTTCCTTTTGCCATATAGTGATTCCATTGGTGTCCATACCCTATGTGTTCACCCGGAACGTCATTTTCCCGGCGCAGGTCCTGGGTTCCGCGGCCGGGATGTACGGGATGCTTATCATCTGGCTGCTCGCCTCAATCATATCCGGGAAGGGCTTTTGCAGCTGGATCTGTTTCTTCGGCGGCTGGGAGGACGGTTTTTCCCGCCTGCGTAAGAAACCCCTTTTGGCCCTGAACCCGGAAAACAAAAAACTCCGCCGTTTCAGCTTCGCCATGCTCGCATTTACCGTGCTGGCCACATTGATTACACTCACGGTTGTCTACTGCGAATGGTTTTGCCCCTTTAAAATCGTTACGGAGTACGCGCAGGTTGTGGACCTTAAAAGCTTTGTCGCCTTTATTATTTTTGTGTCGACCTTTTCCGGCCTGGTGATTGTACTCCCGGTCATAACAAAAAAACGTTTCCAGTGCCTTGCCTTCTGCCCCTTCGAAGCGTTCCAGTCACTCATCGACAAGGTAAGCCTGTACGGCGTACGCATCGATACGGAGAAATGCACGCAGTGTATGCGCTGCGTGGCCGTATGCCCGGTACTGGCGCTTTCTAGGGAGATTATTTTAAACAAAAATCCAAACCGCATATCACCTGTACCAAATGCGGGGAATGCTTAAGGCCTGCAAGCAGGGGGCAATCTCCTATGCCTTTTCCCGTTTCAGGAAACCTTCCGGACGGCCGCAGGCCTCTTTGCTTAACAGACTCAAGGCCGACCCAAGATTGTTACACAGGCTGGCGGCTAAGATACTGTCCGTGATCAGGGAGCTTTTTTCCCCGCAGTCGCTTTTTATCTTCAGCTCCTACACATTAGGCATGATCGTTATGTCCGCCTTTGCCCGCGGCACCGTGGCGCGGACCGTGAACCTTATATTGCACGGCTCATTCTTATTACGCTAGGAGGCATGATGAAACGGTTTCTTTTTACAATCATTACCGTCTGGGCCGCCGTAAGCGCGCTGCTTATACCCCAGGTGTTTATCAACTCCACGTTCATCACGCATAAACTGGATGAGCTCCTGCATCTGCGGGTGGACCCCGCCTTTTCCGGCGGCAGGGAGATAGCGCATCTCCTTGATCCCGGAGGCGACGACTGCGGAGAGGGTGGGTTTACTTATCCGCGGCATGAAATGTACGCGGGGAAAGGCGGCGTACTGGACCTGGTAGCCTACTCCGTCTACGCACCGCAAACAAGCGCCAGGTGGTCGGACCTGCCTGATTATCAGCAGATCCGCCTTACCTTCAGCCGGTCCGGCGCCGACGCCGAAAACCCGGCGGGTTTTTCCTGCCCCGTCATCAACATCTACCTGGACGTAGACGGGGAAAAGAGCGGTAAAACAGAAACTGCCTTCCCCCGCGCCGAACTGGTGAGTTTTGATCCCAAGCACCCGTGGGATTTTCTGATCCGGATTTACGGCCCGGATGAATCGGCCCTCATTCTGTCGGCCGACGGCGGTTACCGGGAGAAAATACCTGTATTCAAAAACAGCGAAAAAAATACGCTTGCCGTGCGCATACCACTTGAGTACTCCGGGTTGAAACAGATTCTTGATGGAAGAACCACCTATCACTATGTAGTGGTGGGGGCGTACGATCCGCTGGCTATGGGCGGCTTTATGTCCATAAGAGCCAAGGCCGGTTTACGGTACGGGGGCGGGGCCCGTTCCGCGCTTACCCCCAGGATCTACGACTGCCTCTGTCCGCCGGATAAAGACCAGAAGCAGGTACTTTCTTCGTATAATGAAGCGGACTTCAGCTACGCGGTCGTTTTTCCGGTTGAGGTAACCGCGGAGCCTTATATAAGGGAAAAACCGCGGGTCGACCCGCGAAAACTGGATGCCCTTAAAAAGCAGGCTGAAGAGGAAGCGGCGGCGGAACGCACAAGATATATGCAGATTGCGGACAACTCGCCCGGAATCACGGGCGCCGAAGATATTGAGACAGCGATCGCGCTTTTCAACCTGGGGAGATTCGCCCAGGCCGAGGCACTGCTGGACGCCATACTTGAGCGGAACCCCGATCACGCCGAGGCCTTCTCCTATAAGGGGGCCGTAATTGCGCACAAGGCAGAATCAACGCAGGACCTCACCGAAAAAATGCGATATGTGCAGGAGAGTTTTATTTACCTGAAAAGGGGCGCGGCGCTGGCCCGCAGCGATGACGAGAAAATACATTGTTACCTCTGCCGGGCCGAAGTGTTCATGGCCGTACCCGAAGACGTATTCGCTAAAAACAGGGAGGCCCAAAATGATCTGACGGCGGTTATCGCCATTCTGGAAAAACACCGGCAGGAAAACTCCGGGATGATTGCGGACATGTACATAAAGCTGGCTCTCTGCTTTTTGAACCTGGGGGAGGATGACCGGGCCGAAACCGCCTTTTTAACGGCAAAAAGCCTGCCGGGCCTGTCCGCCCGCGCGCGCCTGAAGCTTGCGGAGAGGGGGTACTGAAAATACGTCCCACCCCTTACCCATTTTTTTGGGGTGGGGTAAATACGGCAAAATCCTTAAAGAGCACATTGCTGAAACGGTAGAATAGCTTCTTGGGAATAAAGCGGTATACCGATTTCAACCTGCGGTTCCAGAAGCCCGGTACGCAGATCACCTTTTTTCCCAGGTGCTTGACCGAATAGGCCACCACCTTGTCCGCGGACATCCAGCGAATGATGCCGTGGTTTTTCAAGGCGGCCGTGTTGTAGCCCAGCTTTTCATGGAATTCGGTCCGGGTAAACCCGGGGCACAGGGCCTGGATGACAATGCCTTTGCCGTACAACTCGGCGCAAAGTGCCTCGGAAAAAAAGTTCAAAAACAGCTTCGTGCCCCCGTATACCCCGTTGCGCGGGAAGGGCGTGAAAGCGCCCAGTGAGGAGACATTGATAATCACCCCCGCGCCGTACGCAAGCATTTGGGGCAGCGCGGCATGGATCAGTCTTACGGCGACAAGCACATGGACCCGAATCATATCCGTGATGTCGGTTATATCCCGTTCGATAAACGGCCCCCTGCCGCCGAAGCCCGCGTTATTCACAAGTACCCCGATATTGTCCCGTTTTTGTATAAGGGCGATAAGTTTTTGTACCGCGCTTTCATCGGTAAAATCGACGATAACAGGTTCCGCTTTCACATTATGGGTCTTAGCCAGATCCCGCGCGAAGGCGGTGAGCTTCTCTTTCCTTCGTCCTGTCAAAAGCAGGTTATATCCCTCTGCGGCGAAATGCCGCGCGAAGGCGGCCCCGATGCCGCTGGTGGCCCCGGTGATAAGGACCGTTTTATTCTTTTTCATAAAAATCCCTATATAACAGACTCGGCTGAATTCCGGAGTTGTTCTGGTATTTATCGCTTGAATATTTCACATATTCTCCTTCGAGAGTATGATAATATATCTGGCAAATTTCAATATAGGGATAGATCTTTATCGGTTGAATACAGAATATCTCCAGTGTCCAGAATCCTTTGAATCCCACATCGCCGAAGCCGGCGGTAACGTGGATGAACAATCCAAGCCTGCCGATGGAAGACCTTCCCTCAAGCATCGGAACATGGCCGTCGGTTTGGGTGTATTCAACAGTCCGGCCCAAATAAAGTTTTCCGGGCTTTAAGACCATTCCTTCTTCCGGTATTATTATTTTCTCGGTTTTATTTTCTTTTTTCATATCAAGGATACGTTCTTTATAGACTAACAGCTCATTATGAAGTCTTAAATTATAGCTATTCGGATTCAACTGGTTTTTATTAAAGGGCCTTATTATTATATCGCGGCCGAGTTTCTTTATAATTTCCTTGCCCGAAAGTATCACGGCATATCCTTTGAGCGACGAGGCCCGTTCCGGGAAGCCGGTTGTGTTTTAGTTGCCGCAGGGGCCGCCGGGATGGCCATAATCTCCCTGATTCTCTCTACTGCCTGTTTTGTCCGCCCCGCCATGGCCGCAATGAACTCATCGTCCCCGGCCTGCACGGCGCTGTCCTTGTAATCCGGAATGATCTCCGCGCCCCTCACATCGTCCTTCCGCTTGGCCCGCAGCATGTCTTCCGCCATCTTCTCCAGGATCGCGATCAGACGCTCTAAATTTTGGGCCGGGGTCCTGCCGGTGTACCCCTCGTTTATCAAGAGCCCGCGTTGGTGCTCCCAACGGGCGTCGGCGGTTTTGGTTGTGTATATCGACGCCACCTCCCGTCTATGCACGGCTGAAATCGGCTGCGCCGGTTTTCTCCCGGAGGCCGGCAGCTCTTCGATCCGCTTTCTTAAGCCATCAAGACAATAATACTCCAGGCAGAATGTATAGGCGTTTATGGCCGCCTGCCGTTTCTTCTCCTGCAAAAAGTTCTGCCCCAGGCCGGGGATGTCATCCGCGGTGTATATCTGTTTTCTCCCGGCGGCGGCGGCTGAGCCGGCCGCTTCATCAGGCGATGCGCCCGCAACTGCGCCGGCCGCTCTACCTACCGCTGCGCCCGCGACTGCGCCGGCCGCTACGGCATCAGCCGCTGCGCCTTCCGAACCGTCATCCCGTGCCGCGCGCAGCCTGTCCCTGGCCGCACGTACCATATCCATGATCTCCGGCCGAAAGACATTGTAGTCGAAGCGTGTGCGCATGGCCCTGTCGCGTTTCTCATATTTATCCTGATTGCGCAGCGCCATGTAAAGGTTGTCGGAGAGCACCCAGGCCGGGATAATCTCATTGCAGTAGCCGGGCACACCATCGGGGCGTACGGGCGGTTGTCTGATCAACGAAAAAGGAAACTCCACCTTCTGGGGCGAGGTATCAACCCCGGTGGCGATAACCGAATAGGGCGCGCCGCTGAAATCCGCGGGAAATTTGATATTGACGCCCAGGCCGAAGAACATGCCCTCCCCGCAGAATATCTCCTGGTCCGGCGCCCTGGAGGTGTGGTTTGAGCCCACGTTCGCGCCGTACCCCACATTGCCCCTGCCCCCCGGCCAGAGCGCGGCGATCAGCAGGGCCTGGTGGTGAAAACCCGTAAAAGGGCCCGCCAGGCAGCAGGTCACTTCGCCTTCGGCGATGACGGAATTGGGGCCGAAAATGCCGGAACTCACCTTGGCCTGGCGTTCGACACATGAGTGCTCGGTAAGCACGGAGCCGGTGACGACGGCCATGGATGTCACCATGCAGCCCCACTGCACACAAGAGTCGGCTATATATGCCCCGTGGCTGATTTCCGTCTTTTCTTCCAAATTACTTAACACCGTACAATTGCGCAGCAACAGGGCGCCGTCAATGAACGCGTGTTCCCCGATATAGGCATCCTCGATAGAGCGTGCGTTTAGTATCATGGCACCGCTTTCCACTATGCCGAATTCCGTACGCAGCTTCTCCAGGTATTTGTCGATGAAATCGCGGTACGCTGCCTGCAGCTTCTTGTCGGCCCGCCGGGTGGCCAGCCTGCCGGCTGTCTCTATGTCGAGCTCCGCGAATGACGGCACCTCCCTGCCCCCGGTTTCCCTGCCCACAACCACGGATATGCCGTTGCCGAAGACGCAGCCCGGCGCGGTACTCAATGTACCGCAGCCGGCCACCACCGCGTTATGCTTCAGGATGTAATGTGAAATAAGCGATGTGTCGTGTACCAGGCAGCCGTTCCCGATCTCGGAGTCCGCGATTGTGCTGTTGTAGATGCCGTTTGGCAGGGCGGCGCCTTCCCTAAGCTGCTTCGGTGCGCCGCCGTATACACCCAGCACACAACGGCCGTGAAAACTGTTGTTATGTATACATATGGTTTTGAATTCCGCGGCAACCTTGACGGCAGCCCAGTCTCCCGCCCGGTTGCCCTGTTTTTCGAGCTGCAGAATCTCCCCCGCGGAAAGGGCGCGCACTCCGTCTCCGAACAGACGGCTTTGTTTTTTCCGCTTTAAGGTGGCAACCGAGGCTATCAATCCCGATTCGGCGATAATTTTATTAAAAGACGTCCTTATATCCTCTTTCATGCAGGTTACGGTATTGTACATAATTGACAAATTTTTTAAAAGTATGTATCAAGGATATTTTTTTTTAATGCGGAATGAGTATATTAAACTGAAAATCAGGTTGAGATCACATGGAGTTACATAGAAAATTTAAATCCATACTGGCGCAGACCTTCTTTGCCCTGAAATATCCCAACTACCGGCTGTGGTTTTTCGGCCAGCTTGTCTCGGTGTTCGGCACCTGGATGCAGCTTACCGCGCAGGGGTTTCTGCTTTACGAGCTGACCCATTCCGCCGCCTACCTGGGATACCTGGGCTTTACCAGCGGCATCGCTACCTGGCTGTTCATGCTCTACGGCGGGGTTATCGCGGATCGTTTCCACCGCCGCAACGTGCTGATCACAACGCAATCAATCATGATGACGCTGGCCCTGATCCTGGCCGCGCTTGCCTTCCTTCACGTAGTGCAGCCCTGGCATATCTTTGTGCTGGCCTTTCTGCTTGGTGTGGCCAACTCCTTTGACGCGCCGGCGCGCCAGGCTTTTGTCCTGGAGATGGTGGACAGGGACGCGCTCAGCAACGCCATCGCCCTTAACTCCACCCTGTTCAACAGCGCCACGGCCGTGGGACCGGCGGCCGCGGGCATGCTGTACCTGTTTTTCGGCCCGGCCTGGTGTTTTCTGATCAACGGCATATCGTTCCTGGCGGTGATCACGGCGCTGTTTTTTATGAAGATACCGGTGGTAAAAACAGTCAAACTCAGAACATCGGCAGTGCATCAGTTAAAAGAAAGCCTGCACTATCTGCGCAAGGTCCCGCTTATCCGCACCCTCATCTTTATGGTGGGTATGGTAAGTATGTTCGGATTTTCCATCATGACGCTTTTTCCGGCCTGGGCCGTAAAAATCCTGCACGGAAACGCGGGAACCAACGGCTTTCTGCAGTCGGCCCGCGGCATCGGCGCGCTCGCGGGGGCGCTTATCATCGCCTCTTTGGGGAAAATCACCTTTAAAGGCAAATTGCTTTCCCTGGGCTCGTTGATCTTCCCCGTGCTGCTGTTCGCGTTCTCATGGGTACGGCTGCGTCCCCTTTCCTACCTGGTATTACTATTCGCCGGGTTTTCAATGATGTTTATCTTCAACCTGGCAAACGTGCTGGTGCAGACAACGGTGCGCAACGAGCTGCGCGGACGGATAATGGGCGTGTACGCCTTTACCTTTTTCGGGCTTATTCCCGTGGGCAACCTGATTACGGGCCAGGTGGCGGAATGGATCGGCGAACCCCTGGCCGTGGCCATAAACGCCTGTGTACTCCTCGTGATATTCGTGTTTCTCTGGATCAAAAAGCCCCTTGTGCGCCGGGCGCGGGGGTAGGGTGTTTGCGGCCAGGAGAAGGATGCTGCCGGCTTATCTGTTCCGCCGCTGCGCACAGTGCACTCTACAGGCAACAGGAAAAACCGCGCCCCGCATACGCTCCCAAAAGGCACCGCGTCATGCGCGCCGACGGCAAACGCTATTTCACCTTTTCAACGGGAATAAGAAACTCGATTCTTTCCTGCCCCTTAACATCGAATATCATCGGTTTACGGAATAAGCGCTTCATGAAGGGGCCGCTTTCCTTATAGTGGTTTCGCACAATCCACTCACGCATATGCGCGACCGCCCCCTCACGAGCATCCTTATCCGAGTCCCCGGGAATGGTTTTGCTGACATGCAACTCGTAATCCCATTTTTTAATTATCAAAGGATGATGGGCACTCACTTGTTTATTCAGAGACACTCCCGCTTCCCATGAAAGTTCCTGCGGAGGAGTGCTGAAGGGGTCGTCATTATAGATGATGAACGGGGTATACTCTGTCAGAATATGCTGCTTGTAAATGTCTGACAATTCTTTAAAAGCTTCGGAGAGGGTTTCAGTGCTCCCCTTCATCTCTACCGCACAGTAATAAAACGGGTCTATTTTTTTTAAGATAATATCTTTGTCCTGCTGCTCCTTTTGGCAGGCAGGGATAATGTAATTAATCATATAGGTGAAGGGATTCCATGCTTCCATACCCGTTAAGTTGCTTGTGAATACGGCAACAAGGTCATATTCAGGCAGGACAAAAATAAATTGGCCTCCAAACCCCTGCGCACTGAAATAAACGGTTTTCTCTGAACCGGCAGATCCAATCCACCATTGGTATCCGTAATGACCCATAGAAGACATAAAACTTGATCCATTAATCTGGTCCGCAGTGGCGGCCCTGATCCATGCGCGGGAGACAAGCTGTGCTCCGTCCCAGACCCCGTTGTTAAGAAAGAGAAATCCGAAACGCGCCATATCCCGTGGGCGCATCATTACTCCGCGGTAGCCCGTTGAGTTTCCCTGCTTGTCTTTGGACCATTTCAACGTTCCAATACCTATTTTATCAAATAGGTTCTTTCCGGCGTATTCCTGTGCCGACATTCCGGTAATACGGGAAACAATCAGCGACAAAAGATGGGAAACACCGCTGTTATAGATAAATACCCTGCCCGGTGGCGCGACAACGGGTTTTTCAAGCACCAAACGGACCGGATCGTCACTTAGCTGCAGATCAAACAAATGCACTTCACGCTCCTGTATTACCGGCCACTCCAGACCGGTTGTCATACTAAGCGCGTGTTTTAATAGTATTTTTTCTTTCAGATAACCATCCCGCATACTTTTTATTTCAGGGAAAAAATCAGAGAGCGGCCGGTCCACCGAACGGATTTCCCCTTTGTCCACAAGCATGCCGATCAGGGTTGAGGTAATGCTTTTAGTGCAGGAATAGATTTCAAAAAGACTGTTTTTGCCGAGATGATCGCCATAATACTCAAGCACGATATACCCGTTTTTCACGATAACAACCGAATCGATCTTGTCCTCTTTTACATATTCCATCATCCGGTCCAACAGTTTCACATCCATTCCCGTCTCCTGCGGGGTTTTTGTCTTCCATTCCTTGGTGGGCCAGTAATCCCTGGTTAAGGCCAGATCCGGATTAAGGCTGATGGCGGAAACCGAATAGTCGGGTGTGTTTTCTTCGACGGTGATAACTTCGGAGGAATTGTCGCAGGCATACAGGGCGGCCAGGATAACAAGCAGTAGGGTTATGATTTTCATCGGCGTTCGTCCTTTCCGGAAGGGGATAAAAACAGCTTAAAAAAAACGCCGCCTGATTGTCAAGCAATCCGATTTATGCGGAACAGTAAGTATAAATCGGCCGTTTTACCTTGGGAGTGAGTATCACCCCTTGACCGAGCCGGACAGGATGCCCCGCACAAAATATTTCTGGAGCGTAAAAAAGATGATCATGGGCAGGAGCATGGAGATAAAGGCCGCGGCCATCAGGTACTCCCAGCCGCTGCCCTCGGAGCTTACCAGGTGGCTGATGGTAACGGTCATGGGCGCCACGTCCGGGGTGCCTCCCAGGTAGATCAGGGCCACCAACAGGTCGTTCCAGACCCACAGGAACTGGAAGATGGCCAGGGAGGCCAGGGCCGGGACCGAGGTGGGGAGTACCAGGCGCAGAAAAATCTGCAGGTGTCCCGCGCCGTCCAGTTGGGCGGATTCAAACATGGACTTGGGCAGTTCATCGATAAAATTCCGCAGCAGGTAAATGGCAAAGGGCAGCCCATAGGCCGAATGCGCCAGCCAGATGCCCAGGAAGGTGCCGGTGAGGTGCAGAACGTTGAAAATGTGCAGTACGGGAATAAGGGTCATCTGCAGGGGAACCACCAGCAGGGCCACCACAAAGATAAAGAGCAGATCCCTGCCCGGGAACTTGATCCAGGAAAACACATAGGCGGCGACAGCGCCGATAAAAATCGGGATGACCGTGGCCGGAACCGCGATCAGCAGGCTGTTGATGAAACTTCTGCCCATGTTGCCGGTCTGGAGAACGTGAACATAGTTCTGCAGGGTGAACTCGAAGGGTGTTAAGAAGGCGGTCCACCAACCGGTTTGGTGCACAAGGTAGGTGGGACGGAAAGAACTGATAAAGATCCCCAGGGAGGGCAACAGCCAGAGCAGGCAGATAAAGATGATCACGAAGTGCAGCGGAAAACGCAGAATTAACCGGACGATCCTGTTGGTAATCGAGCTTGTCCGGGTCAGGGGCGGGTGAGGCTGCGGGGTGTTTTTTCGGGCGGCGGGCCGCGGCGCGGGTATGTCGTGGTGCCTGGTTTCTTTCAATCCGATCTCTCCCTTCTAAACTTTTTGATATTAATCACCATGACGGGAATTACGGCCAGGAGCAGAAACATGGCGATGGCACTGGCGTGCCCGAAGTTCTGGAAGGTAAACATCTCCTTGTACATGCGGTTGGCGATTACCTCTGTGCCCAGGTTGCCGTTGGTCATCACATAGACGATATCAAAGATTTTAAGCACATTAATAATAAAATAGGTAACCACCACGGTGATGGTCTGCGACATCAGCGGCAGAATGATCTTGAAAAAAATGGTGAACTCGCCCGCGCCGTCTATGCGCGCGGCTTCCAGCAGTTCAGGGGGGATGCCCTTGAGGCTGGCGGAAAATATCACCAGGGCGAACCCGGTCCAGATCCAGATGCCCACAATAATCAGGGCCCAGTTGTTGAAAAGCGGGTTGAACAGCCAGGCCTTGGGCTCAAAATTCGGGAAGATTGCGGTTATTATGGCGTTAATCGTACCTATCTGCACGGCGCCTTTGGGCTGGTACGCGTACATGAACCTCCAGATCACCCCGGCGGCTACGAAGGAGATGCAGGCGGGCAGGAAAATAATTGCTTTGGCCACGGACTCATACCGCACACGGTCCACCAGCACCGCCAGTATCAGACCGATAGTGGCCGTCAACAGGGTAAAAAACACCACCCATAAAAGGTTGTTCTTCAGGGCGGTTAGCATGCTGTCATTGGTAAACACGAACTTGTAATTTTCCAGACCCACAAAATGCGTGGATTTGGCATCCATAAAACTGAGCACGGTGGTGTTAATGAGTGGATAAATCAGAAAAACGAATATCAACAGGAAGGCCGGCCCCAGCCACAGCCAGGGCAGGAGACTTTTCCGTTTCTTTTTTACCCTTCCGGCGGCGGAGATCTTCTCCGCCGCCAGCAGGTAAAGCACAAGAAGTATCGGAATACCGGCCATGAAAATCAGGGCCAGAATTACCGGCAGCAGATTCATGCGCGACAGTTATTTGTACGCCGTCCGGCGCAGGGCTTCCAGCTTGCCTAAAAGCTCGTCCAGTTTGGTCGGGTCCTGAATATAGCTTACGGTTGATGACCAGAACAGGGAGTTAAGCTCACTGGGCATCATGTCCGACGCGTCGAAGACCACGGTGTTGGCCGACGCAAGTATCTTGGCGAAACTCTTGTCGATATCCGTTGTGTACGCGGACTGCGGAACGTTTTTGTTGGGCATGGTGGCCCCGGTTTTGGCGAAATACGCCTGAGCGTCCGCCGTAGACAAATACGCAAGAAACGATCGGACCTGCGGTGTGTCCTTGAACGCGGCCAGCACGTCACCGCCGATCTCTACGGCCGAATACTGCGGATTTATAGGCGGAAGAATGAAAAAGTTGAGTTGGGTGATGGGCTTCAGATCCGGGAAGGCCTGCCTGATCATACCCGCCATAAAACTTGCCTGCTGCAGCATATAGGCCTTGGGCGGACTGGAAAACACCGGATTGCCCGCGGTCTGGAAGGACGTGGAGATAACGCCGTTTCTGCCGCCGTAAACCATTTTATCGTTGCAGGCAATGTCCCCGAACATCTGCCAGGCCTTTTTGACCTCAGGCGAGGTCCAGGCCAACCTGCCTTCGTACCAGTCACGGTATTTTTGGGCCCCGTACAGGCGGACGAAAATATTCTCGATCCAGTCCGTGGCCGGCCAACCGGTTGCGTCCCCCGACTCGATTCCGATGGCCCACGGGGTCTTACCCTCGGATACCAGCTTCTGGGAAAGCGCCATCATCTCATCCCAGGTTTTGGGAACTGTCAGAGCTTCCTTCTGAAACACCTCCGGATCATAATACACAAGCCCCTTGATGGCGGTCTTAAAGAACAACCCGTAGAATTTTCCATTGACCGAACCCAGGTCGATCCAGCTTTGGGAGTAGGATTTGTTCAGTTCATTCATATCAAGCA
>CAZWYY010000076.1:0-12974 GCA_964638895.1 uncultured Spirochaetaceae bacterium | reverse complement strand
TATTTCCTGATAAGATGAACCCCGAACAAGGGGAGGAAAAATACCGATGTGCCCAGGAAAAAGAGTAAAAAGTACACCGCGCCGCTGAACGCGTTTCCGCCCCCGTACACGCGGGCCGCGGCCGCGAAAAAGGGCGGGCAGAAATTCAGGCCGGTCAGCAGCCCGTAGACAAGGGCCCAGGCCCCGAATCTGTATACTTTTTTGAATCCACGGCAGAACCTGCTCCGGGGGAAGTTGTACATAATGCCCGTGCCTATAAGCAGCAATTCCCTTCCCTTGAGATTCCGCACCCCTGAGGGGGACCATGTCTCCCGGAATACCGTCTCCAGATCCAGCAGCCAGTCCGGATGCGGCCTGACACCGAGCGTAAGCCCACCCTCTATCTGTTCATAGAAATCGCTTTCCGGTATGCCGATACCGGAGTTACGATAGAAGGCTTTGACGCCCAGAATTATATTGCTTCTTAAAAAGGCACGGTCCAGAAAATACCCGCCGCATTTGTTATAGCCGGCGAACACGCGAAACGACTTATCCTCCCCGAGGTAGTTCTCCATGCCGAAATATGCGTACAGGTTATCGCCCCCGAACCTGAGAACAAACCCGTCGGAGACCTTGACCAGGATGCTTCTTCTGTCGGGGAATTCCTGGGGAGGGATAATGTCTATGCTCGCCCGGTAAAAATACCCGGATTGCATGAGCCTGTGGCGCGCCAAGGCGATTTCCCGGCCGAGGTCTTGCTCGGAGATGGTCCGTCCCGGCCACAGGTATAAAAAGCTTATAATCGTGTACGGGTCACTGCCGGCATCCGGGCTGCGGAGGGGTATGGCATCCTCCCGGGCAAAACAGCATATCGGGAATAATATGAAAAATGAAAGCAAAAGCAAAATATATTTCAGCATTGCGGAACAGGGTAACGCACTGCGGAAATAAAAAAAATCGTTTTTTTGTATGATTTATTGTTAAAAGTTGAAGAAAAGACTCATATTTTTGTATTAAAAAACCGTTGTGCCTGAAGCGGCCGGGCGCGTCGGTGTGGGACGGGGATGTCTGCAGGCGCGCTCGCCGGAATTATCTTTTCTGGTATGCTTTTAATAAATGAATAAGCTCGATTTTATTGCCCACGTTCGTTTTTCTATAAATGCTGTAAACATGCGTGCGGGCGGTTGAAAAGGAAATAAAAAGACTCTCCCCGATCTCCTTGTATGTTTTTCCCTTGATCAGCTCCCGGATTATTTCCCGCTCCCTTTTGGAAACCCGGAACTCTTTGAAGAAGTTATCGCTGATGTTGTCCTGTATAGTGAGCTTAATTGATGAAGAATTCACCCGCGTCAGCAGCATGATATTGAAAAACAAATAAAACGCGGGCAGGGTATAAGGTTTTTGGGGAAAGATCCGGCTTAAAAACGCAATCTGCTGTGAAAAAAAATCCAGAAAAATAAACCCCGGCAGCAGGCAGATGCACACGACGGCAATTGCTCTTGTAAAACGGCCGGACCTGTCTGGTAGAAGAACCGATGCTTTGCCGAAAAGCAGCACGCACATGGAATAAAATATGGAAATACCGAGTGAAATCAGCACGATTTCCTTAAGCGCTATTTTCATGGGGATGAATTCAACGATTATGATTGCGGCGGACAGGAGGGTTGCCGCCGCCGCAAAAACCGGGTTCATTACTTTTTCTATAACACTTGATTTCGCGGTATGGGCGAAACGGGGAATGGTATAAATCAACGCGCTCGAGGCAAGCAGGGTTATGGCGGAAAGCGCTACCTTAATGACACCATATACGGTATCAAAGATTTCCATCAGAAAAAGGCATGTTATCACCACAAGAAAGGGAACAAGCATCAGAAGCATGTTCTTTAAAAACCTGTTTTTATCCATCAAAAAGCATATAAAATAAACGGCCAGGCAGGTGATGCCGCCTGAATAAGCCAGGCCCCAGAATAAAAACCGTAAAAAGTTCAATACAGATAACCCCCACCGGAATCTTAGCATAAAATCCGCATAACGGCCAACCGATTAGAAAAAATCACATACACCTTAGAGCTCCTGATAAGAAAAGATACTATCCAAAAACAGGATTATTACGCGCGAAATAGACCGGGTAATGCGGAGGGATTTTAAGAAAAAAAAGCGGGCGCCTTACGGCAAGGTCCCCGCTTAAAAAAAGGAGACACCCTGCCTGAGGGTGCCCCCTGAAAACCTTTTTTGAACGGCGTTTCTTTTATACTTCAACCGATGGCCATGCTCCCGGTTTCGCCCGTCCTGATGCGCACGCATTCCTCCAGGTTAAGGACGAATATCTTTCCGTCGCCGGTTTCCCCGGTTTTGGCGCCTGTTTTAATGGCCTTGAGGGTAGGGGCCACAAAGTTATCATTGACCGCTATCTCAAGACGAATTTTACGCAGCAGGTTCCCCGTCTCCTTGGCGCCGCGGTAGATTTCCGTAATGCCTTTCTGCCTGCCGTGTCCCAGGACCTCACTGACCGTAATCAGGTTGACATCGGCCTTATACAGCTCTTCTTTTACCTCTTCCAGTTTATCGGGTTGGATAATAGCTATTATCAGTTTCATAATGAGTCTCCTTATTCCAGCACCGTGTAGGCGCGCTCGTGGTGTTGGGTAAGATCAAGCCCCATGCTTTCGTCCTTATCCTTGACCCGGATTTTTATAATCAGGTCCACGGCCTTCACGATGATAAATGTAACGATACCCGAATAGGCCAGCACCGCTCCCACTCCGATAGCCTGGTTAAGGAACAGCGACGGATTGCCGAAGAAAAGGCCGTCCGCGCCTGCGGGATTGACCGCGGTCGAGGCAAAAAGGCCGGTGGCCAGTGTGCCCCAGATACAACCCACGCCGTGTACGCCGAACACGTCAAGCGAATCATCATATCCCAGCCTGGGCTTGATGACGCTTATCGCCAGGTAACACAGTATGCTCGCGACCGCGCCGATGATCAGGGCCGCCGTGATATTCACGTACCCCGAAGCGGGTGTGATGGCCGCCAGACCGGCTACGGCCCCGGAACAAACACCGAAAAGCGTGGGCTTGCCGTTGCGGATCCATTCAATGACGGCCCAGACCAGGCCGGCCGTTGCCGCCGAAGCGTTTGTCACCACGAACGCGTTCACGGCGATGCCATTGGCGCCCAGCGCGCTGCCCCCGTTGAAACCGAACCAGCCGAACCAGAGCAATCCCGTTCCCAGCGCGATAAAGGGTACGTTATGCGGCGCGGGCGTGTTCTTGTCCAGGTTTTTTCGCTTACCGATCATGAGCGCCACCACCAATGCGGCGATGCCCGCGTTGATATGGACCACGATACCGCCGGCAAAATCCAGCACCCCCAGCTCGCGCAGCCAGCCGCCGATGCCCCAGACCCAATGCGCCACCGGATCATAGACCAGGGTGGCCCAGAGGATGATAATGATAAGGAACGCCGAGAATTTCATTCTTTCCGCGAAAGCGCCGATGATCAGCGCCGGGGTTATCACGGCGAACATTGACTGGAAGACCATAAAAACCTGGTGCGGCAGTGTGGCCGCGTACCCGGCGTACGGCGTCAGACCCACGCCGTTCAGCCCCGCCCAGGCAAATCCACCCCAAAATCCCTGCCCCGGTGCAAAGGCCAGGCTGTACCCGTAAAGTATCCATTGTACGCCGATGAGGCATAGAATGATAAAACATTGCATGAGAACGCTTAGAATATTTTTTCGACGGACCATGCCTCCGTAAAAAAAAGCCAGACCCGGTGTCATGAACATGACCAATGCGGATGCTATCATGACCCAGGCCGTGTCTCCGGTGTTCATAAGACCTCCTTTTGATATCTTTGTGTGTGTGATCATTTTATTACAAGAATTGTGCCAACATTTCGGCCATGGTTTTATGCGTGGAAAGACCCGCCGACAGGCAAAAAATCGTACATTTATGTAATATTGGCATTAAAGTTACATTAATGTCGGTTTTAACAACCGGGGGCCGCAGGTCATTTTAACCCGCGGCCTTTTTCCTTGACGCGCATCGGAAAAGATTATTAGACTTATTATTGTTATGCAGTACAGCACCGAACAGTACCAGCAGCGTATCGCCAGACAGTTTGCCAGAATTCCCGAGCTTTTCAAAGAAGGGATGCAGGTACTTGTGGTGGTGCATAATTTTCCCGATCCCGACGCCCTGGCCTCGGCCGCAACCTTCAAGTACCTGGCGGAGGAATTGTACAAGGTAAAGGTAAGCATCGGCTACGGGGGAAACGTGGGCCGCGCCGAAAACAAGGCCCTGGTGGAAAAAACAAAAATATCCCTGAAACGCATCAGCCGTATAAAATTCGCCAAATACGAACGGATCGTTGTGGTGGATACGCAACCGGGCGCGGGAAATAATATGATAGACACAAACAGAAAATACAGCTTCATTGTGGATCATCATCCGTTGCGCAGGGATACCAGGGCGGATATCATGATAGTGGAGCCGGGCATAGGCGTAACCGGCAGCATTTTTGTGGAATGCCTGAGGTTAAGCGGGCTCCCCATACCGACCCCCCTGGCCACGGCCCTTGTGTACGCGATCAGCGCCGAAACCCAGAATATGAAACGGGAGGCCCATGACTTTGATCTGCAATCATACCTGTTTATCTACAAATACGCCAGCATGCGCCGGCTTTCGGAGATAATCCACCCTAAGCTGCCGCAGGCCTATTTCGCGGCGCTGGGCTCGGCTTTGCATAATGCGTAT
The DNA here is from genome assembly GCA_964638895.1 of uncultured Spirochaetaceae bacterium. Taxonomy (GTDB): domain Bacteria; phylum Spirochaetota; class Spirochaetia; order SZUA-6; family RPPD01; genus JAFGGG01. The sequence goes on along the minus strand of CAZWYY010000076.1, from coordinate 8,238 downwards.
GTATTCCGCAACCTTATCTACGCCCCTTTGGGTGAGGTGCCCAACGCCGAGATGGTGGCCGAAATGTGCGACTTTCTCTTGCGCCGGGAGCGGATCGGGTGGGTATTGTGCACGGGGAGGTACAAAGAGAACCTTTACCTCTCTTTTCGTTCATCACATAAGGGCGCGAACGCCGGGAAGATTATCGCCAAGCTGGTAAGGAATACCATAAACGTAGGCGGGCACGAGATGAGCGCCGGGGGGTTCATCCCCTTGCAGAGCAATCAGAAAGAGTACCTGGCCAAAATCGAAGAGAACCTGGCCGCGCAATTCGGAAATCTTATGGGATATGAGACCGTGGTCTGGAAGCCGTTGCTGGATGGATAGCATGGATAACCCTGATGGGCCCTCCGCCTTCATCTTGAAACCGGCGTATGAGGACGACTCGATCATCATCGTGAACAAGCCGCAGGGGTTGGCCGTGACCCCCGGCGGGAGCCCCAGCCTGTGCGAACAGGTCTTTGCCGTGTATCCCGAGCTGGGTGAGGTGCGCGGCTATAAACAGGGTGAGGGCGGCCTCTTAAACCGGTTGGATAATGAAACCGGCGGGCTGGTCATATTCGCTAAAACCGAAAAGGCGTTTGAGTATTACGCGGCGCTGCTGAAAGCGGAACAGGTTGTAAAGGAATATACTGCGGTGGTCTCCCGCAAACCGTCCGTGATGAGCGGCGCCGTCTCGGTGCCGATTGCGCATCATCATAAAAGTAAAAAGAGAATGGTCGCGGTGACCGCTGTTAGCGCCGCGGCGGGCAAACCAGGCCACGGCATGAGATATCGCGGCAAGCCCCGGGCGGCGCTTACACGATGGGAGTTTGTGGGAGAGCACGAATACGGGTATGTGCTTGCGGTGACAATTACCAGAGGGGTGCGACACCAGATACGCGTGCACCTTGCCCACGCCGGTATGCCTGTTGTGGGCGACAAATTATACAATAGGTCGGGGCCCGAAACCGCCTGCCACCTGTTATACGCGCGCGGGCTGCGGTTTACGACATTTTTCGGCAAACACATGGCAATCGAGGTCGAGGTTCCCTTTTTACTCCCGTAGGCCGATTTTCTTTTTTCCCGTTAAAATATACCAAATTGCCTATTCCCTTTAAAGGGAACTCAATGATATAATTACCTTTTATGCGCTTAAAAGGAGGCCCAAGATGTCTCACCCCAATACAAAAAGCATGACTTTTTCTTCCGGAACGCCTTTTGAACAAAGGGTGAAACAACGCATCGGTGTGTGCAGTGACTGCAGCGCCGCCGTAAATCTCTCCGAAGCCGTTCAGTATAAGGCCACGTGGGATTCGCATTTCGCCCATTACTATTTTTGCCCTACCTGCAACCCGGCTCCTGGTAACTCCACCTTTTATGATGGCAACCTGACCGGTACGGACGGCGAAAGAATTATCGACCAGGAAGAATTCTAACAGGTGCAGCAATTCTCATTTTGAACCATTGAATAGCATTATCGATAGATAATGCTAAAAAGACACTAAATATAATCGTTCAAAATGAGAATTGCTTCTAAATGCTTGCTTTGGCAGGCAATTTTAAATTTGTTCGATTATATTTTTTAAAATAAAAAGCCTTTTCCTGCTTGGCTCGCTATGATATGGAACAAATTTAAAATTGCTGTAACAGGTGTTTCGTTTATAGACGGACGCCGAACTCCCATAAATTCCCCCTGTTTAACAGCGCATGGGGATCAAAATTAATTTTCAGTGCCTTCATCTCCTCCAGGCCTTGTTCTCCGTACATGGCTTTCAGGAGCTCGGTCTTCAGTTTCCCTATACCGTGTTCGGCGGAAATTGTGCCTCCCATTTCCAACACGGAGCGGGCCATTCGCAGGTACAGGTTTTTCCCCCGGCCGTATTCCTCCTGGTTCCGCGGTATGATGTTGGCATGAAGATGGTTGTTGCCGATGTGCCCGAACAGGGTAAAATCCAGTGCGGACGGAGCCAGCACCGAGCGGTACAGCTCATATACCTCAGCCAGTTTATCATCCGGTACCGCCATATCGGTGCCCAGTTTGGTGAGCCCGGGGTATTCTTTTTTGCTGTTGTCAACCAGCAGATTCACGGCCTCGGGCACGGCATGGCGAAACGCGTTCAGTCTACCGAGTTCGGTCTGGTTTGTGGCCAGCCAGTTCCGTTCCGGGTCCTCGCCTATCTGCTCCATAAGCCCGGCCAGGTGAAGAAAGCATGCGCTTACCCCATCCTCATCCCTGCCGTGAAATTCCACATATAATGCGGCCGCGGCCCCCTCAGGCGGATCGGGGAAATCACGCCCCGGCAGGGTGGAGGTCAGTGCCAGGGCCCTGGCGTCGAAAAACTCTATGGCCGCCGAATTGGTTCCGTCCCGGGCCTTTGCCTTTACAATCGCGTCCGTACGGATAAGCTTTGTATATTCTACGGCCGCCTTTTCCGCGGAGAAGAAAAAAATACCGCCCCATACGCAGGCGGGGGCCGGTATAAGCCGAAGCTCCACTTGTGAGATGATGCCCAGGGTACCCTCGGAGCCGATAAACAGGTCTATTAACTCGGCATTTTCACCGGAAAAATACCCGGCGGCGTTTTTGATCTCGGGTCTTCTATAGGACGGAACCCTGCCGCTGAAGGTATGGGGCGCATGCAGCGCATCGCCTTGGGCGCGGACCGAAAAGCCTCCTTGGTTTGCGCGTTCCCTTCCGCGCGTAAGAATAAGTCTGAGGCCGCCGGCCGGGATAATATGAAGCGAACGGATATAATCGCGGGTGGAACCGTAGAGGAAAGTGCGCGCTCCGGAGGCATTGCAGGAGACCATGCCCCCTATGGATGCCGAGGTTTCGGTGGGATCCGGAGGGAAAAAATAGGCGCCCAGGCGCATGAATATATCAAGCGCGGCCAGGGACTCCCGGTCCCAGGTGCCGGTATCAAAATCACGGGCCGCACACGCGCGGTTTAATTCTTGAAGCGTGAGGCCGGGCTCCACGCTGAGATAAAAGGCGTTGTCGTGTTCGGCCCGCCGTATGCCCAGGATTTTGTTCATACGACTCAGGTTGAGGATATGGCCGCCCAGGGGAACCGCGCCGCCGGTAATGCCGGTACGCGAACCCTGGAGGGTAAGCGGCACGCCATGCTTTGCCGTATCGGCCGCAATCTCCCGGATCTCCTCTTCGTTCCGCGGAAATGAGATTGAGTCGGCCCTGCCTTCAAGCCGGGATTCGTCACGCAGGTACTCGGCGATGTATTGCCTGTCGGTTATGATGTCGGTCATCAGTCTTCTCTGTTCATTACTATTAATATTATGAAAGTTGTCAACCGGATTTAAAATTTGCTGAAATATCGTTTTAGCACAGCGGCTTGCCGCACCCGGCTGGCGCGGCGGCTTGCCTTACACAGCCGGTGGTGCGGTCGTAATTAAATTTTTCTTGTTTTCTCAAACCATAATTTAGGCTAAAATACGCCATGGCAGGCAGACTTCCGCCTTATAAGAACCCGGAGAAGGATCCGGAAACCAGGGCCGGCGACCTTGTATCCCGGATGACTTTGGAGGAAAAGCTTTCACAACTCGTGTATATCAGCAGAGACATCCCCCGCCTTGATATACCACCCTATTATTGGTGGAACGAGTGCCTGCATGGGGTTGCCCGGGCGGGCAAGGCCACGGTGTTTCCCCAGGCTATCGCCATGGCCGCTACCTTTGACCCGGCGTTGATTTCCAGGGCGGCGGAGGCGATCGCGGATGAGGCCAGGGCCAAATACAATATGACAAAAAAGCAGGGCGGTCCCCGCCAGTTTTACGGCCTTACCTTTTTCAGCCCCAATGTGAATCTTTTCCGTGATCCGCGCTGGGGCAGGGGCCAGGAGACGTATGGTGAGGATCCTTTTCTTGCCGGTAGAATCGGGGCCGCGTTTGTGAAAGGGCTGCAGGGCAACCATAAAAAATATCTTAAGGCCGCGGCTTGTGCCAAGCATTTTGCCGCGCACAGCGGCCCGGAAAAATTGCGGCATAATTTTGACGCCTGGGTTTCGGAAAAAGACCTGGCCGAAACCTATCTGCCGGTGTTTAAGGAATTGGTTAAGGCGGGTGTGGCCGGTATCATGGGGGCGTACAACCGCCTTAACGGTGTTCCCTGCTGTGCAAACAGACGCCTGCTGCTGGATACGGCCAGGGATTTGTGGAATTTCAAGGGATATATCACCACGGACGGTTGGGCGGTAAGGGATTTTCACCTGAGTTACGGCCTTACCAAAAACTCCGTGGAATCAACGGCCCTGGCGGTGAACAATGGCTGCGACCTGATTATTCACGGCGCATTTAATGACTTGTTGCAGGCGGTCAAACGGGGACTGCTCGACGCGGAACGCGTGAATGAGGCCTGCTTCCGCCTGCTGCTGACCAGGTGCAGACTGGGCATGTTTGATCCGCCGGCTCTGGATCCCTTCAGGCGCATCGGTCCGCAGGTGATCGGGTGTGAAAAGCATAAAAAATTAGCGGCGCGTGTGGCCGCGGAATCAATAATTCTGCTTAAAAACAGGAATAATATTCTGCCTATCTCCCCTGATGCGACCAGGATCTGCGTGGTGGGCCCCAACGCCGCCGCCACGGACATTCTCCTGGGCAACTATTTCGGGTTGAACACACGGTTGGTATCCGTGCTGGAAGGTATAGTTGCTAAGGCCGGCGACCACAGGTCCGTGACCTTCTTCCAAGGCTGCCTCCTGGACCGGGAGAATGACAACCCCGAAAACTGGGTCAAGGGGTATGTGGCCGATGCCGACGTTGTGATCGCGGTCATGGGGCTGTCTCCCCTGCTCGAGGGAGAGTATGGAGAGGCGATTGGCTCCAGGGAGTTCGGAGACAGGGAGGATATCGGTCTTCCCGAAAACCAGGTGGAGTTTATCACACGGATCTGCCGCATGGGGAAACCCGTGATCTTACTGATCGCCGGGGGCGGCCCCGTGGCCATCCCTGACCTGCATGATCTTGTAGACGCCGTACTGTATATCTGGTACCCGGGCCAGGAAGGGGGGAACGCGGTGGCTGATATTCTGTTCGGAAACGAGGTTCCTTCGGGCAGGCTGCCCTTTACCGTTCCCCGCTCCCTGGCACAGCTGCCTCCTTTTGATGAGTATTCCATGCGGGGCCGGACATATCGCTTTATGAAAAAACAACCGTTGTATCCCTTCGGATTTGGATTGAGTTACACAACTTTCAGGTACTGGGCGCTGACTTTAAGTAAACAGGTTGTCCGCCTGGGAGAGACCATAACGGCCCAGGCGACGGTCGTAAACCAGGGAGGCCTTCAGGCCGAGGAGGTTGTGCAGTTGTATATAACGCGGCTCTACCCCTCCTGGAATTTGCCATTGTATGAGCTTAAGGATTTTACCAGGATCAGCCTTAAGCCGGGCGAAGAAAAACGGGTGTCCTTCACCATCACGCCGGAAATGCTTGAGTATGTGGACAACGGCGGCAGGCGCAAGGCGGCACCCGGAAGGTTTGAGGTTATAATGGGCGGTGTCTCCCCGGGGAACTGGCACAAGAGGCTGGGCGCCGCGCCCGTGGTCCGACAGAAATTTCGTGTTGTAGAAGATGAGAGAGTATAAATGGAAATAAACAAACTGCAGTTTGCCAGCGACAACTATTCGGGTATGTGTCCGGAGGCGTTGGAAAGTATGATCCGCGCCAATAACGGATATTCACCGGCGTACGGAGATGACGAGTATACCCAGCAGGCTTGCGATCTGTTCCGTAAGGTGTTCGAGTGCGACTGCGAGGTGTTTTTTGTGTTCAACGGCACGGCGGCCAATTCGCTGGCCCTGGCCGCGCTTTGCCAGTCGTATCACAGTATCATCTGTCATGAGACCGCGCATATCGAAACGGATGAATGCGGCGCCACGGAATTTACCTCCAACGGCTCAAAGATATTACTGGCCGGCGGCGATTTGGGGAAACTGGACGCTGGGGAGGCCTTAAAAGTAATTACCAGGCGTACGGATATTCATTACCCCAAACCCAAGGTCATCAGCCTGACCCAGGCCACGGAACTGGGGACCGTGTATAAACCTGATGAGATAGGGGCAATTAAGGACCTGGCCGATCGGTACAACCTGAAACTGCATATGGACGGCGCGCGCTTCGCCAATGCCCTTGTGAACCTGCGGCAAAGCCCGGCGCGGCTGACATGGAAGGCGGGGATCGACGTACTTTGCCTGGGCGGGGTCAAGAACGGCCTGGCCGTGGGCGAGGCCATAATTTTTTTCAACAGGCCGGAGGCCGAGGATTTTGCCTACCGCTGCAAACAGGCGGGACAGCTGGCCTCCAAGATGAGGTATGTCTCCACCCCCTGGCTGGGGCTCCTGCGGGACGATGTCTGGCTGAAGAACGCCGCCCACGCCAATGAAATGGCGGCCTACATGGCTCAAAAGCTTTCCCAAATCGACGGCCTTGCGCTCAAGTTCCCGGTGGAGGCCAATGCCGTGTTTGTGGACATGCCCGCCGTGCTTATAGAGCGGTTGCGCGCCGAAGGCTGGCGTTTCTATACGTTTATCGGTGTGGGCGGCGTACGGCTTATGTGTTCCTGGTCCACAACAAGGGAAAACATCGATTTTTTTGCGGAACGGGTGCGGGCATTAATTTGAATTCGGCCGGGGGAAGAAGACTGTGGCCGGACGGGCCATGCTCCATAGATTTTTTTATTGCGGGTATGTCTCTGTTGTGCTACACTTTAACGTTAAATAGGAGGAGTGTGTTACATGGAAAAGGAGATTATTATTGACAATGAGTATGCATCGTTATGGTACTATCCGGAACAGAAAATTGTTCATCACAAGTTTCACCAGTTTATTCATGGCGACAAGTTCCGTGAGGTGCTGATGAAGGGGGCCGACTTGTTTGAACAAAAGGGCTGTGTTAAATGGCTTTCGGATGACAGGAACAACTCGGCCTTGCGCGCTGAAGACATTGAGTGGGGAAACCAGAACTGGACGCCGAGAGTTATCAACGCGGGATGGAAATATTGGGCCCTGATGATGCCCGACAAGGTTCTGGGAAAGATGAACATGCGACCGCTGATCGACCAGTACCTGAAACAGGGCGTGAATGTGGAAGTATTCGATGATGTTGATGAGGCCCTGAAGTGGCTTGCGAGCAGGTAGGCGGTTAATCAGGCGGTTGATAGTATTGGACAACGCCGGCCCGTTGAAGAAACTTTTATATATGGTGGGTGGAAGGGAAGGCATAGCGCATGCCGGTGAAGACGATTCCCGCGTTGTTCGATTATATTGAACGCTGTAACGCCAGGCCCGACCTTCTTAACTATAATTTCCCTGAGTAATTGGAAGACCCATTGACGGAGACAACGTGTCTACCTGAATGAAAGCAGGTTTTTGCTTGATCTGTACAGGCGGGATCCGAAATTAATCCGAAACGAACCGGAATGGCCGGCATGTCCATGGCTGGGGCCGTGATGAAGAAGGCTCGTTTGTGACCGGATATCAATCCAACCTGATCGATTCCACCAGCAGTCCCTGTTTTTCCTGTTTACGCCAGCCAATGGCGCCGGTTCCCATGCGTCCCATTACGGATACCGTTTTATCAATATAATCATCAAATCCAAGGGACCGTTTTTTTTGATTGAATAGTATAAACTGGTTTTGATCGTCCGTTACCAGTACATAGTAAGAAAATTCACTCAGCGTGCCCTTATTTTCGGTGATTTTGCGAACGGTTCCTTTGAACTCCGGTGAATTATCCGGCTGGTCCGGAGCATTTCCCGCGGTGATCCGCACGGACGCGGCCCCACCCGCGGCCTTGTTTGTGTCAAGACAGGAGGAAACGCCCAGGAGCGCCACGGCGATGATTCCTAACAGATATATAAAACGCATTTTTTTCATGTAACGTCCTTAGAAAAGCGGCCGCTCCCCGCGTTATCAGCGGGGGCCGCCGGTATGTTTGTCTATTTCTTTTTTATAAGCTGACTGAATTTAGTCTTGGTTTCCGAAAAGCTGCCCACGCGCACGTCGATGGTATAGTCTCCCGTATCATTATTCAATTCATAGACGCGAATATAATAACCTCCGCTGTTTTGGCAGGAGTATATGATCTTTGAGAAAAAGAAGCCCCCATTGTCATCATCAATTGATATCAAATTCTGATTTGAGTCGTAAAGGAATAAAACTGTATCCGCATGCGGTATGGTACTGAAATGGGTCTGGATCGTGTAGT
>CAZWYY010000075.1:0-13186 GCA_964638895.1 uncultured Spirochaetaceae bacterium | reverse complement strand
CCTAATATTTCAAGGGGTTTCCTTCCCTTCCTCGGCGAGCTTCTGGAAAGACTTAAAGATGACGGCATCAGGGGTCTGATGCTAATCTTGGATAAAATTAATGGGATTACACGGAATAAACAATTTTCGCATTTTATTAAAAGTCTTGTTGATGAAAACGCTATCGGTAAAAAACCACTTCCCCTGTTATTAATGCTCTGCGGGATTGAAGAGCGCAGGATAGAAATGATACAGCACCATCAGCCCGTAGAGCGTATTTTTGATGTTATTGAAATCAATCCTATGAATGGTGTTGAAATGAAAGATTTTTTTACCAAATCATTTTCAACAGTCGGAATTGATATTAAACCGGAAGCCATGGGTATAATGTGTCATTATTCCGCCGGATTCCCAAAGTTAATGCATATTATTGGGGATAAAGTCTTTTGGGAAAATAATGACAACGTTATTGACGAAAAGGATGTTAGAGAAGGTATTGTCGCGGCTGCTATTGATGTCGGATCAAAATTCATAGATCAGCAGGTATACAAGGCTCTTAAAAGTAATGTTTATAAATCAATCTTAAAAAAGCTGGCGCAATCAGGCTTCGATTTAGCTTTTAAAAAATCGCAAATTGAAAAAACACTCAACACATCCGAGAAGAAAAATTTTAATAATTTTTTACAGCGTTTAAAAAAATTGGGATTATTGATCTCCGGTGAAGAACAGGGAGAATATATTTTCACGAGCCGGCTTGCTCGACTGTACATCAACTTCGCTGCTGATTTTAAATGGAAATAAGTCCTTTAAATATAATTCTAAATAATATTTCACTTTTCAACACAAAATCTTCATTGTATAAGGGCCGATGAGTAAATTACGAGCTTATTGAGAGTAGCTATGCACAAAATACACGTAAAAGTAAGATATAAAAATATCGCTATCAGAGGATACAAAAGTGGATATAAGGTATTTTAAAGCCGGATGTCTAAAGGCATGATAAACTCCTTACATTCAACGCTTAATTTTGACACACCGCTAACCTCCTAATAAGGTTTTCGGTTCGTAATTTTATGCGCCGATTCTTTCGTAGTTTATCATGCCTTTAGACATTTGTATAACAGCAGTGTGCTCCTCCGCTGAACGTATAGGAAACCCTGTCGTTTACCCCGTCACCGTCAAAATCAAACCGTGACAGGTACGTGACGGAGTTCTCATTTGTGACGCAGGAGAAAAACAGCGGCAGTATAAAAAACACCAAAAATAAATAATTCACTTCTATTCGCATTGTTCCCAATCTGCTATGCCTGTGTCGTCTTTCTGGTAATGAATCGGAAGACACTAGTCGGATTATCATATCCCAGCTTGGGGTTTAACTGCAATATGCATGAAATGCATCATCTCAGATAAGTACGTCTGAAAATTCGCACATTGAATTTGAAGCTATTTGATAAACCTTCTCTTTCTGATAGTATACCCGTACATAATGGGACCAAGTGAACAGCGTTTAGCCTGCAAGGAATGACGGAGATACATTATGCGCAAGAAACACATCGGATTTTTTGATTTTATTCGCCGGGTGAAAACCAAACCCACATATTGGGAAAATTCAAGGGAGATGCAGAACGCGCTGCACAAGCTGCCGGACATAATCGAAGCGGTGATGCTCGAGCTTACCAAGCAGGCGTTGACCGAAAAAGAGGTGCTGGAATTTGCGGACCGGATGGCGCTTATAGGAGGGGTCCGGCACCGGCACAAGAATGCCGAAAAAATCAGCAAAGGCATCGACAAGGCCGTACAACTGGGCGTGTTCACCAAAACGGGTAACAAAATAGAATTGACGCCCGCCGGAAGGGAGATGGCCGCATACGCGGAAAAAGCCATCTCGCTTTTTATGCGTTATGCACTCTCCGAGCGTACATCGACGTTTATGACCTTCATGCTGCACATTGTCTTAAGCTTCTTTAAAGCCTTGTTCGGTCTGCTGTCTTTTTCAGCCGGGCTGATCGCCGACGCCGCGGATAATACCATGGACACGCTGGCGGCGGCCGGTATCTGGGTGGGTATAAAAATGAAAATGGAACGGGCGGCCTCTCTGCTTATTATCGTGCTGATGTTTGTTTCCTTGGGCGGAGTGCTGTATGTTGGTGCGCTGAAAATAATATATCCGGGGCCCGTGGAGGACGGATGGAACGCCTTTACGGTTTCCGCCGTGTGCGGCCTGGTGATGCTCATGCTCTCCTCTTACCAGTACCTGGTAGGCAAAAAGACCGCGAACTTCGCCATCTTATGTCAGGCCGTGGATGCCAGAAACCATGTCTTCTGTTCGCTGCTGGTTTGTGCCGGTATCCTTATAACCTTTCTGGCCCGGGGTACGGGTATCGGGTGGCTTTACTATGCCGATGCCGGGGTTTCCTTTGTAATCGGGATTCTCATCTTTAAAAGCGCCATCGGGCTGGTAAAGGAATTCCTGAAACCGGAACAGGGGGAGGCGGAGGTCCGCCATTTTATGAGCAGCGGTATCATTCACACGCAGCAAAGGGCGCTCTTGATGTGGCTGAAATCCAGGGTGAAGGGGAAAAACTGCACTAAAAAAGAATTGACGGATCTATTTAAAGAGGATTTTATAAAGAAGGTGCCGAGGCTTTTAAAAATCGTCAATATCGATTTCCATACCATAACATTATCAGCCTTCAGGGGGTATCTGGCGGGGTTTATCGAATCCGGGGTGATAAAAAAGACGGGTGACGCTTATTCGCTCACCCAAGACCTGAAATCAATTACAAACCGGAGAATGAGGCGGCTTTTTTTACATAACTGATGATGAGGCGATAAAGACCAGGGCGGGGGGAAGTACACGCATGGCATATCCGCCGGGAAATTCCGGCATTACAGAGGCCGCCGCAAAGGCATGCGTGTAACGGCCTATTATAAATAAAGTTGATTTATTGCTTAAACACCACAATCCTGTAAAAACGTCTTTTACCTATTTTCAGTACAGCACCGCTATTGCGCTTTATATCAATAAGTAAATTAATATCATTTATTCTCTGTCCATTAATTGAAACGCCCCCCTGCTCAACCAGCCTCCTCGCCTCACTTAACGAGTTTACACACAGATAATCATGCAATAAATTCCGTATGGAAAGTTGTTTCTCTTTTACCGAAATTTCCTGTATCTTTGTCGGTGCCTGTTTCTTTGAAAACACCCGCAAAAACTCACGGCAGGCACGATCGGCCGTTTTTTCATCATGATACAATGAGACGATTTCCCCGGCCAGCATAAGCTTAATATCACGGGGATTTCTCTTCCGTTGCGCAATGTCATTTTCTATATTCTTGATCTCTTTGGTTGCGATATCGGTTGCATACGTGAAATAATGGATGAGCAGGTCGTCCGCGATGGACATTATCTTCCCCACTTTGTCCGCGGGGGCTCCGGACACGGGAATGTCATTACCCAGAGACTTGCTCATCTTGCGTCCGTCCGTACCGGAAAGCAGCGGCAAAAGCAGCGCAACCTGCGGCTCCAAACCCACCTGGGCCATAAGATCACGCCCGCAGAGGATGTTGAATTTTTGGTCACTTCCGCCGACCTCAATATCAGTCTTTGTTTGTACGGAGTCGAAAGCTTGGAACATCGGATAAAACAGTTCGTGCATGCCGAGGCGCGCGCCCTTTTCCATTCTCAGCCTGAAGCTGTCATGCGCCAGAAGCTGCGCCAGCGAGAAACGCGCGGCCAATCTCATAAACTCATCCGTACGCATATCCTTAAACCATTGCGAATTAAAATAAACATCGGTCCGCTGCTTATCAAGTATCGAGAATATCTGCTCCGTATACGTGCCGGCGTTTTCTTGCACCTGCTTTGATGAAAGCTGCGGCCGTTCCTTGTTTTTGCCGGTGGGATCGCCTATCCGGGCGGTGAAATCGCCGATAATGAGTATACACATGTGGCCAAGATCCTGAAGCCGCCGGATTTTACGAAAAGGCACCATATGCCCCAGATGAATGTGGGCCTTGGTGGGATCAATACCGATTTTTATGCGGAGCGGCGTGTTGCTTTGCAGCGAACGTTTGATCTTTGTTCTCAACTCGGGCAAAGGGAAAACTTCCATTGTTTTTTCCGTAAATACGGCAAGCTGTCTTTTCAGTTCGTTCTGCATAATCGCCTCCTTTTTCTCTATCCAAAAAAAAAGGGTGACCATCCCGGAAGTGGTCACCCTTATCCTTTGCTGTACGCACGGCTATTCCAGCGGCGGCCTTACCCTCCTCGCGCTCGAGTTGTCGTAATAGTAATAATAATCCGTCAGCATACGCATAGTGCCCTTATTATTTTGATTTTCCGCCTTTATGTCAAGCGCAGATTATTTTTCTTTAACGGCCTTGTTGGGTATGGTTGACTGTTCCTTTGAGGCACGCAACGACAACAAGGAAGAGGTCAAGAACGCCATGCCGGCCCATGTACAAAAATACCATGAAGCAGAGATCGCGGGGCTATCCGATAGCGAAGAAAATAATATAATTCTTTTACATCGATTAGCATCAAGTTGACAGGATGGCTTTTTTTAGTTATAGTTCAAATCAATATTGCTAAATATATAGCATTAATTTCAGGAGCATAACTATGGAGAGAAAAGGTATTCTATATGCAATAACCTTACCTGTTTTTGTATTGTTGCTGGTCGCGGCATGTTCCTGGTCACCTTCCTCGAAATGGGACCTGGTACGTACATGTGAGTTTACACAGGGGGCCGCCATTGTCGGATTTTTTGATCAAAACAACGGCATCACCGTCGGTGAATGGGGAAAAACATACTTCACTCATGACGGCGGAGAAACGTGGGAGAAGTCAACCAACAAGTCTTTTGACCTTTTCGGGATTGATTTTGTGGATGAAAATACCGCGTTTAATTGCGGTTCCAGGGGATACGTGGGCGTAACGGAAAACGGCGGGAAAACATGGACCCGTCTGACATATTATGGGCCGAATTTCCCGTTTACCTATCACTGCCGGTATCTGAGTTTCTTAAGCAGAGACACGGGATGGATTGCTTCCCCGGAAAAGCTTGCGGCGACCTTTGACGGCGGCCGGTCTTGGAACGAGATCACCCTCCCTGAAGGTATGAAGCGGATGAAAGCCGTCGATATGTGGTCTGAAACCGAAGGCTGCATCCTGGATAACGAGTATACCCTTTTTTTTACCGGCGACGGCGGAAAAACCTGGCAAAAACAAGACATAGAAATGGATACAGAGCAACCGAATAAAAAAATACTTATGACACAGGATACCGCGATGAGATTTACGAACAGAACCACCGGAAAAATCATCTTTCAGGTCCCAATGCCTGAAGCAGTAGCGGTTTTCGAACTATCCACAAATAACGGCGGAAAAACATGGCTGCAGGAAAAGGTTCCTGTGACGCTGGTGGATATCAGCAACATCTATTTAACAAGAGACGGAAAAACACTGACGACTTTTAATTTTGCGGATGGAATTATGATTTTTAAGGAAAAGGATAAAACATAATCTTATACGGATTATGGTATCAATTACCTGCCGTTTTTTTGACGAGAAACCGGCAGGCCAGACTGGAATTATAATATCCCGCCTCTCGGCTTAACCACAGCTCAATCTCCCGCAGTTTTTCGGCCTGCTCCCGGTCAAAACCGGTTGCCTCTTTTTCTTTTATGCTGAACGAGTTGAGTAATATTCCATTGGCGAAAAAACCGGTTATTGCAAAGCCGTGCTCCGTTAAAAGACCGGCCAGGTGATGCGGCAAAAACGTCCTGGCCGGGTAATCCCAGTCCGGCATGCGGATCAGGCGTTCATCCGCCAGGGCGGTTTCAATCTTAAAATCGATTCCGTGGTATTCAAAGGCCCAGCCCAGGCTGTTGTAAAAATCGATCCAGGCATACCCGTTTTCCTTCAGGACCCGGTGAATCTCCTTGATCATCCTGACCGGCCCGGGGGTGTACGAAATCACCCCGCCCTCGGCGCAGATAAAATCGAATTCATTATCGGAGAAATCCGTTTCTTCTATGTTTCCCCGGATAATCCGGAGGGGGAGGCGTTTGTGTTTTTGCGCGGCGATCTTCAGGCTTTCACCACTGATGTCGAGCAAGGTTACATCCCGGCAAAACGAATGCAGAAACGCCGTCCACTTGCCGGTTCCCGCGCCGGCCTCCAGGATATGTGAAAAGGTGTGCCGCTTTAAAAAATCTCCAAGGTTGGCCTTAGTCACGTACTCACACACAAAATGCGCGAAATCGGCCGTAATCTCATCATAATCGGCGGCGAGTTTGTCGAATGATTCCTGTAATCGTGTTATATTTTGTTTCACTTGCTATTGGTATGGCCCCGGGCTCCGTTCTTACGCCGGATACGACGTGAGAAAGCACGCCCTGGTGGGCGGCAATTGCCCGCTTTTTCAGCCCGCTTGTACTGCTTTCGACATATAGCTATCTACGGGCGAACCCTTAGATAGCGAAAAGCTGAAATAAGCCGACGCCTGAACGGATATCACTGTTTTGCATACGGCCCGTAAGCATTTCCTGTTGCTGGGTAGGTTACCGTATCCATATCAAAATAAAGATTATCACCGCTTATCTGATATGTAAAATATACATCCTGGCCAGGAGGTTAGTTAACGGGATCACTAAAAATCCCCGTACCGGATACGATTTGAGCATGAATATGATTGGCATCTTCATCGTATGAGACAATCGATAAAGTGAGTTTTCCAACAAAAAGACCGGAATCTTCAACAACTATGGATGTTTCCGATATTGTTAATTCTTCTTGCGCAATTCCAAGATCCTGCAACCATGTTCCTACGAATTCCGGTGAACTAGCCAGTTCACACCCCGCAAAAATCAATACCGCGGCAATAATACCGAATAATACAATGTATCTCAGAATCTTTTTATCTTTCATTTTCTCCTCCTTTGAATATTCTAAATAAATTCTGAAATCATTAATCAGTATAGGCAATCTATAAGCAAAGTCAATTATTATTTTTATTATACCCACTGACAAAAATGAAATGAGACTATTAACTTCCCGCTTGCCTCGCGCCCGCTTTTTGTATATATTCATGTGAAGCTCAACTGACCTTAAGGATTTAATTCAATTTAAGAGAAATATATATGGATACACCTAAAATTAAGAATATCGCGATTATCGCGCACGTAGACCACGGCAAGACCACGCTTGTGGATCAGATGTTCCGCCAAAGCGGCATGTTCCGCGACAACCAGGTTGTGGAGGAACGCATGATGGACTGCCTGGACCTGGAACGGGAACGGGGCATTACCATCGCCTCCAAAAACGGATCGTTCCATTACAAGGACCACCGCATCAACCTGGTGGACACCCCGGGCCACGCGGATTTCGGGGGCCAGGTGGAGCGCATCCTGAACATGGTTGACGGAGCGCTGCTCCTGGTGGACGCGCAGGAAGGTCCCATGCCGCAGACCTATTACGTGCTGCGCAAGGCGCTGGCGCTGGGACTGCCCATCATCGTGGTAATCAATAAAATCGATAAGCCGGCCGCGCGCCCGGACTGGGTTGTGGACCAGGTGCTGGAGCTTTTTCTCAAGCTGGAGGCGCCTGAGGAATGCCTGGACTATCCCATGCTCTTCGCCTCGGCCAAGGACGGGTATGTCACCCGTGATCACCGTCATAAAACAACCGATATCACCGTGTTGTTCGATGAGATCGTGCGTTTTATTCCCGCTCCTGCCGGGGACAGCGAGGCCCCGCTGCAGCTCCTGGTAAGCTCGCTCTCTTATTCCTCGTTCCTGGGGCGCCTGGCCATCGGAAAGATCACGGCTGGCCGGATCAGCGTCAATGACGACGTGGCGGCCTGCCGCGGAACCGACGTGGCGTCCGCGACAAGGGTCACCAAGATATACGGTTTTGAAGGCACAAAAATGGTGCAGATCGAGACCGCCGCGGTTGGTGAGATTGTGGCCCTCGCCGGTGTGGATGATGTCACCATCGGCGAGACAATTACCGACCCGCAGAACCCCATGCCGCTTCCCTTTATGGAGCTTGACCCTCCGACCATGTCCATGAACTTCATTCCCAACGACTCTCCCTTCGCGGGAAGGGAGGGCAGATTCGTCACCTCGCAGCACCTGCGTGAGCGGCTCTATCGCGAGACGTTGAACGATGTGGCCCTGCAGGTAAAGGACATGGAAGCGGGCATCGGTTACAAGGTCTCCGGACGGGGCGAGCTGCATCTTTCCATCCTCATCGAAAAGATGCGGCGCGAGGGCTATGAGTTTCAGGTAACGCGTCCCGAAGTCATTATGCAAAGAGTTGACGGCCGGCTGCTGGAGCCCTACGAGGAGCTGACCATTGATATCGATGAAGCCTACATGGGCAAGGTGATCGAGCACCTGGGCGCCCGCAGGGGCAGGATGAAGGACATGCAGCACAACAACGGCATGGTGCATATGGTGTATACCATCCCCACGCGCGGGCTCCTGGGTTTTCGAAACACCTTTATGACCGAGTCCAGGGGTATGGGCGTTATGAACTATCTTTTCTCCGGATACGATACCTACGTGGGAGAGATAAAGAACCGTAAAAAAGGCGTGCTCATCTGCATGGAGGAGTGCACCAGCGTGGCCTACGCCCTCTTCAACCTGCAGGAGCGCGGCAGGCTTTTTATCGGCCCCCAGGTAAAGTTATACGAGGGTCAGATCATCGGCGAGCACGCGCGTGAGAACGACCTGGTGGTGAATCCCGCCAGGGGCAAGAAGCTTACCAACCTGCGCGCCGCGGGTAGTGACGAAAATATCATACTCACCCCGCCGGTCAAGCTGAGCCTGGAGGATTACATCGCCTTTATAAATGACGATGAGCTGGTGGAGCTTACCCCCCGCTCCATCAGGCTGCGTAAGATTAAGCTTAAAGGTTCGGAGCGGAAGAGTGCGGGCAGCCAAGCAAAACGCGCCGCAGAGGATTCCGCGGCCTAGGAGCCCCGGCCTCGAGAGGGGGTTTCCCGGCCGTTGTCTAGGCGTTTCGGCAGCAACTTCGGAACCCCAACCGCGATACAGGAACCCAGCCCAGCAGCAGCGGCGTTGCATCTGCGCGGGCCGCACGTTTTATATCGCGGCATCGCTTTTTTCCCCTTCCCTCTTGCCTTCCGCCCAAATTTAGTATATATTAAAGCAAATATTTTATGTGATGTTCAGAAGAAGTTAGAAATTTTTGTTCATAAGACCAATAAATCCAATTTACGTTTTATAAATAAAAACAACTCATAACAATCTCTGTATGTTCACAATGACCCTTCCCTGAGACGGGGAACGGGTCGGAGATGGAGTTATTTTATGTGTTTTAAAAAGCTCGGCCTCAAGGCCGAACTGCTTGGCGCGCTTAGCGCGCGGGGATATGAAAATCCCACACCCATTCAGGAACGGGCGATTCCTGAGATTTTAAACGGGTCTGATGTGCTGGCGGGCGCCCAGACCGGCACCGGCAAGACCGCGGCCTTTGCCCTGCCCATACTGCAGCTGCTGAGCGCCGATAGACAGGGCGGACTGAATCCGCGCGCCCTTATCCTGACGCCCACACGCGAGCTGGCCGCCCAGGTGGCAAAAAGCGTTACCATGTACGGCAAGAATATCAGGCTGCGCTCCGTGGTCGTGTTCGGCGGAGTCAATATCAAGTCGCAGATCCGGGAGCTCGGCCGGGGAACGGACATCCTGACGGCCACTCCGGGCAGGCTGCTTGACCACGCCGGTCAGCGCACCGTGGATTTATCAGAAGTGGAAATTCTGGTGCTGGACGAGGCGGACCGTATGCTTGATATGGGATTTATTCATGATATCAAAAGGATTCTGAAGCTGCTTCCGCAAAAAAGGCAGAACCTGCTTTTTTCCGCCACGTATTCGCAGGCGGTAAGGGAGCTGGCCGACGGTATCCTGCGCAATCCCATCCTGGTTGAGGTAAGCCCCCGCAACACGGCGGTGGACACCGTCACCCAGGTGCTGCATCCCGTGGAGCGTGCCGATAAATTCAGACTGCTTACCCATCTTATAAAAGAAGGGGACGTAAGCCGTGCGCTTGTCTTTACCCGCACAAAACACGGGGCCAATAACCTGGCGGCTAAGCTGGCTAAAAACAGCATCTGCGCGGCCGCCATTCACGGCAACAAAAGCCAGTCCGCGCGTACGCGGGCCCTGGCCGATTTTAAAAACGGCGCCGTTAACTTTTTGGTTGCCACGGATATTGCTTCCAGGGGCCTTGATATCAATCACCTGCCCCAGGTTGTCAATTATGACCTGCCGGGCATACCGGAGGATTATATCCACCGTATCGGGCGCACAGGCAGGGCCGGGACCAAGGGCCTGGCTCTTTCTCTTGTAAGTAATGATGAGGCGGGGCTTCTTGCCGGTATCCAAAAATTACTGCGCACTAAAATCGAGGTACGGAAGGTACCCGGATTTCAGGCGGAAGAATGCGGGACGGATGTTTCTGCATTCGCTGCAAGGCGGGGGTCCTCCGGCCGCCAAAAAACCGGCGCATCCGGATTCCGACGCGACCCACGGGAGGCGGTTTCCGGTTATGACCGGGACGCGTCGAACCGCTTCGGCCGGAGAAAGTCAAGCGGATTTCGCCGGCGAGCCGCCGGGTGGTAGAATCTATCATGCGCCGCGGAATCTCGAGCGGCTTTCCACGGCACGCGGCCGGGTGGCAGTACCATGCTTGCGGGACTGCCGCCTATTGACATGCCCCGGTTGTCGGGGCCGCCGCACGGTCTCATGGGATAACACATATAACCCGGGCGGCAGCCCGGTATTGGAAGATCGGCCGCAGGGTTCCCGGCTGCCGCAACCCGGGCGGCCGCTGCGGTCTTACCAAAGACCCGCGACGAAACAGCGGCAATAGACGCCGTGTGACCGGGATTAATGAATTACTTTTACCCTGCCGACCTCACCGGATTCCAGCCTGACCTTTATACCGTGGGGATGGGTCGGGGAGTTCGTCAGAATATCCTTGACAATACCCTCGGTTAATTTTCCCGAGCGCTGGTCCTGTTTTTGCACAATCGAAACACGGGACCCTTTTGTTATAGTACTGCGGATGTTTCCATTCATTACGATTTCCTTACCGTCGGATGATACCATATCCATAACAAACACTCATTCCGTTGTCAAGCAGACACTGCCGCGTGAACGGTTTTCTCCTTGAAATACGGCCCCGCATGGCTTATGCCGTTAATAAAGGAGGCTGATCTTATGAGACGGCTTGTTTTATCAATATCCGGCCTTGTTCTGGCCATGACGGTGTTTACAGCGATTTTCGCCGCTCCGGTGCGGAATAACGGTCCGCACGGCCCGGACAAGGTGGGTCCGAAGATCGCGGTCACGGCCCATGCCGACCTGGTTGCGGCGGGCGCGTCGGGCATAATCGTATTCTCCCATGACGGCGGGATAAACTGGAGCCAGGCCAAAAAAGGCCCGTCTTTCGGTTTCTTCGACCTTACCGATAACGGACGGGGGGTGCTGGTCGATGTGGGCGGCGGCGCGATTTATCGTTCCGTCAATGCCGGAAACTCCTGGAATAAGATGGTTTCAACGACCTCCACCGACCTATGGAGCATCAAATATGATGCACCCACCAAAAAATTCGTTATTGTGGGCGGTGATCACAGCGGAAAGCCGCTTTTATTATATTCCACCGATAATGGAATACATTGGACAAAAATCGAGGAGGACGGCTACCAGCGCCTGACCCTGGCTACGGATAAAAAAGGACACCTGGTCATGGGGGGAGTCGGGCGGCTGCTGAAATACTCCACTGCCGGCGGGAATACCTGGAATAACGCCACCTCACCCCCGCCCTACCACGCTGAATCCATCCGGGACATTATCTATGACGGCTTACGCTTTTTGGCCGTGGACGATAAAGGACTGTTTTTCCACTCAACCGACGGGGTGTAACCTGGAACCGCGGCGACACGGGCGTAACCCAGGATCTGAGCAGCCTCTGCGTTTTTTGATTAATGGACGGGAACAGGCAAGCGATGGGCCGGTATGTGGAACTCCTTTGACACGGTGAAAACCTTTTTTAGATATGATTGAATCCGGCGGATTATCTATCAGTAATGCCAAAGAGGGTACTAAAAAAATAAAAGGGGTGCAGTGAAACAGGGTTTATCCCGGTATATACACTATTTAGGGTTGATCTCCAGGAACAATGGTCTGGTAATGTGTTTCCCGTCTTCAGCCATAGGAGGAACCCAATTGCATATATTCTTTTTAGCGGATTGAAGACAAACCCTGGCTTCCAATATTATCTTCTTCTTTTTCTTTTCTTCCTTTCCCGGTAAAAGATACCGATGAAAGAGGACCGCTACGCCTCCTGAAATCCGGTTCCCCAGGTTTTCAAACAATTTCTTGGAAAGACACCATTCAATACCCTGTTCATGATTAAACGAGGTAAATGATTTGACATACCATTTGAATTCCTCCGGAGAAACGGAGTCGATCTGCAGTTGGGATACTGCCGAAGCGATGATCTTGGCCGGACCGCCGATCAATTCTCCGGCTCCGCCTATTAGTGGTTTGGCCGTTCTGAGAATTTTATTAAACACGTCACTGAGTTTGGGTTTATCCCGAAGCGGGGCAAGCTGACGGATGGTAGTGGCCAGTTCCCTGACACGGTAACCCGTTTGATGAGTGTTAAATAAAAATTGTACCAGTATTGCATTGTCTTCATTACTTAAACCATTTATCCAATTGGCTGTCTCACCGGTAATGCCCAGTGTCCACCGGTAGTTATAAGCGGATAATGACGATATCTTTTTTCTTTCTTTCACCTCTTCAATATTTTGTTCATCAGGCGAAACAAGCGGTTCGCATTCACCGCTGATTTCCAAAAAACCGACTACAGCAATAGAAGAACCCCGGATGTTTTTTTCTCCAAGCTCATAACCGGCCATTTCTATCATATTTAAAAGACCTCCTTATATAAATTAAAAAACGCCGACGGCGGCGATCGGCGCAGCGCTGCCTGGTTTTTGACGGGGAGGGCCTCAATACCCCAGCCGTTCGGCGTTTTTACGGACTTTTTCTTTCCATTTGCCTGTCTATCCTGAACTTTTGTAGGTCTCGTATGCCTTTCGGTAAAGCTTGATTAGTGGACAGAAGCGTGTACCCAAGGGAGGGCTCATACGTAAGCATATTG
>CAZWYY010000074.1:0-13412 GCA_964638895.1 uncultured Spirochaetaceae bacterium | reverse complement strand
CCTAAACTTGCGTTTTTGCTTTCCTTGGGTACACGCTTCGGTCCACTATATAAAGGTTTTAGACGGAGGAAAAAGTGAAAAAAATCGTTTTTCTGGTTGTTTTGCTGTGTGTATTCGGTTTTATTGTCGCCTGCCCGCCACCCGGCGACGGTAACCCGACACCGACGCCGACGCCCACAAAAACACCCACTCCTACCCCAACGGTGACGCCGACGCCGACGCCAACACCAACCGCATCGCATAACGTAAAAATAAGCGCAGCTCTTCAACGTGTAGAGAATCTCGGTGTCTATGCCGTCGGTTACGGAGTCTCGGTGTTTGTTGATGGAACTCCCTGTACAACCGCAACGGTTACGTTAAACAGACCAAACGGACAGGTAAATATCCCACATACCGGAAACGGGGCCTATTTATGGACTTCTGTTAATGCTGCGGACTATCAACCCGGCGAGATGTATACGGTTACCGTAAATGTGAACGGGACAAACTATACAGACTCGACTACGGCGCGCGGTAATATTACTATAGGGATTGCTCAGGCGACATGGAGTTTCGACGGCAATTATGATATGATTACCATCATAGGCAATAATGCATATATTTTTACCGACGGTCCTGATATCGACAGCCCGTATCATTACCCCGCATTGACGCCAAAAGTGCAATATTCTGTGGCAGTTACGGTTGCGGATATTGAAACAGGGGGCTTTTCAGGCGCGACTGCCGATAGTACTTTGTCAACTCTTGACAGTAAACTTAATATCATTGTGCCTTAAACGGTTTTGATTGTTGTTTCCGACGGAAACATCAACCCACCGGCCAGTCCACCGTTGCCGGTTCACTCGCGTATTAATGCGTATGGAGGAACCTGTACAATGATAAAATACATCAGACCACGACCCGCGCGTATTCTTCTATTAGCTGTAATTCTAATCATTTTAGCGGGTATTAGTGATGTTAGTTCCTGCGCAAAACCGCCGGATTACCGGCCTACCGACGGCTGGAAAACCGTTATGCCCGAGGAACGGTGTATGGATTCCGCACAGTTGGTGTAGATGCCGGAGTATGTGTGGGAGATGAATTATTACATACACGGTATATTAATCATCCGTAACGGATACAACGTGTTTGATGTTTCGGTGTATCCCTATCACCCAAGAACCACACAGGAGCTTCACTCATGCACCAGGAGCATCTTCTCAACCCTTATCGGTATCGCGCGGGACGAGGGGAAGATAAAAAGTCTGGAACAACCGGTAAGCGGCTTTTTTCCGGTAAAAGAATTCAAAAATCAGGCTATTGCCCGGAAGAATATATTGTTGAAACATCTCCTGACCATGACCTCGGGACTGGACACAAAAGCTTCCTCAAACCGCTGCCTTGTATCGGCGACGTATGGGGCGTAAGGATATCCTTCACATTTACTGGGCGCGAAGTAAAACTGGATATGTCCGGCGCGGGAGTGTTAAAAACAATCCGGGGGCGTATGGTTGATTGACGCAAATTAACCATTTATATTTCCTATGTGGCGGTTTTTTTCAGTTCCATAATGTTTGTAAAAGGAGGGGTGGTTATGAAAAAAAACACACTTATACCGTTAACGGTCCTTTTAGTCGTATTTATTTTTACGACGGCAATTGATCCACAAAATAACGTACGCTGGCTTGTGGAGCCGAAATTCCAAGACGCGGATGACTTTTCCGAAGGCCGCGCCGCCGTAAAACTCAACGGAAAATGGGGTTACATCGATGTGAACGGCAAAATGGTGATACGACCGCGATACGATCTGGCGTTTGAGTTTTCCGAGGGACTGGCTTGGGTAAGAACCACGGATAACCGGTGTTATTTTATTGACCCAAGCGGTACGGTAGTGATCGATTTGAAGGATATTGATTCGTGCGACGGTTTTCATGAAGGTCTAAGCCTTGCCAGAAAAAAAATACCCGGATCCGGGGAACGTGTGGGATTCATCGACAAAAAAGGGGAATGGGCCGTTCAGGCTCTATACGGCAATGCCTGGTCGTTCAACGAGGGAATGGCCTGGGTGGAACTTAACGGCAAGTTCGGTTATATAGACACTACCGGTAAGGCGGTCGTTCCGCTTCAATTCGACGACGCCTATTCGTTCAAAGACGGTATGGGCAGAGTGAGAAAAGAGGGTAAGTGGGGTTTTGTCAACACTAAGGGAGAGATCGTCGTGGAGTTGAAATACAAAGACGCGTTGAATTTCAGTGAAGGCCTGGCGGCCGTGCAGAATGAAAGGGGATGGAATTATATAAACAAAAAGGATGAAATCGTCATTCAAACTCAGTGCGTGTATGCCGGCTTCTTTCATAACGGCCTGGCCGTCTGCACATGCTATAGTACAGATTTTACGAATTTGACGGACGGCTATATGAATACCGCGGGCGACACGGTTATTCCTTACAATTATAAAAACGCCTGGAATTTCGACTACGGCCGCGCGTGGGTGCGGACCAAAAACAACACATACGCCATTATAGACGAATCGGGTACCGTAATTAAGGAATTCCCCAAACTCTGCCCATTGCGGGAAAGGTTTGAAGAAAAGCTGTGCTCATTTGAAAGCGAATGCGGATACAGCAGAAAAGTCGGATTTGTGGATATCAACGGACGGATAGTCATCGAAGCCCAGTTCGATTATGAATACAATGAAGCGCAAGACCGTGATTACAATTCTTTGGATAGAAAGTTGTTTTTTACGGAAGGAATCGCCTGCGTGCGCTTCAAGGGGAAATGGGGCTACATAAAAAACCCTTTATAGCCGGTTAACGGCAACGTTTTTAGAAAAAGCCTGTAAAGAATTCGAACGGCGGAGAATCTCTTAATTTTTTTTATTAAAATGCTTGCGCGTGATTATTCGCCTATCTATTATTTGAAGAAGGAGACGAGGCGCCTTTTTTCGCCTTTTCGAGGCAATCGCGCGGCAGGAAAGAGAATTACTCACTTTTAATATGCGCAGCCAAGGGGCCGGTAACCCCTATGGTGAAATTCCTGGTGGAAGCGGGAGCGGACGTAAACGTTAAAAACAACAAAGGCAAGACCGCGCTTCATCTGGCCGAAGCAAAGGGACAAAGCAGTGTCACGGCATTGCTTGAACAGTACGGGGCCAAGTAACTATGGCTGAATGAATTATTTAATATAACAAAACACACATTTTCTAATCCTATATATTATAGCAAACCCGAAAATATGTTATTCCGACGCATACTTTCTTTTCAATATCCCATTCGAAATCCAGCATAATTCTTCTATGCTTGTTTAAACAGTGTAGATATGAATAGGCAAAAGATCAACGAGCATGCATAGTAACCTGCGGGAAAGCCGGCGCTTTCCCTGGTCCGGGCCGGGGTGCTCGCTTCCGCGTGCATCCATGCACGCTCATCCTCGCTATTCGCTCGCACCCTTCAAGTCCTCCCGTACAATAAAAAACCGGCCAGCACCATTCGGCACTGCCCGGTTTTTTGGGCCCACAAGGACTTGAACCTTGGACCTACTGATTATGAGTCAGCCGCTCTAACCAACTGAGCTATGGGCCCGAAGTATCATATAATGTATAAAGATTGCTTTCCTGTGTCAAGATTGATTTACCTCGACGGGCCGAGGGATACGGGGCCACCGGGGCCGAGGGATACGGGCCGCCCGCCAAACCGGTGAATTTTGTAATTAATGGAATCCTAACATTTTACTAACACTATTTTAACCGCGGCATATACATTTTTAAGGCGAGTCATATATTCCAAGGAGGAAAAAAATGAAAAGAATATTCGTAAGCATGGGCTTACTATTAGTGACCGGCCTGACGCTGTTTACGGCCTGCGGCGCGGGAGCGCGGAACTATAATTTCGGCGGCTCTACCACGGTACTGCCCATTATGGAGGCGGCCATAGACGCGTATAAACAAAAGCATCCTGAGTTTACCATAAGTTACGAGGGCCTGGGTTCCAGCGTGGGCATTTCGAATGTAATCGAGGGCACCTATACCCTGGGCGGCTCTTCCCGGACCTTGAAACCGGAAGAAGAGGCCAAGGGCGTGGTAGCCACGCCCATTTCCCTGGACGGGGTGGCGGTTATCGTAAATTCCAATATTGTTATTGACAACCTGCCATTGGATAAAATCGCCGATATCTTTTCCGGTAATGTTACCAACTGGAAAGAGGTTGGTGGACCGGACGCGGAGATCGTGCTGATCAACAGGGATGAGGCCTCCGGCACACGGGAAACCTTTTTGGTTACCTGTATCGAGAAAGCCCTGGGAAAGGACGCCACATTCTCGGATAAGGCGGACATCGTGTCATCCAACGGCGATATGACCCAGAAGGTGGGCTCCACCCCGAACTCCATGGGCTACTGCGGGTTCGGATTTATCGACAGGGCGCGCAACGCCGGCGCCAAGGACATTCTGGTAAACGGTATTGAACCCATAGAGGAAAACGTGAAAAACGGTACCTACCCCTTAAGCAGGCAGCTTTTTGTGGTACACAAGGGCGCCTTAAAGGACGGGTCGGTGGAAAAGGACTTTGTGGACTTTTTACTCTCCCCCGAAGGGCAGGACATCGTTAAAGCTGAAAAGTTTATCCCGCTTAAATAATAAAACCGAATACACTGAGCGCGCTTATCCTGAAAGTACGGCCGGGATAAGCGCTTTTTTTTCAGAAGGAGACTGAATCTGAAAACCCGGCAAGCTCCGGGAAACCCTGCCGGATCTGAAGCGGCAGCTCCCGGCAGTCGATCTTATGCTTGGAGAAAAGGATCTGCAGGACTACGCCCGAGGATTCCGGCGCGTCCGCGATGAAGTCACCCTGGGAATACACGATCAGTTTATTTTTATAGTATTCTTTGTCGGCCGTTGCCGTCGCTTCGGCATCTCCCGCAGCTTCAGCCGTTTCAAGCGGCGTGTTAACCAGGCCCCGGCCCAGGACGATGTCCGCCCCGGCGTCTATCAATGCCCTGGCCTCCTGTTTGCGCTCCAGGGTGACGCGGCTCCCATCGTATTCAAAAATAACAATCAGACAATCGCCTGCCGCGGCAAGTTGACGTATTTCCGCCGCCTCGCGTCCCGCTTGCAGTTCGCGTTCACGCAGTTTTACAACCTGTACCTTGAGCCTGTTTTTAGTAAAGGCGAATACCCGCTTTGTTTCCCGTAAATCGAAGATATACAGATCATAGCCCATAAAAAACCTGTCCTCCTTGCCGCGCAGGTTTTTCAGGAATCGGGTAACCGAGGCATCTCTTGCCGGATCATAGGCGCGGTCCCAGGGCCAGGCCGTGCGGACAAAGAGCACGTCATTTTTTATTCGTATGTCGCCGGCGGCAAATATGGTAAGCTGCTCCCTGTACACGGGATCTCCGGGGAAGAAAGCGAAATACTGGTGGCTTGTGGTTTTCAACTCCCTCATCTTTTTAAAATCATCGCTGTTGGTGTGCAGCAGGCGTACGGCATTGCGGCAGCCGACACCGGCCATGAGTTTTTCCAGTACATATATCGTGGGGGGAGAATCGATCTCCAGGTCGAACAACCCCTGGTAATCAAAATTGGAGATCGTGGTAAAGGAGGTTATATCGTGAACATCCGCGCTCTGCCGTGTGCAGTAATGGGAAAAGTCCACGCTGGCCAGCACCAGGGAATCCGTGGATACAAGCGCGGATAACTCGCGGGCCAGGGAGTCCAACTCATCAACCGTTGTATCCCACTTGATAATGACGGGCACGATTTTGGCCTTTGGGAAGAACCTTTTTATAAAGGGTGCGTGAAAAAATATCCCATGTTCCCCCGGAAACGCCTCATTGCATAGGTGGGCGGCGCCGCTGCGTATAAGTTTCCGCACCAATCCGGTGTCGATTTCTAGGGTGCCGTACACCGTGTCATATACACAGGTATCGGCGGTTTGGATGTTGTGCGTACCGCGCTCGAAATGGTTGGGCCCGATAATAATTATAGTCTCCGGGTGTATGACCCGGCTTAGTCCCCGGTAAAACCGGGCCACCTCGGTGCCGGTGATGGCGTGGTGCGGCAGGATTATACCCCGCGGCGGGCCGGAGAACTCAATGGGCGGTCCGGTGGCCATAATGTAATCCCACATTATAGTATCACCGGGGTAATAGGTTTCTATAATGACCTGGCCCCCGCTAACGCAGCGCAGCAGGCTGAAGCTGCCGCACATTATCAGGAGAATGAGCCGTTTAATACCTTCTCCCGCCCCATTCCACAACGGTAAAGCCTTTTCTGACACCCTTGGGAAGCTTTTGTTCCTCCACGGCTATGGGTTTTACCAGGGGTTTGGAATCGAAATACACACGTATAATCGTATCCGGAGCGGGGGTCACTTCGAGGGGCGCGGCCCGCTCAATAGCAGCCGCGTCGTAGAAATAAATATAATAATACGCGCCCTTGTTTAGAAGGGGCAGCCAGAACGCCTTAAAATCCTCGATCTCTGCGGCGTTAAGGCCGAGAAAAGCAAGTTTCTGCGTGAAAAACTCGGCCAGTTCCGCGGTCTTCACCACAAAGCCCGTGTCCGGGTGGGTTGGGTCGGTTTGCGGGGCTTCCCAGAACAGGTACTCGTAGGATTTACCGTCCGCCTTGTTGATGAGTTGACCATTGGGTTTGGCCGTTACCACCCAGCCGTCGTTATAGGCCGGATCGGATTTGCCGATGCCCAGTTTTGGACTGACCCGGACCGAGACCTCGGTTTGCTTCTGCGGATATAAATAGATAACGGGCTTGGCCATTTCGCCCGCGGCTTCATGAACGTATACGGTGATTTGGGAAAAGGATGTTTTCCCGTCATAATACTCGGCGATGAAATTAAAGATATTGGAGCCATAATGTATGGAGTTCGTATCAAAAGAGGCGTTATACCCGAAATTACCGGTTTCCTGGTTGAAGCGCACATCCTGCTCACTGATCAGGGTGCCGTCGGCCTTTTTAAACTGGACCTTCATTTTTACGGGCTTGCCGGTAACACGGCCGTTGAACTCGATCTCATTTGCCCCGTAAAAAGCCTCTTCGTTTCCTGGGTCGGTAACGGTTATCTTCCTGTTGGCGTCGCCCTGGGTATTGATGAACTCGGCGAAACACCATGCGTTTTTATAAAGCATCAGGCTGCCCTGCGGCTCTTTGTATTCGATGTAGTACCAGTAGTTGTTCCATTCGCCTACCTGCATTTTTTCTTTTGTCCTGGCCAGAACCCGGATGTTGGTGCCGGCCAGAATCGAACCCCAGCTTTTTATCTCGCCGGTTTTCCCGTCCCGGTAATAGAATTTCATGTATTCAAAATCCGTGGAGGGCCCTTTGCGGATGCGCAGGTTCTCGGTGGTGGCGCTTAAGGCGTATCCCATGGTCACCGCCGCGTTTCCGTTGATCTCCGTTTTCCCGCCTTTTTTGACAAAAAAGTTTTTATTCCATAACACAAAGCTGTCATTTTCGTTCTTCAGATAGCGTGTTGATTTAGGATTCTTAGGGTCGGACACGAAATATAATTTTAAGGCGTCCTTGTTCATAAAAGAGGTATCAAATGTGTGTTCTATGGTTCCCCGGGGGATAACAAGAAATTTATCTCCGTTTTTAAACTTTACGGTCCCCTTCATGGAGCCGGTCTGATCGCCAAAGGTATAGTAGGCGGTGTACGATCCGTCTTCCACAAAGTCGAAGCTGTACTCGTCGTTGTACCATCTTCCGTCGGTCAGGATATTTAGAGAAAGTTTATCGTTTTGCGCGTAGATCGTGAAAGAAACTACCAGCATACTGATAAAAAACAGGGTTGTTCTCATATCACCCTCCTTTAAGGCAAGTATAGTATTGCGCAATGCATATTGCAACTTATTAACGTAAATTTGACCTCCATGATTTTTATGTTTTATATTTTACCTAATAAGAGAAATGTGGTAGTCTTACTCAGAGTTGCGATGGATACGCTGATTCTGTCCAGGATACAATTCGGTCTTTCGGTGGGGTTTCATTTTCTGTTCCCCCCCATTACCATCGGACTCACGCTATTTATTGTAATATTCGAATATTTATATATAACAAACTCCGAGGACATAAATAGGCGGATCTCCGCCTTCCTCGTAAAGATACTGGCCGTTGTATTCGCCTTCGGCGTGGCCAGCGGTATCATCCTGCCGCTTTCCTTCGGCAGCAACTGGGCGCGTTTTTCCGAATTCGCGGGAGGTTTTTTCGGGCTGCCCCTTGCCCTGGAAACCGTAACGGCCTTTACGCTGGAGTCCGTGTTCCTGGGCATCCTGGTTTTCGGACGCGGGCGGGTATCCCGGAAGCTGTACTTTATTGCCGCGCTTTGTGTGTTCGCGGGCGCGCACCTGTCCGCCTTCTGGATCATCGCCGCCAACTCGTGGATGCACACGCCGGCAGGGTTTCTGATCAGCGACAACAGGGTGGTGCTGGTAGATTTTTTCAAAGCGCTGTTTAATCCTTCCACGGGTATTCGTTTTCTGCATGTGCTTGTGGCCTGCTGGATCACCGGAAGTGTGTTTGTGAGTGGGATCGCGGCCTGGTTGTTATATAAAAGGAAGAATACGACCGAGGCCCGAAAAATGCTTTCGTTCGCCTGCGTAATCGCGCTGGTTACCACCATCGCCCAGCCCGTAGTGGGGCATCAGCAGATCATGCAGGTGGTCAGAAACCAGCCGGAGAAGGACGCGGCCTATGACGGGGTGTTCACCTCAACCAGCGGCGCGCCCCTCTACCTGTTCGGCATCCCGGACAGCAAAAACAGAACGGTGCACTACGCAATCGGCATCCCGGGCCTGTTGAGTCTGCTTGAAACCGGGAACGCGGGCGCAAGAATCAGAGGACTGGATGAGTTTCCCGAATCAGAATGGCCCCCGGTAAACGTGATCTTTACGACATTCCACCTGATGGTGTTGATCGGTTTTGTCCTGATCGGCACGAGCATTCTGGCTTTTATTTTCCTGCGCACGAGGGTGATTGAGAAATACCGCCGGTTTCTGCTTTTACTCGTTTTCATTGTTCCGCTGCCGCACCTGGCCAACGAGCTGGGGTGGATCGGTACTGAGATGGGCAGGCAGCCCTGGCTCATTTATAAGGTGTTAAAAACCGCAGCCGCTCAGTCCGCCGCGCCCTCGTCCGTCATGGTATATGGCTCGCTTGCGCTGTTGTCCGTCGTCTTTACCCTGCTTTCGGTGTTTTTCCTGCGCATTCTGTTTAAAACCGTAAACAAAGGAATCATATCATGAACGGTCAGGAATTCTGGCAGGTAAGCTGCTATCTGCTTGTGTTTTTACTGTTTTCAGGGTTTACCGTGCTTGACGGCTTCGACCTGGGCGTGGGCATGCTGCTGCCGTTTTTTCCCCGGGCGCGCGAACACAAACGTGTGCTTCTGGCGTCGATCTGGCCGGTCTGGGACGGAAACGAGCTTTGGGGTCTGGCCGCGGTGCTGGTGTTGTTCGCCGCCTTCCCTTCCGTATACGCTCTGGCCCTGGAAGCCGCATATCCGGTTATCATCCTGTTGTTTTTGTGTCTTATCCTGCGGCCCGTCCTCTTTGAGTTGCGGTTTCACGCGGAAAAACGGATGGGGCTGTGGGACGGCCTGTTTGCCATTGTAAGCCTGCTGCTTTGTTGTATTCTGGGGGCCGTCTTCGGATCTTTACTGGCCGCGCCCGCCGCCGTACAAACCGGTGCCTTCCCGGCTGTTTTGGCGCGCCTGTGCAGCCCGCAGGCGCTGCTTGGGGGGCTGCTGTGGGTTATGCTGATGCTTTTGCAGGGGTGCGCATACCTGGTCCCCAAGACCGATGGGGATCTTAGCCGACGAATACGCATGCTGACTAAGAGGTTTTTACTGATTGGGGGCTGTATACAGCTTGTATTTTTTACGGTTGTCCTCATTTCCGTGTCAGGCGGAGCGGCACGAATCGGCGCCTGGCTCGGTGTCCTGGCAACGGCCGCGGCGTATCCGCTGTTGTGGCGCGGACTGCGCGGCCGGGGCGGGTCGCCGCTTCTAGTTTGGGCCTCTGCGGCCATCCTGGGGACCTGGGTGCTTTATATTTCGGTATTGTTTCCGGATTTTTTTAAATCTTCCGACATGGTCCCGGCCATGAACCTTTACAATGCCTCATCCGGCATAATGAGCCTGCAGATCATCGCCGCGGCTGCGCTTTTCTCTATGGCCATTGTTGTGTTTTATACGGTTCTGGTATACCGCAGGTTCAGGGGCAGGGTGGACATCAAATATTAACTAAGTATGCTTTAGGATGCCGGTAAAGAAAAATACCGCCACAGGCCGGCGACACCCCCGCAGCCGGCCACCAATACTTCCGTGGCCGACACCCCCGCGGCCGCTCAACAATAATTTTATTTTTTATTTGACAAGTGAGAAATAATACTTAGACTCTATCTAAAATAGACTAAGAAAAGATGAAAAAAACCTGTGTCGGCGTAATAATTCTTTTTTGTCTCCTGGCCCAACCCTTGTCAGCCCTGTATACAACCCCGGAGCAGGTGATTGAGGCGTTCTACCAGGCCAGGAAATTCCAGAACAAAACAAAAATGATGGTTCTGGCCAAACACGAGGAGGAGCGTCATTTTACCAAGGAGGGGGAAGAAGGGGTAAAGAAAAAGTATATAATTTCCTATACGATTAATGAAATCAAGGTAAAGAACCTGATCGATGCCTATGCCCTGGTGGAGGTCAAAACAAAATCCATTGAATACGGGCTGCAGGTTTCGGACGAGTACTGGAAACTCAAGCGCATTGACGGGATCTGGTATATCGAAAATATCTTTTTCCCATCCCAGGAGTTCATCCAGCAGCACCTGAACCCGAACTGGCCGCTGGACGTGTTCGTGGAGAAACTAATCGAGTTGGAAAGCTCAACCTACCAGGTTGAGGTGGAAGAACAGGTGGAGGAGATTACGGGCAGCCCGTTGGAGAAGGCCGTGTTTTATTTCAGCCGGCATCGCTACCGCGAAGCCTTTGAGCAAATCGATATCCATATCTACCGGAGTAAAAACAACAGCTACTCCCTGGCCCTGGGGTACTTGATCAAGGGGCTGATGTTCTACCAGCTTAAAAACCAGGATTTGGGGTTGAAATATCTTACCTTGAGTATCAATATCAATCCCCAGCCTTATCGTGACCTGGTTGCCTACTCGCAAAGCGGCGCCGGCGGTTCCGGGCCGCAGTATGATACCACCACCACAACCAGAAAACGAAGGATAACCCAGTCTTATGACATAGACAAGATGTTTAGCAAATAAAGGAGGAGTTGCTACATGCAAAAGATCTTATTACTCGCCGCGCGGGGGGCGGCGATCGCCGGAATTATACTGATTACCATCGCCGTTTTTGTTGAAAGTTATAATGTGGCCTCGCTTTCCACTTCCAAGGCCGACCTGGAATCTTTCAATAAAGAAATGGATGAGCGGTACAAGGTCGAGGAGCCAATAAAACCGGTTGACCTTTCCAAACAGCTTGCCGAACCCGTTAAACCCGCGGAGGACGCAACCGAGGCCGAAAAGACCAAGTACGACACCGACCTTGCGGCCTATCAGGAATTAAAAAAGGCCGAAGAGGAAGATTACGCCGCGGCGCAAAAGGAATACGAAAAGGCCAGACAACAATACAATCATGATGTGAAGATGATGAAGTACAAAAAGTACAAAGAAGAGAAGGAAATGACCGCCCGTAAAAAGGAGCTTGAGAACACCATCAAATCAAAAGAGATCGGTATCGGTGTCATAGAAGGGTCTTCCGTTATCCGTCTGATCGGCACCATCCTGCTTTTAATCGGAGCCTGCGGGATATTGGTATTTGCGGAAAATATGGAACGGCTGGGCATGCTTATTCTCTTGGGCTTTGCTTTTAAAACAATTATAGGGCTTTAGACAGATTCAGGGCGCGTGCCGTAATTCCGCCGATCCCGGTGTCTTAACGGGCTATCAGGGTGACGCCGAAGGGGTAGAACTTGTCTTCCCTGCTGGGCTGGATTACGTAGGCGCCCCTGCCTTTATCGCAGGTGATTGTCACCGTAAAGAAATCCCCTTCCCAGTTTTCCGGATAATACACACCATAGCCTTCAAAATAACTTCCGTCCTCTTTATAACAGCGGGCGGCCATATC
The DNA here is from genome assembly GCA_964638895.1 of uncultured Spirochaetaceae bacterium. GTDB lineage: Bacteria > Spirochaetota > Spirochaetia > SZUA-6 > RPPD01 > JAFGGG01. The sequence continues at coordinate 1,296 of CAZWYY010000074.1, read as the reverse complement.
GGGGTATTTGACCACGATCCCCAGTTTCTCTTTGGGAAAGCTGCCGATAAACTTGAACTTCAGGGTGATTTTTGACCCGTAATCAAGTTTTTTGGGGATGCTGCTTACCAGCTCCACCATCAGGTCCGCGGGCACCAGGGTACAGAAATAGCGGTAATTGTCGCCGTCCCCGCGAAAAATACCCACACCAAGGTAGTTATAGTTTTTATTCAAAATTTCACTCTTGAAATTCGATTCCATAAGCTGCTTCACGAATTTTTTGGCCACCGCTTCGGTGCTGCCGCCGTAATTGAAGGCGATCACCTGGCCCACGTTCCCGAAAAGCTCCGGGGTAAGCATCAGTTTGCGGCCCATGGCGTTCATGCCGTTCTGATCGGTAAGGTCGAAAAAATTATATACCTGCATGTTCATGCTGTGGTACCTTCCCAGCATGGCAAGCTTGTCATGATATATGAATTTGGGAAGGCCGGCCTTGGTTCGTTGTTCATTAATCAGAACGAAAATCGCCTGTTCTATATCCAGGAACTCCTGCGAAACCGCGTCCGTAAGCTCAAGCCCCTTGGCGTAATACTCAAACGTGTTAAAATTCGTTTCCTTTTTTTTAATGGCGTCAACCTCTTTGGAGGAAAGCTTGGGTGCCTTAAGGCCGCCGGCTTTTTTTTGGTCAACCGAGCTCATAAGACGGATCACAATCTCGTCCTGCAGGCCGAATATGTCGTTTAAGCTGCCGTCCAGCTTTATGCTGCTTATAATCACTCCCTTTTCCACCAGGGTCAGGCGCGCGGTAATCCTTACCTCGGGATTCAACACGGTGTACTCCCCGGATAGAATGACATTGGCGCCCAGCATCTTGCCCACCCGGAGGATCTTGTCCTCTTCCACCAGGCCGCTCATCTGGTATGAGATCTCGTCCAGCGCCCGCTTACGCTCTTTGATGCTTAACACCTCAACCGTGGGGATTTTTACCATATCGGCGATCACGCTGGCCTCGATGCCGTATCCCAGCCAGCCGTACGTGTCCGAGCCATTGTTTGTAAACGGTGAGACCAACACGCGCATGTTTTCCGCGCCGCCCGCCGAGCAGACGAATACCATCATCATGATAATCGAGAGCGACCTTTTCATATTATTCCTCCATGCTCAAATCATAAAGGAAGGCGGCGGCCCGTGCAAGTTATTTTTTGCGCTTGCGGCGGCGGGACGCAGGCCGGTGAGTGGCGGGTTTTGGGTCGGCGGGCCACGTATTGCGGGAAAATCAGCCCATGGATTTCTTACGCCGGCGGCGCCGCTCCAGCC
>CAZWYY010000073.1:0-13815 GCA_964638895.1 uncultured Spirochaetaceae bacterium | reverse complement strand
TAACTCGACATGTGATTTTGAAATAGCGAGATCCTGTTTGGCTTTAAGGGTTTCGTAACTGGTTTGCCAGTATTTTTCCTCGGCGCTTAGGAATTGGCTTTCAATATACATGGCCTGTGAGACCATTCTTTTGGCCTCCTCCAACAAATATGTATAACGATATACGGGAACAGGAGTATCAAGGTTGAGCGTATCCATATCTTCCAAAGAGCCGCCTTCGCTTAAAAGATCAAGAATCTGGTTTGGATCAATCGGAGTGGAATACGGCTGGAAACGCTGTTTAATACCTGAAAAATTCCTGCAGGTCCTCAGTTTTTCCAGGTTGGACTCAATTCGGTAGCGGAGCAGGATAAGAAGCGGATTTGTAGGAATGCAGAAATTATAATTTTGGTACTCAGGCACATACTCCACCTCGATTATTCTACGTATGCCACGCCATGGTTCGTCAAAACGGAGATCCCAGTTGTTTTGTGTTCCTTGACCGTGTCGCTCAAAAGAACCTATAAGGCTTTCCTGGATTTTGCACATATCTTTGAGGTTTTTCTTTGTCAGTGTTTTAACTGAAACGAGTTCTCCTGAGTTAACTTTTTTTTGATTGACCTTTTTTACCAAGGCCGATAACTTTTCTCCGCTGCTTATATTTGAATTAAATATACTCCTTATTTCTGAAGCCGTATTTTGATTGTTTTTCCTGGATGCTGCCGATCTTAAATAATCCAGTTGTTTCTTCATAATTATATGAAACACCGTATTAATATTACCGATAACATCCAAAACAAACTCTTTCCAAGCGCTTTCGCAATAATCCTTAGGCGCCTCATCAAGTGCCAGTATTTTTTGGGCTGCTTCATATAATTCCCTGGCACGGTTGCGTGATTCACCGTTGTCCGCGGTGAATTCTCTGTCCGCCCAATCCAGGATGTTCTCTACATATTTAAAAACAACATGCCGCAGCAGAGCATAATTTCTTGTGCGGACAAGATAATGCGGTTCAAATGTATTTTTCAGTCTTTCAGCGATGTTCAATTCATCATCATTATTTTTCAATTCAACATAAATTAATCTATTTTCAACGGTATTTTGAACCGGATCATATATTAATCGATACCATTCCATGGCTTGATCAAATTTACTCGCAGAAGCGCAGGCGCCGGCGAATAATAAAGGAATATGCAAAAAGAATTCTCTGTAATGTATAATAGGTATTTTGTGTAATATAAAATGATCATAAATCTCACCCTGACCAAGATATACTTTTTTTAAGTCATCAATGGATGCACAAGTGGCAATAAAATCATAGATCTTTGTTATGTAATACCCCAGCCTTTCGGATCGGAATCCGCTGTGAAGAATTTCCTTGGTCTCAATGTCAACGGTTATCTGGATCACACTTCCGAATGAATTAGCCGCAAAAAATCCGTTTTCATATGAAAACAGGTTGATTATATTCGCAATATAGATTGATTGATAATCGTAATCCGTTAAATTGCCAACTACGGCTGCAATTTTGGAAAAAGATTGCGTGGATTTATTGTATATGGCGCCATCAGCTTGGCGGGTTATGATTAATGAATAATTTTCATCCAGTCGCAATGAATAAAAGCGCGGCGCAACACCTCCGATGAAATCAGAGCCCAAATTATTTATTGCCTGTTTAACAGCTGTTTGATATTGACCATCGAAATCAACGACAGCCGCACTCAGATTGAGAGAGATTTTATCGGGATTCTTTAATTTATGCGAGAAAAACAGGTGTGCGGTCGGATCTTCCCCAGTGTGTATATGCGTAACACTTGTTACGGGAAACATTGTGAGATTAATTGCCTGGGAACTTTTTACCGGAGAAAAATCTTTATCGACAATAAAAAGCGCTATAACATGCTGATAGGTAGTATTATGATAGATATTACCCGCCCCCGGATATTCGGTAGCCTGGGAATGACAGACGAATATGGTATGTGATTTGCCGATAAAAAAGTCTTCTACCCCGGGAGTAGGGATAATGTCGACACATTGTACCGATAAATCATTATTCTTATTGGTTTCTATCAATAATTCGTTTTCTATTTTTACAGCCGTGTGAGTGAGAGTATCAAATCGATAAAATACTATTGAACTAGATAGTTCTTTTGTGATCACCTCTTCACCATTTTCATTTGTTTCTTTTTCTTCTTCCCAAGTGTTATTTGTATAATATAATATGACATCATTTCCATGATGGAACACTTTAAAATCATTGGTTTGAAACTCTTCCAAGCCTTCAACTTCACTCCAGCCGGACCAATAGCATCCTTTTCCCAAATAACCAAAATAGGTTTTTATGCTTTTCAATCTATGGTGGGTGCCGGATGGTTGACCGAACAGGTAAATATCATTTTTAACAGCGCATACTCCGATTACTTTAATAACATGGTCTTGTCCGATATAATCAATTGCTTTCTTGACTAATTCTTCTTCCTGACAACCGAATCCGTCTTCCAGTTCTTCTCGCAGTCGCATAAATTTTCCGGTAGAATCATAACGATAATCCGGTTCCAAAAAATTCTCCGGATAAAAATACACCATCTGTGCCGCGTGCCACATGCCGTAGGATTTCATCCAGGCCCATTGCTCGGAATTGAATTCATTATGATCCGGTTTTTCTTTGCCCATTTGCACGGCCAATACATAGGATTGGATGGATTGTATGGCCTGGGCGGTCGGCGTGGTTCTGTAGCATTCATCCACCGTTAAATCGATATGCAGATAATCCGCCAATGCTTGGACATCATTAAAAGCATTTGGCAAAGCCAGGCATAGTTTGATGAGGTCAGCGCGGATTTTAATCAAATATCCGGACCGCGCTTTTTCCAAAGCCTTGGTTATTTCCGTTTCCGCCAGCTCATCGGCTTCCAGGTCAATTAAATCGGCATAATCATTAAGCATTGATTCCGTGTTATGTTCCAGATACTGCTCCGCTTTTTCTTGGTCCGACATTGAGGGAGGATAATTATTGTTTATCGCATCAAAATTAGTTTCGGCAAAAGATTCGGCCTGCGATTCGGCTGCCGCAGCATCCGAGCCGCTCTGAAGAAGGATTTCTTGATTAACGACAATAATAACCAATTTTAATATGCTGATCTCCGTTTCCGCCGCCTGCAGCGCTTTTTTCCGTACATCCGCCAATTGGGCGGCATAATCTTCATGGTTGGGATCCAGATCGGCTGTGTTGACTTTTTCATCAACGAAGGCCCTGGTTTTTTCACTTTTCAGACGATCCAATTTTTCACTCAGATCGGTTTTTAATAATTCCTTGTACTCCATGCGCACAATGGCCCGGTATCTTCCATGGAAGGATTTTCGTAATATGAAATCAAGACTGTACGAGTGATTGCTTTCTATGTGTTTTTTTCTAATATCATTATAAGGCCTCAGGAACTGCTGCATATCACCGACACTAAGAAAGAGTTTTTCAGCAAGTATATTTAAAGTACCGTCATTATCAGCCTGTTCGATTTCCGTTCTTGATATCCCGATTTCCGTTACGTAAGAATCAAACAACTCAGAAACAACGTCGGGAAAAGCGTCACCGTTATTGAGAGTTTTAAATGATTGCCATAGATTGTCGAGATTTACTTCCGTGTAGGATTTATTTTGCTTTTGTAGATAATAACGCTCCAAAATATCAATCGCCGACTTGATTTGTCGGATATCGCTTTCCGGTTGTAGTACCAGGTCGCCGATATTTTGACAAAACCGATTTTCAGCGGCCTCTAATCCTATGTTAAATGATGTGGCAATAAAATTTATAAGATCAAGCAGGTAAAAACCGGGACTGAATACTGAGCATTTCGGCTCACAGGTAGGGCAGCGGTCTTCATCGGGCAGTACATTTTGATTAATAAGTTGTTGTATTTTCTTCTTATCTTCGGCAGGGGCTTGGGGAAACAACCGCTCCCAGCCCTTATGTCCCGCCGCATTGGCTACCAGCAGTTCCGCCAATTTGTTGTCGATTCGATTTTTTTGTATGATTGCTTGGGCTTTCAGGGCTTTGGCATCTTCCGAACTGATTTTATTGCCGGCGGCTTTTCTGATATTATCCGGCGTTTCCCCGGCAACAGCGGAAAGCGTGTCCAGCTTGTTTGAAATCAATTTTTGGTTTATCTCAATATCCTTGCAGATGAGATTCAGACGACCATGGGCCTCAAGGCGGGAGATAATCTCGTCAGGCAGATCTTTGGTGTCGTTGTGTTCTTTTAACAATCCCTTGCTTCTTATATCAGCCAGTGTTCTTATCTTTAATTGCGCCAGCTTCTCTTTAACAGTCGGGATTATCTGCAACTTGTTTTGAAGATCATGAAAAATAACCGGTTCGGGATAGTGTACTTTTGCTGATGCAATAATTTGATTTAGAGAAGACGATTCTAATGCTTCCGTAGGGATATTTTGGCCCGCCTGCTTGGCTTTTTCAAGTATGGATTTAAGTTCGGTTGGTTTGATTTGCCAGATTGTTTCAGCTTCCCATCCCGCTTTGATTAAAACAAGGGCGATTGTGTCATCAATGTGGGGTAGTTTGGTAAACTGCTGAGTTTTAACGTAATCAGTAATTTTATTTTGTTGCAGGCCTGTTTTTTTTACGATAGTATCCATTGCAAAATTGTTATCAAGCATCTTATCAATAACAGCTAGTTGAGAAGGTGGAATCTTATAAAGTTTGCTCCTTGAAGTAAATATTTCCGTTAGGTCTTTATTGCGAATAGTGATTTTTTTGATGGAAGAAGGAATTGTTTTTGGATTACTTCCCGGCATTTTTAGGCCTCCTTGTTTTTCTATTGAATGACATGAGCAGAGACATTGAAGGGACTATACTTTTTTGTTCACTATTTTCCATTATTTAATCAATCTTTATATAATAACATAAAAAATTATGACGCCTATAACAGGTATCTGTCAAGTTTAATCAGAGGAAAAATTGTATACTCGTTTTTTTTACGTAGTGCCGTGAAATCCTGACCAGAAGGAGGCGCCGTATCAACAATTTTAAATTTGTTCTTTGTTATAGCAAAGCAAGCGGAAAAAGATTTTTAGGATCAGGCAAATATAATCGAACAAATTTAAAATTGCTTGCCTGAGCATGCATTTAGAGGCAATTCTCATTTTGAACGATTATATTTTAATTCCTTTATAGCTTTATCTCTCTCTAATCCTATTAGATGGTTCAAAATGAGAATTGCTAGGGCCGTATTCAATTCTCTGGTATAAAACAGGATTTCCTTATATAATGGCCCGCATGCGTTCCCGGATTATCACCAATTTTGTCGTGTTCGAGGGTATCGACGGCTCGGGCACAACAACCCAGCTTTCACTCCTCTCGCAGAGGTTGAGGAATGCCGCAGTGCCTTTCACGGCAACATCCGAGCCCACCCGGGGACCCGTGGGCGCGCTTATTCACAGTGTGTTGTCCGGTTCCTTACCACTCGCCCCCGAAACCCTGGCCCTGCTGTTCGCCGCGGACCGTAACGAGCATCTCTACCACGGGCCGGAAAGCGTCGCCGCGAACGCGGAAACAAAACTGGTTGTCTGCGACCGCTACCTATTTTCCAGCCTGGCCTACCAGTCCGTGGACTGTGATTTCGATTTCGTGGCCTCGCTCAACGACCGTTTTCCCCTCCCGGAAATTCTTTTTTTTATCGACGCCCCCCTTGAGGTATGCGCACGACGCAGAAGCGGGCGCGCAGCCGTCCAGATCTTCGAGACCGATGAGTATCAGCGCAGAGTTCTGGGGCAGTACGAAAAGGCCCTTACCCGTTTCTCGAAAGCCCCCATGCGCCTGGTGCGCCTGGACGGCACGCGAAAAAAAGAGGAGATAGCCGAGGAAGTGTGGAAAATCATCTCGGCAATGCCGATAGTAAAAGGGTGAAACGCTGCTTTTTCTTAATTATCATCTTTATAATCTTTCTCCTTACGGCAGGCCCGGGCTTTGCCTATAAGATTCTCTACGCGGAGCAGTTTTATAAGCTGTTTCATCTTCATTTTTACCAGTATCCGGATGACACCATGGAGAACATCGGCTATCTTGAGCAGGCCCTGAAGGCCGATTTCTGCAACCCCCTCTATGCCCTGGCCAAAGTAACCACGGAACAGGAATACGAACGCTACAAACTGCTTTTCAAGATGCATGTCAATCTCAAACTGGTTGAGCAGTACCTTATCCTGGGAAGCAAATACGATAAGTTCGAGGTGTATTTCTTTCATAAAAACGGTCCCTGGAGAAAGGACATCTGCCAAAGCCTGAAAACAGCGGAACAGGCTTACAAGGTCGCGCTGTATTACTGGGAACAGGCCAAGCTGTGGTCCGGGCGGGCCTGGCCCCTGCGCGTATCCTTTCTGGAAGAGATTCAGTTCTGGGCCGATGAAAACTTCCGGATCGAGACCCGTGACCTTGATTATGAGGCGATTATTCAGAAGCAGCTTACGCGCATTGCGGCGACCCGGGCGTATCTTGAATGCACGGATGAGGCCGAACCGTAATGCCTAGTTGGTCCTGTTTCAATAGGGCAGGCTGAAATAAAAATCACTTCCCTGTTTTACCTTACTGTTCACACGTACCACTCCCCCATGGGCCTCAACTATCTTCTTTACAATGGCAAGCCCCAGGCCCACACTCCTCTCCTGGCCCAGGTTTTGTACGCTTACAGTCTGAAAGGGATTAAAAATCCCCCGCAACTGCTGTGGAGTGATGCCGGGACCCTTGTCCATGATGTGCGTCACCAGGTGTTCCGGTTTTTTTTCCAGGCTGACCACAATGTCCGCGGCCCTGGGAGAATACTTATAGGCGTTGTGCAGCAGGTTGTTCAACACCTGCTCCATCCGGGTTTTATCAAACATAAGTTTGATCCGCTGCATGGGGGTCTGCAGTGAGATCCTGATATCCTTTGTATTAGCCACCACCTGATTCTGTTCAATAATCTGTTTCAGGAAACCGATGTAGTCGTCACGAATCATTATCAGCTCCAAGGCGCCCGATTCTATCTTGGCGGTGTCCAGCACCCCCTCCAGCATGTCGAGCATAAACTCGGTTTTCTGCGTGATTATATTTAAAAATTTTTTCTCGTCGGCGCTCAGCCTGCCCCCCATGGCGTCCATAAGCAGTTTGGAGTACATCTTTACCACGGATACCGGATGGCGCAGATCATGGGCCGCGATGCCCACGTACTTGTTCAACTCCGCGTTCAGGCGTTCCAGCTCGCTGCGCTGCCTGTCAGCCTCGGTGATGTCGTCCATAATAATGATAACAAACACCTCACCCGCAAACCGGATGTATTTAGCGCTGTACTGAAGGATCTTCCGCTCACGCTCGCCGCCTACCAGAATATCCTGGGTATATTTCATTTTCACAACCGGGCGGCGCCGGCTGATCACGCTTTGGATGGTGTTTCTGATGGAACAGGCGGCGCAGGCCGGTGAGGCTCCGCATGCCGTACCATTTTTCAGGGCCGTCAGGCAGCAGACGGCGTTTCCGAACAACCTGCCAACCATATCTTGCGTGCTTTGACCAAAGAGCAGACCGGCGACATTATTTATATGATATATACGAAGATCCTTATCCAGAATCAGTACCGCGGAGGTAATATTCTGAAGCACCACCTGCAAAAACTCAGAAGATTCTAAAAGCTCTTTTACACGTTGCTGCATATTCTTCTCTTAATCAATATATTGATTTTTGAATGAAGGGTACAGGGAATATTATTATAAAATGCGAAAAATTCAGCTTGTACTTTTCACACTTTAATAATAACTTATTACTAATGGCGCTGTTGAAGAAGCTCATAAACATGAATAGGAGTCTATATCATTGCAGTGATCATCCGAATAAAAAAAGCGCCGAATACCTGCTGCAGATCATCACTTCCATTTACAATATCAAGGACCTGGACATCTTACTGGAACGCATCCTGGAAGAGGCGCGTTGTTTTGTCAACGCCGATGCCGGAACAATCTACCTGTCCGCCAAGAATCACCTGTATTTCAACTATGTCCAGAACGACACCCTGTTTTACAGCAGGCGCGAGAAGGACAAATACATTTACTCTCGGGCCCGGCTGAAGATCGATAAGAATTCACTGGCCGGATACGTGGCCCTTACGGGACAGCCCCTGCTTATCGACGATGTGTACGATATAAAAAGCAACGTGTCCTTCAGCTTTGATCCGACTTTTGATAAAAAGACCTCCTACCGGACAAAATCCATTCTGGTGGTCCCGCTTATTACCATAAACGGTGAGCTGGTGGGGGTGCTTCAGTTGATCAATGCCAAAGACCAAAACGGAACCGTAATACCCTTTTCCATGTCGGACAATACCTATGTCAGCCAGTTCGCGTTTTACGCGGCCAATGCCATTGAAACGGCCAAACTTTCCCGGCAGATGGCCCTGCGGCTTATAGAAATAGTTGAGCTGCGGGATCCCAGTGAGACCAGCCTGCACGCCAAGCGCGTGGGCGCCTACGCGGTTGAGCTTTTCTCCAAATACGCCCGTATTCACATTATTCCCAGCCAGGAAGCCAGAAACTACAGGGAGCAGCTGCGCTTTGCCGCGATTCTGCACGATATGGGAAAGGTGGCCATAAGCGACCTAATCCTCAAGAAAAAGAGCAGCCTGACCCCGGCCGAAAAAAACCATGTCTATTATCACACCATTTTCGGGGCCCGCCTGTTCCGGGAAAATCATACGCCGTGGGACAAAATGGCGGCCGAGGTGGCGCTGAACCATCACGAACGCTGGGACGGAACAGGGTACCCGGGAAAGATTGACGATATCAACTCTCCATATCCGCACCTCGGTCCGGGGAAAAAAGGCACTGAAATCCCGCTCTCGGCCCGTATTGTCAGCCTCTGCGACGTGTACGACTCTCTTTGTTCAAAGAGGGTGTATAAGGAAAGATGGGAAGAACCGCGGGTCCTGCAGTTTCTCAGGGAGCAGGCGGGCAGGCAGTTCGATCCGGAGCTGGTCAAACTTTTCTTTTCCATTCACGAAACCATCACCGCCATCAAACAGCGCTACACGGACGCCGAACTTTATGCTACAAAATCAGCATAGCGTCCCCATAGGAAAAAAACCGGTAGCCCAACCGTTTTGCCTCCTCATAGGCGTGCAGAACGAGTTCCCTGCCGGCAAAGGCGCTTACCATGACCAGCAGGGTAGAGCCGGGTGTGTGAAAGTTGGTCAACAGCGCGGAAATCACCCTGAACCGATAGCCGGGGTAGATGAAAAGTTCGGTAGACCCTCCGCCCTCCTTGATCTTCCCCTCGTCGAACGCGGACTCCAGGGCGCGTACCGTTGTTGTGCCCACCGCCAGAATCCGTTGTTTTTCTTGCAGGGCGCGGTTCAGGAGGCCGGCGGACCCGGCCGGAATCTCGTACTCCTCGCTGTGCATGCGGTGATCCTCGACCTTTTCCGTACGAATGGGGGCAAAGGTTCCAAGGCCCACATGCAGGGTCACGGGCGCGAACCCCATGCCCCGCCGGATCATCCGCCTGATGATCTGTTTTGAAAAATGAAGCCCGGCGGTGGGCGCGGCCACCGAGCCGGCCGCCCCGGCGTACACGGTCTGGTAACGCTTCCCGTCCAGCGCCCGGTCCGGGCGTTTAATATACGGGGGCAGGGGCATGTGCCCGTGTTTTTCCAGGTAACGCTCGTCGATGGCTTTGTCAAACTCAAGGACCCTGCACTCGCCCTGTTCCCCGGTTATGACCGCCCCGATGTTTTCGGGGAAAATGAACTTCTTACCCTTTTTCTGTTTTTTTGTTTTTGAGCATTTGACCCGCCACACCCCTGACGAAAGTTCTTTGAGCAGCAGAAACTCAACCTCGGCGCCCGAGCGCGCGCTTTTGCCGTACACACGCGCCCTGCGCACCCTGGAATCATTTACGGCTACCACTATATCCGGCTTCAGCAGGTCGGGAAGCTCCCTGAACTTATGGTGGGAAATGCCGCCCGAAGAACGGTCCATCAGAAGCAGCCTGGATTCTCCGCGCCCGCGTTCAGGGTACTGGGCCACCAGCCCCGGGGGCAGGTCAAAAAAGAAGTCTTTGGTCTTCATTATGGTCTTTGGCGAGTTTCAGGTGGGTATACGCGTGTTCGGTCACCATGCGGCCGCGCGGCGTGCGCATGAGAAAGCCCGTTTGAATAAGATAGGGCTCGTATACGTCCTCGATTGTTTCCACGGACTCCCCCACTGATATGGCCAGGGTCTCGCAGCCCACGGGACCGCCCTTGTACTTCAGGATGATCGCGCGCAGGATCTGCCTGTCCAGTTTATCCAGGCCCTTGTCGTCGATCTCGAGCGAGGCCAACCCCCGCTTTACGATGTCCGGCGTGATGACGCCGTCACCCCAGACCTGGGCAAAATCACGCATGCGCCGCAGTATCCGGTTGGCCACGCGCGGGGTTCCCCTGGCGCAGCGGGAAACAAGGGCCGCGGCCTGCTCTCCAATCTCGACACCGAGGATGCCGGCCGACCTGAATACGATCTCTGTTATGTTTTTTATTTCATAATAATCAAGTCTGGCCCTGATACCGAACCTGTCGTGCAGCGGGCGCGAGATAAGCCCGGGGCGCGTGGTGGCGCCCACCAGGGTGAAAGGTTCCAGGGGAATTTTTATGTTTCGCGCCCCCGGCCCCTGGCCTATGACCACGTCGATCTTGAAATCCTCCATGGCCGTATAGAGCATTTCTTCTATAACCGGTTTTAAGCGGTGAATTTCGTCAATAAAAAAAATATTGTTTTTCCCTACGGCCGTAAGAATGGCCGCCAGATCCCCCGGTTTTTCCAGGGCCGGGGCGGCCGTGGCCCTGAGCTCCGCGCCCAGCTCATTGGCGATAATCCCGGCCAGGGTGGTTTTCCCCAGCCCGGGAGGGCCGGAAAAAAACACATGGTCAAGATACTCGCCGCGTTTCTGCGCGGCCCGGATAAAAATATTGAGGTTGGTTTTCAGCTTCTCCTGTCCGATAAAATCGCGTAGGGCGCGCGGGCGCAGGGAGGCCTCATCGCGGTCCTGCTCCTCCAGGTAGTGGGCGTCGGAAATTCTGGGTTCCTTCATTACCTTACCCCTTCATCCGGCTGGCGACGGCCAGCGCCTTGGTAAACAGCTCCTTGTCCAGCTCTTCCGCGGGAATTTCACGCTGTTCAAGCTCCTTTAACGCGCTGCCCACAGCCTCGCGCGAGACCCGCTTATCGAACCCCATGCCCACCAGGGCATTGATGATATCCTCGTTCAAACCCGCGCCTTGTTCCTGAAGGCCGATCTTCTTCAGTTTTCCCTGGAGGGTCAAAATCACCTTCTGGGCCGTTTTTGTACCCAGGCCCGGCAGGGAGGACAGCGTATTGATGTCCTCTTTTTCCAGGGCCGCAACCAGGGCCGCCGCGCTGATGGACGACAATATCTTAATTGCCAGTTTGGGCCCCAGTCCGTCAACCTTGAGCAGGTTGAGGAATAGGGAACGTTCCTCACGTCCCGAGAATCCGTATAGTTTCATCTGGTCCTCCCGGTGGTACAAAAACACGTACGCGGTTGCCCGCCCTCCGAGCGCCGGAAATTCCTTAAGCGACTGCAGGGTGGTTTTGAGTTCCCATTCAATGCCGCCCGTGCGGAGGCAGATGCTCTCATTATTCTTGAAGCTTACCCTGCCGGTCAGACTGTTAAACACCCCGGCCTCCTCCCGATTTTATCAGTGATTTCAGGCGGGAGCTGTGCGCGTGGCACAGGGCCACCGCCAGCGCGTCGGCCGCGTGGTCCGGCCGGGGGATCTGCGCAAGGCCGAGGATAAGGCGAACCAGCTCCTGCACCTGCTCCTTTTCCGCCCGGCCGTTGCCCACCACCCCGCGTTTTACCTCCAGGGGCGTATAGACGGAAACCCCCACCCCCGCCAAGGCCAGGGCGCAGAGGATCACTCCCTTGGCTTGGGCCACGGGAATGGCGCTTTTCAGGTTCCTGGCAAAAAAGATCTCCTCAATACCGGCCTCATCCGGTCGGAATTGTTTAACAAGCTTGATCACGTGATCATGAATATGCAGCAGCCGGCTGCCCGGTTGGTCCGCGGCCTCCGTGGAAATGACACCGTGATCGATGTATTTTACCTGATTATTTTCAACCTGAATAATGCCGTATCCCGTGTTCTTCAACCCGGGATCTATGCCGATAATTGTTTTCATTCATCCGGTATGTCTAAATTGGTGGCCACGCTTTGCACGTCATCGTGGTCTTCAAGGGTTTCGATGAGCCTGAGCGCTTTTTCCGTTTTTTCTTTATCCAGTGTTACGCTGGCATCCGCAATCATGCTCACCTCCGCCATGGTATGCTCAAAACCCGCGGCAGTGAGCGTGTCCACCACCCGTTCGAAATCCTCGGGTTCGCATATGACCTCGATCGCTTCCCCCTCCGTGCTTATATCCTCGGCGCCCGCGTCAAGGGCAACAGCCAGAATATCGTCTTCCTTATACTGTGCGGCGTCAAAGGCAATAATACCCTTGCGTTTGAACAGGTAGGAAACGCACCCGGCTTCGCCCAGGGTTCCGCCGGCCTTGGAGAGAATATTGCGCACCTCGGCCGCGGTCCTGTTTTTGTTGTCGGTAAGAATCTCGATCAACAGGGCCACTCCGCCCGGCCCGTAGGCCTCATAAGAAAGCTCCTCGTAGTTTACGCCGTCAAGGTCTCCGGTTCCTTTTTTAATTGCGCGTTCGATATTATCCTTGGGCATATTGGCCGACCTTGCCTTGAGCACCGCGGTGCGTAGGCGCGGATTGGCCTCAATATCACCTCCCCCCATGCGGGCGGCTATGATAATTTCTTTGATGATCTTGGTGAACAATTGGCCCCGCTTGGCATCGGCGGCACCCTTTTTATGCTTTATTGAAGCCCACTTACTGTGTCCTGACATAGGATCTCCTTCACCACAGATTGCGCAGATTACATTTTTTAATCTGTGAAATCCGTGTTTCTCCTCTTGTCACTCAAAATACCACATCCCCAGATTCGATGTCAAGGAGCAGGACACGGGCTTATGGATTAGGTCCGGATCGGGAAGAGCCGCCCATTATGGTCCGGCGGCCGGATACTGCCGGTGCCGGCAGGCAGCGGCCGATCGCTTTCTTGTGCACGGCAGGCAATTATTCCTTCAAACTCCCGAAAGAAATACCCGCTACCATGTATCGCTGCAAAAAGGTGAATACCACGAGAATGGGAAACATCGACATGGCGATGGCAAGATATATCGCCCCATAATCCCTTGCGTATAATGATGTTCGCAATTGGGCGATCATCAGCGGCAGGGTGTAGTTTTCCGTTGAGGTAAGCATGACCAGCGGTCCTAGAAGGTCATTCCAGCTGAATACAAATCCGAAAATAGCCATGGTGGCCATACCCGGGGACATGATGAGCAACGCAATTCTATGAAAAATGGTCAAACCCTGCGCTCCGTCGATACGCGCCGCCTCTATTTTGTATGATTGAGATCACGAACTGCGCTTTGACGGGATCCTTAAGAATATGGAATTCGGGCGGGTACATTCCTCCGGGAAAATTCGATGCCGGTCCGTGAAGAATCTGGTTGATCGCGCCATGTTGCCAATCCAGCAACAACAAGGCCAGGACACCTACCAAAGCCGCGGTAACCAGATTGGGAAAATAGAAGATGGCTCTGAAAAATCCCACTCCCCTCATTCGCAGGCGCGTGTTGGTGAATATTACGCCTAAAAACAAAGAGATTACCAACTGTATTGTGATATTGGGCAGCCATATTCTCCATGTGTTGACAAACGCCATCCAAAAACCGCCGG
>CAZWYY010000072.1:4660-14176 GCA_964638895.1 uncultured Spirochaetaceae bacterium | reverse complement strand
ATGTAGGAAATTATACCATAACGGTGAAAGCCCGTGACAACGCCGGGAATGAAGCCGTAGAAACAACGGATAATTATCATATTGATCAAACGCCGCCTGAGATACGTGATTTACATATTGATCTAAATCAGATACAGAACGGAATATTGGGCAGCAGCGGCACGGTACCGGTCAAGTTGTTGCTATGGGATGACAATGCGGGAGTCAAGGGCTTTCGCTACGGATATGCCGCAAGCGTAAACGGAGAGGTCGGCGAATGGAAAGACATCGTGCTTGAACCCGTGGAAACAACGGCGCAGCAGAACGGAGAGAAGCGGTATCTTCGCGCTTTGAATCTGAGTGGTGATGACGGGGCCACCTATTACCTGGTTGTCCGGGCATATGACCGGGCCGGTAATTTTTCAGCGGAATACAGGGTCGCTCAGGGTATCCTGCTTGATACAAGCGCGCCTGTTCTCGGTCTGGCCGTTACCGGATTTGACGAGGCATATTCTCGCTATTATATCAGCTCCCTTGAACAGCTTGTACCGGATGAGGAGCATGCGGATGAGGAATCGGGAATAACCCGGGTAGCATACGCCATAGGTGAGGTTACTGCCGAACCGGAGGATATAACCTGGCATACCGATTATAATGGCGCCAAGGCGACCCGGCTTACGGCAGGAAAAACATACAAACTGGTGGTCCGTGTTGAAAACGGCGTGGGACTCAGCGCAACGGTTGAAAGCGCCCCCTTTACCTATGACAACACTCCCCCCGCTGACCTTGCGCTTACGGGTGTGCCCGCAGACGCGGTGATAAGCGGTGAGGAGGTGCGACTCTACGCAAGCGCCGCGGAACCGGAATCCGCAATAACCGTGTATGAGCTTGCCATAGGCACCGAGCAGAATATGACCGCTCTTTTAGAGCTGGTAAACGGGAATGAACAGGGGTGGCTTAAGATAGCAGGTCCGGGGGATAATGTGTGCTTCCAATTTATCGTACCGAACGCGGCGGACGGAAGTTATAAAATGTTCTTGAGGTCAAAAAACGCCGTCAAACTGGCGGCTACATCTGAGGAGGCCGGCGCGCTTGTTCTGGACAACAGCCGGGAGCGCATTGTAGTAAGTACAAACGGGCTGTATTCGACATCCGCCGATAGTCTCTCCGCGCGGTGGGAATATAAGGGCCCGCGGACCGTCACCGGGTTTTCATATAGAATTGTCTCAGATCAGGGAGCGGTAACAGACTGGACGGCATCTGATCAAAACCAGGCAACAGCAACGGGTCTTACGCTTGAAAACGGGCAAACGTATTACTTTGAGGTTCGCGCCGCCCTTGAGGGAGGTACGGAGTTCGTTACGGGGAAAAGTTACGGAGTTATAGTGGATTATACGGCCCCGCTTTTTGCCGAGGAAGATGGTATTGCCGCACCACAGGCCGCTTCAACTATCGGACTGTGGGTGAGCTGGCATGCTGCGGACAATGAGTCGGGTATTAATAAGGTCAGCGTACTATTAGAAAAACAGGATAAGGATAATGCTATTGTGCCGCTTTCCGGTGATTGGATTGATTTGACGGCCGGGGAAAAGGGTGTGCGTGTGCCGATTATAACGGATACGGACGGCAATCCCCTGGCAATGAATACCGGCGATAAGGTGTACTTGACACTCAGGGTGACAAACAAGGCGGGTCTTTCCGCGGACAGGCTTGTGCCTGTTATTACAATTGACAATACGCCGCCGCCTGTTCCATTGGTAATAGATATGGGTGAGGTGATTAATACCGCCCAGTATCCGCGTGCCCATTGGGTTTGGACGCATGCTGATCCCGAAAGCGGGACCGTACGTTACCAGTGGACTATTATCAGAAATAAGAATGAGCTTGTCGGTGCCGCGTGGTATGATGATGATGGTACGCGTGAGGCAGTGGTAGAAGAGGTTATAGGACAAGCCTTTAATCGTGTGCATGGTGATGTATGGTATTTTGCCGTACGCGCTTATAACGGGGCCGGATTATCTTCCGTGGGTATGAGCAACGGTATACTCTATGATGAAACGGCGCCGTATATCGCGGAAGTAAAGCTTGTAAGGGGAGCGGGTTCCGATGAACTGCTCTATGTGGAAGATTTTTCTAATGTGAACCTGCTTATTCAGGCTTATGAAGATATTACCTTGATAGAACACTACAAAGCCCTCTATGGCCGGTGGGATATGAACCTGGAATGGGTCCCCGCGGCGGACAGTGCGGATTATGCATCCAGTGAACCACGGATTGCCGTAAGCAGTCCCGCTCCACAGGCAAACGCCGGAGATATTATTGTTTACCGCGGCATGTGTGTCAACCAGGCCGGATTGGTTTCAGAATATGGGTACAGCAAAGGTGCGCTTGTGATAGGGGCACCCCCGGAAATAAGCCGCGTCCAGGCCAGGGTTTCCGGCACGCAGTTATTCTTTGATTGGGATGTGGATAATAATGAAGTTCCTTTGGAAGGTTATAATCTTGAGCTGCGTGAAATAGGATCCGGCAATATTGTGTATACGGATTTAATAAAGGAAAAATTCCTTGTTCTGGATGCGGAGGACAAGAAATTTGCAGAAGGAAGTTATGCGCTTTATGTAAAAGCGCGAAGCGTTACCGGGGTTAATTCCGAACAATGGGGAATAAGTCCCGCGGTTGTCGTTGACAGATCGGCGCCTGTTATCAGCAAGTTTATAACGCCGCCTTATGCTTCGCATGCGGTACATATTTATTGCGAAGCCTCCGACAACCGGTCAGGGATCAGTGAATACCGGTATTCGATAGGAACCTTTGAAAATGCTTCCATGTTTACGAAAGGCTGGAGGAGTGTGTTTACCGCAAAGGGTTTTTTGGACATATCCGTGGATTTTGCGGAGCTTTCGGCAGGAATTGAGGGGGTAATGGACGGTTCTGGTATATATGTGCGAATCGCGGTGAAAAACGGGGTAGGACTATGGTCGGAAATAAAAATGAGTAATGCGGTTGTCATAGACAAGACCGTCCCTTCCACCCCTGTGGTAGAGTCCGCTCCATATACAATATTTGAACATAAAATTGAAGGCGTGAGTATAAGCAGTGCGGATGAACAGAGCGGCATCACACATTATGCGTATGCCGCGGTATCGGATACGGATGCGCAAACCCTTGCGCAGGCCGAATGGCATGAAGTTGTGGCAGGACAGGGGGTGTTTTCGCTTAAAGTTGAGGATATCGTTTTGGAAAATCTCAGCTTAAAGCACGGCGACAGTTTTTATGCGGCGGCAAAGGTGAGAAACGGGGCCGGTGACTGGTCGGAGATCGGTATCAGCCCTGAAATAAAAGCGGATTTAGAGGCGCCTGATATCGAATTCAATGATGGGCCTGAAGAAATAGTGCTGAATGCCCCTCCGGCCGTGATTAATTATAACATAATAGAGGACATCAGCCGGGAAGTTTCGGTTGTGTTTACACTCCAACTTCCCAACGGGGGAAGCGAGGAATTTCCCGCACAGACCCTGACTGCGGGAGAACACGGCTTCAGTTTTAATAAAACCTCTTACGGAACTTATGAACTACAGGCTATACTCACGGATACTGCCGGGAATGTATCGGATGTATTTCGACAGTCGATACGGGTTAACTCTCCGCCGGAGATAACATTGGCGGATTTCGAGACGACACCGGGGAAACCGCTTGAGCTGTCCGCGTATGTCTATGACATAGACGGGCCGTTTACCTATGAATGGGAGTTCGGGGACGGAAGCAGCTCAATTGAAGCAAATCCTCAGCATAAGTACTATCATGAAGAACAATATGCCCGGGAGAGTGAATATACGCTGGTTCTCCGGGTAAAAGACCGATACGGTATGCAGGGTTCAGCCCAGGCGGTTGTGACGGTGAGAAATACAGAAATCGGGCGGTTGTATACGCATGAATACTGGAGCGGTGAACACATTATACGCGGCGACATCCTCGTGCCGCCGGATATCAGACTAACTGTATTGAACGGCGCCAATGTAACCATAGTAAGTGATCCCATCACCGGTATCGATCATTCCCTCACCGTGGAAGGAGGATTGACTCTGGAACAGGCGGTACAGTTCGGCATAGAAGAAGATATAAATGCTTTATGGAGCGGAATTATCGTAAGCGGAGAAGCGCAGATTACCGGCGCTATTATAAAGGATGCCGAACGCGGGTTGACGATAGATTCGGCCGCCCGGGTGACACTAAAGAACACAGTGTTTGAGCATAATGAAATCGGCATACAGACGTTTGCGTCGCCGCCGATTGAGAGCTGCCGGTTTGAGAATAACTTGTTATATGGAATTAAAGAGGAAAAAGGCGCGGAACCCACCGTGATCAATTGTATTTTCAGCCAAAATACATACGATTTCTATGATGATATATTGACGGTTATCACAATCGAGATGTTAAATACAAAGCCCGGGTGTTCAGGGAATACAAAGGAATAACGGGGAGTAGGTAATGAAGACACACACCAAACGATTTATTCTTGTTTTACTACTTGTATGCGGAATAATATTTTCAGTTTCCGCGCAGAGTGAGTTGCCGTTGATTGAAATAGACAAAGGTGTCGCCAGCTCCAATACGGCTTCCAACGCGCCTGTGCTTTATCTTTATGATGACGATACGGCAAGCTCCTGGGGTTTTCAAAGCGGCAGTCAGTATGCCTGGGCGGAGCTAACTTTGAAGAATACCACGCGCGTTTATGCCGTAAGCCTGGACGCGGCTTTTACCCAGCCGGCGAGGATCACCATAGAGTTTTTACAGGATACGACATGGATCGCCTTTACGGGGGCCACCCGGTGCGCACTCCGTTCGGGTCATGAAATAATAGATCTGTCGTATGATAATGCGGTAACGGATAAAATACGTATTACGGTTCAGGGGAATACCCTGGACGGGTGCGCGCTTTCGGACCTTAAAGTAATGGGCAAAAAAAACACGGAGGTGTTACATAAAATACCCGTCAAGGATATCAGTATGGAGGGTATAACATCGTGGTACGCTCCTGAGACCAATCTTATCGATAACAATCCTTTTACGGTTTGGAGCCTGTTGCCCGACCACAGGGAGTTAAGAGAACATAATTCTTATTTGTGCGAACACCGGCGACGGTATTTCAAGCGTCACAACAAGATTGATCCAAAGGATATCGAGAAAGAGTTCGGTGATGAGTTTGAGAAACACTGGCATGGTTTTAAGAATATGCGTTCGCGCTGCCAGTCTTTAAAGTTCGCGGGTTCCGCGCTTTTAGAATTGGAAGAGCCCTATAACATCGAATCAATAATGATCCATTTTACTGAAGACAAAGACAGCACGGTCAGGCTTTTTGTATTTAGTGAAGATAAATGGCAAAAGGTGGACGAAATAGATACGGACGGCAGGATCGGCTGGTATCGGAAGGATTTTGCTCCCCTTTTGGATAATGTACACAAGGTAAAGATAGAGCAGAGCGGATCTTTGCGTTTGAGGGGGGGGATAGGTGAGATTGAGCTGTGGGGTTATGGGAATTACAAAGGAGATACACACCAGCCGGTTGTCCTCCCTCCCCAAAGCAGCCTGGCGGCTGATTTTACGGCGATCTTCGATTACGAGCAGCAGGATGAAAAAGAACATGTTCTTGAGATTGAAACGGACGATATTACCCAAGACCTTTCGATTGAATTGAACGGCAGGGAATATACGCCCTCCCGTTTATGGCCCGCCGGGGACCATACAATATTTGAATTCGATATTCCCCCTGATCATTACTGGGAGGGGGACAATTTTATTAAAATCAAAGCGGACGGTTCGGATTCCTCCGTATATAATATTCGTCTGCGGGAGAAATCCCAATACGGCATACAGCCGGTAATACCGGGAAAACTGGGGGATGCGCTGCTTTATACACAGCAGGAGATAAACGGTACACAGGAGTGGACATTCCCTGCAGAAACATACATTAAGCAGGTTGAACTCTATGCTTTTGAAAATATTGATTACCAGGTTTGGGTGCATAGTGAGGGCCAATGGCGGCAGCTTTCCCTGAAACAGGCGGCGGCGGGCGTACATGTTTATGAAGGTGGGATTTGCGCGGACGCGCTGAAAATAGATCCTTTAAACACCCAGTTCTTGGGCGAGGTACGAGTGCTGGGGAGTCATACCCTGGATAAAGCGCCTGAAGTGGATATTTTATGGCCGCAAAATGAACAGGAAGTGCTTACGCTGTTTAGAAATTCATTGTTTGTAACCGGTTTTGTGGATAATACCGACGCTACGGTGACGATAAACGGTGAGTCCGTTGATCAGTGCGGGCATTATTTTTGGACGAGAATTAAAGACAAGGATATTTCAGTCGGAGACGATGGGTATTTTACAATTACCGCCTTGGCTACGGACCAGAAGGCAAGAACCAATGCGCATACCATACGCGTACTGGTAAGCGAAATGGTGGCATTATGGCTCAACTTACCTGATGAAGTATATTATACAAACCTGGACCACATTGATATCGAAGGAAAGATTATTCCCTGGCAGTATAAATCCGTAACCATTAATGACGTGGAGGTTGATAAGGAAAAACAGACCTTTTTATTTACCCAACCGTTAACGGACGGTTTGAACCTCATAAAGATACAGGTTATGGACACTCATAAAGACGTGATTTTGAAGACAGTATATAGAAAGGTCGTACGCACCGATAACCTTATCCGGCTTACGATTAAGTCACCGCAATCCTCATCGTATGTAAACGCGCAGGAGGTGAAGGTTTCGGGGGAAGTGTACAGCTTGAGCCCGGTTCGGGTATTTGTAAACGGAAAACAAACCCCTGTTTCGAACGGAATGTTCATTTCTTCCGCTGTACGCCTTATAGAAGGCGAAAACAGTATCAGCGTAACGGCCGATGACGATTTCGGCAACACTGCGCAAAAAACAATTATCGTCTATAAAGACGCCACCGCTCCCACACTCACCCTTTCTCATCCTGCCGACGGTTTTATTTCTACGGTTTCAACGGTAAGCTTTACAGGTACGGTAAACGACGCAAATGTTGTGTGGGTTTATGTAAATAATGTTTCCGCCTCTGTTAAAAACGCAAACTTCAGTTTGCAGCAGACATTCAACGATGGGTTCCATACAATAGAAATAAAGGCGGTTGACGGCGCCGGTAATGAATCGCCGGCTATCACTATCGGCATCATTGTTGATACCGTCCCGCCCGCGGATTTTGAGATACAGTCCAACGCGGAAAGCTGGGTGAACAATCCCACACCTACGGTCACATTTGAAACCGCCGATGCCACCAGCGGTATGGACCGTTATGAGCTTTCACTTGACGGCGGTGCTTACAGTGTGGTGAACAGTCCTTACACATTTGGTACCCTGGCGGACGGTGAGCATACCGTTACCGTCCGCGCGTATGACCATGCGGGCTGGAAAACAGAAGCCCAAGCAAAGCTATATATAGACACCACACCGCCCGGCATTCCATCAGGGTTTCGAACAATTCCGGGAAACAGGAAAATGATACTCAGGTGGCTGAGGCCGGATGATGACGTAATTGAATACAGGCTTTACCGGGACCAGTCCTGGAATGAACCATTCAAGACTATTGAGGCCGCTGCCAAGCTTTCGCAATTCACGGATGAATCCCTGCCTAACGGACAGGCGTTTAATTACCGGATTGTGGCTGTTGATAAGGCCCATAACCTCAGTGCATCATCCCCTTGGGTGGAAGGCGTAGTGGCTTTGGGGCGGGAGCCCTATTCGTATGAACAGGGCGCGGTAGTAGAGTACGAGAATGTAACTCTCGTCATCAAGAAAGAGAGCGCCCCCGCAACAGTCAAAGAAATACGCGTAACAGAATTTATAAGTGAGGATTTGGAAGACCTGGCCTGGTACCCGCTTGTGAGCCCTATTTATAATTTTTCAGCCGTGGTGGAAAAAGACGGGCACGATGTGGAGCAGGATCACCTTGAGTTTGAAGAGGATTTTATCGGCTTTATTCATTATGACGAAAGCAAGCTGCCCGCCGGCTTTCCGGAAGAAAACCTTGATGTGTATTATTTTGATCCCATGTGGGGGCGCTGGTTTAAAGTGGAAAAATCCGGTGTGGACACGGAAAAAAACATTATTGTTTTTGCCGCAAACCATTTTACTTCCTTTTCCGTTCAACCCACCGTACTTGAGGATTTGTCTCCGCAGCAGTTGAGTGAAATCGGCTATAATCCCTTTAAGACCGTAAGTGTTCATAATGGGGTAACCGTTTCGCCCCAGGGCGGCTCAGCCATGACGGAGATGACGGAACTGGTTCTTCCCGGTAAAAACGGATTTGATTTTGTGCTTAAGCGCACCTATGATTCCGCAACCGCACAGGGAGACGGGTTTGGTTATGGGATTTCCGTAAGTCTTGGTTTTGGAATTGCTGATATAGTTTTTGGTACCATAGTTATTGATCTGCTTAAGCTTAGTATTCAGGCTTTGCAATCGTATGCGCAATCGATAGAGGATAGAATGAAAAAGGTTTGGTATAATGCTGGGGATTATTCTTATTCAATGGGTATGGGGTGGAGGTTAAACCTGCCGTATATTCGTGGAAGCAACAGCTCAGTTTTAGTAAGACTTCCGGATGGAAGTTTTCATTCCATAAATAAAATGAAGGTGACGGAAGGCTTTAATATCCTTGGAGTTTATAGGAATTATACCTTTGAATGTCATGAAAACGCTGATTTCCGTTTAGAGGTCAAACAAACAAGAAGAGATATCAACTATACGAACTTAATATTTTCACAACAATTGAGTTTACCAGGATGGTGCCTGGACAGCGCTAAATTGATCATGAATGACGGCACGACTTACAAGTTTAAAAGTAATGGGAGTGTCGATGAGATAATTGACGCCACTGGATTAAATAAAATCAAGTTCTATTATAATGGTGAAAGAAAGCTTGATTATATTCAGGACAGTATGGGAAGAAAGATCCATTTTGAGTATGATGAAGGATTCATTATACCGAGGATATCAAGAATTTGGGTTGAAGATCCAAACGGCCCGCAAAGGGAAATAAAATATTCTCTTTCCAGCGGTTTAAGTGATGATTTGAAGATTTTTTTACCCAAACTGGATAAAGCGGTTGATGCCGGCGGAAGGGAATATAATTATGAATACGAAGCCAAATCCTGCTCCACCTTTGGCGGTAGTATAAAAATAAACTTTCTCTCATTATTTTTAGATGCAATTACAGGTGGGATTTTCAGTTTAATGGGATTTGATGATATTACCATAAGCGGCCGCATTCAGGCCGACCTGGTATATGTCATGAGTAAGGCCTCGGGTCCCGGCATTGGCACCACCGAGATTGATTATAAGCAGAAAAGCTTAATGAGTACTACTACGGAAGCCTGCGATTACTTTTTCGGTCTGTTCCCGACGGGGGTAAAAATAGATTACCAGGTAGAGCAGCGGCTTTCCGTGGACAAACTTAAAGTATACAGTGAAGAGGATGACTCACTCACAAAAACAATCAATTAT
>CAZWYY010000072.1:0-4650 GCA_964638895.1 uncultured Spirochaetaceae bacterium | reverse complement strand
AAGGTCATCACCAGTTTATCAGTGAGGAGACCGTAGAGAACGACGGGAAAACGGTTACGACTTATTATTATACCTCCATTACAAGAAAAAGGAACCGTTGGGTGGATGATTGGGACGCTGTCTATGAAATGCTTACTAATTTTTTCATAGAAGATCCCTACACCTATGAGGTCATTCCGTTGAATACCCGAATTCTGGTGGAAGACACGAATCACAATATCCTTGATGACCGGAGGCTGGAATGGAACACGGGCAACGCCACGAGAACGTTTACCTATGAAATTCCGGCCGGAATGCCAAATGCCGGAACGCATACCGTTACTTCCACGTTTCCCGTAACGCGCATTATATCCCAGTCAAAACAACGATCAGCAAATAACAAAGTAATAACCGAATATACATATGACCTGTGGGCCAACCCCATATATACGAAAGAGTCTTTACATACGGGTAACCGTGAGAACGTCAAGGAGGAATGGGCGTATTTTCTCAACGCGGACACACCCGCCGCCGGTATTTTTAATGATCATCCCTCGCCCTACACGGAACCGGAACTGTCACGATCCATGAAAAACCTGCCGTTGGGACGGATTATAAAAAACACGCCACCGGCGGAATCAGGCATAACCGACCCCGTTTACATGATCACGTATTACAATTACAGCGGCCTCGGCCAGATGACGGCCTCCTCCCAGTGGACGGGAACCGAATGGGCGGAGACCACCTATACCTATAATCCAGAACACGGGAGCGTAGAAAGCATTACTACGCCCAACGGCCACGTAAAAAGCGTGGACTATGATTATGATTTCAGCCGGCATCCTAGTGTGTATTATATTACCACAAGTGATGAAGATGTGGCCGATGCCGATGGAAATACGCGGGATATCGTGACGGTGAATGCGTATGCTTTTGCCACCGGTAATCTCGTCTGGTCTAAAAATCCCCGCGGCTATGTAACGGAGTATGAATACGATAACCTGGGCCGGGTCACAAAACTGACGGAGCCTGATGACGACAATGGAGAGGCTGTCTGGGACCCGCGAAACGGCCCGCGTCCTCACGCGGGAAACAATCCGGTAACCGGTATTGTATATAATGACCAGGAGCTGTGGGTTAAGGTGACAAACGCAAAAGGCGCCGTGGTTTTCTATGACTATGATGATAAGGGCAATCTTATTCGTATAGAAAAAGAAAACAACGGCCAAAACGATTATAGCGTCGTCACTGTCGGATATGATCCCTGGGGCAACATAATTTCCATAACCGATCCGGATAACCATACCACCAATTACTCATATGACCCCAAAAACATGCTCAACAGTATTACCTATCCGGAGGAAAACGGCCACAGGGCCAAACGCATTATGACCTTCGATTATTATCACAATGTACTCACCACGGTCGATGAGAACAAAAACATCAGCGAAGAGACGTATGATATGAAGGACAGGCTTATCCGGCAGCTTAAGTATAACGGTACGGAAAAGATCGAGACCTTTGTGTATTACGACAGCCTGGGCAATAAGGCAGTGGCCGTGGACCCGTTGAACCATAAAACCATTAATATATTCGATGCAAGGAATTTACTGGCAAAAACAATTTTTCCCGAAGAGGAATTCTATGAAGGGGGCGGGACGGTAACACTGAGCCCGTACCTGCGCTTTGAGTATGATGCTGCGGGCCTGAAAATAAAAGAAATACAAAGCATGACCGGGGGGGAACACGAAACCGTGTTGGAAAACGACGGCCTAGGCAGGGCATACCGTACCCACACTACCTATACAGACGACCGTGGGACCCCGCGGCAGGCCGTACAGGAAATTTTTTATGACGCAAACGGGAATAAGGTGAGGGTAATCGATGCCCTGAATACCGCCTTAAAGCATGCCGGCGGTAATTATTATTGCAATGAATATGTGTATTCGGCCAAGGACAAGGTGCTGCGGCAAAATACCGCTGTCCAAATAAGCGGGGCAACGGGCAATCTAATCGAACAGGGAAATATCACCAGCTACACCTATGATAAACTTGGTAATGTACTCAGTATGACAGACCCGCGCGGCAACAGCGGCAGCTACGGCGGTGATTTTACCCTTATCTATCATTACGATGATCTGAACAGGCTGATAAAGGGTGAGCTTCCGGCGGGCAGGGGCGAGACGGCCAAACGCCTGGCGGAGTTTATGTATGATCCACGGGGCAATGTACTGGAACACAAGGCGGCGGACGGCGGGAAGGCGGTCTACACCTACACTGCGCGCAACCGGGTGTATACGGAAATCGTAACCGGCCAAGGCAGCAATGTAAGCTATACCACGACCCATGAATATGACGACGTGGGTAACGAGATCCTCACCCGTGATAACCTGGGCGACGAAACCTTAAAAGAATACGATAATCTCAACCGGCTGACCCGGATTGAGTATCCCGAGGGAAATATTGAAAGGTTCCGTTACGATAAGCTGGGCAATACCATACAAACCACGGACGGCGAGAACCATACCACGTATTTCGCATACAATGCGTACAACAAGCTGAAAGCAAACACCGACGCCAAGGGCAAGCGTTTTTATTATTACTACGACCGCTGGGGCAACAAGACCAGGGACGTGGACCCCAACAACAATGTAAACACCTATGTTTTTGATGAATTGAACAGAATGCTGAAAGAGACCAACTCCCTGGGATTCAGCTATACGTACAGCTATGACGCGGTGGGGAATATCACCGGCACCAAAGACCCGAACGGCACAGTGGGAGAGTACGCGTATACCCCCGAATATTGGATAGAAAGCATAACCTACACCAATGGTAATGAAGCGCATACCATTTCCTATGAATACGATGAGGCGGGATTTAAAAAGAGAGCGGATGATAACGGGGTAGTGACCGCGTACAACACGAAAAACGGCGTATATGTCCCGGACCCCTACGATAAAATATACATTCAAACCACACAAGCCGGGCAGAAAAGCTTCAGCCTGGTATATGCATATGACCTCATGGACCGGGTGACAAAGCTGACCTACCCCACGGGCCGGTCGGTGGAATACACGTACAACAACCTGGGCCAGCTTACCGGCATACCCGGATTTATAGACCACGAGCCGGAATACAACGAGCTTGGCCTGCTCAAACTCGTTACCGCGAGTAACGGCGTAAGCGCAGCATACTCCTATGACGGCAATGCTCGCCTGAAAACAATAAACTATCAAAACGCCGACCTGCAAGAGATCCAAAGCTATGAGCTGACCTACGACAACGCCGATAATATCGTACAGAAGAACCATTCGCGCTACAGCTATGATGAGTTGAACCGGCTGGTATATGCCGAGCTGAACGGCAGGTTCGCGGTAGAAAACCGGGAAGAGGAACAGGTGGCCGGCTTGGCGGAAAAGGACTTTATCGGGGAGGGGGCCCTGGATTTCAACCTGAAGGATGAGGACATAGTAAAACTCGACTACAACGCGCGCAGCATCGGCATAGACCTGGGGAAGCGTTATTATGTCAGCAGGGTGGAGCTGCGCCTGCAGGGCGACACCAAACGGCTCATCCCCCGGAGTATCAAGGCCTTTGTCAGCGAGATAAACGCCAAAGGAGATTATAAAGCGGTAGACGATGTCGCGTTTGTCCGGCACGATGGCGGCACCATAGAACTTAAGTTCCGCCAAGCCAGGGAGGCCCGCTTTGTCAAGGTGCACTGCTACTTTGACGACAGGGACATCGACAACAACCCGGTGGACTACGCAACCGTGTCCAACAACGCCGTAGACATTGCCAGAGTGTATTACATGATCGAGTGGAGACACGAGTCCTATACCTATGATGACGTGGGCAACAGGCTTACTTCGGTCATAACACTCTTATCCACAACAACTGTGAATTACACATACTACAAGAACACACAAGGCGGCAATTCCCAGAGATTAAAAAGCGACGGCACATACGAGTACACCTACGACAACAACGGCAACCTGGTGAAGAAAACGGAGATCGCCGGCGGGGCCTACTGGGCATATAAGTTTAACGTGCTGAACCGGCTGGTGGCGGTGAGACGAAGCGAGGACGGCGGCAGCGAAACCCTGATAGCCCAATATGTCTACAATGAAGCGGGTTTCCGCATAAAGAAAGACAGCACCGAGAAGGGCGTGACCTGGTACGTGTTCAGCGCTTCCGGGAGCGTGCTGTATGAAGAAAAGGGCGACGGGGAGTATAAGGAGTATGTGTACGCGTTCGGCAGGCACTTTGCCAAGGTGGAAGGCAAGGTAAGCGGAGACGGGAGCGAGCGGAAGAAGTATTTCTACCATACGGACCACCTGGGGAGCACAGTTGCCATAACCAATGAAGCCGGAGAAACAGTATGGCACAATGATTACACCCCGTTCGGCGGTCTTACCGGCGAGTACGGCACGGAAGAACATGACGCCAAGTATACGGGCAAGGACCTGGACACCGAAACAGGGCTGTATTACTTCAACGCCCGCTGGTACGACGCTGAGCTGGGCCGGTTCATCAGCCAAGACCCGGTCAAGGACGGGGTCAACTGGTATGCGTACTGCGGGAATAATCCGCTGGTGTTTGTGGATCCGCGTGGATTGGATTACGAAGGGTTCAAAACACCCAAGAATCAAGATATAACATCGGGGC
>CAZWYY010000071.1:0-14206 GCA_964638895.1 uncultured Spirochaetaceae bacterium | reverse complement strand
GTCCACTATATAAAGCTTGCCTGCCGCCTCTTTCTGCCCCTTTTTTTCATACACAAGCGCCATGTTCATCAGCAAAAGGGTATAGTCTGCGGTTTCGGACTGGTTCAATTTTTTCAGCAAGCCGGACGCCTTTTCCAGGTAGGCCAGGCCCTCGGCAAACCGGTTGAGAATGCATCCCGCCGTATATCCGGCCAGCAGCAGGGCATCCGCATATTCCGGATCCACGGCCAGGGCTTCATTGAAAAGGCGCAGAGCCCCGGAGGGATCGGTATCCTGTATCTCAAACCCTTTGGCGTAATATTCATACGCCGTGAGTTCCGGGCGCTGTTTGGTCTTGATCCTGGATCTTTCATTATCCGTGATCACGGCTTTAATTACGTCCACCACTTTTACGGTTCGCGACTCGGCCTTTTTGCGGTCCGCGTCCGTAATAACCTCCACGCTCCCGATTCTCCCCAGGTCCGCGATAACCAAATCGGTCATACCCGCCGAAAGCCACGAATAGGAGGCCTCGCCCTGGTTCTCAAAAGGATAAACCAAAATTCTCATCAGGCGCTCGGTATACGCGAAAGGCACGAGAAAAACCAACAGGTATATGTATACTACAATTCGCTTCAGGGGATACTTCCTCCTCGCTTTCAAGGCATTGTGTCGGAGATTTTCAGGATGCCTGAGCCCTGGTGGTAACCTAACACTTTTAAAAGGTATTTCGCATTCCTCATATCCACTTATATATTATAGTCCAGAGGATAATACAGCACAAGAATTGATTTAGTAAGCGGCTTATGATTCTTATGCAAAGCAGAAATGCATCAGAAAAAAAAAGAATCCTGGCATTATTTACGCACAGCAGGTGACGTAAATTCAGATTATCTGAAAAAAGGTAGGTGCCATATGATAAAAATAGATAATGATAGAAAAATGTTTACGCGTAACCTTTTTCTGCAATCCTTGAAAATCAAGGCACTCAGGAAGCTGTTGATTTCCATAGCCGAATCAAGAATGAAAAAATACATCGCCGCTTCCGATTACCCGTTTCTGCCGGAGATGGTTAGCCGTAAGGCGTTTGTGGCCTTTAAAAACCTGTTGGAGAGTATTGAAACCAACTATGAAAAGGGCAATATCTCTTTCAGGTATATCAAAAAATTCATTCGCACGCTTGCCCTGTCCAGTCATACGCTGCCGGATGAGTCTTTGAGTTTCAAGGCGCGCTACGGGTTCGACCCGCCCATGTTCGTGCTTTTAAGTCCCACGGCCGTATGTAATCTCAACTGCGCCGGCTGCTACGCGGACTGCGATCAGAAAAAACGCGCCACCATGGATTTTGATATCTGCACACGGATTCTTGAGGAAAAACAGGCCTCGTGGGGTTCCTACCTCACGGTGATCTCCGGGGGCGAGCCCTTCATGTACCACAATAACGGGAAAACTATCTTCGACCTGTTTGAGGCGTTTCCCGACAACCTCTTCCTGGTGTATACCAACGGCTCGCTTATCAACGAGGAAACGGCGCAGCGCCTGGCCCGTACAGGCAATGTCACCCCGGCTATTTCGGTCGAAGGCTTTGAAAAGGAAACCGACGAGCGCAGGGGCCCGGGCATGCACCGTAAAATCCTTAAGGCCATGGAAAACCTGAGAAACGCCGGGGTCATGTTTGGGCTTTCCGTCACCCTGACCAGTAAAAATTCGGATTTGTTCATCTCCGATTTTGATCGATTTTGTGAGTATTATATGGATGAGCAGGGGGCGGTGTTCGCCTGGCTGTTCCAGTACATGCCCATCGGGCGCGACCATGACTCGTTTGCCCTTCTGGTTCCCCCGGAGAAAAGAAAAGCGCTGTATGTAAAAACCTGGCGGCTTATAGAGGAAAAGGGGCGTTTCATAGCTGATTTCTGGAACTCAGGGGAAACATCCGCGGGCTGCCTTGCCGCGGGCAGAAGCGGCGGGTTTATCTATATCGACTGGAACGGGAACGTGATGCCGTGCGTATTTAATCCCTATTATACGGATAATATAAAGGATGTATACGCGGCCAACGGACATCTTGACGACGTGCTCTTTTCCCCCCTGATGCGTGGTCTGCGCGAATGGCAGAATAAATATTACCTGAACCGGGAACCGGCGTCTGAAAAAAACAGCGTGCTCACTTGCTGCCCGCTGAAAGACCATTTCAGGGACAGCTATAAGATCATGAAGGACGCGCGGGTGAAGTTTTCCAACCCCGAGGCCGAGGCCGCTTTCGCGGACCGGGGCTATTACGACAACATGGTGGCCTACGGCGACGCCTGCAGGGAACAGCTTGACCCGCTGTGGGAAAAATACCTGGTTCATGAGCGGAAAAAACTGAAAAACTGATATACCGGACTTGACAATTACCCGGTCGTGGGAATAATCAGAAGAACAGGATATGGATAACAAGGAAATAGCCGCACACCTGCAGCAGCTCGCCGTATACAAAGAGCTGGCCGGGGAGAACGTTTTCAAGGTCCGCGCCGTCGAACAGGCCGCCCGCATCATCGAAAACTACACCCAAAGTATGGCGTCTCTTAAGGAGCAGAACAGCCTGACCCAGGTAAAGGGAGTGGGCGCGGCCATTGCCGAAATCATCACCGACCTGCTTGATACCGGCGGCTCGCGGGAGCTGGAGGAACTCAAAAAAAGCATCCCCTCCGGATTGGACGAGATGCTTACCCTGGAGGGGGTGGGGCCCAAGAAGGTCCGGGCCGTCTGGCGGAAGCTGGGCGTTACCACCATCGGCGAGCTGGAGTACGCGTGCAGGGAGAACCGGCTGCGCGACCTTGAGGGCTTCGGAGACAAGAGCCAGGAGAAGATCCTCAAAGCCATCGCCCGGCACAACCTCTACCGGGGGCGATTTCTTTTTGCCGAGGCCCTGGGGATTGCGGATCGAATTTGTGATGAGCTTTCGGCCGGCGGCCTGTTCAGACAGGCAACCATTGCCGGCAGCCTGCGCCGCGGCAAGAACATCGTCAAAGACGCGGACATCCTGGTGGTGCCGGCCCCGGGAACGGCCGCGGACGAGGTTTCCCGCGTGTTGACCGGGCTGGCCGACAAGGCCGCGGGCGGCGAGGACCCGGACATCATCAGCGCCGGGGACACAAAGATATCCATTCGCAACTCCGGACTCCAGGTGGATTTCAGGATCATTCCGGAAGAGTCCTATGCCTGCGCCCTGCAGCACTTTACCGGCTCTAAAGAGCATAATACACAGTTACGGGGCCGGGCCAAAAACATGGGCTATAAAATGAACGAGTACGGTATCTTCGAGGGCGATACGCCGCATCACCCGGCAAACGAGGATGAGGTGTATGGGTTTCTTCGATTGCCATGGATTGCCCCGGAACTGCGCGAGGCGCACGGTGAGGTGGAGGCGGCCGAAAAAGGAAACCTGCCCAAGCTGGTGGAGTGTACCCAGCTCAAGGGCATGCTCCACGTGCACACCAACTATTCGGACGGCGTACTGTCGGTGGAAGAGATGGCGCGGGAATGCATAAAGCGCGGGTATTCCTACCTGTGCCTGAGCGATCATTCCAAGAGCGCGTTCTACGCCCACGGGCTTTCACCCGAGCACCTGCTGGGCCAGATCGATGAGATCGGGGACGTAAACAAAAAACTTACCCCTTTCAGGATCTTCGCGGGCGTGGAGTCCGACATCCTGGCCGACGGCAGCCTGGATTACGATCCCGATATTTTACAGAAGCTTGATTTCGTAATCGGGGCGGTGCACTCAAAGCTTACCATGGGCAGGGAGGAGGCTACGGCGCGCCTGCTGGCCGCGGTGCGCAACCCGTACCTTACCATCCTGGCGCATCCCAGCGGCAGACTCCTGCTGTCCCGACAGGGGTATGAGTACGACGAGGACGCGCTGCTTGACGCCATGGCCGAGCACGGCGTTGTGCTGGAGCACAACTGCAACCCGCACCGGCTTGACCCGGACTGGCAGACCCTGCAAAAGGCGGCGCGGAGGGGCGTCCTCATCTCGCTTAACCCGGACGCCCACGACGCGGCGGGCCTGGACCACGTGCGCTTCGGCTGCGTCATGGCCAGGAAGGCTTGGCTGGGCGCCGCCGACGTGTTAAACTGCAAAACACAAGAGGAGATTCATGAGTTCTTTACCCACAGAAAGAAAAAAGCGCGCGCGTGAAATCCATGAGATCCTGATTAAGGTCTATCCCGACGCGCGCCCGCTTTTGACCTATAAAAACGCCTATGAGCTGCTGGTGGCCACCATCCTGGCCGCCCAATGCACGGACGAGCGGGTGAACACGGTAACCCCCGCGCTGTTCACCAGGTTCCCCGACGCGCACGGCCTGCTGGAGGCTGATGAAAAGGAACTGGAGGAGATGATCCACCCCACCGGGTTTTTCAGGAACAAGACGCGCAACCTGAAAAACCTCGGCGCCGCCCTGGTGGAGCGGTACGCGGGCCGCGTACCGGAAACCATCGAGGAGCTGGTGGCCCTGCCGGGCATCGGCCGGAAGACCGCTAATGTGATCGCGGGTTACTGTTACCACAAACCGGCCGTTATAGTGGATACGCATTTCAAACGCGTAACCGGCCGCCTCAAGCTCACGGACAACACCAACCCTGATAAGATCGAGAAGGACCTGCGTTTCCTCCTGCCGGAGGAAATTCAGACCGCTTTTTCCGGGGCCGTAAACTTCCACGGCCGCTATCGCTGTACGGCGCTCAAGCCCCAGTGCCCGGTGTGTGAAATCAAGGCGCTCTGCCCCTTCCCGGATAAAACACCGGCCTCATGACCCTGCTCGAGGCCGCACACAGTATTTTTTCCCAGGCCCTGGCCGCCGCCGATCCCTATGCCTGCGTCACACGCGCCCTCATCCTTGAGCGCGGCGCGCTTACGCTTCACGGTATCAAAAAAAAATTCTCCCTGGCCGCGTACCGCAAAGTATTCGTGCTGGCCGTGGGCAAGGCGGGCGCGGCCTTGGCGCGGGCCGCGGAGGAGCTGCTGGCGGGCTGCGGCCTGCTCTGGGAAGGCATCGCGGTGGTGAAGGACGGCTACGCCGGACCCCTGTCCCGCCTGCAATGCATCGAGGCCGGGCATCCCCTGCCCGACCGGCGGAGTGAGAAGGCCGCGCATCTGGTTCTGGAGAAGCTTGCTTCGCTTACGGAGCAAGACCTGGTGATTTCGCTTATTTCGGGCGGGGGCTCGGCCCTGCTGGCCGCCCCGGCGCCGGGCATAAGCCTGGAGCAGAAGATCGCGGTAACCAAGGCGCTTCTGGGCTGCGGCGCGTCCATCGATGAGATCAATACGGTGCGCAAACATATCTCACAGGTCAAAGGAGGCGGGTTGGCCCGGGCCGCGGCCCCGGCCACGGTGCTGAATCTTTTGCTCTCCGACGTGCTGTTCGACCGTGAGGACACTATTGCCTCCGGTCCTTTCAGTGCCGACCCCACCACCTTAGCAGACGCCCTGGGGGTGCTGGATAAATACCACCTGCGTGGACAAGTTCCCCGCACCGTCGTCAGACTGCTCGAGGCGGGGGCGGGCAACGCTGCTGAAGCAGGGGCCTCCGGTAAGCCCGGCGCGGGTTTACAAGGCGCCGCACCCGGCGTACCCGCCGAAACCCCCAAGCCCGGGGACCCGTTATTCGAAAACGTGTACACCTCTATCGTGGGTTCGAACAGCTTGCTGCTGGAGGCTGCGGCGGCCCGGGCTAGAGGCCTGGGCTTTCATACCCTGCTGCTTTCTTCATATATCAGGGGGGAGGCGCGCGAACTGGGAAACTTCCTGGCCGCCGTGGCCCAAGAAATAAAACGCAATGGCCGTCCCCTGGCCTCCCCCGCTTGCATCCTGCTGGGGGGCGAGACCACGGTAACCCTGCGCGGCAAAGGCAGGGGCGGCAGAAACCAGGAATGCGCCCTGCAGGCCGCCACAGGCGTGGCGGGCCTTGAACATACGCTCATCTTCTGCGCGGGAAGCGACGGCACGGACGGCCCCACCGACGCGGCCGGCGCCTGGTGTGACGGGCACACCCTTGCGCGGGCTCGGGTTATGGGGCTCGATCTAGGTGCGTACCTGGATGACAACGATTCTTACGGTTTTTTCAGCCGCACGGGTAATTTGATAAAAACCGGGCCCACGGGCACGAATCTGCTGGACCTGTATCTGCTGCTGACCGGGCCGCTGCCGGGAGACTGACCCTGTCTTGTATGATGCAGGCACACGCTTTGTACGGTCAAGGTATCTTTGCCTGCCGGGCGCCCGAATACGACACTCACAGCGGTGCGCCCGGGCGGGTGCCCGCTTTTAAGGGTCCGGGCCATATGCCATAGCGTTACTTTTCTCTAGATATTCAGCTTATTCAAACTGGGATTCAGATTTTTTTGTGATATAATGGCGGCCAGTTTTTTCAGTTGGTTTTCTTCTATAAGACGGTCCATTTTCAGGTTTTTCCAGAAGGAAAGGTTCGGAATCCAGAAGGTCAGCGGGTGCCGCCAGTTGCCCAGGGATCTCTTGAAAATACCGGAAAATTTAAAAAACTCTTCTCTTACATGCAGATAACCGTTTACCAACTGGTCAATGGTCATGTTTTTGGGTACAAACGTGGCCGTACAGTGATCATAAAACCTCCAGTTTTCGGTAATCAGCCTGTTCTCTTTCTTGAAGCGTTCGTACACATCCGT
Organism: uncultured Spirochaetaceae bacterium; assembly: GCA_964638895.1. Taxonomy (GTDB): domain Bacteria; phylum Spirochaetota; class Spirochaetia; order SZUA-6; family RPPD01; genus JAFGGG01. Next base: position 7,540 of record CAZWYY010000071.1, on the reverse strand, counting down.
CCCCGGGTAGGGCGTGAGTATATTGAACGAGGCCGAGCTTATCTTTGTTTTAAACATAAACTCCAGGGTTTCATCGAAGATGGACATGTCGTCATTGTCCAGTCCGAACACAATGGAGGCGTGCACGGCGATCCCCCGTTCCCGTATCTTGTTGACCGCGTCCACGGTTTCCCGCAGGTCCTTCATGCCCTTCTTTAAATATTTTATCTTCTCCACGGAAACCGACTCCAGCCCGATAAACAGGCCCTTACAGCCGCTTTTAATTAATAGGTTAAGAAGCTCGTCGTCCTTCACGAAGGAAATAGAGGCCTGGCCCACCCACCGGATTTTTAAAGGGATAAGCGCCTTTAACAAGGCCTTGGCGTACATCCTGTCCCCGATAATATTATCATCCAAAAACATGAAATTCCGCGTATTGGCACCTTTAATGTCTTCCACAACCCTCTCGATACTCACGTGCCGCACCTTGCGTCCGAAAAATTTCCAGACACTGCAAAAATCACAGCAGTAGGGGCATCCCCTGGACGAGACAATGGGCTGAAGGTTTAATATCACGGGGATTTTTATAAGATCCCTCCGGGGCAGGGGATACGCGTCGATGTTTTCGGCCAAACCACCCTTGTAAAAGGGTTTAAGCCTGCCCGCGTCAAAATCGGTTAAAAGCCTGTTCCACACGGTTTCGGCCTCGCCTACTACCACCGCGTCACAATGCTTCTTGGCCTCATGAGGCAGCACCGTGGGATGGATGCCTCCCATAACCACCTTTTTCCCCCTGCGAGCAAACTCGTCCGCGATATCATATGCCCTGTAGGCGCTGGCGGTCATGGCGGTAATACCCACAAGATCGCAGTCAGCGTCAAAGTCGATATTCTCAACCTCTTCTTCGACCACGTCAACCTCGTATTTGTCCGCCGGGGACATGGCGGCAATATAAAGCAGCGATATCATGGGCATCCGCAGGTCTTTGCCCTTTTTCAGGTTCTTATGTTCGGAAAGACTGTGCGAGGGCGCAATCAGCAATATCTTTTTTTTTTCCTTCATGTTCTCCAAGTATTTCTCCTTTCATACCTTTAAAAAGTATCCAATCTAATTAGCAAAGATCGTCGAGGGCTCAATCAAGGAGAAGAATAGATAGGAATGCTTTTATTTGAAGAATACGCTAAGGTAATTTTTCTGTGACCTACCATAAGATAAGTCAAAACTAATCTAATCATATAATATTTTTTTCTTCGTTACATTATAGTTGAAATATACATTATATGCAACTAAATTTTGAGTGGAGTCGAAGATGAACACCGCGATCTATATAGGAACCAGCGGATTCAGTTATAATCACTGGAAGGGCGTGTTTTACCCGGAAAAACTGCCCGCAAACCGCCGGCTTTCCCATTACAGCTCACTGTTTGACAGCGTGGAGCTTAATGTTACCTTCTACCGGTTACCACAAAAGCAGACCTTCAGCCGCTGGTTTGACGAGACGCCGGATGATTTTCGCTTTGTGCTCAAGGGCTCGCGCTTGATTACCCACCTCAAGAAACTGGCCTCCTGTGAACAACCGTTGGCCGAGCTTTCCTCCCGTTCCGCGGGACTAAAACACAAACTGCTTGGCTTTCTCTGGCAGCTTCCCGCCTCGTTTCATGCGGATGAAGAGCGCCTGCGGTCGTTTCTGGAGCTTCTGGGTTCCATCCTCCCGCGCGTGCTGCACTGCTTTGAGTTCCGCCACGCAAGCTGGTTCGCCCCGGAAATCCTCGACTTGCTGCGGCGGCGCAACGCCTGCCTGTGCGTGGCCGACTCCCCCTCATACCCCAGCGAACGGGTCCTCACCTCCCGGACCTTTTACCTGCGCTTTCACGGGGGAAAACAGTTGTATTCCTCAGGCTATTCCACAGAGGAGCTTGCGGCCTGGGCACGGACGGCCAAAAGCTGGCTGCCCCACATAGACACCCTGCTGGCCTTCTTTAACAACGACGCGCAGGGCTTCGCGGTACGCGACGCCGGGACGTTCAGAGGGATGGTGGCCGGCAGTCGAATGTAAATCTTTTTATTCTAATTTAGATATCACGCGTCGATGGAATCGACATCAAAAGAAGAGGTGTCGAAGATTCTTCCAGCCTTCGACATGTTTATGGGAGGGATAAACGGCGGGACATGTTCAGAGGAAGGAAAAACGGGAGGCAAGGTTTGGAGGCCGTAACGAGTTTATCGATTATAATCTTTTTCTATTTTTTTTACCTTTATCCAGATATACATAAAAAATGGACAATGGGCAAAAGTTATTATAGTAAATAATAAAATATCTTTCCGTTCGAATGGTTTTCTTGACGCCCAGAGCAATAGTATAGTCCACGCGGCTCCCAGGCTGCCGATCAATCTCATTCCCCATTCATATTACGGAGTATCCACCTGAGGATTTTCTCCAAAAATAGTCATTCTTAAGAATGGTATTATAAAAATTATAACCATGCACAAATCCACCAAGCAACCGATAACCAGAGCCATTTTCAACCAATTAGTAATTCTATTCTTTTCCATATTTACTCCTTAATAAATGCGATATTGATTTGAATCCGCCAGAAAATCCAGCTGTTCCTCCACCATGAATATCTTCGATCAATGTTAAGTTCCAGATATTTTTCCACAGCTTTTCCGGCCGCATCGCCATATTCTAATGTTAAACCCATAAGTAACCCGGCGGTATCGCGCATTCCCCAGCCATTTTTTAAAATGGTCAGAATTTCATATTCTACAGAATCAACGTCAAAAAAATCAGATACCTGACGTTTGAGTATATCAGTAATCCACTAAAAATTTTTTTGGAATTCATCTCGCATCAAATCCGCCTTAAACACATGAAAATACGCTTTGATGAATTACGCATAATATAATGCGTAATAGGTCAGTTTTAAAACGAGGTCTCATACCCTGCCGTAAAGAACCGGCCCTTCTTTTTCCCCGGGTTGGACGCCGCCGGAACAGGTGCCCCTCCATTTACTGTATAAAAGCCGCCCATAACATATTTGTTGTACAATAATGAGGAAAACGTTAAGATTATATACCATTAAATGGGACTTTTTACTACCGGAAGCGGAAATTTCGTCGGCAGTCCCCCCAAAAAACCCATGTGAACGATCAAGACACACTTCCGCCCCCCGGATCAGGGTATCTCGAACAACAGAAAGGTTAGGTCGTCCTTTTGTTCATTGCCGCGAATGAAGTTGTTCAGGTCATCGATCAGACCGCCGGCCGCTTGTGTAATGGGCTTGCCTGCCGATCTTAGCAGTATTTTTTCCAGGCGGGAGATGTCATACATGCGGCCGCGGTCATCCATGGCCTCGATAAGACCGTCCGAATACATAAGCACCCTGTCGCCGGGTTCTACCTTCCTGGTTTCGAAGCTATATTTATGCTTCGCGGTTATACCCATAAACGGGTTCCGGTTTACTAGACGCACGATTGTTCCGCCCGCCCGCCGGTACATGAGCGCCGGCGGATGCCCGGCCGAAGCGAACTCAAAGCACATCTTCTCCTTGTCCAGAATGCCTAGGAAAGCGGTAATAAAATTACCGCCCGTAATATCCCTGGTGATGTCCACGTTTATGGCCGAAAGGATCTCACCCGCCGTGCTTAAGGGGTTGGAGTTTCTGGAGAACGAGTTCTTGGCCACAAAAGAAAAAAGCGCGGCCGGAATGCCGTGCCCGGACACATCGGCCACCATGAAGGCGTAGCGGGAGAGGCCCACGCGTTTGACGTCATAAATATCCCCGCCGATTGACCCGGAAGTCTTGAGGTAGGCGTGGATGCCCTTTCCGTAAATCTCATCCAGGTTCTGGGGAAGTACGGCGCGCTGCACACTCCTGGCGGTTTCCAACTCGCGGTTGATTTTTTGCAGGGAATCCTGAAGCCTCTGTTCAAGCTCACGGTGTTCGGTAATGTCCTCTTGGATCACCACATAATTGATGATCTTGTTGAAATGGTGTACGGGTGAAATGGAGGTCAACACCCAGTAGGCGCCATTGTTCTTTTTCCTGTTGAGCAGGTCCCCGGTCCAGATCTTTCCCGCCGATACGGTCCTCTTGATCCTCTCCAGCAGGGCGGGAGGATTTTCCTCCGCGAAAAGCATATTCATATGCTTGCCGAAAATCTCATGCGCCGTGTAGCCGGTCTGTTCCTGGAAGGTCGGGTTCACGTATTCGATGTTCCCGTGCGCGTCTGTAATGAAGATACTGGATGCGCTGTACTTTACGGCGTGCGATAATTTGTTTATCTGCTTTACCAGGGTTGCGGAGCGCAGCGCGCTGGAGAGCTGGCTTTGCAGGGACTCATAAATCAATGCGCTGCGCAGGCTGGCCTCGAAGAATACAAGCCCAATCTGCTCATCCTTGATATAAAGCGGTAAAAGGGCCATGGAATAGCGCCGGTGTTCAGGAAGAAAGCCGGCGGGTACAAGCTGCCGTGTCTTAAAGCGGACCCCGTTCTGGTCTTCCAGTTTCAACTGTTTGTTTTCCTTGAATCCGAAAATAAGTCTTGACCACTGCGGGGGTATGGTTTCATCGTCATACAGGGAGATATAGCAACTGTCGATCCCCATGCCGGGCAGCGTACTCACCAGCGTGGACATCATCTCGTCGATTTCTATGGAGGTAATCATCTTCTCACCCAACTGCCGAATCATTCTGGTCTCCGAGGTCAGAGAGCGCTCCAACTCATACAACTGGCTGCGGTTCAGCATTTCACTGATTACGATTCGTGCCTGCTGCCAGAGGTTTTCCGCCCTGCGCTCCAGCTCATGATCGATAATATAGCGCAGGTAGCAGCGCCTAAAATGGGAGATGAAGTTGTGCCAAAAACTGATGGGGTTGAAAACGGGCAGGATCTGAACCGCGGCTTCTACGGCCGTTATAAATTCGTAATTATTGCCGCCCAGGTCATTGTGAAAGGCGTCGAATATTTTCGCGAAATACTTCCTGTCAACCTCAGCGTCCGCTTCCAGGCTGGCGTCAAGAATTTCATGCATCAGCTTTATCTTGGGAATGGTAAGCCGCGTATCCTGGTGCACGATGACAAAGGTTTCCACCTCGGACTCCAGCGCGGTTTGGGAATGGCAGCCGCACGACTGACGGATCACCAGGTTTGTTTCCAGGTTCACGATTTCCTGGACCTTTTTGCCGGAAAGCTGGTCTATCACCAGCTCAAAGGCCTTGTAGGCCTGTTCATACACGGGCTGGTGAACCGTGGTCAGAGGCGAAGGTAGGTAGGTAACCACCTTGTCCATGTCATTGAACCCCACCAGGGCCACATCACCCGGAATGTTAATTCCCTTCTCTATCAACACAGACATGCAACCCTCGGCGTCCGGGTCGGAAAAAGTGATGACGGCGTCGAAGTTAACCCCATGCTTTTCCAGGTACTGGTTCAGGAATTTCATGGCATAGGTGCGCTGGAAGTCACCGTCTCCGCTTGCCAGGCCCGGATCATACTCCAGATTGTGTCTGGCAAGCGCGTCGCGGTAGGCCCGGAAACGGATGCGGGCCTCGTTGTTGGCCTTGGGACCCTTGATGGCCAGGATTCTCTTGTGCCCGTGCACCTTGACCAGGTGGTCCATGGCCTGGATGACTCCGCCGTGATTGTCTATCATGACCGAGGGTACGCCCTCTGCAACCGCGGCAATGGACGCCTTGGCCATGCCGCCGTAACCGTTGCAGAAATCCGTGAACTCACGGGCGGAGATGTAATTACTGATGGCCCCGCCGGAAAAAATGATGCCGTCTATCTGTTTCCGGTCAATAAAATTATAGACGATATTCCCCTGCGCCTCGTAGCCTCTTTTTATTTTATAATCATTGCCCACGTAACATATGAGGTTGGTATCGTAGCGCTTGGCCGCGTGCAGGAGGGCCTCTAGCAGCGAGCGCCCGTAGCCGTCGGAGATCGAGTGGGTAAGAAAACCGATTGTGGGTTTTTTACCTTGTTTTGCCATTCTCTTGTTAAATGATAGGTCACCGGAGGCCCGCATGCAAGTGTTGAATGCGAAAAATTACCCGCCCGCGGAGGTTTGCACGGTCGATTACCCGGATTTTACCGTATACTCACAAAGCCCGGCGGGCACCCCGTAGCCTCCGGTTTTACAGTCCGGCGGGCGCGCTTGACTCTTATGATTCAAGATAGCTACTATTAATCCTTAAATAAACGCCGGGAGGTGTATATGAACATATTTAAAAAACAATTCCTGTATCTCTGTATGTGCGCCCTGCTTTTATCGGGCGGCTGCAAAACGGGGCAGACGCCCGCCGCTCAGGCGGTTCCGTACGAGCCGGATACGGACCAGGCCGCCGGCTTGCAGCCGCATAACATAGCCCTAAATCAGGTAGGGTATTACCGGGCGCAAAAAAACAAACAGGCCATCATCTCCCTGCCCTTTCACCCAGCAGGCCCAATTGCCTGTTATATCGAAGGGTTTAAAAACAACATGTGCATTGGCGCTACTCGGTTGCCGCGGAGCACACGCCCCCCGGTTTCCTGGTTGGCGGCCCCAACAGTACCAAGCAGGGAGGAGACCCGGCACTGTGCGAGGTGTGGGACAGGCCCCAGCTTCTGCGTTATGTTGACGTGGGAAACAACAGGGGTTTTGCCGTGAATGAGATCACCATCACCTGGAACGCGGACCTGGTGCTGTTTACCGCATACCTTTTACACATGTTCCGTTAAAGGAAGAATTTGGCCGGTAAAAAGAGGAATACGGTTATTGGAAACAGCAACCGTTTTCCACTATGATTTTACTGTTAAAAAGGAGCTTACATGGCCGCTAAAAAATACACCCCCATTACCCGCAAGGTTAATACCATAATAGTAATCACCCTGGTGGTGGGAATCGGGGCCATCATCGGGCTTTCCTATTGGTATATCTCCTCCACCACCACTACCCTGAACGATAAAAGCCTTAATCAGCAGGCTGAGTACCTCTATGTAACCATACGCACTCTTATGCTGCCCGGGCAGGCCGCCCTGGCCCAAGGGTATTTTGAACACATTGCCACGCTCGGCGACAACAGGATTACGCTGTTCAGGCAGAGCGGTAAAAAGGCCTTCTCCGATAATACCACGATTGAATCGGTGAACAAGCGCTGGGGCTTTGAAAAGTTCTCCCCCGTACCGAACCGGCGTGATGACGGTGAAACGCCCATGAAGGAGTTTTTCACCCAGGTGCTTAAACCCTCTCCCTCAAGCAAGCCCCTGTCTTTCAGGGTGATAAAAGACGACAAGGTGTATGTTGAGATTTACAAGATGCTGATTAACACGGTAAACTGCAGGCCGTGTCACGGCGAGCTGCCCACGGTGCGCGGGGTGGCGGCCATTGAAAAGGACATCACCAGCCAACTGACCGACCAGTACCGCACGCTTGGATTTTCCCTGGTTCTGTTCGTATTCGTGGTGGTAAGCCTGGCCGTTATTCTCTCACAGTTCCTTAAAAACGCCATCATCCGGCCGGTCCAGGTGATCGGGGACGTGTGTACGGACGTTACCAACGGTGATTTTGAGACCA
>CAZWYY010000070.1:0-15113 GCA_964638895.1 uncultured Spirochaetaceae bacterium | reverse complement strand
GTCCCAATTTTACCTCCACGGCCTCGTCCGCGTTGACGGAGACCGTGCGGCCCTCGGAGCTTACCTCAACCGTGCCCTTGGTTACGTGGATCAGGGAAGAGCCGTCCACCCCGGAGTACACGGCGAACTCGGTACCGCGCACGCCGGCCGCCATGCTGCCCGAGGCAATGCGCGGGCCCTGGCCCGTCACCTTCTGCACCTTCAGGTAGATGGAGCCCAGCATGCAGGTGAACACGTCCTGTTTCTGCCCGCCGCTGCCCGCCTGCAGGTATTTGAATACCGAGTTGGGGTGGATGGTGATGGTGCTGCCGCCCGCGTCCAGCTCGGTGGTGCCGTTGTACCCGGTCAGCACCGTGTCGTTATACACGATCACCGAGCCGATCTTCGGGTCCCAGCGCTTGCCCGCGTGGTCGTCCACGTAGGAGCCGCCCTCGGTGTAGGTTACGGTGGCCTGCTGCGCGCCCGCGGCCCACAGCACGCACAGGATAAAAACCGATACAATTGTTGTTTTTTTCATGGTTACGGCCCCTTTATTCCCAAAATCTGCGCGTACCCCTTCTTCTCCCCGTCAAGCAGCAGCAGAAAATCGCCGTTGTCGGCCTTGACCTGCGCCACCATTGATTTGGGCGGCACGTACTTCTTGAAGAACACCTCAACCTCCCAGGTGTCGGCAAAGAGTTTATAGGTGTCTTCCTTTACGGGAATAAGATCCGCAAGCGCCGCGTTTTGCAGGGTGAACCCGGCCTGGGCCAGGTTCTTCCACAACAGGCCCGCGTCGTCCTGCAGGGCGATGATCTCCCCGTCCAGCAGGAAGGGCACGCGGGTGACGCGCGCCAGTTTGTCGGTGTCTCCGGAGTTGATAAGCTTTATGATTTTTGTGACCTGGTCTTCATCAACCTTGAAGGTGACGCAGGCGCCGAGCAGAAGCATAACACCCGCGAGCAGGATCGGTATTTTTTTCATCGCGGCTCCTTACATTCAAAAAGTATACAACATTTCAGCGATTACTTCCAGTCCGCTAAAAGTTTGCGGGCCTTTTTCAGGGCCTTTTCCTGAAAGGGAAAGCGGGGGGAGATCTTTTCCAGCTCAGCCACGGACCGGTGCACGACCTGTAGGGCTTCCTGACGGTCGGATACGGGCGCAAGTTCCGCCACACCCTCGTAATAGCAGTATTTCTCCAGGGCCACGGATTTTTCACTGTATTTTTTTTTCTTAACGGCCTGCTCACGCGCACGCTTTTTCGCGTCCCAGTTCCGTTTCCACAGGTAGCTTGCCAGCTCGATGTACATATCGTAGTACTTGTAGGGATAGGTGCCGTTTTTCATATTAATCTCGTTCACGGCAACGGCCCTGCGGGCAAGGGATACGGCAATATCAAGGTCGCCGAAACCCAGGGGCCAGCCCGGCACCTGGTCGTAAAGCTGCCCCAGCACATAGTAGGAGCCGGGGTACAGGGAATCATAGGAGATGGCCGTGAAAAGCAGCTCTTTCATCTCATTCGCCTTTTGCAGGCTTTCAATGATGCCCTTTACTTGGCCCCACATGCCCTCGTTGGCCGCCTTCCAGAAATAGGCCATGGCGTCGGAAGAATTTTTTTCAAGCGCCATATCCGCGTATTTTATTCCCTGCTCAAACAGAACCAGAATTTCTTTGCGCGGGCCGTTTGCAAGCTTGAGTTCCTCTCCAAACTGCATGTAGGTCCGGGAGAGCCTCCAGTATATCTGCGCGTACTGGGCATTGTCCGAGGTTTTTTGCAGGGTGGCGCTAAGTAAATCCTCCTCTGCCTTGTACTTGCCCTCTATATCAAGCAGGTCGGCCTGGTACATCTTGTCGGCAAAGTCCGCGAACAGGGGCGCGACCGCGGCCGTGATCAGCAACATCAATACAATATATTTTTCCCCGGTCATGAATACTCCTTACATGTTCATAATCTACCACATCCGTATAAATAAATAAACATTACCACCTTTGCAAGGTAATAAAAAATGGTACATAATCTGAGTATTGGAAAAAGTATGGGGTTTTTCAAATTTATTTTTATTTCGCTGCTCGGCGCCGCGGCCGGTCTTACGTCCGCCTCGGCAGGCGCCGGTCCGCAGGACGCGTCCCCGGTTTCGGATTTTTATATTCAGTGCTTTTAACCTTGCTTCGTCCCACAGATGATCTTATAAAATTTCTCTATAATAAAAGCTCCGCGTATCGAACGAATACCCTTCCAGCGAATGGATACGCCCGGATAAACTGAGGTCAGGTCGTCGGATTTATCTGTGATCTTGTTGAAACAACGGGAAGGAACACGGCGGAGCGGGGCCGCATCCGCTAAATAAGCGTTCTAATGAATTGAAAAACACCAAAAATCTGATATATAATTATACTACGCGGATCAAAAAAAGAAAGGTTTTACTGAATGAAAAAAAACAACCTGTTTTTTAAACTATCAACGGCATTATGTATACTCACCGTGAGTGGGGCGCTTTCCCTGCCCGTCAACGCGGACACAGGGAAAGCGCCGGTAGCACCGGCGGGGTCCTTTTACAAACGCTTTGAGGGACTGATCGGCGACAAATATAAGATTACCATGCACCTGATAAAACACGATAACACCTTAAGCGGTTATTATTATTATTTCGGCCGGAACATCCCCCTCATGCTGGAAGGTTCCGTGGACAAGGACGGGAAATATCAACTCAAAGAGACAACCCGTGACGGTAAGGAAACGGGATCGTTTACCGTGACCTCCCTGCGCGGGGCGGATATGACGGGCACCTGGCAGAGCGCGGATAAAAAAAAGAACCTACCCTTCAGCGCGAGAGAGGAGTACGGCGCGTATTCCGTGGCCTTCAAAACCTATGAGCTTACGCACGCGGCGCCGTTGTTCCGGGACGGTGTAACCCCCAAAATCGAGATCAACCTTTTCTATCTTTATCCCGTGAAGTACGGAGACCCACGGGTCCTGGCCCGGCTGCAGGCACTGCTGTTCGCCGGTAAAACAGGAGACCCTGAAAAAATCCTGCAAAGTATAAGCGACGGCCTGGTGGACGATTACCGGGAGGAAAACCGAGATATTTTTGACCCGGATTCCGAATGGATGTTCATGTGGCAGCATACCTACGGCGTATCGCTTCTGTGCAATGATAAGAATATCATAACCCTCCGGTTTTACTATTATTCCTATACCGGGGGCGCTCACGGGCTGTTCGGCGATGATTTTTCCAGCATTGACCTGGAAACCGGGAAAACTTTGAGTCTTGATGATATTTTCGTACCCGGGTACAAACGGGAGATAGGCAGGCTTTTAGACGCGCGCGTACGGCAGACCGATCAGGTTCCCACAGACGGCAACCTGGAAGACTATGGGTATTTTACGGACAACATCACCCCTGGAGACACTTTCTACGTGACGCCGGACGGCATCGGCTTCTATTACAATATTTACGAGATCAGGCCGTATGCCTACGGCCCCAGCGATATCTTCCTGTCTTTTAAAGAGATAAAACAGTTGATCAAGGCGGACAGTCCGGTGAGGCGGCTGTTTGAGTAGGCCCGCAAAAAGGCTTGACATCCCTGTTGAACACATAGTGTGGTATAATAAATTTTTAGGATAACATTTTGAATATATTTCGGTATTTTTATTGGGGGATCTCTTATTCGGCCGGCTTATCCTGTTTGTTTTTATATATTTCATCCTATATAAAGCACAGGGATTATTCTATCAAACTGCTTATTATTTTCCTGATATCCTTTATCTTGATTATTATTTCACTTACAATCATGGAGTATAGCGGAAAAGAGAACAGACTGCTTTATGATCTGGCGGGTTTTTCCGCAAACATGAGTGCCTGTCTGTTTATATACACCCTTCCGAAGTTTACCCATGCGGCGCTGAAAGTCTCTTTTTCCGGGATCTTTAACAAACTGTTTGCTTTCACAGCAATACTATTATCTATATTTACCATACTCGCGCAGTTTATTGATTTATTTAATAATGTTACCGAGTTTGTTATGGTTTTTTTGTGTTTATCTGTTATCTATTCCATGTTTATAATGCTTTTTGGAAAAAAACTGAAAATCTCACTCATCAAATCCGATCTGAATATGAAGATTGTAGCCGTTATCTGTCTATTAGCAATGCCCTGCTTTATAACTTTGGATTTTTTCTATGACAGCATAGACTTTATAAAACAGTTTATACCAAAAGGATATTATACGCTTCCCGGATTTTATTTATTTTTGAATCTTATGCTCATTATAGATTTTTTCAAAAAATTAAAAAAGGAAACCGGTGATTATGAAATAGGACAGGATTTTATTGATGGATATCATATTTCCGCGCGCGAGAAAGACGTCATAAGTGAATTAATAAAAGGTAAGACCTATAAGGAAATCGGAAATAAGCTTTTCATATCTCTGACCACTGTACGAACCCATGTTTACAGCATATATCAAAAGACAAATGTAAATAATAAGGTTGAATTGATTCGTTTGCTGAAAAAAAAACAATAGTTCCATATATTTAATTCTTAATTCCCACAATCATACCAGCAATTCTCATTTTGAACAATTTGGTAGTGTTAGAGAAAGCTAATGCTATAGAGGCCTTAAACTATAATCGTTCGAAATGAGAATTGCCTCAATATGTATGCTCCGACAAGCAATTTTAAATTTGTTCGATCATATTTTTTTAAAATTAAAAGCATTTTTCCGTTTGGATAGCTATGACATGGAACAAATTTAAAATTGCGGTCTCATACAAATGTATGAGACCGCTTGCTCAAACAAATTCATAAAAATCATACAAAGATACGATTGGATTTTTGCATAAAAAGGTATATTTGTTTCTTAGATTTTTTATAGGTCGTTTTATGGTGAAGAAAAATTTTTTTATAATTACGCTCCTTCTGTTTAAAGGGACTCTTATTTTTGCCGATCCCGGGGATATAGTTACAATCAGCAGAATAAGAATCGTAATTGATGACTCCACGTATATATGGGACATTAAAGAAGATATTCCTGATAAAGACGAACGGGGATTTACTTCACCGGCCACCATTATCAGCTTTGTATGCCTTGCCCCCGGCGACCGGTTAGCTGTGGCAGTCTTGGAAAGAGAGGTAAAGACTACAGAAACAAGGCTCTTTGATTGCGGTTATTTCTACAATATAAGCGTAGATATTGTTCCGCCCCGCAGATACCAAAACAGGCGGACCATTCTGATTAAACTCAGAGAAGGATTTTTGTACCGGTTCGGCGGCGATAATCTCTATGCCGTGTTCGGTGTGGATAATCTCTGGGGAAAGAAAAAGCGCTTCAGACTGTATGCGGGATATAACATGGATGGCGCGGAGTATATCGATGAGGCCTTTGCGGGTACAAATATCATTCTGGGCGGCGGAGTTTATTATAAAAATCCCGGATTGGGAATATCGGAAAATAATTTTTACCATATGCTGACGCTTTCGGGTACGATAGGTTTACGCTTTCATCCCGACTGGATTTTAGGATTATCTGTTGAAGGCAACTATATAACTTTCCCCGATGACGACTCTCAAGCGGATGTTCTGGATTCCGTGTTACGACCAAAGTTAAGAGGCAGGATCATTATCGGCGGCATTGAAACGCCGTCCGCCGTTCAGTTCGGCGTATTCCCCAATATAATTTTCCTCCATATAAGTGAGGACGTGCTCTTTTCATTTTCAGCAAGGGCAAGCGCAAACTGGTTTCTTGTGCCCGGCCACTCGGTTAATCTGCAGCTTTCAGGCGGCGGTTCTTGGTCGGAGCTGCCGCGGCGCTATGACTTTGATCTGGCGCATACGGCCGATCGCGGCATACGCTCGGGATATACCGATGAATCACTGACGGGAGAGAAATTCGTTCTTGTAAATATTGAGTACCGTTTTATTGTTTATGAATTCCTGATACCCCCCATGTTTAATATCGAGATGGCCGGATTCATCTACACCGATCTGGGATTCATAGAGGATTTTGAAAACCGTCTGTTTGAAAGCGGTTTAAAAGACGCATACGGTCTGGGCCTGCGTCTTATTTTTAATAACCCGGTGTTCGCCTATTTTTCCTTCTCCTACGGCTGGAACAGGGAAGGCAGCGGCCGCTTTGTTTTTGCCGTAACGGGGGGATTTTAAATTATATGTATGGAGGTATTATGAAAGCATTACATCTGGTATTACTTGTTATTTTGGTTTCAGGCTCCGGTTTCGCGGAAGATCTGCTGTCCAGGGTACAGGGCGAATATAATGAGGCTGAGGCACAAACGCTTATCCGGGAAATAACGAAAACCAATAAAGATGTGGATCTCTATGTGGGTATTGTCTATCATAACTTAACACGGCTTAATCCTGAAAAATATATCGACAAAGCGCTGCGATGCCTTGAGGCCGCCTATAATAACTCAAAAGCGCCGCTTGCTCTGGCTTATTACGGAAGCGCTCTTACCTTACAGGCGGGTATATACGCGGATGAGGGTGATATTTTCAAAGCCACGGCGCTTCTTGAAAAAGGTATTAATTTTATAGATGAAGCGGTCGGACACGCCCCCGATCTGTCGGATCTGCGGTTTTTAAGATTGGTTAATTCCGTGGCCCTGAGCGAGGCTTCTCCCCTGAATAGAATGGACATGGCAAAACAGGATCTTTCCGTACTGGAAAGCCGTTACAACTCCTTTAACGCTCGTCAAAAGGCCGTTTTCAGGCTTTATCAGGCAAAAATCGCCATTTTTGACGGAAGAATAGAGGACGCACTGGGAAGTTTGGAGCAGTCCATACGCGAATGTCCGCATTCGGATATAGCAAAACAAGCGGAAGCCTTGTTGGCGGAATGGGAGGAATAAATGTTTGCCGAGGCATTTTTGCTTGGATTATCGTCGGGCACGTATTGCATTATGGCCTGCGCCCCGGTGGTCTTGCCCTTCCTGTTTTCCGAAAGCCTGAGCAATAAGCAGAATATGCGGAATGTGCTGTTGTTTATGCTGGGGAGGCTTGCCGGGTACCTGGCCTTTGGGGCCGTACTGGGGGCCGCCGGCGCCCTTTCGTTGGGCTATCTTGATCCGGAAATGCAGAGAAATTGCGCCGCCATCGGTTATATCGTGATCGGCCTGCTGCTGTTGGCTACGGGCCTGCTGTATAATTTTCCGAAATTGAGGCTGTGTAACATATTTAAAAAAATCTACCGGCCCGAAGGCGGCGCTCTGCTCTTTGGACTGCTTACCGGTTTGAATTTCTGTCCGCCGTTCTTCGCGGCGGCGATCAGGGCGTTCGGATCGGGCCAGGCCATAGGAGGTGTGCTTTATTTCTTTGCGTTTTTTCTCGGCACATCCGTTTTCTTTGTTCCTCTTTTCGGCGTTCAGCTTATAAAGAAGATCAGCGGGATGATACAAATGGTCGCCAGGATGGTGCTTTTGCTGATGGGATTCTATTTTGTCTTTGTTCTGGGAATTTTATCAACACATTAATATCAGAGAGGATGAGTTATGGAAAGATTGAATAACATACTGGGAGTAGATCACAAAAACAGGCTTTCACTGCCGACCGTTCTTATTTTAACTGTTTTCATGGCCTTTAATGTACAATTTTTTCATATCGCCGGTTATACGGGGTTGGAGAGTATTGCCGGCTGGGTAATGTTCTTTTTCATTATTCTTACCTTTTTCCTGGTATTATACACGGGAAATATCGCCAAATACAGGCTTATCTTTTTTGGAACCGGTGCGTTACTGTTTTTTCCCGCGTTTATCGCGGGTATGTATGAGACAATAGGCCATATGTATCTTACGGATGAAGCTCTTTTTAACAACCAGGCCAGCTTCTGTCCGATTGTTATACCTTTTGTGATTATTCCCTATGCGCTGACAAAAACGGTCATCTTTTCCGCCAGGCTTACGGGAGTGGGCGCGACCATATATGCGGTACTCATTTTATGGTTCATCGCGACGGTAACCATCGGCCGCGGGTGGTGCAGCTGGGTTTGTTTTTTCGGGGCCTGGGATGACGGGATATCCAGAATATTAAAAAAGCCCGTTATAAAAATAGATCCGGCAAACAATAAAATTCGCTAAGCTAATTTTGCGGTATTAACATTTGTCGTACTGGCAACCGCGATGACACTTTCGGTTGTGTACTGCGTATGGTTCTGTCCGTTCAAGATAATCACCGAATATATTCAGGTAAGCGGTCTGCCGTCGTTTTTCGCATTTATATTTATGGTCCTGGCCTTTTTCGGACTGGTTATTGTGCTTCCGCTGCTGACAAAAAAACGGTTCCAGTGTACGGCCTTTTGTCCTTTCGGGGCATTCCAGTCGTTGGCGGACAAACTCAGTCTGTATAAAATCAGGATCAATACACACAAATGCAAGAAGTGTATGAAATGCGTGTCCCGCTGCCCGACCTTATCTTTGTCCGAGCGGATAATCAAGGATGAAACGGGCAGGCCTCATATTACCTGTACCAAATGCGGGGAGTGCATCCAGGCCTGCCCGCACGGCGCCATAGCATACGGTTTCAGCCTGTGCAAAAAACCCAAATCATTTTCATTAGAGCGAGTACTACAAAAACTTTCAGGCAGGAGGGGCGTTTTCTCTCAACTGCTGAGGAAGGTATTAACCACCCTGTCTGAAATACTTTCACCCAAGGCCTTATTTTTATTCAGCGCGTATAGCGTCAGCATGATAATTATGAGTGTTTTTGCACGGGGCACAATAGTACGATTATTACATCTTATAGTAAACGGATCTTTTACCCTGAATTAAAGGAGTGTATGGTGAAAGGAATACTATATATTTTTACGGGTTTGTGGGCGGCCGTCACGGCTTTGCTTATCCCCCAGGCAGTACTTAATATGGATTTGATTGTCAAGAATATCGATACGGTCCTGCAGCTGCGTATTGATCCGCGCTCTAAAGGCGGAGAGGAGATCGCGCATTTTACCGACGACATCGGGGATGATTACGGCGAGGGGGGGCTAACGTATCCCAGGCACGCGGCCTATACCCATGGCCGGGGATATCTGGATATCATCAAGTTTGTCGTATACCGGCCTTTGACCAATGACACCTCCTTTGCGGAAAGGGATTTCTGGCAGTTCGCTTTTACCTTTGCGGATATTAATAACGAGCTGGGGGGGGTGCACGGGTTTTCCCATCCGGTTATCCACCTCTATATCGACATCGACGGGAAAAAGGGCGGTTCCACCGAATCGGCGTTCGGGCGATGTGAGCTTGTCAGGTTCGATGAAAATCATCCCTGGGACTTTATGGTACAGGTTGACGGATTTCATGAGTGGGGACGAATCATATCATATGACGGAGTGATCGATGAGACGGTAAAAATAATTACCGTTTTGGATCGGAAGACCGTTTTTATCAGGGTTCCTTTGCGTGACAAAAGCATTAAAAGGGTGCTTGACGGCAGAACCACGTATCACTATCTGCTTGTCGGCGCCTATGATCAATTCGCCGGCGGGAACTTCATGTTGGTAAAATCCAAGGCGGGCGTGCGCAATGGCGGCGGCGCCGCGTCCAAGATTACGCCCAGAGTTTTTGATTATATCCCGCCGGAAGGCATGGATCAAAAAACGTTATTGTCGTCTTATAACGAAGATACATATCAGTATGCCGAACTGTATCCCCTGGAAGTGACGTATGATTTTTATGAAAAAGGCGCAGTTGAAATCGATGCAGAGTTAATGAAAAAGTATAAAAAGCTGGCACAGGAGGAAGAGGATAACGCGTCAAGGGAAGCGCTGAATCATCTCGAGCACATAAAAAAATCGGGCAATACCATGAACCTCGCCATAGCGTATTTTCAGGTCGACCGTATACAAGACGCCGAGGCCCTGTTTGACGGTATTCTGGAAAGCGATCCGGATAACGCCATCGCGAACGCCTATAAGGGTTCCATATCGGCCATGAAGGGAGGGGACGCGGATTCTATTTTTATGGCGATGAAATATGTAAATGAGGCGTTTCAATATCTGGATAGGGCGGTCACGCTGGCAGAGACTATTGATGAAAAGATAGAAGTATATAATGCCAGGGCCAATACGTATATGTCGATTCCCGAAAATGTGTTCATGAAAAACAAACAGGCGGCAAAAGATTTCTTGTATATAGCGGAACTGTTAAAACAAAGCGATCCTGAAAATGTCAAGGCACTCGTTCCGTATTATATCAATGCGGGGAAGTGCTATGAAACCGCCGGTATACAGGATGAGGCTGAAATCGCTTTTTTACATGCCGCAAGCATCAAAACCGGGCTTTCCGCTTCAGCCAAATATGAACTGGCAAAACGGGGATTTTATATTGAAAATGAACCGGGAGCATCACCTGTACAGCAATAGCCTGGTATGTATGCTGCTTTTTTTACTTGTTACATAATATCAGAGGAGGTGCCATATGTATATAATTGTTTCCATTCTGGGAGCTGCTTCATTTATAAGAACGATATCCATTATTTATTCCATTATACAAGAGATTAAATTAAAAAGAGAAGGCGCTAAGGAATTTTTAACGCTGAATTCAATTCTGCTGATAGCAACCTGTGTTGCGATATATGTTACTTCCATATTCGAAGTATTGTATATTCAAAAGACCCAATTCGATGTAATAACAATAACAGGACTAGTACTATATATATTTTCAATGTTCATACTCGTACTTGTGATAAGTGGGTTGGGTGGATTCTGGTCTATGAAAGTACTCATTGCCTCAAAGCATGTATTGAAGGTCAAAGGGATTTATAAATATTTCAAGCATCCTAACTATTTTTTAAACGTAATTCCGGAGATGATAGGAATCGGGCTTATCGCCAAATCTTTTTACAGCACCCCGATGTTATTTATTTTATTATTGATTATTCTTTTTTATCGCGTAAAAAAAGAAACCGCATTGATGAGAAGTGTTTTTCCGGAATATTGATCAAATGATATTCCAATTGGTATCCGGTTCATCATACAATTTTCCAAAAAAACGCAAAAACTTAGCTTTCACTTCGTTATTAAAGGCAAAACACTAATTGGGGAGGTACCATGCAAAGAAGAAATCTGTATTATTTTCTGATCCTTTTGGCAATCCTATTATTTTTCGGCTGCAGCCTGCCGGGTTCACCCCCTGAAAAGCCGCCGGAGTCCAATCTGCTGCAAAACGGTGATTTCACCATCGACACTTCGGGCTGGTCACTCTGGTATCATGACGGCGGCGTGGCCGTCATGAACGCGGAAAACGGGGAGTTAAAGATCGATATCTCAGCTCCAGGCCCCAACCAATGGAGCATCGGTTTCGGACAAAGCGGCTTTACAATCGAGGCCGGCAAGGCCTATACCCTCAGCTTTAGGGCGCGCTCGGATTCCGTGCGTCTTGTGACATCGGTGGTCCAACTGGGACATGATCCCTGGACGCCTTATTCGGCGGTCAATGCGAGCGATCTTGCAACCACTTCGGCGGATTACAGTTACACCTTCTTCATGGTGTACGATGACGATGCCGATACGGACCTTGAGTTTTTCATCGGCGGAAACGGCGCGGGCACCATTTATATCGACGATATTGTGCTAAAAAAAATATCCAAAGAGGAAGAGGAAAAAGATTATCCGACGGTTACGCCCAACGTGGACCGCTCCAATCTCATCTTATACGAAATCCATACGCCCACCTACAATGGCTCCTGGCCGGACGGCAACTGCCTTAAGGGAATCATCTCCCGGCTTGACCAAATCAAACGGCTCGGCGTCAACTGCATCTGGCTGAATCCCGTGCTTGAAGGCGAAGGCGGCGGGTACTGGACCTATGACTATTATAAAATCAGTTACAAGCTGGGAACGTTGAACGACATGAAAAAACTGGTGTATGAGGCGCACAAAAGGGACATGCTGGTGATCATGGACCTGGTCATCAATCATGTGTGGATCAAGCACCCGTTTTTCCGGGACGTGGTGGAAAAGGGAAGCGGCTCTCCCTACGCGAACTGGTTTATCTGGGACGGCGAACCCGGGGCCTCGGATTTTGACCGGCCCAACAATGAGACTGAGCTGGCGAATATTAATTTCAACAATCCGAATGCAAAGCAGTACATGTTTGACGTGGCCGAGTACTGGGTATATAAACTGGACATAGACGGCTATCGCGTGGACGTGGCCATGCTGCTGGAAGACAGGCATCCGGGCGTAAGCGGCCAACTGATATCCAAGTTGGAAACCATAAAACCGAGTATATTCATGCTGGCCGAAGGATACGTCAACGAAGCGCGCTTTTTCGACAATGGGTATGACAGCGCGTACGACTGGGACATCCGCGGCTGGGACTGGTCGGAATCAACCGCGAACTCTTTGAACAAGGTGTTTGCCGGAACCATGAGTTTGGCGGAGCTGCACGATTACCTGGCAAGGCCCATAGCCGGCGCGGGGCTTCCGTTGCGTTTCGCCGAAAACCACGATATGACGCGCGCCGTCACCGAATGGGGCATCGGCGGCTCAAAAGTGGCGCACACCGTGGTGATGATGAGCAGGGGATATCCCATGTTCTTCGGCGGCGGCGAGGTGGGTTTCACGCCCGGCGATCCGACCGTTCCCTGGTCGCAGCTTGATCCGGTTGTGTGGGACTACACGTGTCCGCTGTACGAATATTTTCCTAAAATCGGTAATATCAGAAAACAATATCTTACGAACGATCTACTGCAACACTGGATTACGAACGATAACCCCGCTATTTACTCGTCGCTTTCCGTCAGCGGCGTAAACAGGCTGATTACTGTGGCAAACTTCAGCGACACGAGCAAGACGGTAACCCTTTCCCTGACCATTCCCGAGTTAGGAGCTATTAATAGTCTTACGGACCTTATCACCGACTCTGCCGTATCGTACGCGGGCGGCGGATCGCTGACCATGACATTGGAAGGTTACGGAACGGCGATATTATTGATACAATAGAAGTCTGAGGTCGGCGCTTCTCTGTTTTGGAGCAGGAGCGCCGCCTCTTTTTCCGCATACATTAATTATTCTGTTCCACCCTGCCGCATAGGTACTTCCCTAGAAATTTTTCCGCGGCCCTGAAAAACTCAAAGCGGTTTTCTTCATTATAAAACCCATGCCCTTCATTTTCCTTGACGATATAGGTAACATCAACACCACCCTTTTTCAGGGCCTCAATCATTTGGTCGGTTTCGGCTTTGGGAACACGTGGATCATTCGCTCCCTGCGCAATCAACAGGGGCGCTTTAATCTTATCAACATGGAAGATGGGTGAAGTGGATGTTAAAAGTTCCTTGTCCTTTTCGGGATCACCGACCATCTCATACAGCATTTCCAGATAGGGTTTCCAGTAAGGGGGCATGGAAAGCTGAAGGGTTATAAGATTTGGAATTCCCGCACACTCAACGCCGCAGGTATATAGTTCAGGGGTAAAAGCCAGCCCGGCAAGAACGGCGTATCCTCCGTACGAACCGCCGTAGATGCCGATTCTTTTCGGGTCCGCGATTCCCCGCGCGATAAGCCATTTCACGCCGTCGGTTATATCGTCCTGCATTTTCCTTCCCCATTCCTTAAAACCCTTCTCCCAAAAGCTTTTCCCGTAACCAACCGATCCCCTGAAGTTCATCTGCAGCACCGCGTATCCGCGGTTGGCCAGAAATTGTACCTCAGGGTTAAACCCCCAGGTATCCCTGAGCCAGGGCCCGCCGTGCGGAAATATGACAACCGGAAGATTCTTTGCCTCCACGCCTTGCGGTAATGTTAAATACCCTTTTATTATCAACCCGTCTCCGGATGTATACTTGATCGGCTTCTGATCGGCAAGGTCTTTTTCGTTTAACCAGGGGCTTATATCGAAGAGTTTCCTGAATTCCTTTGTTTTTATATTATAAAAATAGCATGCGCCCCGTGATTTATCGCTGTATGTCCTTACCAGGACCTTGTCTTCATTCCTGTTTATACTTGCAATCATCACCTCATACCCGGGAAGCCTTTCCTCCAGTCCACGCTGCAGCTTTTTTCTGTCTTCATCAAAAAAGTAATAATTTCTTTTTTCCGTGATAAAGGTCACGCACGTTACCTTCCTTTTCTTATCCGATACCGCAATATTGTCAAGGTCAACTTCGGGATGCTCATACAGAACCTTCAGTTCCCTCTTATGTTCGAGGTCATAAACCACGGCGGCAAGCTTGTCGCGCCCCAGGTCTGAAAGCGCGTACAGGTTTTTATTGTCATAGGTAAACACAACCGGCGTGAAGGTGTTTTTGAAGTTGGTCGTGATAACGGTTGTAAACGGATCGGTTTCCTTTTTCCTGTACAGTATGCCCGTATTTACCCCATCGGTGGTTATGGCCAACCTGAGGCGTCCCTCATGATCGGTCATCCATCCGGTTATATTGCCGGGATTTTCCGCGATCATATCCATCTTACCTGTGATGATATTTAACCTGTACACATCGAATATTTGAGGATTCCGCCTGTTCATGGAGATGATCATTTCTTTTTCATTATCTTTCAGAATATCAATGACCTGAACCTTCACCTCTTCAAACGGGGTAAGATCTTTCGGATCGCCGCCGTTTTTGTTTACCGCGTAGAGCCTGAAGTTTTCATCTCCGCCCTTGTCTTTTATATACACGATCCTGTCGTCATTCGCCCAGAAATAACCCATAATATCCCTCTCTGAAGCATCCGTAATCCGTGTGATTGTATCGTTTCCGATCTTTTGCACATGAACATTCATGCGATTTTTCCACGGCATCATAAAGGCCAGGTATTCGCCGTTCGGTGAAAGACTGAAGTTTGCTTTCTCGGGATTCCTGAAAAAATCTTTTAACGGAATTAAGGGAGCCTCGGCGTGCACCGGAGCAATCAGGACCGCAAAAAAAAGCAACAGCCCCGTCAACTGAAATGCTTTACTGACATGATTTTTGAACATCTTCCCTCCTCGTTTTTGATTGCATTTTTCTTATGCGAACTTAATTAATATGCTTTGCTTTGTCAACATATAGTGCTAATTTTATAGCAAATAACGGGAAAACACCGACGGCCCGGCGGACGATTGCCGGTAAAAAACCGGGGTATTTTACGCACAACATCACCCCCGGAGATACTTTCCACGCGGCGCCGGCCGGCAGCGGCTT
>CAZWYY010000069.1:0-16054 GCA_964638895.1 uncultured Spirochaetaceae bacterium | reverse complement strand
TTGCCTTACAGGAAAACGAACGCCGTCATATCGTTTCTGAACTCAATGGAACCATCGCTGATCTCTTGACCGGGCTAAAGGTGATGCTGACCATGAACAAGCGTCTTCCCGCCGACACCTTGAGCGCCCGGTTCGACGAAATGCGCCTGGTGATTGACGAGATCATCCAACGCACGGACGTGCTATCGAACGATCTGCGTCCCTTGATGCTCGACGAGCTGGGTATCCTGCCCACCCTGTTGCAGTATTTTAACAGTTTTACGATCCGTTTGAGCCTGCCCAGGGTCAGGAATTCGAGGCTGAACTGGTAGTAGTTGTTCAGGAACTCCAGTTGTGTATGGTAATGGGCAAGCCGTTGGCTCATTTTATTCTGTTTTTCGGTGTCCAGGAACGCTTCGTCATCCGGGGCGCTCACCTCGGATATTTTTTCATCGTATTTGTAGGGATCTTCCTGGATGATTCCCTTGCGCAGGAGAATGTTGTAAATATTTTCAAACAGGGTCTGGTAGGCCTGAAACCCCTCCCTGATCTGATTTAAACCTTTTTGGTCAAGATTTTCCCGTTTTTTCTGGATAAGCTCTTCGACCTGATCGATATATGTTAACACATTATCCATATTAGTATATTATATGTCAAAATAATTATTCTTACAACGCAAGTTTTCTGATATGGGAAATATTAATAATTTTTTGCCGGAAAAATTGGTAACGGGTATTCTCATTGGTGATGTCGCCCTTTCGGAACCCCTTTTGCAATTGTTGACCGGCGGTTTCGGCCCGATTGATTATAAAAGCGGGTTTCTGGATTTTACCTTTACCTCGTACTATGAAAAGGAGATGGGCGCGCCTTTAAAGAAGCTTTTTGTGTCCTTTAAGGAGCTTGTGGCGCCCGATACCCTGGCGGCCGTGAAGCTTGAGACCAACCGTATTGAGCAAAAGCTGGCCCTGCAGGGCAGGCGCAGGACCAATCTTGACCCGGGCCTGCTGTGCCAGAGCCGTTTTATCCTGGCCAGCACCAAGGACAGCTCGCACCGCGTTCCGCTGGCTGAGGGGATCTACGGCGAGATCACCCTTATGTACGAACACGGGACGTTTCGCGCCCTGGAGTGGACCTACCCTGACTACCGCAGCAGCGAGTATATAGATATATTAAATGAAATCCGCGCCATTTATACGGCGCAGATTAAAAGCAAAAAATAATAACCGGCTGTAATATATAGTATGATGAGAATACTATATGTAACACTCCGGATCTGGGCCTTTGTGCTTTTTCCTGGCTGCGCGTTGCTTGATCCGTGTTTGGGCATCACCCTGGAACTGCCGCCTCTCCCCGACCATTGGGCCGCCGCGTTTGAGATACGAGAGTACAAGCTGGTGTATCCCGGTGCTGACGGGGGTCTTGTCAGCGTGTACGCGACGGCTGATGGGAACACGGTTCATGTGCGTCTTTTCAAACAGTATAATTCGTTTGTGCTGGCCTATCCGGTTATCGCCGGGTGGGAGATCCGCCTGCCGCCGGCCGGGGCCGTGTTTCCGCTGCACCTGGCGTCCGGAAACAGGCAAAGGCTTGTACTCACCTGGGAGGCCGGGGTAACCGCGGCCGTGTTCGAGCGTCTGTGGCGACAGGGGGTCGACCTGTCCTGTTTTAATTCCGCGCGCCTGCAGGAGGTTATTGGGGAAAAGGCGCCGGAGGACCCCTGGACAATCGACATAAACTTGATCGCGGAACAGGTCGCGGCCCATGATTTTACCTACTACGATGTAAAATGTCTGCCTGCCCGCGATGTTGCCCTGGACGTTCCCGGGGGGAGCTGGTTCATGGAAAGCCCGTTCGCGCGCACCCATCATAACGAGCCGGGATCCAGGCTCGGGCTTGAGACCGTAAGCTACGGATTTCACAGGTTGTTTGCTGCGGACGGAACCGCCCGCTTTGATTTCTATCTTTCGGAAGACGATTGCGTAGTGGTCAGCCCTTGAGAACAATGTTTACAAGCTTGTCCGGCACCACGATGATCTTTATGATTTCCCCGGAGGCCGTAAGCTCGGCGATCCTTTTTTCCTTCAGGGCCAGGTCCTGCAGCTCCTTTCTGCTTAATCCCCGGCTGACCTGCAGGCGTGCGCGTACCTTGCCGTTGATCTGGCAGACCACCTCCACCACGTCGTCGATGGTCAGCTCCTCGCGCCAGGTGGGCCAGGGCCGGAGGCAGACCGAGGGTTTCTCCCCGCATTTTTCCCACAGTTCCTCGGCCAGGTGCGGGGCGTAGGGCGAGAGCACAAGGATAAAGGTCTTCCATAACTCGATATAGAGGTTATCCTGCTTCAGGCATTCGCTCACAAAAATCATCATCTGGGAGATGGCCGTGTTGAAGGCCAGCCCCTGCGTGTCCTGGGTAACCTTCTTCACGGTTTTGTGCAGCAGGCGCAGAAGCTCTTCAGGGGCGGGCTTGCCGCTTGCCGGAAGCTCCGAAACACGCCAGATCCGCTCTATGAAGCGCTTGATCCCTACGATGCCCTTGGTGGACCAGGGCTTGGAAACCTCCAGCGGACCCATGAACATCTCGTACAGGCGCATGGAGTCCGCGCCGTATTCGGCGATGATCTCGTCCGGGTTGATCACGTTGCCCAGGGATTTGGACATCTTCACCCCGCCCTCACCCAGGATCATGCCCTGGTTTACCAGGCGCATGAAAGGCTCGTCCGTATTTACATAGCCCAGGTCGAACAGCACCTTGTGCCAGAAGCGGGCGTACAGCAGGTGCAGTACCGCGTGCTCGGCTCCCCCCACGTAGAGGTCGACCGGCATCCAGTAATCGATCTTGTCTTTGGCGGCGAACTCTTTGTCGTTGCATGGGTCCAGGTAACGCAGGTAGTACCAGCATGATCCCGCCCAGTTGGGCATGGTATTGGTCTCGCGTTTGGCCGGGCCGCCGCATTTTGGACACGGGGCGTTCACCCACTCTTTTATGGCGGCCAAAGGCGATTCGCCGGTGCCGGTGGGCGCGTAACTTTCCACCTCGGGTAGCTCCAGGGGCAGCTCCTCGTAGGGCACGGCCACGATGCCGCAGGCCGGGCAGTGCAGTAAGGGTATGGGTTCCCCCCAGTAGCGCTGCCGGGAGAAAAGCCAGTCACGCAGCCTGTAATTAACGGCGAACTTCCCCTGCCCGCGCTGTTCCAGCCAGGCCGTGATTTTCTTTTTGAACTCCGTAGTGGAAAGCCCGTTAAACTCACCCGAGTTGACGGCGATTCCCTCGCCCACGAAGGCTTTGGCGAGTGTTTCCGTCTGACCGCCGGCCGCGCTCTTTTGATCGCGGGCCACCACCCGGATAATCGGCAGTTCGAATTTTTTGGCGAACTCAAAGTCGCGCTCATCGTGGGCCGGGACCGCCATGATGGCCCCCGTACCGTATGACATTAAAATGTAGTCGGAGATCCACACCGGAATATTATCGCCGTTCACCGGATTGATCGCGTAGGCGCCGGTAAACACGCCGGTCTTTTCCTTGGCCAGCTCGGTACGCTCGAGATCGGATTTGCTGTTGGCATCACTGATATAATCTTTTACCGCTTTATTATGCTGCGGGGTGGTGATCTTTTCCACCAGGGGATGTTCCGGCGCCAGGACCATGTAGGTGGCGCCGAACAGTGTGTCCGGGCGCGTGGTATACACTTCGATCGACCCCTGTCCTTTTTCCAGGGTGAAGGTCACGTTCGCCCCTTCACTCCGGCCGATCCAGTTACGCTGCATGATTTTGATTGATTCCGGCCAGTCAAGCTTGTCCAGGTCGACCAGCAGCCGGTCGGCATAGGCGGTGATCTTCAGGTACCACTGGCGCAGGTTTTTTCTTTCCACCTTACTGTGGCAGCGCTCGCAGAGTCCGTTCTTCACCTCTTCATTGGCCAGGCCCGTTTTGCAGGAGGGACAAAAATTGATGGGGGCTTCGGCCTCATAAGCCAGACCCTGTTCGAATAGTTTTAAGAATATCCATTGGGTCCATTTGTAGTAGGACGGCTCATGAGTGGAAACCTTTCGGTCCCAGTCATAGGAAAAGCCAAGCGACTTGATCTGCTCATCAAAGCGGGCGATACTTTTCTCCGTGGAAACCCGCGGATGCGTCCCCGTCTTGATGGCGTAGTTCTCCGCGGGCAGGCCGAACGAGTCATAGCCCATGGGATGCAGGATATGATGGCCCCGCATGCGCATAAACCTGCTGAAGATGTCCGTGGCCGTGTAGCCCTCGGGATGCCCCACGTGCAGACCGGCCGAGGAGGGGTAGGGGAACATGTCCAGCACGTACATGCGTTTCTCCGCCGGAACCGAGGGGTCTTCGCCTACCTTGAAGGTCTTGTGTTCTTCCCAGTACCGCTGCCATTTTTGTTCGGTCTTTGTAAAATCATAATCACCCATGGAATGCATCTTACCGGTTGGGCCATATTAAGTCAATTCTTGCCAATATAAAATAATCCGCATGAGAATTACTGAAGATATAACTGTTCTTAACTTTTAAAACGCCCGTGATTAGATTATAATAAGATCGTGAAGGAAGGAACGGATGGCGGATAATTCAAACAATTACTCATTGCCCGGGCATATAAAGCTAAATATGAAGACCCAGCAGATCGATGTCGGGCTGACTATGCGGATCCTGGAAAAGTATAATAAGGGTTCGTTTAAAAACCAGAAACCCATCAGGGTGAAATCCATTCCCAAGGTGGACGGCGTAAAAATCATTAATATGATCCGTGATATCACGTACACCGCGGATGTAAAAAAGGTCGCGCAGCTTTTTCAGGAACTGGGCCTCCCCTACGATCCTGACACATTCGGCAGGGTTCACGGCGGAAAAATAACCTTGAACCGGCACGGGCTGTACGAGCTGGGGTTGTTTTTACTTCCCCTTACCGCCTACGGCATCTTGAACGGCGGTTCGGCCAGCAGTTATATCGATTATAAAAAAAATAAAACCTTTAATGAGCAGCTTTTCGGCTTATACAAACCCGAGTTCAACCGCCTGGCGCGTGTATGCAGGGGCAAGGCCAAGGGTATTACACCGGCGTTTTTACAGCCCAACGGCAAGGAAGGTCCCAGTTTCCTGGAGCTGAAGATGCGCGCGGCCCTGATCAAGGCGCTGCAGTATGAGCTTACGGCCCATGTAAAAAGTGACCTGCTTCTGCCCATGTTTCAGATGACAAGCGTGCTGAACGACCGCCAGATCCGGTCCGTGTATAAAAAATACGGTGGAAGCCCCTTGTTGAAGGACCTAATCAGGGAAACGGGCATTCGGGTCTATGAGATGGAAACGGGTGTCCAGCCCCTGCTTGCCGCCTACACCCACAGCGCCAAGGGTGAAAAAAAGGAGGTGTTCGCCGGGGCCCACGGCAAACCCGGGAACACCCTGCCCATGCCGGGCGGGCACGGGCAGAATTTCTATGTGTTGAAGGACATCTACCGGGATTTGTATAACCGCGGCATACGGTACGCCTATCTGGGAAATGTGGACAACCTGGGGTTTACCCCCGATCCCATCTCCTTGGCCCTGTTCGCGCTTACCCGCAAACAGGCGGCCTTTGAGTTTTCCTTCAAGACCCCGGTGGACGTGAAGGGAGGCATCCTGGTGGTCGACCAGGAAGGCCGCTTCAATACCGCGGAGATCGGACCGGCCATAGCCTGGGGGGAGATCGAGCGCGCGGAGCGCCGGGGAAAGAAGGTGCTGTTCAACTGCGCGGTGGGCCTGTTCAATCTCGAGTACCTGGTCAAGAATATCGATTCCATCATCGAAAACCTTCCTGTACGCTTCAGCGACCAGGACAAGGACGCGGGCAGTTACGCCCAGGCCGAGCAGATCACCTGGGAGATAATGGGACTGCTGGACGACGTGCTGATTTTCGCGGTGGACAAGTTCGACAGGTTCCTGGCCGTGAAAATGCTTATCGAGGGCCTGATGACCAGCGGGCTCAAGCTGGAGCACAAGGATTTTCCCACGGACGATAACCCCTCACAGGATTTAAAACGCATCGCACGGAGGCTGCACGAAGGGCTAGTCCGTAAATTGAACACGGTCTACGGGCTTAAACTGCACAACAACAGGTGGGAACCCAAGACCGTGGAGGAGATCAAGGCCGAAATCATCGGCTCGCCCTTTTAATCCCCCTTTTTAAGGAGGTGGCTATGTTTTTGTACGCCATAGACCCCATATATTTTATCATGATCGCGCCCGTGTTTGTTTTTTCCCTGTGGGCACGGTTCAGGGTAAAGTCCAGTTTTCGGAAGTACGCGCGCTATAAGACAAGGTCCGGGTACAGCGGCCGGCAGGTGGCTGAGTTTTTACTGGAGAAGAACGGCATCCGTGGTGTGACCATAACGGCGGCCCAGGGCATGCTTTCCGACCACTACTCGCCTACACAGAGAAAGCTTGCGTTATCAAGGGGGGTGATCGATTCAACCTCCGTGGCGGCACTCGGCGTGGCCGCTCATGAGGTGGGGCACGCCATTCAGCACCACCGCGGCCTGGTGATCATGCGGATCTGGCAGGCCCTGGCCGTCCCGGCCACCTTTATGAGCAATGCCGCGATTTTCCTGATCTTCATCGGTATCTTCTTCAGCCTGTTTTTGGCCAAGCTCGGCTTCTTCCTGTTCCTGGGGGTGGTGCTGTTTCAGATCCTCACCCTGCCCCTGGAGTTCGACGCCTCCCGGCGGGCCAAGGACCTGCTTTTAAAATACGGCGTGATCACGCCCGGAGAGCGCGCCGGGGTAAGCGCGGTGCTGAACAGCGCGGCCCTGACCTATGTGGCGGCCGCTGCGGCCTCCATCACCCAGCTTTTATACTTTGCCCTTGTTCTTTTCGGCGGGGGGCGCAGGAGTTAGGCTCATCCCAAAGTATTACATAATCTCAATTGAAAAACCGGGCCGGGCGGTGTACAATTGCCTTAGATAAAGAGGGGGACCGGGTGAAACGGCTTTTCAGTGTTTTACTATTATTAACCTGCATTACGCTTTTCGCGCAGGCCCAGAGTATCCTGTCCGTACTGTATTTTGAGAATACGACCAAGAATGAGCAGTACACCTGGCTGAGCAAGGGCCTGGCAGATATGTTGATTTCGGACATCACCGGCGTGCCGGGCATCACCGTGGTGGAAAGGGAGAACATAGAGAAAATCATCAAGGAGCAGGAGCGTTCTTTAAGCGATCTTTACGACGAGAAAAACGCGATCGCCATCGGCAAGCTCTTGAACGCAAACCGGCTTATCTACGGGAGTTTCATCATCCTCAAGGACACGATCCGCATCGACGCCAGGCTGGTGGATGTGGCTACGGCCAAGATCCTGAACAGCTTCGAGGTATCCGGGGCCGTGGCCAAGGTGCTTACCCTGCAGAAAGAGCTGACCCTGGACTTCTTAAAGGCCCTGGGCGTGGAGGTGCCCACGGTAACGCTTACGGTAGATACCTCCTCGCTTGACGCGGCCGAGGCGTATTATACCGGCATCCAGCTGCTGGACGAGGGTTCCATCGACCAGGCCGCGGAGAAGTTCAAGGAGGCCTCCAAAATCGACCCATACTACCTGAAGCCCAAGAAAAGCCTGGAGGACGCCTATCAGTTTTTAAAGGACTTCAAGCGCATGCGCTACCAGCGGGAGCTGTACAAACTGTATGAAAAGGCGGCCGAGATCAAAAAACGCCTGGCGGCCGAGGAATGGATGACCTACGCCCAATTCCTGACGGACTGCTACAACAAGGGGCTTTCCAACGAAGAGAGCCGGAAGCTGGCCGAAAAGACACCCACGCTGTTCACTTGCGACACCCGCGCCCAATGCACCTGGGAGCTTGAGCATACCCTGCTGGAAATCGCGGATAAGAGCGAAGAGTACTTCAACGACACCGAGACCGGGGCGCGGATGCATAGGGAGATCCTTTATATCGTGGAGCAGTCCCGCACCCAGTTCAAGGACGATCCCTTCCTGCCCGAGATCCTCTATATGGAGCTGTTCGCCCTGCAGTACTTTGAAAAATGGAAGGAGCTGATGCGCTCCTGCGAGTACCTGATGACCACCTATCCC
The DNA here is from genome assembly GCA_964638895.1 of uncultured Spirochaetaceae bacterium. Classification (GTDB taxonomy): domain Bacteria; phylum Spirochaetota; class Spirochaetia; order SZUA-6; family RPPD01; genus JAFGGG01. Next base: position 8,003 of record CAZWYY010000069.1, on the reverse strand, counting down.
GACTACCGCATGATGTGGGCAGTGGAGGGTTTTTACGAACGGGCCCTGGAAAAGCAGAAGGAAAAAGATAAGGACTAAACTGACGGAGGGACATATGCAGAGATCTATGGCCGCCGGCCGGCCGACAGGGGAAAACAATCGCTTTGGTTCCGGCAGCAAGAAGTTGATCATGGTGATGGTATTATTTGTTTCTTCCCTCCCCGCCGCCTTCGCGCAGAACGACTGGGAGGTTTTCAGTACTGATAACCCCCTGTTCAATATGCTGGGAGAGTATCAATATAATATAACGGCCGGGGACATAGCCTCCCCGGTAAAGACCTATCAAGACCTATCGGTTGATCCCAATTCAGCCGTATCCCTGAATACCTTCGGCTATCATTTGTATGAGCGGAAGGCCTACGCGGACGCGGCCACGGCCTTTCGCCGGGCCGTCCAACTGGACCCGGCCTATGCCTTTCCCCACTACAACCTGGCCTGCGTGCTTTCACTTAAGGCCGGGGAGGGTAAAAGCGTCGACCCCGGGGAACTGATCTACCACCTGCAGTGCGCGGCCCTGCTTGATCCCCGATACAGGGTAAAGCCCAAAACCGATACGGATCTGGACCCGGTACGCAGCATGGCATATTTCAGGGACTACCTGCGGCTACTGGAACGGGGGCGCGTGGTGCTGGACGGGAAAGGCGTGTATATTAAAACAGACGCGGACAAGGTGTTTATAACCGCTTTGCGTGAGGAAAGCGCCGGCCCATTGTTTATCAATCCAAAGATAACCGAGTCCCCCGATAAGAAGGAGGCCGCGTTTATCGCCGTGTATCATGAGGAACACCATGTTTATATTCTTACCTCCTGGGGGTTGCTGATCAAGGTGACCGCCGAACCCCTGGGAGATCTGCAGTCCGTATTTTACTGCGACCTGGTGTGGCACCCCCAAAATAAAGGACTGCTTTATGCTCCCGGGTCCGTGCTCATGTATTATGAGATTGCCCGCGGCGGTGTCAGGGAAGTGTTGCAGGCCCCCGGAAAAGTGGCTGACAATTATATCGATTCATTTGCGGACTATCATTTTATTTCCCCCGTTATAATCAGCTTCATGGGCGGGGGCTACTTTGAGTACAGCTTTGCCGGTGAGGAATACGAGGTCAGGCTTGACGGCAGCGGCTTCCGTAAGGTGCCCGGCGGCCGCGTCGAGCACGGGGAGGATTTGCGTGGCGGAGATTATGGGGATTGATTATTTTTGGATTAAACCGACAGCGAGGAGAAATAGTTAATGAGGATAGCTGTTACTACAGATGTGCATTTAAAAACGGATAATGAAAAAAATAAAATAAAGTATAATGCACTTAGCAATATTATTGAGCAAATGCTTAAATAAAAAATTACTAAGTTATTTATTATTGGTGATTTATTCGATAAAGGCTTTTCCAATTATAGTGAGTTTGAAATATTTTGTAAGGATTATATAAAAAAAGAAATAGAATTTCATATAATCCTCGGGAACCACGACAACAAATTAAAGCAAAAAGATTTTACCGAAAAGAACATCCATATTTATGAGAAGCCCGTGATAAGCAACTTCGCCGATTCGACATATTCTCTTGTTTTCATTCCATATGCGGAAAATAGGAACGTGGGCGACGAGCTTGCTTTGTTGAAAAATAAAATTGAAGAAAATAAATGGATTCTTCTCAGCCACGGAGACTGGCTCGGCGATAAGCTTGAGAAAAACAGTCTTGAACCGGGGATTTATATGCCATTGACACAGAGGACTATTGACAATTTCAAACCGAAACAAGTGATCCTCGGGCACATTCATCGACCTTGTACCATCAATAATGTAATAACATATTGCGGTTCACCTATAGGGCTTGATATTACGGAAACCGGAAGGCGGAGGTTCCTTGTAATTGATACGGAAAGCGCGGCTATTGAGTCATTTACCATAGATACGGATATTATTTATTATATAGCGGATTTGATTATTCTTCCCATTAAAAATGAAGAAGAATATATAAAAGATCAAATATCAGCTCTAATAAAAGAGTGGAATCTTACGGAAAAGGAAAAAAAGAAAGTGAGAATAAGGGTAAACCTTTCGGGATATTCGGCCAATAAAGCGGACCTGAAAGCTTGTATTGAGGCCGGTTTCAAAGATTTTAAAGAATATGATGATATCAGTATGATGAATGTGAATATCGCGGAAAGTGATCCCGATCTGAATGAAATAAGCCGTCTTGTAATAGAGTATATAAAAGAAGAAAAGTGGGAGAAAAGCCGGAACGAACCTGATATAAATACCATTATACTGAAGGCTCTTGAAACAGTGTATGGAGTGTAAGCATGGGTATTAGGATAAAAAGCATACATGTACAGGAGCTTGGGCCCATAAAACTTCCACTGAAGTTAGAATTGGGACTTTTAAACCTTATATATGGTCATAATGAAAAGGGTAAAACCTTTCTGGTGGAATTTATTATTCAGTCGCTTTTTAAAAACAGAAGCAGCTGGAATTTCCGCGGGATAAAGGGCAGCGGCAAAATTATCATGGATGGACTTGAACAAGAATTCGCCGAACTATCTCCCGCTTCCGAAAAGAACAAACTGGAAGATTTTCTTAATAAAGAATACCCGGGACTTCCGCCTGATCTTTCCAAATTAATGGTCGTCAAAGGGGCGGAACTTGTATTTGATGATTCTGCAGCTATTGAAGGTGGAATAAACAAGGCAATTATAAAAAATTACTTATCAAGCAGAGGGGTGTTTGAAAAAATACGCAGCAGTATCTCCAAGACCGTGCAGGGAGCAGCAATACATAACCGCGCTATTGAGGGACAGGAGAGAGGAAAACTGAAAGAACGAAAAGAAATTAGGGATAAACTGAACACCCTGGATGGTTTATTTACGGAGATTAACAGTACCTACTCCGGCGGAAGCATCAAAGAGCTGGAAGCCGAAAAGGTAGGACTGGAACATAAAAAAGACGGATTGCTTTACGCAAAACAGCACCTGGCATTTAATAAAAATGAAGAACTTAAAAATAACAAGGCAAAAAGTGCTCAAATCGACCAAGAAATAATCATGGAAATAGATAAGGGAATTACAAACTATAAACTCCAGGAGAATAAATGTAAGCGCAAGCAAGAGGAACAGAAAACATATGCAGAAAAAAGCCGCCATTATGAATGGCTTAAAAACGCGTATGAGATATATGAAAAATCCTCAACATATAAACCGGGGGTAGCAACGTGGCTGATTGGTTTGATTTTTTTCTCTCTTGCCTCGGTTATTGTGTTCTCCGTTTTTAATATTCTGTTGGGAATAATCTTTTCCGCGGTGGTATGGGTTGTTAGTTTTTTATTTTTTCTTTTCTATCAACGCATTGTCAAGGCCGATGCTGATCTGGAAAAGGAAAAACGAAAAGTAGAAGAGGATTTTAAAGAAAGATTCAAGGAAAAATTAAAAAACAAAGCACACCTGAAAACCGTGAGAGATACAATAGGTGAATACCATAATAACAATAATCTGCTGCTGGAACAGTTAAAAACGGAACGTGAGGATTTAAACGCCTTGGAAACACAAATAAATATATACTTTAATAAAATCGGTATAACCGATGTAGCCAAAGAGAAATGGGATAATAAGTTAAAAGAGTTGCAAAATACAAAAAAGAGTTACGATGAGATCATCTCCGCTTTAGAAAAGGAATTGGAAGAAGTTAAAAACAAAATAATAAGTGATACAAGTAAATTAGAAACATTAAAACAAAGAATATGCGATGTCACCAGGAATAATATCAGTGAATCGTGGGATTCGATTATCTTATTGCTTCAACAGAAGCAGGATGAAGCTATAAACGACTATAAAGATATAACCGCCGAAATAGTGGGAAAGATAGCGGTCTGCAAGGTATTGGAAAGACTGGAGGCTGAAGAGGATAAAAAAATATTTAAGGCGTTGGATTCCGATAGCATTAAAAAGCCGTTATTTGAACTGACCGGTCACTATAAGGGAATCCGGGTTGAGAACGATGAGCTTATTGTCAAAGATGATTTTAATGATTTCAATCTCAAAGACCTGAGTACCGGCGCAATGGAACAGATACTTCTTGGATTAAGGATAGGGTTCACAGCCAGGCTGTTTAAAAAGGAGAACAATTTTCTTATTCTTGATGATGCGTTTCAATATTCCGATTGGCAAAGAAGGTCTTTTCTTATAGATAAAATGGTTGAGCTTGTTAAAAAAGGATGTCAGATTATATACTTTACCATGGATGACCATATAAGGGATCTCTTTAATAAATGAGGGCAACAATTCGGTGAAGAATACAAATACTATGAATTAAAATAATTTTACCCGCATGATTTACTCCAGCGAACCGCGCAGCGTGTTGATGATATTCGAAAACGCTCCCTCGGCCGGCAGCTTGCCGTCCCATCTCTCAATAGCCGCGCGCTGGTTTTCCAGGCGCTTGTACTCCAGCATGGAGGCGCTGACGCGCTGGCTGCTGGTCAGGCGGTTGTATTCGGCGATGCCTTCGGCCTCCAGGATCTTCTCCTGCTTACGGGTCTGGGCCTCCAGAAGCCTGCGCTCGGCCTCTTTCTTGGCCGCCTCCAGCCTGATGCTTTCCTGGTCCCGTTGGTAGACGGCCAGTTCGGTTTGGGCAATAGCATCGCGATAGGCCTGGTTGATCAGGATGTTCACGATGTCTACGTCGATCAGCTCTATGTAATAGCGCTGCAGTGTCTGCCTGAGCGCGGTCACTATTTTTTCCTTAATCTCCGGTTGCTTCAGCAGGACCGTGCTGATGGGATAATCAACCACGATGTTTTTGGTGACCTCGTTCACATTGGGCCAGATAATCTCCTGGATGATCTGGGCGCTGGATATGACACCGTACTCCCTGAACAGGGAGGCCAGCTTTTTCTCCGCAAGCTGGAACTCCACATTAATCCAGAGGGTGACGTCCTGAAACTCCTTGGAGTCTGCGTAAATCTTTTCCATCTTGGCCGACTGGCGCGCCACCTTGGCCCGGTACACGGTCTGCAGGCCCGGTAGGCAGAGATGTGTGCCCTCATGTAGAATATCGTTGGATATGCCGCCGCCGAAATGATTGAACACAATCCCCCGTTCGCCGGGTATGATTGTCACCAGCAGCTCCCCGCTTCGCACCATACCCGCCACCCACAACATAAGAAGCGCGCAGAAAACCGTGATAATAACCGATACTTTTTTCTTCCAGGTCCAGCGGCCGCCTTTTTTTATTTTTTCCGCCAGCCAGATGAGGAAAGCCCTTATTGCCGACCCCGCGTTTTTTTTCTTTTTTACCCGTGGTGTATCCGCCATACGCGCCTCCTTCTATTTCAGACGGGTTGTCATCCGCGCTTACTATAGATATGAAAACCGGCGGGGTTGTGGCGGAAATATGAAAATCCAGGCGTTAATTATGTTTGTTTCGCCTTATTGACAATAAAACATTATTTCCGTATCTTTGTGGCGAAATCACGGGAGGACGGGGGTTTTAATGTCGCTTTACAGGGTTCACTTTAAATGGAAGGACAAGGAGCTGCAGCTCAGCGCCAAAAGCCTGGACCTGACCCATCCCTATTTTGTCTCCATAAAAGATCTTGTTCTGCCGGCCAAGGACAAGATGATCATCAACCCGCAGGATGACGAGGTGCGCAGCGCTTTCGGGCAGGCCAACCATATCATGCTGCCGTTCCAATCGGTGATCCTGATCGAAGAGCTTGACGAAAAAAACATTCCCAAGGTCATGCCCTTTAAACCCAAAAAAAGCGATTAAGGCTGCAGTAAGGCGAACCCGGTCTGCTTATCGAATACGCGCGAGGCGGATGAATCCGTAAGCTCAAAGAGGATTACCTCTATTATGTGCCAGGTTTTAACGCCCTCACGCACACATCCCGTAACCGCGGCATGCTTCCTGCCGCCCGCAACATGCATGTGAAGTTTCGGCGCGCCGGTCTTGTCCGGGAAGAGCGTGCCCGTGCCCGTGATTTCGTGCACCTCATCAAGTACAATCTTCATGGGATTAACCGGCACTCCCCTGCCGTGTTCCGGCCCCACGATAAGCGCGCTTTCCTTGTCCGCGCCGCCCACGGCAATCAGCGCGGCTGCGGTTATGCCCTCATCGCGCGCCAGCCGCTCAATGGACTCGTGCAGAATATCGCCGTCTTCCAGGCGGATTACGAACACCCTGCCCTGTTTTGCTTGTGAATAACGCATAATAACTCCTTTTTGGTTTAATATAACGGAATGCGCGCATCCGGGAAAGGATCCGTGCGGTAAAGTGCGTATCGTATTTTAAAACATTTCATAAATTGCCCGGCAGGGTTCTACCCGGAAGCGGGTGCGCCCTGCCGGGCGGTTCTTGGTATACTATTCATTATCAGCTTCTAGCGATTTTTTCTTTTCCGTATAATTTCATTGACCCTTTTCTGGAATTTTCTGTCTATTGACCGCTGCTCATGTATGTCCCGTGATCGTCTTTGTTCCTCTTTTGCCAGCTTCAAATAATGCTCGTAACGCTCATGTCTGATTTCTCCTTTTTGTACAGCCGCCGCAACGGCACAGCCCGGCTCGCCCGTATGGGTACAATCCTTAAATCTGCAATGCGTCGAGAAGCTTTCTATTTCCGAAAAAACAGATTCCAGCCCAGGCCCCGCGTCGAATAATTGTATTTCCCTGAGTCCCGGCGTATCGATTACCAGTGCCCCGCCGGGGAGAATATACATATCCCTGCTTGTTGTGGTGTGCCTTCCCCTGCTGTCGGTATCCCGTACGGAAAAGGTTCTTATTCCTTCATTCCCCTGTAAGGTATTTATCAAGGTTGATTTACCGGCGCCTGAAGAACCCAAAAAACAGAATGTTTTTCCTTTTTCAAGAAAAGCGCTGAATTCTTTCACCCCGGATTTTGTGTAGGAACTTACAACAAAAACATTGGCCCCGGAATCGCATTGTGTTACCATTCTTTTATAATCTTCATGATTATCCACCAGGTCCGCCTTGCTTAACAGGATAAGCGGTTCAATCCCGCGGGCCCTGATTATTGTCAGATATCGTTCAATCCTGTGGATATTAAAATCATTATCCAGTCCGCAGACAACGCATGCGTAATCAAGGTTTACCGCCAGTACCTGCTTTTCCGTTTTTTCACCGGCGCTGTTTCTGTAAAGTTCATTTTTTCTTTTCATCAGGCTGTGTATGACACAGCTTCCGTCCGCAACACTGTCCTTGCCGACCACGGCCCAGTCTCCGGTTGCCGGGAAGTCCGACGACGAAGCGCACCTATATGCGAATGCGCCTGAAATTGTTGCGTTGCATATCCCCGCAGAGCAGGCAGCCTTGTATATTCCCTTGGAAGCCGATAGTATGCGGGCGGGTTCGAAAATAGTTGAATCATAGTTTTTATTAAATTCGCTATGAAATACGTTATTCCAGCCGTATGTAGATACGTTCATGTTTCCTCCATAAACAATTGTAGATTTGGCGAGTATATGATCCTGTTTACAGAGGCGGTCTTCTCAAGATGAGAAATTACTTATGGTTTTTAAATGTCCTGTTGCACATTGCCGGCTTCTATAAACAAGATCTTCTTGCAGAGACATTGTTTACAATTGCAAAAGCTGACATCAAACCTCCCGGAAATAAAATATCACATATATGATATAATAATACCTTCGTTTTGTAAATACGAGTTGATGGCGCGATGCCTGCTTTGTGCTGTGAAGCCTGTGCCTGAAAGCCGCTTAAAAATCATCCTTGCAGTCCGGTGTTCGATGATGCTATGATAGTATCCGTTATGCAACTGCAAGGCGTGAATATCGGCGGTTTTTTCTCCCAGGTGCGAGAGTTTACAAAAAAGCATCTTGAAACCTTTATTACCGAACAGGATATCAGGCGGATAAAATCGTGGGGATTCAACTGTATCAGGCTGCCCGTGGACTATTTTTTCTTTGCCCGCGCCGATAATCCTTCGGCGTTCATTGAGG
>CAZWYY010000068.1:0-17622 GCA_964638895.1 uncultured Spirochaetaceae bacterium | reverse complement strand
GTCCACTATATAATTCTTAAGTAAGGAGTATACCATGAAGAGACTTTTGAGCATTTTGATATTGATTCCGCCGGATATGGAATAGTTGATTATAAAAGCATAGAAAAAGATTATGGAACTATGGATGATTTAAAAAGGTTATCGAATGAAGCACATAATCGAGGAATCGGATTGATAATTGATTTTGTGCTAAAAACCATTCCGCGCCCGAACATCCCTATTTTATTGATGCAAAATCCGATAAAAATAGTCCCTACAGAGACTGGTATATCTGGTCGAATATCAATCCGAATTGGGGAGAGGGGGTAGGTGATAAGAAATGGAATCCGACCAAAACAGGGTACTATTATAGTTTTTTTTATACATTACCCGATTAGAATTTTAAAAATCCGTCGGTGAGAGCATATATGAAGGATGTTGTGAAATATTGGCTGAATCTGGGAATTGACGGATATAGATTTGATGCTGTCGGAAACTTAATTGAAAACGGTAAGGATAAAGAATTGAGAAAAATATTTAATCAATATACAAACATCTTTACTGTTGCGGAATCATTTGAGGGCGCGGCTTATATGCGTGGTGATGGATTTCATTCATCTTTTAGTTTTAAATATCAATTTATAAGTGCTCTAAAATCAGAAAACCTCACAAAATTAAACAACTGGCTGAGTTATTTAGGTTCTCAATATCCTGCAAAATTTTCAATTTTACAATCAAATCATGATTCTTTTGCAGGATTAAAACCTTTCAAAGAATTTAAGGGTAATGAAAAAATGTAAACTGGCGGCATCGATTTTACCAATCGCCCCCGGCATCCCATTCATTTATCATGGAGAAGAGATAGGGATGGACACCATCGATTTACGTTTGGTTGGGTATGAAGATGCCAGATTAAAAACACCAATGCAATGGACTCCCGGAAAAAAATCAGGATTCACACCAGGAAAACCGTTTAGAAATATCAATCCGAATTACGCCTCTTATAATGTAAAAACAGAATCGAATAACCCTGATTCCATACTAAATTATTATAAGAAAATGATTGGTTTAAGAAATATTTATCCGGCACTATCGGAAGGAAGTTTTGAATTGGTGAAAACAGACAATAATAAAACATTCGGCATTCATAAGAAAAAGAGACAACAATATAATTGTAATCGTAATAAATGTAGAACCGGAAAAGCGAAATGTTACACTAGATTTCAGTGATACAACGTTAAAAAGGCGATCATACACGGCAGGAAACGATTTACTTGAACCCCACATAACATTTGATTCTCTTAACTTATCAAACTATAAGAATTACACATTAACCGTACCCGGTTATGGAATGAGAATAATTCCTTTAAATAAATGACTTAGGCATACGGTGTTTATATGGTATTAGTATCAGAAACGCAGGCTACAATAGATCCAATATCCGTTCCGGTCGTGAGACAAAGCTCCGCGCGCCGCTTCGTTTCAACTCATACCTGCTGCGAAAACCCCAGGTCACGGCTACGGCATACATGCCGGCGTTTTCCGCGGTTATAATGTCCGCTTCCGAGTCTCCGACCAACAGGATCTCCCCCGGGTCCAGTCCCAACTTCCGGGCGATAAATAGGGCGCCGGCGGGATCGGGCTTAAGCGGGAACCCGTTTCCGGCCCCCAGTACAATCCGAAAGGGCCAACGCGCCAGCAGCCGGGAAACGATCTCCGCCGTCATTTCTTGGGGCTTGTTGGACAGGACGGCAAGGGGCAGGCCGCGTGCAGTCAGCTTGTCCAACAACGTCGGAATACCCCGGTACGGTGCGGTGGTGTCCGTGAGACGCAGCCGGTACTGTTTTCCGAACTCTTCCCTCAACCCACGGATGACATCCGGTTTCAGGTGCTTTTTAGAAAAGATGCGCCTGACAAGCATATCAATGCCCCGTCCCACCAACTTTTTATAGCGCGAGGCCGGAAGCCCGCGGTATCCGTACAGAGCCAGCGCCCGGTTCATGGCCGCGGCTATGTCATCGAGCGTATTGAGAAGCGTCCCGTCCAGATCAAAAATACAGGCCTGAAAGCGCATAAGCTCATCCCTTTTTACCGTGCAGTTTCATACCAGCGGTTTGCCCGGCAGGCGTTCTTGTCAAAGGGATAATGAAGCACGTATAAAACGGCGGAAGTCAATACTAACATAAGGGCTAACATGATGTTGCTTTTCCATTTTTTCATACACTATCCTCCCCAAAATATATTACTATAATACTATGTGTATGAAAACAAAAAATCATTTTGTTTCCGGGAACCTTATCGATATTTTTCACCAGGCCGAGCCTGTGAAGATTTCCAACAGGGATAAGATTATCATCTTCAGCGACCTGCACATGGGCAACGGTGGGCCCGCGGATGATTTTTTAAAGAACAGCGGGCTTTTCCAATATGTGCTGGAACACTACTATTTGAAGCGCAGGTTTCATCTGATCTTAAACGGAGATGTAGAGGAGCTGCAGAAATTCAACCTGAAGGCGGTATTACAGCGCTGGCAGTCCGTATACACGCTCTTTCGCGGGTTCGACCGGAAGAAACGCCTGTTTAAACTGCTGGGCAACCATGACGATGGACTCCAGTTTTATATCCCTGTCCGTGATCATTTCAAGCTGTATGAGGCGCTGAGGCTGGAATACAAACATAAACACCTGTTCGTATTTCACGGCCACCAGGCCTCGATTGTCTATGAAAAATTTAACAATATCATCAGGTTCTTTTTAAAGGTATTCGCCAATCCCCTGCATATCAAAAACTACTCCGTGGCCGGTGATAACAGGAAAAAGAACAGGCTGGAAAAACGTGTGTATGGGTTTGCCCGCAGCAACAAGATCATCTCCCTGATCGGCCATACCCACCGGCCCCTGTTCGAGTCCCTCTCCAAACTTGAGGCCTACCGGCAAAAGATTGACGAGCTGTGCCGGGAGTATCCGCGGCAAAGCAGCAAGGCCAGGGCGGAAACAAAAAACGTTCTTGATACATTAAAGAATGAGCTGGAAAATATGGCCATCACCAAGGAAAACTATATTCCGAGTATTTATGATCAGCATCTGGTTGTGCCGTGCGTGTTCAACTCCGGGTGTGTTATCGGGAAGCGGGGCATTACCGGCATTGAGCTGACGGGAGGGGAGATTGCCCTAGTGCACTGGTTTGACCGGCGTGTGAGTACGAAATATATACATGACCCCCTGGTAAAATCCGAACGTCTGGGGGGGAGCGGGTATTATCGCGCCGTGCTGAAAAGGGAACAGTTGGATTATATTTTCACCCGCATAGAACTGCTTACGTGAGGACCCTTAAACGGAAGATAAACCCGCAGAACCCTATTGCGCGCTTTGTTTCAACTCGGAAGCATACCATGTAATATATGAAGGAAGTTGCCGTTGCCAATAGTCCCATGTGTGCCCGCCGCCGGGAGTGCTGAAGACATAGGTTGAGGTGACGAAGGCAAGTCTTTTATGAATTTTCATATAGGCCTCATAGAGGATATCATCCTTACCCACGTCCATGAAAATCTTCGGCCGCTGTGCCTTGTCCCCGGTTTCCAGAAGGCTTTGCACCCTGTCCTGGTCGTCCCCCACCAGTGTGGCGCTGTGCAAGCCCAGTACACCGAACAACTCCCTGTAGGTAAAGGCCATATATAATGCCAGCGAACCCCCCGCCGAAATTCCGCAGATTCCCCTGCCGCCGCGTTCTGTCGCCAGCGGGAAATTGGCCTCTAGATACGGCATAAGTTTCTGTGTAAAGGTCCGCTCAAAATCCGTATAATAATCAAGACAGCTTACGGCCGCGACGGCGAAAGGCCTGACCTTGCCCCGTGCTATCTGCTCATCGAGGTATGTCGCCACCCCAAGATTGAAAAGTATCCCATCCGGCGGTCCGGCGCCGCAAAAATAAACAACCGGAAACCGCGTGTGTTCGTCTTTCGGGCGGGGAAGATAGAGGAGATGCGGATAATAAAAACCATTGGTTTTTATTTCAATTTTGTAGACGGTACCGCTTTGTAGTTCGCGGACAACCGAGGCCCTGGCATCGCGGGTTGCGGTATCGGGTCCGCATGAGACTACCAATGCCGTCGAGAACATGAGTAGTAGAAGCCCTTTCATTTTATTGTTCCTTTCAGTTCCAAGAGCCTTCTGATCCGTTCCGCGGTCGCCGGGTGTGTTTTAAACAATGAGCTGTCGCGGTTTTCCGGTACCGGAAGAAAATAGGAAAGCAGGGTTCTCTGCTGAAAATCAATTTTCTGCAGGGCGGCGGCCAGCCCCTCCGGGTCTCCCGTAAGCTCAACCGCGCTCAGGTCAGCGGCGAACTCCCTGGTGCGCAGCAGGGCAAGCTGAATAAACAGGCTGAAAAAAGGCAATGCCAGCAGAAGCAGCAGTGAACCGAAGGTGATATTTATCCCGGAAATATAGAGGAACGGGAAAAAAAACAGGATCATGATCCAGCCGAAGCGCGCAATGAACGAGGTGATACGCCGTACGATCTCTATGAACACAAAGAGGGTGAGATCATCCTGCTTGATGTGCCCGATCTCATGGGCCAGAACTCCCTTAAGTTCCCGTGGCGCGAGTCTCTGCACAAGCCCGCTGGTCAACACAATGGCGGCCTTTTTCCCGGCCATAATGGTCGCCGCGTTCATCTGGGTTTCCGGAAGAAGCAGGAGGACCGGCCTTGCCCTCAACCCGGCGCGCGCCGCGAGATCGTATAGTATAGTATAGAGTTCGGGGTTGTCATTATAATCAAGGCTGATGAGGTTCCCGGGGAGTTCCACCGGTCTTGCCTGGAGAAAAAACACCGCACTGATGACGGTTATTACCCCCAGCAAAATAAGCCCCTGTTTGCCGAACAGTTCAATACCCCCCAATACCAGCAGGCCGATCATCAGCAGGCTGAGGAGTATTGTCTGAAAGTATCGCAGCCATTTCTGTCTTTTTATACTCGGTTTCACAGTGTGCGCTCCTATGGCTATACCAGCAGCGGTTGCAGCGTATTTTTTGTTTTCAGCATATGCGACTCCCAGGTAAAGAGCACAAGCCTTGCCGCCGTATGAAACATATACTCCTGCAGCAGGTTCCGCGCCTGTTGAAACAGCACGGAGCCCCCCAGGCTCAGGATCAAACCGGCCGGTCCGCTCAATCCGCGCAGCAGCCTCGCGGTTTTTGCCCCGATTCTATACAACCTGTAATATTTATACAGACCGTGTATTGTTCTGACACCTTCAACAACCTCTTTACGGCGCGCTACGGACCCCAGTTTAAGGGCAAGATCCACGGACATATTCGCAAACAGCAGGTTTATGCCCGGGGTTGTATTTATCTTATAGATTATCATCACACTCGCCATGTACCCCATAGTCAGAAGCTCGTCAATCCTTACATAATTATACGGCTTAAGCGAGCGCGGGGCGTAAACCATGCTGATATTCATCAGCACGCCTAACAGGGCATTCTGCTCCACCTGTTTTTTAATAAACGGATTGGCGTTGGTATATACTCTTATCAACGTGGATTTTACCCTGTCCAGAATGCTCATGGCTATTGCCGGCAGTCCGGGATCCGGCGGGGAAACCTCAGGGTCGGGCGGGATTCCCAATTGGAGCAGGGACGCAGTATACACGGCGGCCGCCCTTGGGTAAGTAACGCTTTTTCGCGCCCAGGAGGACGGGGACAGCATTGACCGGATTCGCTTGTGTACGGCCGCAAGTTTTTTACGCGGTACCGCCCGTATTCTCTGCCGAATGCTTCTGTTCTCTCTGCCGTATAGGTAAAGCGCGTAATACCCGATTTTTAACAAGACCAGGGCGTAAAAGAAGCGGTAAAATCCCTCAAAGAACACACTGAACACAATCGATCTGACCACATACCAGATCAATGAAGGTAGGCCGATCAGGGGAATGAGAACAAGGCGAATTATTTTCCCGGGTATGCGTGCCCTCCTTAATTTTTCCAGCAGGGGGTGTGCAAAAAGCAGCTCGTAATATTTCCGTACGTTCCAGATCCGGGAAAACCAGCCTAGCCGCACACGCCGGATAAGCTTGAACCATGCTTTACCCGCAAACTCCTTGTACAAATCACTGAAAAAAAGCAGGGCGCAGTCCAGAAGCTTCCTTACGCTGAAGGAAAAGGAGACGTCTGCGGGCGCGCTTTCCGGATGGTTTATTGCCTGAATGCATAACAGGATGGTCTTGACATCCTCCTTAAGATCGGCCTTAAAAACAAGGCCGCCCTTGAGCCGTTGCAAAGCGAATGCATTGAGAGTACTCATGGTCTGCCTATCCTGTGCGGTCTGCCAGCCCCGGTGTTGTTTTTTCAGATACAGGGGCAGGAATTTTTGTCCGGCCTTAAAAATCACAATTTTCCCGATGATAAAACGCATAAGCAGGGGAATGATGAGTATGGGCAGCACCACCACCAGGAGTGCGTGGAGGAGCGGGTTTTGCATAATCAGCTGCATGGCACCTATAAATATAACAAACTAAATCAAAAACAACTATGTTATATTGGGCGGTACCAGGAATTTGTCAATGGGAAATAACGACATAATAAACCCAACCAGGCTTTGCATAAACGGCTTGTTGAAGGCGGTTTTAAGCGTGAATGAGCCTGTAAGCGAATGCCCGTCGAAATTACCGTAGGAAAGCAGATACCGCAACCTACCTAGGAAACCAAGCACTTTCTTCCCTGTTTCGGTCTTCTCATTGAGTATCCGGCTGAGTGTGGGGAGATTTTTAATAAGCTCTATGCTTCCCTGAAAATCCAGGTACACACAGGAGAGATCGTTTTTTAGATGTGTTTTCACCTCCGGTTCGCTTATGGAGTCTAAAAATCCCGTGTCCGGGCTGCCCGCGGCCAGTTGTTCGTAAATGGATTTATCCGTACAGAGAATGAGATTATTCCTGGCAATCCCGATGTACACACTAAGGTTTTTAGCCGTGATTACAGTGACTTCGCTGCCGACGATGGTTTCCCTGGTAATCTTTCCTCCCTGACCGGCCAGGGCCGAAAGCAAAAACGGCTCGAGTTTGGGCAGGATGGCCCGCAGTTTTTCCGGGTTTTTCAGGTTAAACGTGGCCGTAATGGGCGGGAGTTTTGCCTCTTTATGCATGGGTGAAACCGCAAGATTCGCCGACCCCGCGAAATTGGCGATAATTCCGCCCTGTATATCAATTCCAAGCATACGGTCAAGCTGTTGGATTTTTTCATTTAAATCTTCGGCCTTAATCATGTCCGCTTGTTCCAACTGCGCCAACAGCTGTTCGTACAACGCCTCTATATTAAAGGCGGACATCATAAGTAAAACGGGTTTTTCCTTTAAGGAAAAAATTATATTTTTATCAAGTGTAACATCACTGTAAATATTCGCATAGAGGGATTCGGGCTCTATATTCATCACAGAATCGACGATCAGATCCGGACCAGAGTAGTCTACCGCATACCCCAGCCCCAACATGCCCGAAAACATCTCAAGAAAAACTTGGGCAGGACCATGCATCTCTTCCGCCAGGGTGATCTTATTGAAAAAGTTTTTCATGTTGATATACAGAAAGACGTCTTTGCCGGTGGAAAGGCGCGCCGTCACATCCGTATACTCCCTGGAATCCGCCAGGCTTGTAGGCGGCACCACGCTGTCGATATAGGTCTGTTTCAATTGGGTAAGGTCCTCCTCCTCCATATGCAGGGTATCGGTTGGTATCAGTTTCTGTGCGATGATGACATAGTTTGCGGTGGTTCGGGTCACGTAGTACTGTCCGTTTTTCCCCCGGAAAAAGAATACGTTCTGATCTTCCGCCTTTTCCACCTGCTCCGCGGTAACACCCATGGATGTAAACAGCCAGCCCAAAACACCGGCCGGGTCCTTTGCCGGAATAAAAAGCGCAAAGGTGTTTTGGTATTCCAGTGTAATATTCGTAAGCCCCAGTCCGAAATCGATGAGACCGAATCCTAGCGGAATGGTGGTGTCGAACCCGTGTTCCTCGAGCTCTTTAATGCTTAACGGGTTAAAGCCGGCGTTTTTTTTCAGTGCTTCAAGTTGTTCGTTGCTGAGTTCTATACCGAAGATGCTGTAATCGTTGAAAAGCAGGTTTTGATAAAATGACCTGATGGATTTTATCTGTAAATAAAGATCGGTTTTCCCGGAGATTAAATCGCTGATCTTTTCATATTCCTTGGCCGGAGGGGGCAGGGGTTCGGATTGCCCGGTCCCGGAGCCCGGTGTTGATTTACAGGTAGAAAGAATTAGCGCGGCGCAGCCTATCACTAAAAAAAATATTCTCTTCATTTTCCCTTCCTTAAAACAAAAGTATAATTCATTTTATAAATAAAGACAATTTAAAACAGAGTGCTTACCTGGTAAAATTACGCGTTCTGTGGTATCCTGGGCGGATATAATGTTGAAACGATTCGGTGTTTCACTGGAACAAGACCTGTTGACTCAGTTTGACGCGCTTTTGGAATCGCGGGGGTACTCGAACCGCTCGGAGGCCATCAGGGACCTGATACGGGACGCCTTGATTAAAAGGGAATGGATTGAGGATAATATCGAAACCGCGGGTGTGGTGATTATTGTATATAATCATCACCAGCATGAGTTGTCCAAAAAAGTCACGGATATCCAGCATAAGGATTTTACCAAGGTTATTTCCAGCCTGCACCTTCACCTGGATGAGCACAACTGCCTTGAGGTAATTCTTTTAAAGGGAAAGGGCGGGGAGATCAAAGAACTGGCCAATAGCCTGATCAGTACCAGGGGGGTAAAGTTCGGGCAGTTTGTTCCCGCCACTTCCGGGAAAAATATTTAAAATAGCATTTACTGTCTCATTGCCCTTTAAGGAAGGTAAGCGGATTGATGGGGTGACCGGTCATCCTCACTTCGAAATGAACGTGGGGTCCGGTGCTGATTCCGGTACTCCCCGACAGTGAGAGTACCTGGCCTTTGGTCACGGTTTCGCCCACCGTCACCTTTACAACGCTGTTGTGAGCATAATACGTTTCAAGATTGCCGCCGTGATCGATAATAACAAGGTTGCCGTATCCCCATGGATTCCATCCCGCGTACTTTACCACCCCCGCCCTGAAGGCCGAAACCGGCGTGCCCGTGGGCACGGCAACATCGATACCGGTATGAACCTTGCCCCAGCGCCGTACCCCGAAGGGGGAGGTTATAATCCCCATACCCGGAGGTAAAAAGGCCGAGGAGACCAGGATATCGTCCGGTGTACGCTGCGTGCCCTGCCGGAGAATACGGAGTCTGGGGGTTTTCAGGATTTCTTCCATGGCTACGGTACGTGACTTGATAAACCCATTGTGCAGTACAATATCCGCAAATACGCGCTTGTTGCCGGATTCCCCCGGTTCTTCGACCACGGTCTGGGTGCGCAGCATGGTGTTGTCCCTTTTTACGATGATGGGGGCAGGAATTATTTCTTCATAAACATGTTGGTAAGATATCTCAATATTCAGCAGTGGCTCGGGCATGCTCAGGTTGATGATGTCTCCGGGTTTGATCAGCCGGGGATTTACCGTGGGATTGGCCTCGATCAGGGCGGAAGGATCGAGTCTGAAGTCGCGCGCAATCGAGTAAAAGTTATCCCTGTCTTTGACCGTGTAGGTCAGCTTTTGTTCCTTACCCTCCAAAAGAAAGGTAAACGCGTCTTCCTCGGACAAGATATCCGGATAATATGCCTGGGCCGGTTCGATTTTATACGGCTCCAGTATTTTTACCTCGGTAATGTCGATCTTCTCGTTATTTCCGGCCACGGGAATGTAGTAGTTCCTGATGTCCTTAACGAGTTTTTCCGCGTCCGGTTTTTCCCGCAGGTACACCGCCTCCTTGCCGTTAATAACCAGGGCCCAGCATTTACATTTATAGGTGACGTTTTCCTTCAGATTTTTTTCCAGACTGGCCAGGCTGGTAAAATTATCGAGGGTGCTTTCGGTTTTTTGGTACTTAAGCAGGTATTCATCAAACACGATATCAAGGTGGTTCTGGCCTTCGATCTCCTGTTCCAATGAGGACAGGATGGAATGGATTACATTGTAGTCCTTGACCAGGGCGATTTCCTTTTTATTTACAAAGACCTTAAATCCGTCTATGTAATCCACTACGAAAAGATTGAAAATGAACACACCCAAGACGAGCATACATAAATACAAAAGCGGAAGGATTACAATTCTATTGTTCCGAACAAAGGTTATATATCGTTTCAATACGAACATTAGAATATAATAAACCGATAAGAAAGTAAACCCATAAATTTTAACTTGAAATCGCGTATATCACATGTTAATATCTCATACAGTGAAGGATACGATCCTGTTTCCCTTTATCTACGCCCTGGTGTTTGTCTCCGTACTGTTTGTTCTGTGCGTTTTTAATATTATACACACCATCGGTGTGGAGGCGTCCCTGCTGCCAGCGTTAAATGAAGAGCTTATATCCTCCCTGCTGCCGCACGCAATTACGGTAATGTTTTTACTTGCCGTTTTTTTAACGAATTTTTTTATTCTTATCAGGCTGCAGAGAAAACCCGGAATCAGATTCGTTTCTTTCATTCTTATACTTGCCTGCTGCTTCGTTCTTTTTCTGACCGGCTACTCCTTTATAAACGATAACTTTGCCCGGCGTACGGCACCGGCCGTTACAAGCATTCCGGAACGCGAAAATACCGCCGCCCCGCAGAAGCTGTTGCGCTTTCAGGACGCCACCCTGTACTTTGAGACACGCGAGGGAGATGCGGTGCGTACCGTTGTCCTCATTAAAAACAGTCCGGATGCGCCTGATATGGTTATCTATAACTCAGGGAGTTTGTCGGCAGCGCCCGGTGAACTGAACCTTGCGGCCGGATTACCGGTACAGGCGCGCTTTAGTTTCAAGCCCCAGGCCCCCGTATCATCCGTGTTTGCGGCGGACGGGGTAATCGGCCTGCTTATCTCACACTACGAAAAATTAAAGTCGGTTCTTGACGAACTCTACCTCAGGGGACGGGCGGAGTTTTACCTGTTCTCCCTCTCACTGCTGTTTTTAATACTTGCGGCCGGGTTTTTTATGAGGCTTTCCCGTTGGGCGTTGTTTAATGCGTTTCTGTACCTGTTTGTCGTATTCCTTATTTTCATATTTAATAATTTTGTGATGTATACCATGATTCCGGAATTGAAAAAGATTATAGGCGCAAGCCCGATGCTTAACCTGGCGCCGAGTATTGTCATGCTGATCTTAGGGGGCACCTTTTTCCTGCTGGATTTTCTGCTTCTGCCCCGAGCCGGCGTGGGAAGGAAAGGCTCCCGTGTATAGAATAAATTCAACCACACCGTTTCCGGTATTGATCGGTATTTATCTGCTCTGTTTTGCGTTTATTTTCGTCTGGCTGATTTTTTCCGTTGACAAAAACCTGGTGCTTGAAGCAAGCTTCTGGAACTATATTTGGGCCGATTCCCTGCGCCGGTTTATCATCTATTTCCTGGCCATACATTGTTCGGGTATGCTTATCGCGTTTTCCTTATTCGCCAGAAGGGCGATGGGTTTCCAGCGCAAGGCCCTGCTTAAATTCATGTCCACGCTTGTTCTTACCCTTATTATAATAACGGGCTTATATATTTTTATTTATGAAACCGTGTTTCCGCTGCTTAACTCCTACGTAAAGGAACTGCGTACCCGAAGCAGTTGGTCCGCCGAGCTTTACAAGGGAGCGGAGCAAAAGGAGGCGACGGGGGACTATAAGACCGCATTGATTTATATCGACATGTCGCTTTCACTGGATTCAAACAACCCGGCTAAGATCAACCGCAGATCACAGATCATGAAGAATCTTTCCTCGGAAGAGCTGCAGGCCTATGAGCAGCAAAAAACCGGGGGCACGCGGAGCGGGCTTTACAGCGGGGAGAACGTAGAGTCCCTGCTGAAAAAAGCCGAGGACGCGCTTGCGGCCAAGGATTACACCGGCGCGTATAACTACGCCGGGGGTGTTCTGGCCCTTGACAGCAGAAACTCCAGGGCCATGTGGATCTCCGACATCGCCTGGGAAGAGATTTCGGAGAATAAGCTTAATCCATCGATTGAAAAAACACGGTATCTAATCAGTGAGAAACGCAGGGGCTTTACAGCCTTCCTGCGTGGGGATTACCCGGCCGCGTATTATATTTTCAAGGCCCTGGAGAAACAGTATCCGCATGATTCCTATCTACAATACTACCTGGAAGAAACAATGCAAAAGCTGCCGGCCATCTCTTTTTTCACCGACGAGGCCGAACTTGTTGTGTCCCTGCCCGTACCGGGATTGAACTATCTTGTTTTTTTCAATGTCAAGGATGAAAGCACAAGAGAGATCGTTTCGATCGACAGGGTGGTTTCCGCGGCCAATGGGACGTTTTTTAAGAATGTGGAGGTGCTCGGTTTTCTTAACCGGGGCGGGATGCTATACCATTATGTTGCTCCGTACGGAAAACTCATTGATAATTATATCAACATCAATGGTATGGGCCGTGATGCGCCGTCGGAGGCCGTACCACCCCGGTTCTTTAGCGGGGTCCCGCCGGTAGATAAACAAAAGGGCATAAAATTGTATATAAGCCCTCTCGATTTCCCATACTACCGGTTGTCGCCCGGTGAACTGCATAATATGAGCATCTGGCAGCTTCTAAAATCCATGGACATTACCGGGGACTATATGAACAACCAGCGGGTGCTTTTCCTCGAGATCATTTTAAAACTGTCGGTTCCCTTGCTGCTGCTGATTTTCTCTCTGGTGTGCGCCAGGATAGCCATAGGCCAGGGTGTGGACTATGTAACCGGGCCTCCCGGCGTGCTTTACCTGTTTATCCCCATTATCCCCTTTATTGTACTGTTTGTGGTAAACTTGGTGATGTATCTGTATGACATATGTATCGGGTTTGTTTATTTCTCCGTGGGCAGCGTGTTTACCGTGCTGATCCTCCTGGCGGCCACCATGCTGGTGATGGCCCTGCTGTTTTTCAATATAACAAGAAAGCTGTATAAGGCAAGAAGCGCCTAGTCCTTTATTGTTTTTATCCGGGCCCCCAGTTGTTTTAATCTTTCGGAGAGTTTTTCATATCCCCGTTCAATCTGGTAGACGTTATGGATGGTGCTCCTGCCCTCGGCACAGAGCGCGGCGATTACCATGGCCATACCGGCGCGCACATCCGGCGAAACAAGCTCGGAGCCCGAAAGCCGCGTGGGGCCGCAGACTACGGCGCGGTGAGGATCGCACAGGATAATGTGGGCGCCCATGCCGATAAGTTTGTCCACAAAAAACATGCGTGATTCAAACATCTTTTCATGGATCAGTATTGTTCCCCTTACCTGGGTGGCCACCACCACCGCGATACTGATCAGGTCGGGGGGAAACCCCGGCCAGGGCGCGTCGTCGATCTTGGGGATCATACCCCCCATGTCCGGGCTGACCTTCAGGTCCTGGCCCGCGGGAATGCGGATTGCCGAGCCGTCGGTCTCCCAGAAGATGCCCAATTTGCCGAAGGCAATTTTGGTCATGCGCAGGTTTTCCGGTGAGGCGTCGTGGATTTCAATCTCACTACGGGTTACCGCGGCCAGGCCGATAAAGGAACCGACCTCCATGTAGTCCGTGCTTATTTTGAACTCGGTACCGCCGAGCTTTTTTACACCCTGAATGTGCAGAATATTCGAGCCGATACCGCTTATCCCGGCGCCCATGGCATTGAGCATTTTGCACAAGTCCTGTACGTGCGGCTCGGAAGCCGCGTTGCGAATGACGGTATTTCCCTCGGCAAGTACCGCCGCCATCACGGTGTTTTCCGTGGCGGTTACTGAGGACTCATCCAGAAAAATATCCCGGCCCACAAGCTTGTTGGCCTGCAGGATAAAAAACCCGTCTATGCTTACTTGGGCCCCCAGATCTTTCAGGGCCAGGAAGTGGGAGTCAAGCCGCCTGCGTCCGATGATGTCTCCACCGGGAGGGGGCAGGATCACCTTGCCCATACGGGCGAGCATGGGTCCGGCAAACAGGATTGAGGCCCTTATTTTTCTGGCCTCCTCGGCCGGGATCTCCTCTCCCGTAATATCCGTTACCGTTATCTTATATTCATTCTCTTTGAGTTTTTGTACGCTTGCCCCAAGCTGCTTCAGGATATCGAGCATCACAAACACGTCCTCAATCTCGGGCAGGTTCTTCAGCACCACCGGCTCCGAGGTAAGCAGTACCGCGGCCAGACAGGGCAGAGCAGCGTTTTTGTTGCCGCTGGCCTTTATGTTTCCTTTGAGCGGGTAGTTCCCTTCTATTATGTACTTCTGCATGGTCATGGCAACATTAATAGCATTGCCCCGCTTTGTCAATTGGTTTTAGCGCCTTTGCCGGTAAGCTTGACAGGCACGGTTTAACACCCTATTAATAAAGGGTATATCCGCCGTAAGGAGCCGAATATCAAACGAGTCTATGTGGTGGTTGTGTTGTTGGGAAGCATCCTTTGCCTTTTTTTGGTTTGTTTACTGGCATATACCTTTTACATAATCGGCTACAACTATTGCGCGCGCGATATGGCCCAGGGCAGACAGGTGGCGGCCCTGCCCAGTGGACCAAACCCGGATAACGAAATCGGGCATATCTATTATTTTCCCGTTCAGCCCCCGGAGTACTGTAATTATAAGGCCTATGGGAAGGGGGATCATCATGATTACCCGGCGGCCGACATCTTTGCGCCCTTCGGCATACCGGTCGTCGCGGTTACGGACGGCGTTATAGAATGGATCTCCACAGAGGACACTTGGGATCTTTACAGAGATGATCCGGCCACGCGAGGAGGGCTGGCCCTGGCCCTGCGGGGAGACGACAATGTTCGATATTACTTTGCGCATTTTTCACGCCTTATTCCCGGTATGGCGGCGGGTATGCGTCTGAAAGGGGGCCAGATAATCGGGTATGTGGGCAAATCCGGGGACGCCCGCTATACGCCCCCCCACCTGCATTTCGGCATATCCAAATTCACCTCAGCGGAGGACTGGAAGGCCAGGCGCGGCCAGGTCTGGCCCGGACCTTACCTTGACGCCTGGAAAAGGGGGGAGATGCTCACACCCATGTTGCCGTAATATGTGTATATTATAATAGGTATATAGATGTATGTCTGATAAAGCGTACCTGGTAAGTAAAATCAGTCAGTTTCCCAACAAGCCGGGCGTGTACCTGATGAAGGACGACACGCAGCATATTATTTATGTGGGCAAGGCCAAGGAGCTTAAGAAAAGGGTTGTGTCCTATTTTTCCGGGGACAAGGATCTGAAGACCGAGGTTCTGGTAACAAAAATAGCGGATATCGAGGTGATCATCACCGGCAGCGAGATGCAGGCCCTGATTACAGAAAATGATTTAATTAAAAAATACCAGCCCAAATACAATATCAACCTGAAGGATGGGAAAACCTACCCTGTTATCAGGATTACCGCGGAAAAATACCCGCGTATTTTCCGTACACGGCGCCTGGTGTTGGACGGCTCAACCTATTTCGGCCCCTTTCCCAATGTCGAGGAGATCGACACCTACCTGGCATTGATCGAAAAACTCTTTCCGCTGCGTAAGTGCCGCGGGCCGCTGAAAAAAAGGGCGCACCCGTGCATTTATTACCATATCGGGAGATGCAGCGCCCCCTGCGCGGGCAGGATATCGGCGGAGGATTACGCGCAGATAGTAGAGAAAATAAAAAAGCTTTTAAGGGGCGATTCCAGGTGGTTGCAGAAGGAACTTTCCCAAAATATGAAACAGGCGGCCCGGGAGCTGCATTTTGAGAAGGCGGCGCATTATAGGGATCAGCTTCATGCCGTACGCCACATTTCCGAGCTGCAAAAGCTTGCCCTTAACCGGGGGGCCGTAAGCGACTACGTGGGCATGGCGCTCAAGGATAAGTTCGCCAGTTTTGTGGTGCTGAAAGTACGGGGCGGCCGGGTCGTGGGCAAAGAGGTGTTTAAGACCCAGGTGTTCTCCACTCAGGAAGAGGCATTTTCCCAGTTTGTGCTCCAGTATTACTCTCATATAACCGACGGTTCCAAACCGCCGCAGGCCGTGTTTTTCCCGGGGTTTGCCGGTGATGAGCTGGTACAGGCTCTTACGGGGCGCCTGCCGCGGGGAGTGCAGGTGGCCGTTCCCAGGCGGGGGAAACACCGGCAGATGATAAAACTGGCCGAGGTGAACGCGGAGCAGGATCTGCGCATCACCTCCCTGGATTCGCTTGTGGAGCTGAAAATCGCCCTGGATCTGCCCGAGCTGCCCATCCGTATTGAGGGGTTCGACATCGCGCACCTGGGGGGATCGGACACCACCGCGTCAATGGTGTGTTTTGTTAACGGCCGCCCCGAAAAATCTTTATATAGAAAATTCAAAATCAAAACACTGAAAGGGGCGGTTGACGATTACGAGGCCATGCGGGAGGTTGTGGCCAGAAGGTATACACGCGTACTCAATGAGGAGTTTTCGCCTCCGGATCTTATCCTAATCGACGGCGGCCGGGGCCAGCTTAACGCCGCGCTTTCGGTTATTGATACGCTCGGCATGGAGGGCGTTTCCGTGGCCGGCCTGGCAAAGCGGCATGAGGAGCTTTTCCTGCCGGGACGCGATGAGGCGCTTGTGTTGAGCAGGGATTCCCTGGCCCTGAAGCTGCTCCAGGCCGTGCGTGACGAATCCCACCGCTTTGCCACAACCTTCCACAAGAAGCTGCGGCGCAAGCGGGCCTCGCTTTCGGTCCTGGAAAGGTTCGCGGGAATCGGCCGTATCAAGTCCAGGGTGCTGCTTACGGCCTTCGGCTCGCTGGAGGCGATTGAAAGAGCGGCATCGGAGGAGTTGGCGCGGGTGGCGCGCATCAGCAAAGACAGGGCCGAGGAGTTGCTCAAGGGATTAAAGGCTGAAGCGGCAAATCGGCGTCAGCCTGAAGAATAAAAAAGGAATAATGTTACATTCGTACTAGTCGATCTCAAAGGAAACCTGTTTGATCTGCGGTTCCATTTCCATAAACTTGTCCACCAGCAGGGGCTCGAAATACCTGCCTTTTTCCCCGGTAATGATTTTCATGGCCTCTTCGTGGGTGTTGGCGTCCCTGTAGGTACGCTTACTCATGATGGCGTCATAGGTAATGCAGATGGCGGTGATGCGGGCGCTTAAGGCGATCATGGTGCCCGAAAGCCCGTAGGGGTACCCCGTGCCGTCCCATTTTTCATGATGCTGCAGGGCGATCTGCTTACCGACGGGGTTGGGATAGGCGCTTAGGATATATGCGCCGTTTATGGTATGTTCTTTTACAAGCTGCCATTCCCAGTCCTCGAGTTTGCGTTCCTTGTTCAGAATATCGTCCGGTATGCCGATCTTCCCGATGTCATGCATGGGCGCGAAAAAGATGAGGTCCTGCACAAAGGATTCATTCACCTCCGGGTAATCAGGCAGCCCGTGAATGGCCCGGCACAGAATTTCGATATATTTCCTGACGCGATTTATTTTCCTGATGGAGTTTTTTTGCTTGAGTATTGAGATCTCCGCCAGTTTAAGGAAGATATTGTCCACCACATGGCGATTATTTTGGTTGATGTCTACGAATACGCCGGCGTAACCCTGCGGCATCTCCAGATTCTTGCGTGATTTATATG
>CAZWYY010000067.1:14906-17945 GCA_964638895.1 uncultured Spirochaetaceae bacterium | reverse complement strand
CCGGCTGTCAGTTTGTCTGAGGTGGCTATGAACTATTATCCGACAGAAACACATAAAAAAAGCGGCCTCCGCGGTAATAGGATTTTTAAAGAATTATGAAATAATATCTTCGGTATTGCTGACCTGCTCCTGCGCGCGCGGCAAGGCCTCGCCGGATAGTTGCATTGATTTCGCGGTTTTGCTGAAACCGGAAATATTGAAAACGCGTAAAGAGACGCTTGAACGCGATTGGAACGAGTTTAACTCCGGCAGCAGGGAGATAAAGGCCATGCTGCGCTATGGTAAGTTCGCGCACGTTGATCTGGAATTTATAAACGGGGTGATACCTGAAAACGATCATTACCACGAGTGGATGAGCGGACCGGACTCATTCGAAATAGAAATTGGGAATTATTTCGCCTACAGCGTGCCGCTTTTGACGAACGACGATTATTTTGAAACGCTGAAGTCCGGGCGGCTGCCGTATTATACTGAGGACATCAGAAGGCGGCGTTTGGCGATGGTGAAAAAATATTGCATAAACAACCTGGAGCATATCGAGCCGTATGTCCGTCGCGGGCTGTACTTCCAGGCGTTTGATCGTTTTTACAACGCGTTCCGGGAATTTTTACAAGCCCTGTTTATTTCAAAGCGAACATATCCCATCTGCTATGAGAAATGGATCAAAGAACAAATAGTCGATATATTAGGGCTGCCGGAGCTTTATACAGAGATTTTATCTTTTTTTCACATCGATTCTCTGGAAAGCGACAAGATGATTGAAAACATGAAAAAAATGTATGGGTTGATGGATAAGTATATTTTGATTGAGTAGGCACTGCGGCGACCGCCGCCCAAGCGAGTGTCAGCCGGGCGCGAAAAATGGAATAGGCGATGCAGGAACGTGTAAAAAACAAGGCAACGCAAAAAACCGTAACGACCGTCGGTATAATTGCCGGTGTTGTCAGTATGGGTCTTGGTTTTTTATCGATTGCGTTATATGCCGTCAGTGTTTTGGCGTGTTTTTCTTTTGACATTCAGAATCAGAAGATATAAAAGAGATGATTTTAAAAAAATTAAGGGCCAAGGCAAAAAATATCAAGAATGACTTATATGCGTTGTACCTGGCGTATAAACACCCTGATACCCCCTGGTATGCTAAATTATTCTTAATGATTATTGTAGGATATGCGTTCAGTCCCATCGATGTAATACCTGATTTCATCCCGATTTTGGGCTATTTGGATGATGTGATCCTTATTCCTTTTGGTGTTAAAATCGCCATAAAGTTGATTCCAAAAAAAGTACTGGCTGAATGCAGGGCAAGGGCAAAGCAGGAAAAAAATATACACAGAAAAAACTGGGTTGCCGGTATAATAATCATCGCCGTATGGATTTTTGTATTATTCATATGTATACTGTGGATTATTGATTTGATTGAGAAAGGAACGTAAATGAAAGAACTCTTGACGCTTTACGCAAAATATAATTATGAAACAAACCTGGAGATTAAAAGACTGATTTCCGGTTTGGATGAGGAAGTGTTGGAAAAAGAACGCGATACGTATTACGGTTCCATAAAGGGGCTTGTGCGGCATATAACGCACCAGGTGCACCACCAGGGCCAGTTGTCCCAGTTACTGGATGAGCTGCGGGTTGAGCATGAATTCGGTAATATATTTCCGTTACTACCGGATTCCACGCCAAGCAGTTAAGTGCGTCCGGGCTTCATCCGGGAAAGGAGGATGTACTATGAGAAAAAAAATTACTTTACTGATTGATGCAATTATAAATCTGCTTTTGGGAATATTATTGCTGGCTTACAATCAGGGCATTTCTGATTTTTTGGGGGTTCCGTATGCGGAGAATTATTTTTATCCGAATATTTTGGGGGCGGTCTTCATCGGCATAACAATTGCGTTAGTTGTTGAAGTGTTCAGGAAAAAGCCGGAAATAACAGGTTTGGGATTAATAGGAGCCATCTGTATTAATATGTGCGGCGGTTTGGTCCTGGTTTTCTGGCTTGTTTTCGGTAATCTACAACTTCCGTTAAGAGGCAGCATATTTTTATGGATTTTATCAATAATATTACTGGTGATCAGCAGCGTTGAACTGATGTTTACAATAAAAAAGGCCGGAACTAAAATCTGACCATGTGCCGCCTGCTCAGGCGCATCCGTGCGGGATAGTGCCGCGTCTTGACGCATCAGGCGTCAGCCGGTGGCATACGAATAAGGAATAACAACTAACGGAGGGCAATATGAATTTATGTATGCCGACAATTGGAAACCGCGGGCTTGCAGAGGAGGTATATAACCATTTCGGAAGCGCGCCCTATTTTACCATCTATAACACAGACACAAAAGAATTGACGGTGCTTGAAAACAATAATGAGCGCCATGATCACGGCATGTGCCGGCCGCTGGAAATCATCGACGGCCATAAGATCGACGCAATCCTCACAAGCGGAATGGGAAGACGTGCCGTGCAGATACTGAATGACGGCGGCATAAAGCTATTTTTACTGGAAGGCCGGAACGTGGAACAGGCCGTTAAAAATTATGAAGCGAATAAGCTGCGCGAATTGACCGCCGAAAACGCGTGCGGCGGGCATGGGTGTCATTAATGCCGCAGTTGGTGAAGGGCGGAAAATACGTTTTCGGCTGGTCGGCGGTAACCGGGACAGGCCGCCTAGTTATCCCGGCGGAGGCCGCAGAGGAATACGATTTTAAACCTCATGACAAAATATATATACTGCCAGGAAGCAAAACCTCAAAAGGCTTCGCCATTACCACGGAAAGATTAATCAAGGGCAGCGTTTTATCGGCGATCCTTGAGGATGCGGCGGGCATAGCTGACGCGCGAAGATCGACCGGGGGTTTCATCGAGAAGAACGGTAAAACCTACGCCTGGTCGGAAATTGATAACGCGGGTTGTTTTACCCTTGATCCTGAAATCCTAATGAAGTATTCCGTGTATACCGGAGATAAACTCCTTGCGGGCCGCGGCAGCGGTTTCGCGCTGGCGTTTATAAAACAGGGCTCGATTGTGGAGGAGGCC
>CAZWYY010000067.1:0-14806 GCA_964638895.1 uncultured Spirochaetaceae bacterium | reverse complement strand
GCTGCGGGCGTGGCTGTCACTGATTTCCGGCCGAATACCGCCGTTTTTAAATTAATGATTCAACGCTTCAAAGAACCGCTTTATTATAAATGTAATGTGATTCTTCATCACAGTCGATGAAATAAGGTATATTTCGTTGATCCTTTGAAATGCCCACATTGAGGGTGCCCGATGAGTATTAGGGGAGGCATATCTGTTGGATTGTGAAATAGAATGGGGAACCTCGATTTTCGAGGGACCGGGGAGGGAACTGCCGTGTAAAGACTGAGTTTCCGAATATTTATGCTGATGGGGTAGTTCTTGGAGTGGTTTTCATCTTTTTTTGGGCTTGCAAGGGATTATAATAATTACTATCATTCAAATTCCTTTACGAAACACGGGAGCCTGAGAGCAAAGGAGCCTGTATGGTAAGAAACAAAACACTACATATTTTATTGGTCTCCTTTATTTTTTTTTCCTGCTCTACGCATCTTGTCAAAAGAGATTACCGGTATGAGATGAGAAAATTCGTGCGGAATATTTCGGAATGGGTAAAAAACGGCGATCCCGATTTTATAGTTATACCCCAAAACGGCGAGGAGCTTATTACCGGGAACGGGGAACCATCCGGTTCTCTAGAATCGGATTACCTGGGGGCAATAGACGGGATCGGCCGTGAAGAGCTTTTTTTCGGATTTAATAACGATGATGAAGCCACGCCGGCGGCGGAGACGGATAGGATGATCCGGTTTCTTGACCTGGCGGAATTGAACGGAGTCGAGGTCCTGGTAACGGATTACTGCAGTACGCCTGCAAATATAAGCAACTCCAACGACTCGAATATGGCGAAGGGGTATATTTCCTTTGCAGCGGGAGACAGAGAACTTGATTTTATTCCATCTTATCTTCCGTTTAATGAAAACACCGGCGATATTGCTTCGCTTTCAGATGCAAAGAATTTTCTCTATATTCTGGACCCGACGGTCAACTATGCCGACAAGGATACCTTTCTTACCGCCGTTGGAGCAACAAATTACGATATTATCATTATGGACCTGTACTATGACGAAAGCACGAAGTTTACGGCTGCGGACATTGACGGCCTCAAAACAAAGGCAAACGGCAAAAGCAGGCTCGTTATCGCCTACATGAGTATCGGGGAAGCGGAAGATTACCGTTACTACTGGAATCCTGCCTGGGATTCCTATCCACCGTCGTGGATCGAAGATGAAAATCCAAACTGGCCCCATAACTACAAGGTTCGTTACTGGGTGGAGGATTGGCAGAACATTATCTACGGAAACTCGGGTTCTTATCTGCAAAAAATCGTTGATTCTCATTTTAACGGCGTATACCTCGATGTCGTCGATTCCTATGAATATTTTGAGGATAAATACTATCGTTTTTAAAATATTGATTTACCGTATGCTATCGCCTATACTGAACTAATATGGGAGACGGTATGGCGGGGGCTTTTCGGTTTAAGAAAAGCATTATAAAAACCAATCTTGTCTTTTCCCTTTCATTCGGCATCTTTATGGGAATACTTTTTCCGTTTTATGCTTCCCTATTCGTGGATTTCCGAAGTGACCTTCTTCTTGGTTTCTTTATAGCCGGTTGCATTGCTGCCGGAATCGCAGTAGGGACAATAGCGTTCCTAATTACCAGGTTTACAATAGTCAAGGTAATCCGTCTGATATCTAATGAACTCGCCAATATCGCCTCCGGGCAGGGGGACCTGACGCAACGCATCGATATCCGCTCCGATGATGAGCTGGGCGCGCTTATCGACTGGTTTAATATTTTTATTGAAAAAATCGATACGATGATTCGTACGACAAAACAGAATATCTCCGCGGCCAGGACGGGAAGTGGTGACCTGGCACAGAATGTCGAGAAGACCGTTAATGCAATGAATTCGATAACAAAATCTATTGATTCAATAAACAGTATTTCCCACGAGCACGATACGGTGGTATTAAGTACTGAAGAGGCGCTTAAGGGCCTGGATAAAACCGTACTGGTCATTCTCACATATATCCTGGAGCTTTTTTCCCAGATGGATTTTCTGACAAATATCATATTGAGTCAGGCGGAATCCGTAAATAAGATGTTTCTCAACATAGAGAGGCTTGCGCATAAAATAGGGGAGATCAACTCCAAAGCCGTGGAAGCTTCAACCGAGGCGAGGGAAATTTCCCTTACCCATACAAGTATGGGCCTTATGAAGGAGACCGAATCGGCTTTCAGCCGGTCGGGCGAAAACGTGAGGAAAATCGGGGAAATACTTACCATGATAAGCGATGTGTATTCCAAAACAAGTATTCTGTCGATTAATGCGTCTATCGAAGCCGCCCGGAGAAGCTCCGCCGGTTCCGGATTTAAGATCATTGCCTCGGAAATCCGGGGCCTGGCGCGGAACGCGGAAACAATGACGACCGACATAGGGCGGATTCTGGATGAGGTGACTAACGGGATTTCCTTGTCCGTCAAAAACCTGGACAGGAGCAAGGAACAGTTTACGGGAATAGTGAGCGGGATTAAGGAGACCTCAAGGGAACTTTTGGGGGACGTGGAGAATATTCAGAAAATTACCGGGGATGTTGAGCAGAATTACAGCCGGATACGGGAAATGCTGCTTTCCGTTAAAAACAATATGGAAAAACTAAAACAGACCTCGGCCTGCTTTTCGGAATCCATGGGAAACCTTAACCGGCTTTCCGCGGTTATCAAGCAGGGTGTGGCGGAGATACATTCAGGCTCGCATGAGATCGATAAGATTACGGAAAATACGCTTCGGGTTGCGGAAAAACTCAAGCTTACCTGCAACAGTATTGATGAACAGGTAAGCCAGTACACAACATCCGGAGACAAACATGAAAAAAATAGGTGAAATGCTTGTGGAAAGCGGTATGCTCGCCAAAGCCGACCTGGAAAGGGCGCTTGCCCTACAGAGAGACATGACGGAAAAAAAACCCATAGGGGAAATACTCGTGGATTTGGATCTTATTACAATCGATACGCTCATCAATTACCTTGAAATACAATTAAGGGATAAGTATAAAAGACGAAGAGAGCGGTAACGGACTATCTGCGGCCGATACCCTATTGTCGCATTGTTATTATTTAATAATATCTACCACTCCGCCGTGATAATAAGCGCGATACACCTCTTGCCCCTCATAGGTAATAAACTCTGTGCCGTTGAATTGGCTAAGGGTCCCGTCATAGGTATTATGATACTTAAATTCTTTGTCCCTATGGGTTTTCGGCCCCCTGAACGGCGCGGATGAATCAATCAGGACCAATGATTTTTGTAAAAATTTGTAGATACCACCCATTTGCTTATGATAATCCTCCGCAACCTTTCCATAATAATTCATAGCCCATACAGCTTGCTGCTTATAAAAGATAACTTCCTCACCACAGTAAGGCTCGCCTCCGTAATACCTGTCTCTGTATTTCCAATGTTCCTGTTCAAGTGTGATTTCCGTGGCCCCATCCGGCTGTTTAGACTTTATCGCCTTTTCCCCGGCCGCGTAAGAGTTCTTTTTTGCCGTTACCAAAAAAACCGCCAGTTTGATTTTATTTATCATGTTGTTCCTCCTTTTAGAATTCTATCCAACCATTCACTTACCAACATATTGAACAGCGTCCCCTGCTCCATCTGGAGTGCGTGCCCCGCTCTATCCAGCACCACGTACGACGCCCTGGGATAGTTCTCAATGAACTTCCATTGATCCCGGTACCCTACCGCCGCGTCCTGTCGACCCAGTAGAATGAGAGCAGGTTGGATGAAAGGTGTTTCCAGCCTGTCAACCGGAAAATTGAAATGTACGTTACGCCCCAACACATTGTCTAAAAACCGATTGTCGGCCGCCCTTACGCCCGGCAGGATCTCCCGGCTGTATCGGTTCCAGGCCTGTTCATTCTGAATAACCGCCAGGTACCCGAAGTCGTTTCGGTCTTCCGCGGAAAGCCCCGCCAGGAACGAGTCATCCCTTTCCAGAACCGTTAATGCGGGCACGTCCCCCTTGTCGAATCCGGCTTCGGTGACGGTCCAGGGGGCGTTGGCGGGGCAGAGCAGGAACAGGCCGAGGATACGGGAAAAGCTTTTTTTCACCAGCCCTCTGGCCAGGTATCCTCCGTAGGACTGTCCGGTCAGAACAAAATCCTTGTCGGGGATGATCCCGTCGATGAATTCCATGATAATCTCGAGCATCC
Organism: uncultured Spirochaetaceae bacterium; assembly: GCA_964638895.1. Taxonomy (GTDB): domain Bacteria; phylum Spirochaetota; class Spirochaetia; order SZUA-6; family RPPD01; genus JAFGGG01. The sequence continues at coordinate 10,603 of CAZWYY010000067.1, read as the reverse complement.
GGTCCGACCCGGTAATCCAGGGCCTGCCCCGGGTTCGCCCCATGCCGGGGAGATCGAAATATATTCTTTGCCAGTTCCCGCGCGTTGATCGCAGGGCGGACTCCATGCACCCTTTCATCAGCCGGTGGTCAACCCCCCACCCGTGGATCATGACAATCGGCGTGCCCGAACCATGTATTTCATAGTAGATTTGAAGGTCTTTCACCGTATATATCATATATTGCCCCCGGAATATAGAGCGGCCCGTTTGAGTTTACGTCATATCTCTCTCTTTCCGCTCTTTGTTGTTCCGGAAACACGAACTCCCTGTATGGGCTCCCGTCAAGGTATTTCCAGAGAGTAATCAGTTTTATTATAAGTCTTATCACAACCTGGTGTTTGCCTTCAGTGTATGCTTCATATGATCCCGGATGCTCCTGTTTAAATTTAGCGACAAAATCATGGTTCACGGGCAGTGATGAATGGCCCCGGATTTCAGCCTCCGCCTCCATCTGGATATTATCAAGGCAGACGGCCACATTCCGGTTTTTTTGTATCTGCCTGATTTTAAGATTTCGTTCATCCGACTGAAAATAAAGGTCATCTCCCAGGCGGATGAAACTCATGGCCCGGGAGGTTACCCGGTTGTGCGCGGCCGTGGAAAGCACGGCGATCTTCTTTTTTTCCACCTTGTTCCAGACGTACTCCATGGCCTGCCTGAAATCTATTAAGATTTTATCCGCCATATCTCCTCCTTTTAGTTTGATGTCAAACAATTACGTAAAAAAATTATGCCGAAATCCGGCTGAGAATCCTCATAAATGCGATTCTCTCATCCCGGGGTATACCTTGCCAGAAGCGTTCCAACGCCGTGTCCGATATTTTATTAAACTCTGTTTTCAATTCTTTACCTCTGTCTGTCAGTCCGATGATACTGGATCTTTTATCCACAGAATCGGGGGTCCTTTTCACCAACCCAAGCCTTTCAAGTTTGGCAACCAGGCTGGTGACCGTGGATTTATCACGGTCGATTTTTCTGGACAGTTCGGTCATGGGTTGCGACCCGTATGTAAAAAGCACAAACAGAATATCTCCATGGGATATATCCAGGCCTTCCAGACCCCCGGCCACCATCTCTGCCCTGATAACCGCGTACACGGACCGCAACTTTTTACTCATCAGGCTGATCACCGACTCCGGTGGTAATGGTTTATCCATGCCCTAAAATATAGTTTGATATCAAACAAATGTCAAGAGGTTTTTATTGATTTTTCAAAACGGGCTGCGGGAAAACCCGTTGTGAACAAACAGGAAGAAACAACAGTTATGTTTGAAATCAATGGAAAATATATATTGACGCCTTGATTTAAAACCAGCTATGCTATATTAGTTGCAAATGAAACCAAATTAGAATATCGTCCTGAGGAAAAACGGTAATTCTAAACGGGGAGAGAATGTGTGGAAGATAATGAAAGTTCTATTGCCAGGTGGATTTCGATCCTGTACAGGTATGGGCAGAGTTATATCAGCAGGGAGTTCGAATCCTATAACATTGGGAGTGGGCAGTATATTTTTTTGCTGACCTTATACAAAAAAGACGGTATCAGCCAGGAGAATATCTCGGAACACCTTAAGATCGATAAGGCCACCACCGCAAAAGCCCTGAAACGGCTTGAAGAAGAAGGATACATAACCCGGCATACCGATTTGCTGGATAAGCGTGCGTATAAAGTATATGTATCCAGAAAAGCCCTGGCCATAAAGCCCGCATTTATAAAAACCATAAAAAAATGGAATACCATTTTATCCGCCGGCTTCTCGGTCGAGGAAAAGGCGGCTGTTGTTAAACAGCTTAAAAAAATGGCCCAAAATGCCTTCGAACACGGTAGATTTAAAGCCGGATAAAAATAAAAAATACCAGAACGGAGTATGCGTGGTAAAAAAAATAGCTTATAAATGGATCGCCTTATCTTGTACCACCCTGGGGGCATTGTTTTCCGTATTGAGCAGCAGCACGTTGATCATTGTACTGCCGGATATCATGAGAGACCTGCACGCGGACATGGATATTATCATCTGGACCGTGATGATCTACCTGCTCGCGCTTACTATCCTGGTGCCGACCATAGGACGGATCGCTGATATAATCGGCCGTAAAAAACTGTATGTCAGCGGCTTTATTGTATTTACCATCGGCTCATTATTATGTGGAATATCAGCCACAGGCTGGGAGCTGATTGTGTTCCGTTTTGTGCAGGCCATAGGGGGTTCACTGCTTGTGGCCAACAGCACACCGATAGTAACCGACGCCTTCCCCAAACAGGAACTGGGGAAGGCCATGGGAATCAATGGCATGGTAATCAGCGTGGCTTTCGTGATCGGTCCCATCCTGGGCGGTGCTTTGGTAAGCGCGGGCTGGCGGAGCATCTTTTTCTTCAATCTACCGATCGGCGTTTTGGGAACCCTCTGGGCCGCGTTCCAGTTGAAGGAACTGGACGTGCTGCCCGCCAGACAGAAATTCGATTGGAAGGGCACGGCAGCGTTTACGGTGAGTATGACCTCGCTGCTTATCGCCCTGACCTTCGGCGGGTTCACCGGTTGGCTGAACGCCCCCATAATCATACTGTTTGTCCTGACCGTAGTATTTATGGTTCTGTTTATCCGGATAGAGAGCAAAACGGAACAGCCCATGCTGGACCTCTCGCTTTTTAAGACCCGGATGCTGGCCTTTGCCTTTTCCAGCAACCTGCTTAACGGAATCGCCCGCGGGGCCGTTACCTTTCTGCTGGTCTTCTATTTCCAGGGGATAAAAGGCTTCGATCCGGTGCTGGCGGGAATGTTATTGGCGCCGTTTGCCGCGTTCATGATGATTATGGCCCCTATAAGCGGCTGGTTTTCGGACAGGTACGGTTCCAGGGGGCTGAGTTCCATCGGCCTGTTTATTTCCGCGATCGGCCTGTTGGGAATGGTGGGAATTTCCGCGCAAACCTCCATTTTGGAGGTGTCGGTATGGATATCCATCATCGGATTGGGGTCGGGGATATTCTTCTCGCCCAATACCAGCGCCATCATGGGCGCGGTGCCGGTCGAGCGGCGGGGAATCGCGGCCGGGGTCAGGACCATGATGAACAACGCCGGCAGCGTCATCAGTATCGCCATCAGTATGGCGATCATATCATCCTCCATCACCCAGGAGGCGCTGCAAGGTTTGTTCACCGGTACGCAGGTGGGTTCCAAGGGGATCGCCGTGGACTATTTCATAGATGGACTAAAAACCGCTTTTCTTATATCTTTTATAATCAGTTTGATCGCAGCCGTTATTTCCTACCTGCGCGGCAAGGAACAACGGCATGGTCACCTTTTAATGGAAAAAAATTTACGAAAGCAAAGGTGAATTATGAATAACGATATTCGCATTAAGGAAATAACCGCAGGCGATCAACTTGAAAATCTTAGAGGAGTGCTTCAGGCGGCCTTCGGCACGGTCGCTGCCGAATTTTATCTCACCAGGGAAAACGCCCCCTCCAACCCGGCCTTTATCACACTTCCGGCCTTGAAAAAATCCTTGGACCGCGGCCTTATCATGTTCGGTCTGTTCCGGCGGGGCGAATTAATAGGATGTATCGGCATCGAGGATTCGAAAAAAGACAATGTGTTTTTTATCGAACGAGTGGCGGTGCTCCCGGAGCACAGGCACAACGGGTTCGGGAAAAAACTGATGGATTTTGCGCTTGAAACGATAAAAGAGAGAAACGGCAGAAAAATCTCGATCGGCATTATTGATGAAAATACCGTGTTAAAGGAATGGTATCAACAACAGGGCTTTTCACCGGTGGCGGTGAAACGATTTCCCCACCTGCCGTTTACCGTGGCGTTTCTGGAAAAGAAATTATAAAAAAAATGTGGGAGCATAAAGCGGCGCAGTGATGCGGGTACGGTCTTCGGACCACTAATTATTTTTTTACGACTTCCTTTGCCCAGGCGGCGGCCCGTTTCAGCTCGCCGTCTTTCAGCGGACCTTCGGTGCCCCCCACAAAGAAGCCTTCGGGCTCCGCGGTCAGGGTTGCCCCTTTCTTTACCAGCCTGTCCGCGATCGGTTTAGCGGCATAGCCGAACCATCTCACCAGAACGCGCAGTAAACGGGATTTGACCTCTTCCGTGACCACCCTTGTATCGAACGCGGCCGCTTTGAGGTTCTTAAGCGCCCCGGCAGGTATTTTTTTCAGAAATGAACTGATTGCCGCCGTCGGTTTAAAGGCCCTGGTAGGGGAGCCCACGATAAGAAGCTCTACTCCCGTGATTTTTTCGTGATGCGCCTCGGTTATACGCAGTACGGTAACATCATTTCCGGTCCCCAGCGCCTTGCCGATTTCCATGGCGATTTTTTCCGTATTTCCGAAAAAAGAATCATAAATTACCAAAATTTTCATTTTTCCTCTCCTTTATTTATGTTATACAATGAGGTGTCTGTTGTTCAACCGTCCGAGGTTGAAGCACGGTTAATAGAAGCGATACCTTTGATGTCATGACCTTTCGGGACCATAATATCACCACGGTTCGGGATGATTTTGGGAAAGAAAAGCAACTGGAATGCAGCGAACGGTATTATGTCCCGTCGGAGATTACCTGGCTCTTAACATCCCTGGACTACCACACCATTGATATTTACGGTGCCAAACTCGGGGCCTTTTCCAGGCGGGATGCATTGACGCCTGAGAATTTTGAAATGCTGGTAATTGCGGAAAAAGAATATACATAACCTGTTTATGGTTTTTTTGGTTGATTTCCCCTTTTCCAGGTCTTATGATGGAAAATAGGGGGATGGTTCGATGAAAAAGAATAAGATCACCTTATCCGGCGGTGCAACGAAAGAAGGGGTTGCTCGAACGGATGCGCTCCCGGTAGAAGAAGAACAGGCCCGCAATGCCCGTCTTCTCCTTCATGAGGAAGAGGTGAACGCCGAGCGAATGGTGAACCGGGTTGCTCTCAGCATCGCGGTGCTGCTGTTTTTGGTCAATGCGGTTAACACCATGATTACCGGATGGCAATGGAATGCGTTTAGTAACATTCTAGGAATTTGTGCGTATCTGTTGTACAACCTGGTTGTTTATATCCTTTTAAGAACAATCGGTTACCGGCCCGCTCTTAAGTATCTCTCTCCGGCTTTTACGGTAAGTATTGTTACCCTGATTGTTTTCGGCTACGCGAACACCAGCGGTTGGGCGCATAGCCTGCGTACAGTGACCCTTTTATTCTATTTTGTGCCTATAGCTTTAAGCGGATTATACTGCCGGCCGATTGTGCCGCTTTATACCGGTGCCCTCGCTGCGGGTGAATATTCACTCTTATTCCTTTATGTGGCATTTGTGGAACGTATTCCGGTTGGAACACGGGAAACCTTTAGAGTGGAAAATATTTCCTGGGATATTCTCTTTGTTTATTGTTCGGCATTTCTGATCATCGGAGCCGGTGTGGCGTACGCCTCCCGGCGATCACGGTCACTTGTGGACAGGCTGGTAAAGAGTGAAGCCCAGGCCACGTTTGTCAGGAAGGTGTTCGGTTATTATGTTTCCGACAGCGTTCGTGACAATATTTTGCGAAATAAACCCGAACTCGGCGGTGAAGAGCGAAAGGTCAGTATCCTCTTTTCCGATATCCGTGGTTTTACTACACTGTCGGAGAAATTGTCTGCGAGTGAAATAATAGACCTTCTTAACGACTACTTTGAAACCATGTCGGGCGCAATTATTGAAAATGAGGGGATCATTAATAAATTCATCGGTGACGGCATTGTGGCGCTTTACGGCACACCACTGCCGGTTGAGAATCACGTCTATAAGGCGGTGATGACCGCATTGCGGATGCGTGAACTGCTTGCCGGCTTCAACAAAACCCTGACGAAGACAGGAAAGCCCCTTATTAAAATCGGCATCGGTATTCACACTGGAAATGTGGTAATCGGGAACGTCGGCAGCCACCAGCGTATGGAGTACACCGCCATCGGTGACACTGTTAATGTCGCCTCCCGCGTTCAGGAGGCAACAAAGTTATTTTCCACGGATATTCTGATGACGAAAGATGTTTACGATGCATTGGAAAACCATATCAATGTCGTTCGCCTGCCTTTGGTGCGTGTGAAAGGAAAAGAAAAGCCGCTGACTCTTTATAAGATAATAGGGAATGCCGACTGAGCCTTAATTATAATGATGAAATTTGATAATAAGACTAAACAAGCAGCGAAACAGGTTGCGACCGGTCCGGACCCGACATGGAAGGCCCTTTACCGGGCGGGTGGGATCGCGGTATTTCTCTATATTGTTCTGGGAATCATAGTGCCCGGTGTGCTTTTTCTCATCTGGAACTATGATACAGGCATGAACGGGGCCACTATTCTCAGGTTTATTGCCTCAAACAGATCATGGTGGATAATCATACAAACACTTACCCTGGGTCCCTGCATTATCGCAATTGCTGCGGTTGTGGGTCTTGTACTTCAGCCCCTTATCGATATCGGTTACCTATGGTGGTGGCTTTTTTTCATGATTTGGTTTATCGACGTGGGTTGGAAACTTTACCGCCTGGGAGGGGCGGACGGCAGCGGCAAGATGTAATCCGATTCAAGTTATACGGCACGAGAGGGTTGTAATTAATGACTTGACAGATTTAATATTAAATATCAAATCTGTCAAGATGTATTGGCCGCGATTACTGGAACAGACCCTGGCAAACACCTTAAAAACATTTCCGGCAATAGTTATTACAGGACCAAGGCAATCGGGCAAAAGCACACTAGTGAAACATTTTTTTTCACACAATGCTTCCTTTATAGATCTTGACAACATCCATTTCTGGCAATTATCGAAAGGAGAGGTATTAACGGACTTGGTGAATACCTGTTAGCGGGTAGTTATCCTGAACCGGTGGTGAATAAAAAAATCGATCCCCTTATCTGGTATTCAGGTTACATCCAAACCTATCTTGAAAGGGATTTAAGATCCATTATTAATCTCCCCAACTTGAGGGATTTTGAGAATTTTTTAAGGTTAACAGCCGCTCATGTTTCACAGGAGTTTAATGCATCGAGAATATCAGGGAAAATCAGCGTAAGTGTAACCACGGTAAAAAGATGGGTTTCCGTTTTGGAATCAAGTTATATACTATTTTTTTTGCCGCCTTTTTATGAAAATTTCGGCAAACGAATAATAAAAGCCCCCAAAATTTATTTTTATGATACCGGGTTGGTTAATTTTCTGATCGGTATCAAAGACAGCGGATTTCTCCTAAACGGGCCGATGGGTGGCGCTTTATTTGAAAACGCGATAATATCGGGATTGTATAAATTAAAATATGCAAAAGGGATAAAACCTGAAATTTATTTCTGGAGGTCCCAGAGCGGCATTAAAATCGATCTGATAATCCCCGAAAACGGAAAGTATATTCCATATGAAATAAAATTATCGTCATCAATAAAACCCTTGTTTTATAAAAATTTGTTATACTGGTTTGAGCTTACAGGCCGAAAGGACATAAAGGGTTATTTAATAACGAATTGTAAACAGACGCAACTTCCGTTGACTGAAAATATCGCAAATATATATTGGAAGAATATGAAGTGATGGATTGAGTGCCAAACGGACGTTTTTTTGGCTGGATGTTATATTTAGCTTGCCCGCGGCCCGAAAAGTAGGTAACTTAAGCAAAAACATAGTAATATTAATCACGGAACAGGAAATTAATGGGCAATTCGCTTTCCAAGAGAATGAATATCCTCATTATCGTCATACCGATACTGGCGGAAAACCTGCTGCGGTTTTTTTTCTCATTTACCGACATGTTCATGCTAAGCGGGCTTTCCGTAAACGGCGTGCGGTTCGGGGACGACGCGGTGGCGGCCGTGGGGTTGGTGTTGAACTTTGTGTTCTTCATCAACATTTTTTACCTGATGGTCAACTCCGGGGCAAGTATCGTCATTACCCAATTTAATGGGGCAAGAAAGGCCAAACAGGCAACACATGCAGTGATCACCAGCGTATTCCTGGCCGCGGTCATGGGGATCGTGATCAGTCTTGCCATGTGTTTTCTGACCAAACCCATATTATCCTTGTATCGCCTGAACCGGGTGCGGTTTGGGTTTGCCGTGGATTACCTCATGATCTTCAGTGGGTTTTCGCTGGGCATGGCCATGAGCACGGTGTTCAGCACCATTCTGCGCTCTTACGGGTACTCTAAGGAACCCATGTTCATCAATATCGCGGCAAACGCCCTGAACGTGTTCGGCAACTACTGCTTTATCTACGGCTTTCTGGGCTTCCCGCAGTGGGGCGTGGCCGGCGTGGCCGTATCCACGGTCGTATCCCAGTTCGTGGCGGCTGGGTGCATGTTCCTGCTGATCTTAAAAAAGAAGGATATCGCCTTTCCCTTCAAGGACTTCCTGAAAATCAGGTTTCATTCCATGAAACAGATACTCAGGTTCGGCATTCCCAACGCCGGGGAGTCCTTGGCGTACAATATCGCCATGATCGTCATGAACTTTTTTGTGGCCCAGATGGATTTCGGCCTGCCGCCGGCGCTACAAGTCAACCTGCCCGCGTATAACTACGCGTTTATTTTTGCCCGTTTCATTTTGAATTTCGGGTATTCCACGGGCCAGGGCACCCAGATCATCACCGGGTACCTTGTGGGTGCGGGTAAAAAGGAGCAGGCCTACCGCAATGTGTTCAAATACTTTTATTTTTCCTTTGTGCTGGCCCTGGTTCTGGCGGGGATCCTATCTTTTTTTCGGCAGGCCATCTTAAGTATCTTCCCCATGGATGAGAACATTTTTTCACTGTGTAGCAACCTGGTGATCTTTTCAATGCTGCTGGAGCCGGGCCGCAGCATTAACCTGATTATCATCAACGGGTTGAAAGGCTCGGGGGACGTGCATTTTCCGGTGCGGATGGGCGTTATCTCCATGTGGGGCATCGGCGTGCTGTCCGCTTTCCTGCTTGGGTTCGTATTTCAGCTGGGGGTCATCGGCATCTGGCTGGCCATCTCCATGGACGAATGGACCAGGGGGATCATCATGTTTTTCCGCTGGAGATCGAAGATCTGGCAGACCAAATCCATCATTCACGCGCAAAGCACGGCCTGAACAGTGCGGCATTAGACAGGCCGTGGGGATCAAAGACCGATTGTCTGAAAGCGGCAGTCACCTGACAAGGAAATATAGGTATCGATATTAATAGAAGAACACAAACATGTGGTTCAAGGCTTTGGCCACGGATGGTCCGCTGCTCCGGCCGGCCCCGCTGAAAAAGAGCTATTTTCACTTAAGCCCGAAATCTATGATTTACTCTTCCAGCCGCCGGATGTCGAGCAGGTCCTGGGGCCTGCCCACGGCCTTTTTGGTTTTCACCAAATTCTGTTTCTTCTAATAATATTTTGAATAATTCGCTCAAGTCTTGGTTGATCGGAATTCTTTCCCCTTAACAATCCGGCTTCAAGGATCATGGCACATGTCGCCGTAAAACGCGCCTCACCACCGACGCGCTTTCAGAATTCAATATCGAAAGCACGTTCGTCCTCACCGCGTTTTGAGAGACGCGCCATAACAATGCGTTTGGTCTTGTGTGCCATGTTTATATTATAGAGAAAACTTATAATTCGATCAATGAAGCGGATTCACGAAAATCCGTTTCCCACCCTTTGGAAAATTATTTCTTGTTTAATTAATAAATACATTGCAAATTTGATTAAGAGATGAAAAAAATATTTACATATCAAATTTATCATCTGCTCATCTTTCTGCTGTTGGGCGCGGCTTTGTATCTGTATGCAAAAGCTTGTTTTACGGGCGGAGATCTTTTCCTCGGGTTGTCGGCCGTGCACTGGGTTATTTTTTCATGGATTTCAGCCGGGATATTCCAGACCTGGATTTTTTTATTCTGGCGGTTGGAGTTTTATTACGGAAAAATCGGCGCGTTGTTCGGAAAAACAGGGTTTCTGATTTTCAGGATAGGCTTTGTGCTTTTCAGCCACGCGGCGTTTCTCCCTGTGCTGCCGCTTTCATTCCTGACAAAAAATACGGTTGAACCCGGCGCGGTGCTGAAACCGGTGCTGCAATCGGTGTTGATCCTCGGCACCGCGCCCTTCATCTTGTGGGGACTCTATTCGGTTGTGCGCTATTTCGGCATAAACAGGGCCTTCGGCGCGGACCATTTTTTTCCCGAGTACCGGTCGGGGATCTTGGAGAAGAGGGGGACCTTCAAATATATTCCCAACACAATGTATACTGTGATATTATTACTGCTGTATTATCCGGGGGTGTTGTACGCGAGCGCCCTGGGATTGGCGGCCGCGCTGTCGCACCATCTATTTGTTTGGGCCCATTATTTTTGCACCGAAAAACCGGATTTAAAGGAAATATACGGAAAGAAAAAATAATGCGGGCCCATTTCACAATTATATTTTCAGAAATATTTTTTTAATAAAATCAAGGACGGTTTCTTGTTTGAAATCCGTAAACTCACCGGCGTCAAAAAAAGTTCCGTGACATACCGGACAATACTCATACACGATATGTTTCTGCTTGATATCCGTTCTTCTTATCATCGGAGCTAAACACTTGGGGCAATTGACGTTT
>CAZWYY010000066.1:0-17956 GCA_964638895.1 uncultured Spirochaetaceae bacterium | reverse complement strand
CCGGGCAGGGGCAGACAGTAAGTTTTACCCTGGCGGCCGCGGATTTCGCGGGTTACAGCGGGGCGGGCCGCCGGTGGACCGCGGCCGCCGATACGTATGTCATATGCCTGGGCTCTTCCAGCCGTGATATCCGGCTGTCCGCGACAGTAGAGTTTACCGGACAAAAGCAGGAACCGCCCCCCCTGACCTGGTATTCCACCTTCCGTGAGTGGCTCTCCCATCCGCGCGGCAAAGACCTGGCAAAACCAATGGTGGACAATATGATGTATGTGCTGGGTATTGACGGGGAGGCGGCCACACCCGAACAGCGCAAGTTTGTGGAAAACATGGCAGCCGATATTCCGGTCTGTAAAACCATCCAGTTTTCCCGCGGAAAAATTTCCGAACAAACTATCAAAGAGCTTATTAAACGCGCGGAGGAGCTGTAAGGTTATTTCAGCGCAACGAACCCTGCGGTGCTTAACGTTATTCGCCGTAGGTTTTGGCGCCCCCATTGCCCTTGTTTTGGCTGATCCGTTCCTCGCAGCTGTGTAGAATCATATTGAGCATTTCCTTGTATGAGATACCGGCCAGTTTGGCCATTTTGGCCAGGTGGCCGTCCCAGCACCAGCCCGGATTTGGGTTTACCTCCAAGAGGCGTGGTGTGCCGTGTTTGTCCAGGCGCCAGTCGAAACGGGCGTAATCCCTGCACTCCAGGCGCGCGAACAGTTTTAGACAACTGGCAATAAGAAAGCGCGTGGTCTCCTCGCTCAGGTCCGCCTCAACCGATTTCAACTTTTTCCAGTAGGGTGAGTCCGGGTCCCATTTGGCCTCATAGCCGCAGATTCTGGGCAGGTGCTCGGGCAGGTCCGAGTAATCCTCCTCGATGATGGGAAGCACCGTGTAGGAGTCCGGCAGGTTGCCGATGATGCCCACGCTCAAATCCTTGCCGGAGAGAAATTCCTCTATTAAAATCGTGGTGTCAAATCCGGTCTTCACCCTCAGGTTGACGATCACGTTCTCCAGCTGTTTGATGTTGTGGCACACGCTTTCCTTGGTGATGCCGATACTGGAGTCTCCCATGTTGGGTTTCACGATTACCGGGAACTGGATGGGGAATTCAATGAAGGTGGTGTCCTCCGGCTTGATGATGAAGGCGCGCGGCACGGGAAGGTCCAGCTCCTGGGCTACGCCGCGGATAAGGGATTTGTCGTAACAAAAGGCCAGGCACTGCGGCGTACCCCCGCTGTAGGGAATCTCGAGCATCTCCAAAAGCGCGGGGATATGCAGCTCCTTAGTGGCCAGGTTGTGGTAACCCTCGTCGCAGAGGTTGAACACAAAATCGATCCTGTCCCTGTTTTTTATCAGCAGGTTTACCAGGTTGACGTGATTATCATAGTAACTGAAGGAGTAATCCGGTATTTTTTGTAAGGAATTCTTCAGCTCGTTGATTGTATAAAAATCATCATCATCGAACGATCTGTCCGGTTTGACCCTGTCCTCCATCTGGGGGTCGCCCAGGATCACGGCCACCGAGCGCACGTCCTTAAGCTGCTTCTTTTTTTTGCTCCATTCCTTTTGGGCCGTGGCGGTGACGATAATTCTTTGTACCATCATGCCCAGGTCCTGGTTGCGCTGGGAATCCGGTGTGATTGTCGTATGAATGTTTACCTCGGCAAAACCCGCCTCCGTCAGCAAAGCCTGAATTGATTCCTGGGTGTAAAGGCGTTCGGCATAGAACTGGTCGGCCACCACACCCTTCTTCACGTGGGTGATGACCTCACGGGACACCAGCCTTTCTTCATCCTTGGAAAGGCAGCGTTCCCTGCAGACGAAGTAGTCCTTATCTATCCACTCCCAACTGCGGGGTTCGTAGTTCTTGCGGATGAACTCACCGTCCGTCACGTCGATAAGCAGTTTCCCCATGGGCTTTAAGGTGCGCAATGCCTCGCGCAACACTGTTTTATCGTCATTTTGAGACTCAAAATAACCGAAGCTGTTCCCCAGAAGCATGATGAAGTCAAAAAAATCGGCGGTGTAGGCCAGCTTCCTGGCATCGCCCTCCCTGAAATTGATGGACCAGCCTTCGCCCGTGGTCTGCTTCTTGGCCTTGGCAATCAGATAGTGAGACCTGTCCATCCCGTATACATGTGTGTACCCCCGCCGCGCCAGCTCGAAGGTGTGCCTGCCCTGTCCGCAGCAGAGGTCCAGAATATACTGGTCCTTGGCCGGATCAAGGATGGAAAGAAATGTATCTATTTCCGTTTTGGTGATGTTCTGATCGTTGACAACGTCGCCGTCCGTTCGGAGGTAGTTGGCATTGAATATCTCTCGCCACCAATCGGCTTTGACATAACTCTCAAGACTGTTCACCGGTCCCAGGACCTGAACACTCTTTTTTTTACGATCAATTTTCATGGGAATATTACCTCCCCGGTATTTAAATGAGTAGGTTATACACCCGTTTACAAATAAATGCAAGATAAAATGATACTAATAATGGATTGATTTTTTGGCGGATATGCGGTGCCGCGTGTTTTGTTCATTCGCAGGGCGGCTTATCGCACGGCACCTCCCGGCCGCAGCAGGGCGTGGCATTCCCGCACCGGGTGGACGGTCTCCCTGCGGATGCCGCTGCGCCGCCTTTGACAATGATGCCGGCGCCAGCACCGATGACTCTTTGCACATCACCGCTGCAAGCCGGACAACAGACCTCAGGACTGGCGTTTATTCCGTGGAATACCTCTATGGTTTTTCCGCAACTTGTGCATTTGTACTCATATGTCGGCATAGATACCCCGTGCCAATATCTTAGCCGGATTTTTATAATTGTCAATACACAGGGAAAAAGTTATGATATAGTAGTAAATAGTATGAGGACGAATGCCGGGTTATTCCAGAAACTGGGTTTTAGGCTGTTGCTTATATTATATATAGTTGGCGGGGTTACCTCCTGCGCCACAACCAGGGGCATGGCCAACAAGACCGGGGCAGGCGGGGGCGGTATGGGTGCCGGCGGCCCCGGATTTCGCCTGTTCGGCTACGACCTGTCCCTGAACCCGGGTGAACTCATAGGCGGGGTGATTGTGCTTCTTGTGGTTCTTGCGGCTATAATAATTATTCGAAAACTCACCTCCGGTAAAAAATAATTGCCAAGTGCGTAAATATCAATATACTGATAATAACAAATAAAGCCGGAAGGTGTGCCATGAGCGAACGAAGAAAATCCAGGCGTATAAACCTGGACATCAATCTTGAATATGATATAAGCGAGTATCAGAAATGGGTTGAAGCCAGGTCCAGTAATTTAAGTGAGCACGGGATATGCATTATTACCGGCAAGGAGCTTCCGGTGGGGTCGGCGGTGGAGCTTAAATTCACGCTTCCCGATTCGAACACTCCCTTACGCGTAACCGGCAGGGTGATGTGGAACGAGTTTTCCCTGGACGATGATTTTTACATCCAGGGCCTGGAGTTCAGTAATCTTTCAGCTGACAGCCTCCACATCATCCGCAAGTACATCAGCGCGGCCACCTTCGACGTACGCTGAAAACCTCAGTTTTTCTCTACCGGCTGGCGGATCACGGTTTTCAGTTTTTCCTGTGCTGTCTTCCTGGGATCGCTCATATATATCTCGTGATGTTTGTCCCGCAGTTTATAGCCTTTATCCTTGATAAACCGGTGAAGCCTTTGGATGGTCGGCCCCTCGGCCTCAAAGGGCCCGATATGCATAATTTGCGCGCACAGGCCCTCCTGAAAACCTACAAAGCGCATCTTGGAAAGCAGCCGGGGGGCCTGTTCCTTTTTCTTTTTCCTGATTTCCGAAATCGCTTCCCCGATATGCTCCTCATTCACCCATTCCGGCTGCCTGATCATCACCGTCCACAGCCACCCGTCCTTGTGTTCCAGGGAAAATTCGCGCATGTTTTCCACCCACCACAAGCCTTCCAGCGGGAATACCACATAGTCCTGTGCGTTTTGTTTTTTCAGCATGAACTTCACAGTATACGAAATACCGTACAGGGCCTGCATGGCGTCCCGGAACAGGGGGCTTGTGTTGGGGTCTCCGGAGCCGTCAACCATAACAAACCTCATCTCGGGGACATCAAGCAGTACGGGTTGTTTGTCCCCCGGAAAATAGAGAGCTTTCATCTGTTTTTTATAGTCGATTTTTTCCATTGTTATTCTCCTTTCCGGTTTTATTTTTTCTCGGCATTATCGTAAAAACGCGGCCACCAACGCCGCGAACTCCTCCGGCTTATCGTTAAAGCAGTGGTGACCGGCTTCCTTCAGCAGTTTTACCGTACAGTCATTTAAAGCCTGCTTATATTGTGTGATACCCGCCGTCGTAACCACCGGGTCCTCATCCGCCTGAATTATCAATGTGGGACAACTCACGGCTTTAAACGCCTCCGTGTAATCGTAGCTTCTTCCCAGGCTCATAAAAATTGCCGGGGTCAGCCAGCCCCCGACGTCTTTCGGGGAAAAACCGGTATCGGCGGTGGGAAGTTCCCGGTTTTTCAGGGCCGCGAAATAAAACCTGCCGAACTCGGCGTTGAGTGCCGAGAGTTCCTTTTCATTATAAGCGAAGATGTGTCCGTAATCAAAAAAACGTTTTAAAAACTCGGCATAATTTTTCAGCATGGTTTGCGGCAGCATTCGTTTTATGGTTTCGTATAGTCCGTCGTTCGTGGGCGGCATGTTGAGCACCGCGGCCGGCGCCACCAGGATAAGCTTATCGACTCTTTTGGGGAATTCCAAAGCATAAAGCACCGCTATGAAAGCGCCGTAGGAATGACCGATCAAGATAAGCCTGTCCTGTTTCAGAATTCTGCGGATTCTCTCAATATCCGCGATCTGCTGTTTCATGCCCAAAGTACCGATAAGCGCGAGTATGTTTTTGTAATAGTTGCCGGATGCAAAACGGTCGAACGGTCTGGTGGATCTGCCGCAGCCGCGTTCGTGATAATAATAAAATTTGAATTTTCCGTTTAAAAGACTAAGTCCTTTCCAGGCTTCCCCGGGTGGGAAACCAGGTCCCCCGTGCAGCACCAGAACCGGAGTACCGGTCCCCTCCGTAAAATAGAAAAGGTCAATATCCTTCTGTACTCTCCAGTATCCGGCCGGTACGCAGTCCTGCGTCGGGGGCGTCAGATACGCCTCCGCCTTTTGGCCCGCGGCCAGCCGGCCAGGTGTATACACGGGCAAGGACGCGAACATGCACCAGGCAAAAACGCCTATGAGCCCCAGGACGATAATATTGGAAATGATAATGATTGCTATTTTCACCGTATCCTCCTTCTTTTATTGGAATACTATGATTATAACGCGATTATTATCTATGGTTTTTGCGTTTCTTGCCGAGCTTTTTGCATATCTTGCGATTTTATACTAAGCGTCCTGTACCGCCGGAGGTGGGATCGTGAAAACCGGCCTCTAATATGAGAGCGGTTTTACGGGCAGGCAGATATCATATTCAGGTATTTTTTGCCGCCGCGCACCGGAATAAATTTCCAGCGCCGGCCTGTCTTTGGGTACCCATCCGCTTTGGGGCAGCCAGACACCATAGATATAGCTGTACGCATCTTTTATCAAGGATTGCTTCCCCCTGAAATGATAGACCGAGTATTTACCCGCTGCAATCTGACCGGTTCCTACCTCACCCTCGGCCCGAACCTCCGGCGGCACGGTGATGCAGGCGTTATAGCGGCATTTCCCGCGGGGGGTGATATCGGGATTATCCAGGGGAATGCCGATCATCAGGGTGTTTCCGGTAACAAGGTTCTTGGGGGAAGCCCACCTGAAAAGCGTACGCCAGGCCCCGCCGATACTCCGGTTATACCCCTCCCTGGATTGGACGTAAGCGATATGATAGGCGGGGAAGGTTTTTATCTCCATGGCCGTCCATTTATTATAAGGGGTGGCCTGTTTTTTTGCATGGGACCGTGCGATGCGGTGTTGTTTTACGTGTTCACGCGCGCGCCACCTGCGGGCGGAGACGCCGAAATACGCGCGAAAGGCGCGGGCAAACACCGCGGAACCGGAAAAACCGCAGTCCAGGGCGATGTCGGTGATGGAACGGCCGGGGAAATTGATCAACATGTTGGCCGACTTTTCCAGGCGCAGCCTGCGCACGTACTCATTGGGTGTCTCTCCCACCAGGTTCAGAAAGATCCGGTGGAAATGAAAAGCGGAAAAACAGGCCGCATCAGCCAGGGAATTCAAAGAAAGATCACGGTCAAGATTCCGGTTTAAAAAATCCAGGCATCTGCTGATTCGGGACAGGTATTCTTTTTTTGCATCCCGGTTTATGGGCATAATAATATAGTAGAGAACATGATACGGCATTACGGCCTAGAGCGCAAGTGCGGCTGTTCCTGTTTTTTATTGCAGTCCGCGGGTTTAGGCATTCTTGTACTTGTCATTCCGGGCTTTCTATAATAAAGTTGACGCATACCAACCGGCAAAGGAGATGCCTTATGGCGGTAAAATGGCTGCACCGTAACGTGATCATTACCGGGTTTACCTCCTTTTTTACCGACGTTTCCTCGGAGATGATCTACCCCCTCTTGCAGGCCTTTGTGGCCGTGATCATGGCCGCGCACAAAGCATTGCTGGGGCCTGTCCTGGGGATTATCGAGGGCGTGGCCGAGTCAACCGCGAGTATTACCAAGGTGTTTTCCGGTTATGTCTCGGACCGCCTGCAAAAGAGGAAGCCCTCTACCATTACCGGCTACGGCGCCTCAACCCTGGCCAAGTTTCTGTACCTGCTTGCTTCCCTGGGCTGGGGCATGGTACTTCTGGCGCGGTTCCTGGACCGCATCGGCAAGGGCATTCGGACCGCGCCGCGCGACGCGCTGATCGCCGATTCCACGGCAAAGGAGAGGCGGGGTAGGGCCTTCGGTTTTCAGAGGGGGATGGACTTTGCCGGGGCCGCCGTGGGCAGCATCATCTGTTATTTTTTGGTGCTGCATTTCCTGGACCCGCTTACGGGCAACCTGAAAAATCTGGAATCCTACTACACGATTTTTCTTATCTCCATTATACCAGCGTTTTTCGGGGTGGTGTTCCTGTTTTTTATCAAAGAAGAGGGCCTGAAAACCGCCGCGTCCGCCGCCCTGCCGCAAAAAGGCGCAAGCGCGGCCCGGGAAAGCGGCGCCGGAATCCCTGCCCAAAAAGGCGCGTGGGCCCCGCGTTTCGGCCTACGGACATATCCCGCGGCGCTAAAGGTGTTCTTTCTGGCCCAGGCCGTGTTCACCCTGGGAAACTCCACCAACCAGTTCCTGCTGCTGCGCAGCATGACCCTGGGGACCGCGCTTTCCACGGTCATCCTCATGTACCTAGTTTTCAATACCGTAAGCAGCGTGTTGTCTCCCGTATTCGGCTCGCTGGCCGATAAAATAGGGAAAAAAAAGGTCCTGCTTTTTGGGTATACACTCTATGCGGGCATTTACCTGGCCTTCGGTTTTATTTCAACGCAGACGCAGTTTTTGCTCTGGGTGTTCTGGCCCCTGTATGGGGTGTACTACGCTTTCACCGAAGGTGTGGAAAAGGCCTTTGTGGCCGAGCTGGCGCCGGCCGAGGCCCGCGGTACGGCCCTGGGATTTTTTCATACAATTACCGGTGTAGGGCTGCTGCCGGCGAGCATTATCGCGGGATTGCTTTTTATGCTGGCCCCCCAGGCTCCCTTCATTTTCGGCGGGTGCCTGGCGTTTGTCGCCGTGATCATCATCATGTTGTTTGTGCGGAAAAGATAGCGGTTTTTTTATCATATTTTTATAAAAGGAAATACGGCCTATATCGAAGAAAGGGTAAAACAGGGTATCGATATTACACAGCGGGATGCGCACAACCGCGATCTCCTGACATGGGCCGCCATCTGCGGCCATAAAAAGCTGGTTGAGCTCTATATCCGTAACGGCGCCGATGTTATAGGCCGTGACATGGAAGGTTTAACACCATTATTATGGGCATGGGTTCGGCGCTTCCCGCGGCGTCAGGGCCGCGGACCTACGTTAGCTTTTCTTTTTTGCAATACCCACAAAAATAGACAGGTAACCGAAATCTCCCGTAAAGAACAGATCCGCGCTGTGGGTAACCTCGCATACCATCGGTGATATTTTATTGCCCGTAATAATGGTGGGCGGGGTCAGATTGCAGTCGATATTCTTTTCAGAGAGTATGTTCAGCGATCTTCCGGCGAAAAGATTGGTAACCTCATAGATCGCCTCTTTTTGGGCCGTCCCGAACTCGTTGCCGATGCCATTGGGTTGAATGCTTAAGAGCATTTTATTGGCGATGGCCACGGCACTCCTGGTGTTGGTTTTCAGCATAAGTGTGCCTTTTACGTCCCCGGTAATGCCTATGGAGGTTATCACCTCCACCCGTTGGGAGTTGGCTTCAATCTGCTCTATCTGTTTGAACCCTATTTCGCTTAATATCTGTTCGATACCGCTTTTTATTGAAGTTAAAAGTTCTGTTACCATATAATAAAACTATAGACACAATTTCGAATATGTCAATGATTATTGTATAAGGTGTGCTGCCGATAATTGAAACGAAGATGAAAATGAGGTATATTTTAAGTAAGGAGGGCGTATGCCTGTTGAAGGAATCGATCCTTATAGCGCCGTAGTACCGCCGGATGTGGCGCCGGCACCGCCCGCGGAACAAGCTCCTCCGGAACCGCGGCCCGAAACGGTTCAGGAAGAGGGTGTAGGCAACAACGTAAATACCACGGCCTAGTTCTGCGGCGGGTGATATTATTGTTTCTCACGGTTTGTTTAAATCCTGTTTTACAAAAGACAATTGTACTCCATGGATTCGGTGAAGGGTGTATTAACAGAAGTTCGGAGTATTATCTGGACGCCGCCGGCAAGGGAATTCATGTTTCACGCGTGCTTACCCAGTTGGGCGAGAGTGTAACCCACATCACCCAGGTGGGCGGATGTTTTAAAGACGCCTTTCTGCAATTGGCCGCGGGGGAGGAATTCAGGCTTGCCTATGTGGATTCCAACGCGGAGATCAGATTCTGTTACACCCTTTTGAACAGAAAAAAACGAACCACAACCGAAATTGTGGAGCAGGGCGAGGTTATCGCGGTTGAGATTGAGCGGGCCGTGCTTGCCCGGTTTAAAAACAATATAAAAAAGCATGACTGGCTTATTATCTCAGGTTCAAAGGCTCCCGGTTTTTCGGAGGATCTTTTCCCCTGCATGGTGAAGACGGCCAAGGGTCTGGGGAAAAGCGTGTTCCTCGATATCAGGGAGGATGATCTGCTCAATTCGCTTCCATACAGGCCGGATTTCATAAAACTGAACGCGGAGGAGTTTTTCAGCACGTTCTATCCGGATACGGTGAACTCCCTGCTGAAAAGCAAAACCAAACTCTTAGAGGCGGCACAGAGTAAGATCGGGGAGCTTTACAGCCGCTACGGAATTCATACAATAATTACGAACGGAGAGCAAAGGATACTGTTCAACCGGCGGCACCAGGTGGACTCGCTGCTGCCGCGCAGCATAGATGCGGTGAATACAACCGGATGCGGGGACGCCTTCAGCGCCGGGTTCATAAGCGAATACGCCCGAACCGAGGATATGTACAGGGCGCTTCGCAAAGCCGAGGAATGCGCGCGCCGAAACGCGCTGTGTATCCGTCCGGGGAGGATAAAGGAGTAATGTGTTGAAAAGAAAATTATTGATATTGTTGATTATGTGTGTAATATTCTCAGTTGCCTGTTCCAACCAGAGGCGGGCAAACGGTGCCGCAAATGCAGGAACAGGCCGTAGCGGTGAAGATTCGGCTACGGCCCCGGTCGTTCCCGATAACCTTGACTATGCGGACCTAAAGCCGGTTCCCCTGCCCAAGGGATTCCCCGACAAAGTGTACCTGTACGCCGAAGCCAAGACTATCGCGGGGTTTCGCTCTGCTAGAGGGTACGCGGTGACACTATTCACAAAGGATGGTTTGGATACGGTTGTGGCCACCTACAGACAACGCGCGGAGCTTGAGCAGTGGCGGGCATTCAAGGTACTTTCACTTTTAACACAGGCGGTTATCAACTATAAAAGCGGCTCCGTGGATGTGTCCGTTCGGATAGCCCGCAAGGTCGCGGGAAGCCTGATTACGGTTTCCGTGCAGTGAAACAGAATGGTTTAAGCAGCCCGGGCGCCAAACTGATTATGGCGGGCAGAAAGAGTAACGTCGTGATGATCGATCCAACCACCCCCCAGAATACAACAAAGGCCAGGGTGGAAATAAGCCCCGGGGTTTTACCCTGGGTCAGAATCAGGGGCAGCGTTCCCAGTACCGTGGTAACCGAGGTGAAAAGCAGGGGCTGTATGCGTTTCCTGATGGCCAGTATCAGCGGGAAACGGATGGTGGCGCGCGTATAGGGAACCAAACCCATGCTTTCCCGGATTTGATCGGAGATTAGAATAGAGTTGTTGACCACAATTCCGGCCAATATGGTAAGACCCATCAGTACCGGCGTGGTAAGAGACTGCCCCGAGACATAAAGCGCCAATAGCGGGAAGGCCAGGGAAAGCGGTATGCGGAAGATAGCCTCACTCAAGGAGAGTATCTGCCTGGCGGCCGAGTCGTACGAGATGAACATAGTGGACAAGGATGAATACAAAGCGACCGTGTTTGCCGAGGCGCGGGCTGAGATAGACCGTCTTAAGCGTGAGGTGAAGGAGAAACAGGACGCCTACCTGACGGTACTGTATGGTGATGATATGGATGCAGACGGGAAAGGCGGGCTTGAGGCGCTTGAAATCGCCTGGGAAACCGCGTAGGAGAACGTGAACACGGCGTACGAGGCCATGCAGGCCGCGCGCAAGAGGTTTGAGACCGAGGAGGCAATCAAGGAGTACGCCGAGAGTCTGTATCTGACCACGGGCAGCGGCGAGGAGAACATCGTGGACCCGGACACTCGGCTTACCTACGCGCAGAACCAGCTTGAGCGGGCGAACAGCCTGTTCGAGGGGTTGCGCGACCTGTTCGCCGGAAACACGGAACGCCCGGACGCCACGCGGACCAACAGCACGGTTGATGCGGCCTTTAACGAGTACGAGAAGCGTTACACGGATTACCTGTGGCTGGCTGAGGCGGCGGGCCTGTTGAGCGATGCCGTGGACGAGCAGAAGGACGTGGTGGAGGAATGCAAGGAGGACGTGGAGAGGGACTTCGCCAAGCTGTCCGTTACGTCGTTTTTCGACAGCGATTTATACAGCGATGACCCGGATGTCATCAATTATTTTACTGAAAAAAATGGCGAGTATGATTTTACGCGTGACATCGACGGCCGCACTCTGGAGGAATGGCTATCGTATTTTTCGCTGCCTGAGGAAGAACAGAGCGGTCTTGGGGTTATTATGTATGACTCAGGCGGCGGGCAAGGGTTTAACGCTGAACAGGCAAACGATTATCTGGCCAACCGGTTTAAGGAGGATTTTAAGGAGTGGATCAGGCAGATCGGAAATATATATAATTCATCGCCCGAAGAGGCCGACGATATGGCGGGCAGGTGGTCACGCTTGCAGCAGGCCTACCTGTACCTGATGGCCCAGGAGCTTACGGGTGGGAACGCCATTCAGTACAAACAAGAATGCCAATACGGCGGTTGTCAGGATGTCTATTATGTAAATCCCAAGGTCTACAGGGATTTTGACCGGTTTAAAGAATTGGCGGTGCCGTATGATTATATTGATACGGATGACACTTATTACTATTTACGTGATATGATTATGGACGGACCTGAGGCGCTGGCAACCATAAACGCCAACCCGGAAGAGAAGGAGCTGTTCAATTTCTTCATGTTTGCCGGGAAGATCGGGGCGTTCAATAAAACCGGCGCGTTGAATGAAAAGCTATACAAGAAAAAACATCAAGTTTTGATATGGAAGTGGTATACGTATCCTAAATATACCGAGTTCAACTGGAGTAATTTCACAAACATGGGTGAAAAAATGGACATCCTGGACTCGGAACAAGCCATCCTTGACACGTTACTCGGGCAAGATGACATGGTGGTGACCGAGGATAATGTCGGTCTTTCCTGAGACAGGTCCTGGAGTTGAACGACAACATTACGGGATTTAACCTGATAAAGCCGGTAGAGGATGACAGCCTTGGAGAGAATGACAATTCTGAAGAGAATGGCAACCTGGGAGAGGCTGGCGGGAAGAATCCCAATCCCTTGGCCGAATATCTGGGGCTGATTGTGGCCGACAATAACAACGAGGGAAACATACTGACGCTGCTTACGAATATGCGCGACAAGGCGCTTGAAAGAAAAAACATGGCCGAAGACGAAGTCGAGGAAGCGCTGCACCATGCCAGAGACGTCGACCTCGCGGATGCGCAAAATAATTACAACCAGGCGCTTGATGCGGTCAAAACCGCAAGCGACGATGAGTTTGCGGCGGCGCTGCAAAACTATCTAGAAAAGGCCAAAGCCTGCCTGGCGGACTGCCCGTATTCGAAAAAAGACGAGCTTTTACGCTATTATGAATTCTACAAAGGCTACATAGACAAAAACATCGGCCGCATGAGATACGACAACCCCATTTTTACCCAGGTGCAGGAGATGATTGGAGAGGAAAAAGACAGTATCAGGGAACTGTATGGTCTGCGTCTGGAGCAGTACATAAAGATGCAGGGAAATGAAAGCGAGCTGGTGTACAAGGACTTCGAGCGGCAGAAACAGCAGATAGCCGACATGATGAACACCCTGCACAGGCGGGGGAATGAGGCCTTTGCCCAGGCGGAAGAGGACCTGAAGGAGGCGCGGGAGGCCTGGCTGGCCGAGTTTCAGGAGAAGTATGAGAGCAAAGCAGCGGCGTGGAACGATGCCTACACGCAGTTTGCGGATGATATGAAGGCCTGGGTGGACCGGGCCGAACAAGAGGCAGTGAACGTGGGTTCGCAGAACATCCTGGCCTCACTGGGCAGCCCGGAGAAGGCCGGGGAGGTGGAAGCCCTGGTAAGCGGCATCACCAAGGTATCTGTTGAAAAACCCGAAGCCTCACAGCTTTTGGACGATATACTTAGCCAAAGCACCAAAGCCATGTTAGACTTTGGGAGGTTCCAGTTAACCAAGATAGAGAACATCAACACGGATGTGGGCTCTATGCTGCCGGGCAAGAGTATCGCCTCTGTGGGGGACGACATCCGCATAACGCAGTTTCAGCTACGCGATAAGGAAGATCTGAAAGAACATTCCGCCAAAGTGACGGCGCAGATGGCGTTAAACAGCCTGGAGGAGGCCATAGCCGATATGGAGGAACAGATAGACGAGGCCAATGAGAGGGTGGCTATGAACATGGACTACACCTTGGGCAGGGCGGGCTACTCCAGGAAGGGGAGCGCGTACAAGCGGCAGGTGGTGGTGGACTCGTCCCTGTTGGGAGGAGATGAGTACAAGACCCAGAGCATAGTCGCGTACAAGTATTATGATGCGCCGGAGTTTGATACAGGGGTGGACCTGCGTCCGCAGAATGTGATGAACATGAGCGCGGAGGGCATTAACTGCCTGGTGGCTATTGGCATGCGGAACTTGACAAAGCAGATGAAAGAGGTGTTTGGGGAGGGCAAGGACGAGGAAGAGGCCACGGATGAACCCAAAAACCTGGGCGGCGTGCCTGTGGATGTGCAGGGGAATGTGTTGGCCTTTGCGGCCGGGAATACCGGGGGAATGGATGAGGATGATTCCAAGGAGCTTGACGGGTTGTTTACCAAGTGGGTGGGGGACGCGCCCGAACTGATCAAGAAACCCGATCCTAACAAGAGCATAAGTAAAAACATAGAGACGCCGGGTATAGGCGAGATTGGCCGCATGATGACCGCCTTTTATGACCAGGAGTTCAAGCGCCAGATCGGCGAGGCCCGAGCGGGCGCCCCGTTTTTCGCCAAACCACTCTTCGGCGGTAAACTTTTGGGCTTCAGCGCGCCTTCGTTACGTGACATAGCAGGCATTGCCGTGTCCATAGCCCAGGGAGGAGTAGGATCGTTGGTAGGGGCGGCCGTGGGTGACGTGTTCAGTCTTGCCAAGGGCGGGATAGACATCAGCAAAGGTGTGGGCGGGGTCATCGCCAAGACCGCGCTGACCGGTATGGAGATGGTGACACAAAACCTGACCGTGGGGGCGGTCAACGCCTTTGAGTACCGCGACGGCAAGTTCGGGTTTAACGCCAACAGGTACAAGGAAGGACTCATCGGTACAAGCGCCCTGGCGAGTTATGCCGGAGGCATGGCGGGTACATTTACCCAGGGTATGCTCGATATGGCCTTCCTGGGCAATGAGATAAAGGTTGGCAACCAGCTTAAAGGCTATGAGAATGTGGCTGGCTGGAAGCTTGGCGAGGACACGAAGATAGCCAACATTCAAACTCTGACCAGTACGATCGGTAATATCGTGAACGCCGGTGTGGAGTTTGGGATCTCTGGGCATACCTCGGTGAACCTCTTGAACTTCCGTGACATAGCCAAGGCAATGCAGTGGGATTGGTTTAAGGGCGGTAGGGCCAATATGTTTACCGGCCAGGCGTCGGACGGCTGGCGTTCCGTGGGACTGTTCCAGATGAATATCGATTCCAGGCGCGGCATAAGCTCGCAGATAGGCATGGGCGGGGTAGACCTCAGCCTGGGTAATATTGTTGACAGCTTCAAGGGAATTGCGGCGCTCCAACTAAACGCGCAGATCGTGAAAGAGTCTAATAATTATTTAGGCTATGGGGTTGACGCTCGGGAGAAGGCCGCTGCCATGCGGGCAACGCTTGATTTCGGCAGCCAGGAAGATAAACAACTGATAATGAACTCGTTGGCGGGCGTGGACAGACTCTTCATGATGCAGAACGTAAGCGGAGACGGTTATGGGAAAACCATAGAAAATGTTGACGGCGGAAGAGACGTATTTCTTCGCAGCAGCGGAAGCAGCAATATCATCGATTGGATATCCGGAGCGGTCACCATTTCGCATGAGGCGCAGCGATCCGGAAAAGTTGAAAGCGATAACGATGAAGAAACAAGACGAGCCGTAGACGCGCACCTGGCAATGGCGGATAATCTTGAACAATACTACGGGACAGGTGTATTGGCTACCAAACAGATGGTATTCCTGGACCGGATGGCCAAGCAAAAAGGAGAAGATACCTACAGGAAATATATAGCCAGCGTATACGACAGCAGTGAGGATTTCTGGACGATCCGCATGGAAGACGGGCACATGTCCATCCAGTACGACTTTGAGAATAATGTGTATTTTGAGTACAACAATGAGAACGGTGTCAAAGAAAAGATATTACTGTTCACCCATAATCAACAAGATTGGGAGAAAATCCAGCAACTGGAAGCGGCGTATAAGGGAGCGCCTAATGCACAGACAAGGAAAGAGCTTGAGGCTTTAAAAGCGCAATATAATAAGCTGGAAAACACAGGCTATATTACCGACAAACTCGGGGCCATGCTTCTTTACGGAGACAATTGGGAAAATAAGTATAAAACTATAGCGCACTCGGGCGGTTTGGGCGAGTTTTTAGTTAAAGATATTGAAAATCAAATGGCGAAACAGGGATTTAACCATGATAGTGGATTCGTTTGGAATGTGAATGATAAAAATGCCGCCAACATGAAGTTCGATATTACCGATTACTTCCTGAGTTTTGATTTCAGCAATAACGACAGAGCGCGGATAGAAAATGTTCTCGGCAATAGCGCGTTATGCGACTCGGACCTTTTTGATGCGCTTCACAAGAGTTATTTGGAGGGGAAAGCGATTAGTTATGCGCAGGCGCTGCTTAATCCCGGACGGGATTTGACCAAGGATTATAGCGCGCAAATAAACGCATCTACGTCTGATGTATTGAGTAAAATACGAAACGACTTCGGACTTTATGATACAGGGTATTATATGCCGAGTGGGACGGGTAGTGACTATGACAGAAGGCTGTATAGTTACATAAGCAATAACCAGGGGTTGGTTGAAGAGAAAGTACAGGATGCTTATTTATTTAATTTTAAAAACCAGGATAAAATTGTAAAAGAGTATTTAAAAACATGGGGTTATGATAATAGCCAAAATTTCAATCTAAAGCCTGATAATCCATCATTTACCAGTATTTGTTGGTTGTATGTATTGGTTGAGTCGTATAATCTTAATTCTATTATTTACTGTTTTTATAGAGATGATAATTATTTCAGAGAAATATATGATAAATATTATAGCAGTTGCATGGTTCAATAGAAGAACCTGTAATTGTAAATTGCGAATTATTAAGCAATAAAACAAAGTAGGCGCAGCTTAATAATTTTAATGTAATCGCGTGCATAGTGTGTAGACTATATAGCCCGAGAGGGCGATTGGGGGCTTTGTAAGAGTATGCAAACGCTCATGTATTTTGAACGGTATACAAAAAGGAATGGCATAAAGTTCTTTTTACCGGAATAAGTACGTGAGCGTTTGTAAATTTAGACGAGATTCCGGCGACGTCGCCAGAATTAAGTGGTTGATTTGCGACCCTGCGTGCGGCTTGGGACGAAGTGAAGCCCGCTTGGAAGAAAGGTCAGACCGCGCCACAGTGAAGCTTTCTTAAGAAGTAGCAGCCGGTTGGCGCGGTCATGGGATGCGCCCTGTTGGAGGGAGACGCCACGCGGGTAGTTGGCCGAATGCCCGCATTCGGTCAACCCTACGCCGGGAGAATGCTTTAAAGGCAAGCGGGCCAGGGATGGCCTTGCGTTAAGGCGAAGGCCTGACAGGATGGCAGGCCTGAGCTTTGAGAAAGCGGCACTTATTTCACGCACTTTCGATTGTCTTTTTTTGCCCCGGCGGAGGGCGAGCGCAGGGGCTTAAGGGGACGCGCAGCCCATAATGGCGCCATTATGGGCAGCGTGACCTGATGGTCTTGAGGTAAGGATTGGCTTTTAAAAGTTGCTGCCGGCCATGCAGTAGAACCGGGGAAAGGCTTAAGCCCTGGAGTGAAGCTACCCGCGTGATGGAGTTGAAATGTTAGTTACAAAGCCTTTCAAACTCATGGGATTTTTCTCCTATAATTCTATGCTTTATTCAACGACCAATAAGCTTTTCGTATTCGTCATGATTGCCAATCCAAAACCAGATGATGTTGTCATCGCAAGATAACCCTAAAGCACGATATTTTAACGTTATGCGTACGGACCAAAAATCACCAATTTTTTTTAACTTTAAGGAGGTATGATGTGGATCTGATTTTAGGAGGCTAAAATACTTATCCGCAGTTTTTCTTAAGGCTAAGGGTAGTTTATTGTAATGTTTCCAGAAATCAGGGGTGGTGTAATGTTTCACAATTCGGAGCAGTTACCGGAATGAAAATCATTTAACACGTTCCGTGCGATTTTGTTGAGTTTACCGGAGTTTATATCATTTTCGAGCTGTTTGTCCCACTGTTTCGCTTCGTATTCATCGAACCATTTTCTAAAGCGTGTGAATTCCGGTTGAGGGAGGTGCTTTACCGCTGATTTTATTTCTTCAATCGTTTTCATAAGTAAAACATAGCAAAAATAATAACTTTCAACAATAAAAAATTAATAGCATTATTTTTGAATTTAAAAATTGTCTTAACAATCTCCTTATCCACTTTTCTTAAGATTATTTTTTTCTAAGATAGTATTGATATGACGGTTTATTTCTTTCCTGTCGGATTCCGCCAGATTTTTTATTCTTTTTATTTTTTTTAACCAACGTATATAGATTTCTTCTATGTCACTGCTGCTACCATTATCATTAAAGAAAGCGGATACTTTTACATTTAAACAATCAGCAATTATTTTGATTTTATTGAAAGGCACAGATACGGGTATATTTTCATAGTGGTTTATCATTCTATAGGATATTCCTGTTTTACGAGCCAGTTCCCTTTGGGAATAACCTTTTATTTTTCTCAATCGTATTCAGGCTGTCGATTTGAATGAAGTCATTGAATAAGGACGAAAGGAAATGATA
>CAZWYY010000065.1:0-18331 GCA_964638895.1 uncultured Spirochaetaceae bacterium | reverse complement strand
CTTCCCCCACTGGACAGAGGTTAGCAAATAAGTGATAAAAACCCTCTGAAAACAATCTTTCAGAGAAATCACTTTTACTTCATCCGTCTAAATTTTCGCTTTAAAGGCTATCGCTACTTTTCCCCTGCGCGGGCGGGCGGCTGACCGGTTGAATGCCTTTTATGCGATTATGTTGAAATTGAAAGCATGATAGAGATTTTAAACGGCTTTATTACTAAAACAACCATATATTCCGGCGCTTGAGGCTTGCGCGAAGAAAAACTGCCTCAATCACAGAACAGGCCAGCAAAAAGCATAATAAGTGCTGCGAAAGCCATGGTTTCTCTTACCTGTTTTAAAATGAATTACTTTGGATCCCCCGAGAAAAATACTTTCAACTACTTGCCGTGAATAATTAATATATGTATAATAGTGTTACGATTTATTTAATCGTATTACTATTATGTAAAGGAGTAACAAAATGGCATGTTTTGTAGTACCCATGGGAGAAGCAATTATTACGACTATTGTGCAAAAAGTCGTAAAAAAGCGGGAAAAGAAAACCGCCGGCAAAAAGGTCGAAAAAAATGGCTTTACGTGGAGCCAAAAATTGGGATTATTGAATAAATTATTATGGGGAGGATCAGTGCTTTTAGCATTTGAACACCTCTGGCATGGAGAAATTGTCCCTTGGCCGCCGTTCCTGACCGCCATGAGTAATCCGGCGGATATCGCCCCAATGCTTCACGAGATGGCCACATTTGGAACAGCGATGGCTATTGCAACTACCGTTATCTGGGGAATAATTGTGCTTATTATTGAACTAAAAGCAAAATTTCCCGGCAAAGCACAGATAATACCTGATGCAGGAGGTTTAAAATAATGTGGCTGATTTTAACAGCATTTGCTGCAATAATTACGACTATATTATGGTATGTCAAAGCCCCTGAAGATAAATACAAGTTAGGAACATTAAGTCTTGCCTTCTGGGGAGCAACAATCATGTGGCTTATTGACCACATACTGGCATATTTAACCGAAGGCGGAGAGTTCTTTGAATTGAATCAGGATGCGACGATGCTTGGAGTATCAGTAATTATTTTTGCCCTTGTCATATGGCTTTTCATTCTTCTAATAAGCGACCCCAAAAACGTCATTAGAAGTATATTCCAAAAGAAGTCATTATGACATGAGGTACTCTGCTCAGAAAGAAGAATATATATCATGTGATTGTGCTGCATTTCATCCTTGCGGCCAATCATATGATTTTATAGAACCTCGTTTTCACGGATATCTCTTTTTTATTATAATCTGTGAAATTCATCTTAAAATCCGCGCCAAACGTAATTTGCTAATAAGTCCTACGAAGCCTGCTTAGTGCTATGAAGTGTGTAGTTTCTTTTATCTGTTTTTATCCGTTTAATCCGTAGCAAAAATACCTATTTTTATCCAGCCCAAACAAAAATAAGAAACCACAGACTACGCTGATTACGCGGATACCCGTACATCAAGTAATTCTGTGTAATCCTTTTTAATCTACGAAATCCGTGTTCCCAAAATAACGCAAGGCTCCAATTCCCGTGCCGAACCCTCGGAGTCGTCGCCGTTGGGCATTCCCTTATTTCTTCTTCTTGGAAACAACATCCACGTATACGGCCCCAATCAGCACAAGGCCCCTGATTACATACTGCCATTCCGGGCCCATGTTCATAACACTCATGCCGTTATCCAGGCTGGCCATTATCAGCGACCCCACCAGTGCGCCCAGGATGGTGCCCTCGCCTCCCATCAGGCTGGTACCGCCGATGACGCAGGAGGCAATGGCGGACAGTTCGTAGTTGACGCCGCCGGTTGTGGTGCCATAGCCGAGGCGCGCCGTCAGCACGACGCCGGCCACCGCACAAAGAACACCCATCAAAATAAAAACCTGGAATATATTTTTTTTGATATTTATGCCGGACAGCCTGGCCGCTTCCTTGTTGCCGCCGATGGCATAGGCGTAGCGGCCGAAACGTGTATTGGATGAGAGATAAGAAAAGATTAACGCCACAAAAGCCATAAGCAGCACCGGGTATTGCACGCCGTCGGCCATGTTCATATAAAGAACAAAGGCCAGAATGGCTATGGAGAAAAAGCCGGCTTTCAGCAGGTCAAGATAAATCGGTTTTAAGGTAAAACCGTACTGCTTTTTCTGCCTGCGGCTCCAGAGGGTGCCGCCTATTATCAGGACAATAACCGCAATGGCAAGCATTACACCCACAATATCAGACAAATAGCCTTGAGATATTAGTTTCAAGGAATCGTCTACCGGTCCTATGGTTTTACTTTCCGTAACAATCAGAACACCCCCGCGATAGATCATCATGCCGCCCAGGGTAACGATAAAAGCGGGGATGCCTAGATAGGCGATCATGGAACCCTGCAGCACGCCGATAATGAACCCCACGGCCAGGGCGATTACAATGGTGATGCCCGTGGAGATCAACCCTATCATTCCTGGGTCCATATCCGGAAAAGTCGCAAACAGGAAATCGGTTAAAATTTTAACCTGGAAAAACGCGGCCACCACGCTGATGAAACCCACAACCGAACCCACGGAAAGGTCAATATTGCCGGTGACGATAACAAGCACCATACCGATGGCAATGAAGGAAATGATGGTCATCTGCCTGAACAGGTTGGATAAATTTTCCGGAGAGAAAAAGGTTCCGCCCGTCAGAATGGTAAATAAAAGCCAGATTATGCCCAGGGCAAAAATCATGGTAAAAGTTCTGATGTTTTTTATTATCATTTTTAACAAACCACTCAACATAGTATCGCACCTTTCTTTATATTGTGATTCCTGTAGCCAGGGCTATAATTTGCTCCTGGGTAGCCTGGCTGTGATCCAGAATACCCGCACATTTTTTTTCATGCATTACCAGAATCCGGTCGGACATGCTGAGGATTTCTGATAATTCGGAAGAAACCATGATAATGGCCACGCCCCTTTCCGCCAGCTCATTGATTAATTTATATATCTCAAACTTGGCGCCCACATCAATCCCGCGGGTCGGCTCGTCGAGTATGAGGATTTCCGGCTTGGACATAAGCCACTTGGCGATGACGACCTTCTGTTGATTCCCGCCGCTTAAGGAATTGGCCAGGGCATTGATGGATTGGGTCTTAATATGCAGTTCTTCGGCATATTTCTGGCACATCCTGTATTCTTCGTTTTTATTTATCCTTAAAAAGGCGGCATAATTATCAAGATTGGGTAGAGAGATGTTTTTTAAAATGGAATCATTCAGAATAAGTCCCAAAGCCTTCCTGTCTTCCGGGATAAGACTCATTCTCAGCTTCATGGCGGTTCTTGCCGATTTGACTCCTACCGCTTTGTTTTTAATGATGATTTTGCCTTTGGGTTTGATCCCACCCTCGCCGAACAGGGTGGTAACCAGTTCGGTCCTGCCCGATCCCATTAATCCGGCGATGCCCAGTATCTCTCCTTTGCGCACGTTAAAGGATACATCATCAACAATTATGGTACCCGGATTATTCGGATCATAGGCGGTAAGGTTTTTTACCTCCATTATCACTTCCCCGGGATTTCTTTTCCCTATTGGAAATCTTTCCCGCATTTCCCGGCCTACCATCATCCCAATTACCTTCTCCACATCCGTTTCGCTTGTGGGAACCGTGTCGATGACCATTCCGTCCCTTAACACCGTGATCACATCGGTTATTTCAAAGAATTCCTCTATTTTATGGGAAATGTAAATGCAGGTTACGCCTCTTGACTTTAATTCTCGTAAGATTCCGAATAAGGTGTCCACTTCCGCTTCGGTTAAAGCGGAGGTGGGCTCATCGAGGATAAGCACCTTGGCATCCTCTGATAAACCTCTGGCAATCTCCACCATCTGCTGCTGTCCTATTCCCAGATTACCCACCTGGGCCCCGAAAGGAATATCCAATTTATATTTTTTAAGCAAAACATCGGTATCCGCATACAATTTATCCCAATTGATAATTCCCGCCGTATGCGGCTCACGCCCCAAAAAAATATTCTCTCCCACGGTGAGTTTCGGCACTAAGGATAATTCCTGATAGACAATGGCAATTCCCTTTTCTATGGCCTGTTTAATGGACTCCGCTGTAAATTTTATCTCCTCTCCTTCCAATAAAACATGACCTTTATACGAACCGTATTCATACACACCGGAGATGATCTTCATTAAGGTGGATTTTCCCGCCCCGTTCTCCCCGCATATCCCGTGAATTTCACCCTTTTTGATTGTTACGGAAACATCGGAAAGCGCGACAATTCCGGGGAACTCTTTAGTGACTTTATCGACTTCTAAAAGTATGTCATTTGCCAAATCCTGATTTCTCCTTCCTTATTTATTTAGCATAAATAATTGCAGAGTAATCTTGCTCTTACTCGGATATGTATATTTTTTATGTTTTTTTAATCATAAAAAAAGTGTACTACTTGGTTTCCCAAGCAGCACACTTTCATGTCCGTAATCAAATGCTATGGCCTGGGCGGCCTTTGGTTCCTGGGTACATTCCTGTACACATCATCATAAGGCTGAAAACCGCTCTTGATAACCACATTGTAAATGTTGTCTTTGGTAACCCTGACAACCGGAAGGAAAGCGCAGGGAATATTGCCCCTGGCTCTCTTGTCGCCGGTCAAATCCGCCAGGCTTCTCTTTTCCAGTCCCAATCGTTGTTTCTTTGCCAGTTTAATGGCGATATCCACTGCCATAGGGGAAAGAAGGTTGATATCCTTAAAAACCGTTACGGTGAACTTCCCCTCGACGATGGACTTACAAGCTGCCAACGTCGCGTCCTGGCCGGATACCGGGACCTTGCCGTCCAGATGCTGAGCAGAGAGTGCCTCTAATGCGCCTAAACCCGTTCCATCATTGGAAGCTACAACAGCGTCAACCTTATTCTGATTGGCCACCAAGATGTTCTCCATGATGGATACCGCTTTTTCCTGGCTCCAGCCGTCGACAAACTGGTCGCCGACGATCTTAATAGTACCCTTTTTGATTAATGGCTCTAACACCTCCATCTGGCCTCTTCTTACCAGGTGGGCGTTATTGTCGGTGGGACTTCCGCCGAGAAGAACGAATCTGCCTGATTTTACTACATCCAAGATGCCGAGCGCCTGCTGCTTGCCGACCTCAACATTATCGAAGGTAATGTACGCGGCCAGATTGGAACTCTTGATCAAGCGGTCATAGGCTATACATGGTACTCCTTTTTTAGCGGCGGCATCAACTGCCGTTCCGGCGGCCGCGCCGTCAACGGCTACGATAATAATCACATCCACGCCCTGAGCGACCATATTCTCAATCTGGGAATTCTGCAAAGCGGCATCGTTGTTGGCGACTTGAAATACTACGTCCGCACCCGCCTTGTTGGCCAACTCGGTGATTCTGTCTTTTTCCCTTGACCATCTTTCTACCTCGAACTCGGCAAAGGAAAGCCCAATCGTGATTTTCTTGTTGTCTTTAGCAAATACTGAAGAAAATATGCTGAAGACCAATACTAGAGCCAATAATAAAGCACCTAGTTTTTTCATGCGTTCCTCCTCTAAAATTTTATTAATGCAAAAAACTTTAGTTTTTTGGCATTTTCCTAATTCAGATAAAGATAACGTAACCACACATTATAATAGTAATTAGAAGACTTGTAAATATAAAAATATTTTTCTATTTTTATTCTTCATCCGCGAACTCCGTGTTCCTCATCATCCGGCTTTTCATTCCTTTGTGTTTCTAGTGGCCACATCAACATATGCTGGCTTTATTTTTACTGTTAATATACAAAAATCATGCCAACATCAGATTTTTTGATAATTTTATAACTTCATATAAGGATTGTAATTAACATTTCAGTACTCAAGATGAATTGGCATGCTTGTGGAAAAATTCCCCACAACTAATAATAATGGGGATTTTATCCCCAGGTTACGTCGCGGAAATCAAAGGCAGTTTGACCGAGAACACGGTAAGCCCGTTGCTTTGGCAAGAGATCAACCCCTGGTGCGACTCAACAATATGCTGGCAGATTGACAGTCCCAATCCCGCGTTGTTCTTATGCGCCTTGGTGCTGTAAAAGGGATTGAATATCTTCGACAGAACCTCCACCGGTATGCCGTATCCGTTATCAATAACCCTTGCTTCCACGTACCCGTCCTTTATATCGGCAAAAACCCGGATTTGGACGGTTCCTCCGTCCAGGACCGCTTCGATACTGTTAACGATCAGATTAATGAATACCTGCTTCAGCCTATTCTCATCCCCAACAATAAGCGCTTCCTGGTGTGAGTACTCCCGTGTAAGTTTGACCTGTTTGCCTTTCAGTTTATGATCAAGCAGCAGCACAACCTCATCCAAAATCTTGATAAGATTAATCTGTTCCCTCGGTAATTCTCTAAGCCTGGAAAACGAAAGCAGGTTGCCGGTGACCGCCACGATGCTCTGTAGTTGTTCCTCTATTTTGGAAAGTTTGGAGAGGATATTCGCATCAAGTGTTTTATTTTTCAATAATACAAGATAATTCTGGATGATCCCCAACGGATTGTTTATTTCATGGGCCACGCCGGCCGCAAGCTCGGCTACGGACGCGATCCTCTCGGTGCGCAAAAGATATTCTTTAAGGTAGGAGTCCTTTGTAATATCCTCGATCAGGATGATGGTGCCCAGGAATTGGTAGTTTTCATCCTTGAACGGAAAACTGTTGATTTTTAAGATCTTGTCCGTACCGTAGCTGATATCATCCACCTTGAACTGCCTGTGATTGTTGATATTTTTCACCAGATTATTGAGGGCCGGGGTTTTGTCCCGGCTGAAGATAACCCGGAAATCCCTGCCGTCCAGGTTCTGCTCATCCAGTTCCAGGATGGTAAGCGCGGCGAAATTTATCAGGTATATCTTGTTTTCGGCATCCAGGATAATTCCCCCGACCGGCAGGTTTTTGATAATGTTTTCATTATACTTCTTAAAATAGTACAGTTCCCTGTTGTCCTGCTTCAGCTCTTCCCTGCTCAACATAAACGAATAAGTAAGCTTGATCAGCTTCAACTTGTCTATTTCTTTTATGTCCTCGGTGCCGCGCCGGTACCCGTCCTTCAGGATTGTTACCCTGTCGGCAAACTCAAAGATCTCATCCATATTATGCGAGATATAAATAATACTTTTATTCCGCCGCTTAAAATCGAAGATCAACCGGTAGATGGTCTCCATCTCTTCCGGGGTAAGCTTGCTTGAGATTTCGTCAAAGATTATCAACTCGGGTTCGATGGACAAAAGACGGGCGATTTCCACCATGTGCTGCTTGTCCGTGGTAAGCATCGAGACGGGCAGCTCCAGTTCGATATCAACTTTCAGGTAGGAAAAAAGGTTGTTCGCGTGCGATATCATCTTAGCGTGGGAAAGTCTTCCCCCAAAACCGGACCGCATCTGCCCGGCAAAGATGTTTTCCACGGCGTTAAGAGAGGGAATGATATTCATGTTCTGGTATACCATCCCAATCTTATGCTTGATGGCCGAACGGGGGGTGAAATAGTCTATACGCTGTCCGTTATAAATTATCTCCCCTTTGTTTTTTCGTACCGCGCCGCTTAAGATCTTCACCAGGGTGGACTTCCCGGCCCTGTGTTCTCCTACCAGGGCGTGTATCTCTCCGCGGTACAGGTCAAAATCAACTCCGCGCAGGGCCTTTACCTGGTTGTAATTTACCTGAATATCCCGCATTGTAAGAAGCCTTTTGGAGGAGATACTCATTCGATTCCCAGGGTCTTCATCCTGTGGTACAGGGTTTTACGGTCGATGTTCAGTAGTTTGGCCGCCTTTTTTTTAACACCATTGGCCTTTTGCAGGGCGTCCAAAATAATGTTCCGGTTGAAATTATTAATGGTTTCATCGTAGGCCGATGCGGATACGGTCTCTTGTTTTAAGCCGTGGTACTGTGACGGAAGGTCATTCAACCCGATTGAGGGTGTGCGGCAAAATATAATGGCCCGCTCCATACAATTTTTAAGCTCCCGGATATTCCCCGGCCAGTTGTGCTTTAAGAAC
The DNA here is from genome assembly GCA_964638895.1 of uncultured Spirochaetaceae bacterium. Lineage (GTDB taxonomy): Bacteria > Spirochaetota > Spirochaetia > SZUA-6 > RPPD01 > JAFGGG01. Next base: position 10,277 of record CAZWYY010000065.1, on the reverse strand, counting down.
ACCCGTTCAACCTCGGCGGAAATGCCCTGTACGTCTTTGTTATATAATTGATTGTAGTATTTGCGAAAATGATGAGCCAGAAACATGATATCATCCACGCGCTCACGCAGGGGCGACAGGTGTATCGATATTACGGCCAAGCGGTAGTACAGATCTTCTCTGAATATATGATGCTCAAGCAGCTGATGCACATCCTTGTTTGTGGCCGCAACGATACGAATATCGGACTGTATGGTTTTTACGCCGCCCACCCTCTCAAACTCATGATCCTGCAGCACACGCAGTATCTTAGCCTGGGTTTTATTGCTCATGTCGCCGATCTCATCCAGGAAAATCGTGCCGTGGTGCGCCAACTCAAACTTACCGCGATGTGTTTCCCGCGCGTCGGTGAAAGCGCCCTTCTCATGCCCGAACAACTCGCTCTCCAGCAGGGTATCGGGAATGGCCGCGCAGTTTACCTTGATAAACGGCTTTTGACTCCGTTCGCTTGCGTGATGAAGCAGGTGCGCGGCGAGTTCCTTGCCCGTGCCGCTTTCCCCGGTGAGCAGAACCGGCGCGTTGGTCTGGGCCGCGATCTCAAGCGTTTCACAGATTCTGGTCATTTCAGGGGTGATGGTAAGCATTTTCTTTGCCGCGGGAAGCGGTGCGGCGGTTCCGCGATGATCACCGATCTGAAAAAGCTGCTCAATCTCATCGGTAAGTTTTTTCAGGTTAAGCGGTTTGGTAAAAAAATCAGTGGCCCCATACTTCATGGCCCGCACCGCGTTATCCACCGAAGCATATCCCGTGATCATGATAACGGGAATGCTCGGTTGCTTTTCCTTCATTACTTTTAAAAGATCCAGCCCCGCGATCTCGGGCATTCTGATGTCCATGATCACCAGATCAATTCTTTGGTTATCAAAAAAAGCCATGGCTCCTTTGGGATTGGTGGTAAACACCGAGGTATAATGATCGTTGGAAAGGATTTCACTAAGAGAGACGCACATTTCCCGTTCGTCATCTATTATCAGAATTTTATGTTTATGGGAAAAATTACGGATCATGAACAAAAAATATCATATTCAATGCATATCTACTTGTCAACCGAGAAGTAGTGTTAAAATTACCTGTGGAATCAACGTATTGATTTAATGGCATGTAAGGAGTATGCTTATATAAAGGGAAGCGGTATTCGCAGGAGGCGCCTATGAGTACCCAGTCTAAGAGAATTCTACTTGTTGCCTTGAACCTTGCGGGGGTAATAGGAACGATCATCGTCAACGTGTTGGCCATTGTCCTTCCGCTTAATAATATAACAACGGCCGAGCTTTCGGATCGGTATCCGAACCTGTTTGTACCGGCGGGGTATACCTTTTCCATATGGAGTGTGATCTATATTTTCCTGATTGCGTTCATTGTTTACCATGTGGTTGTTCTGGTAAAAGAAAAAAGCCATACTCAAACAGTAATAGAAAAAATCGGGATTCTGTTTTTTATTACCTGTTGCGCCAATGTCGGCTGGCTGTTTGCCTGGCATTATGAACTGATCCCCCTGTCCATAGCCGTTATGCTCTCTCTCCTCTTCACCCTTATCGTACTATACATGCGCCTTGATGTGGGCAGGGCGGAGGCAAGCGGCGGGGAGTACTACTGTGTACATGTGGCCGTAAGCGTGTACTTGGGCTGGATAAGCATCGCCACAATCGCCAATATCACCGTGCTGTTCGTCAGCCTGGGCTGGAAAATGGGCGGACTACCGGAACAGATATGGACCGTGGGAGTAATAATCATCGGTATTGTGCTGGGGCTTTTAGCCCTGATCAAGCGCGGGGATATCTACTATGCCGCCGTGCTGGTATGGGCCTTTCTGGGTATTCTGATCAAGCGCCTGTCGGTCAACCCGGCCGGCCCTCTCAGTGTGATCATCACGGTGAGTGCCGGCCTCGCGGCGCTTATACTGACCGCGCTGGTTCAGACCGTTCGCGGAAAAATCTAAAAGTAATTGCAAATGCCGACGACCCGGCGTTATATTTGTTAGTATGGAAAAAATTAAAAAAATAAAACAGGTGTTGAAAAGTATGCCCACACTCGAGGGCGCCGGCGTGCATTTGAACCGCGTCTTCGGGTACTACCAGGTGCCATTGTTTGATCCCTTTCTTTTGCTGGACGATTTTCGCGCGGACAATCCGGAGCATTACCTGGCCGGATTCCCCTGGCACCCGCACAGGGGTATTGAGACCATCACCTACATGCTGGAAGGCCGGGTGGAACACGGCGACAGCATCGGCAATAAGGGCGTAATCATGCCCGGTGAGGTGCAGTGGATGACGGCGGGCAGCGGAATTATTCACCAGGAAATGCCCAAGGGTGACGACCGCGGCAGAATGGGGGGGTTCCAGCTCTGGGCCAACCTGCCCGCGGCGCACAAGATGATGGGGCCGCGCTACCGTGAGATCAAGGCCGACCGGATTCCCGAGGCAAAGCCCTCGCCCGGCGTTCGGGCAAAGATTATCTGCGGCAGGATCGGCGATACGGATGGCCCGGTACGCGATATTGTCACCAATCCCTCTTACCTTGACGTCACGGTTGAGGCCGATACCGAGGCCAGGCTGCCGACCGTCCAGGGACATAACGTATTCGCGTATATAATAGAGGGGTGCGCTTTTTTTGATGATTGCAGGGACAAGTACTCCCATAAAACAGCGGGAAAGAACTACTTTGATTTTAAAGACGACGCAAAACTGCGGTCCGGCACCTGCCTTTTGTTCGGCCCGGGGGAGTCCATCCTGGTAAAGACCGAAGCGGAAAAAGTACGGTTTCTGCTGGCCTCGGGCAAACCCTTAGGTGAACCGGTGGCCTGGTACGGCCCGATCGTCATGAACACACAGGAAGAGCTTCGTACAGCCTTCCGGGAATTCCAGGAAGGCACGTTTATAAAGAACGATTAAGATATATGGCATTTTCTTTTTTTAGACGAAACAGAAAAATCGGACTCGCCCTGGGAGGAGGCGCCGCCCGTGGGCTGGCCCATATCGGCGTACTCAAGGCCTTAAGCCTGGCCGGCATCGGCGTGGATTATGTGGCCGGAACCAGCGTGGGCAGCGTGATCGGCGCGCTTTTTTGCGCTGGCTATTCATGGCAGGAGATTAAGCGGACCGCGGAACACATCAACTGGGGCAAATTGATCACCCCCACCATCCCCATTACCGGTCTGGCCAAAACCAACAAGCTTGAGCATTTTATGGAACTTCTGCTTAAGAACAAATCCTTTGCGGATCTTAAAATCCCTTTCTGCGCCGTGGCGGTCGATATCTCCACGGGACGAGAAGTGCTGTTGAAAAGCGGGTCCGTGGCCAGGGCCGTACAGGCCTCAAGCAGCATTCCGGGTATTTTTGAGCCCACCAGAATTGACGGAAAGCTGCTGGTTGACGGGGGCCTTACCAACAACGTACCTTCGGATGTAGTCCGGGAAATGGGCGCGGGGCTGGTGATCGCCGTGGATCTGAACTATTATTACCCTAAAAACGGGGCGCCGAAACATATTCTGGATATCATTTACGCCAGTCTTTTTATAATTATGAACAACAAATCCAATAAGGCCGACAAGTTCGCCGATTTTCTTGTGGCCCCGGACCTCGGCAGCTATAGTTATTACAATCTAAAAAACATCGATGCGCTTATTGCCAGGGGCGAGGAGGCTATGTCATCGTTTATTCCGAAGCTGAAGAAAAAGCTGTAAAAAGCCACCGCCGAAGGTCTCGCTAACGCTTCCGCTGGCCGGCTTTTTCATAAATAAAAGGAGCTCACATATGAATGAACCGCGGAATGAATACATCACCTGTTTTATTTCGGTTCCGCCCGACAAGGCCCGGTCCATGGCCCGCCGGTTTGTGGTCGACAAACTTGCCGCCTGTGTGCAGATCATCGATCCGATTTCCAGTGTCTACCGCTGGGAGGGTGAGGTGCGCGAGGACACCGAGGCCCTGCTGCTGTTAAAAACACAGGCCGCCCTTACGGATAAGATCAAAATCCTGCTTAAAGAGATTCATCCCTACGAGGTGCCGGAGCTTATCGTCATACCCGTTCAGGACGGGTACGAGCCCTACCTGTCATGGGTGGACAAGGTGCTGTTGTAACTTCATAATGGCGCCTATGGAACAATCTTTTGCCGCAGCCTTCCCGGCACAGGAGATCCGCAGGGAGCTTACGGAAAACATTCTCCCCTTCTGGATCAACCATGTCAAAGACCCAAAACACGGGGGTTTTTACGGGGCCCTGACCAACAACCTGCGCGTGCACAACAGGGTGCCGCGCAGCGCAATCCTGTGCGCGCGCATCCTGTGGACATATGCCCGTGCCTACCGCGAGTTCGGCGTGGCCCGTTACCTGGAGATGGCCGATTACGCGTACGGGTATCTCTGTGATGTGTTCCGCGACCAAACGTACGGCGGGCTATACTGGAGCGTAAACCGCAGGGGAAGGCCTGTGGCCGACCGCAAACACCACTACGCCCAGGCCTTCGGTATCTACGGCCTGACCGAATATTATCTGGCGACGGGGAGGGGGGAGAGTCTGCTGCGGGCACGAGAAGTGTTCGCGCTTCTGGAAGAACACGCCCGGGATCATATAAACGGCGGGTATATCGAAGGCAGCACCCGTGCCTGGGGAAGCCTAAAAGACATGCGCCTGAGTCACAAAGAAATCAACTGCCGGAAATCCATGAATACCATGCTGCATATTCTGGAGGCGTATTCGAATTTATTACGGGTGTGGAATGACGCGCGCCTCAGGCAAAAACACGGGGAACTGCTTACAATCTTTCAACGGCATATCATAGACAAAGAGACCGCCCATTTCAGGCTGTTCTTTGATGAGCACTGGAACTCCCTTGTGCGGGATATGTCGCCGGGTCATGATATAGAAGGCAGCTGGCTCTTGTGGGAAGCCGCCGAACTGCAGGATGGCCGGGACCTTACCGTCCAAATCAGGGAGGACTCCCTGCGGCTGGCCCGGGCCGTTCTGCGGGACGCGCTGGAAGAGGACGGCGGTATCCGCAATGAGATCAACGCGCGCGGGCAGACCTCCCCGGAAAAGGCCTGGTGGGTGCAGGCCGAGGCGCTGGTGGGGTTTTATAACGCGTTTCAACAGACCGGAGACCGAGGCTTTTTTTACGCCGCCGTCGCTTCCTGGGGCTATATCAAGGCGTTTCTGGTGGACCGCACCCACGGCGACTGGTATAAACAACTCCGCGCGGACCGGAGGCCTGACAGGTCGGTATTCAAGGCAGGCCCCTGGAGCGGGCCCTACCATCACGCCAGGGCCTGTTTTGAAATACTCACGCGCCTGGCCCAAAACTGAGCGGACCGCGGCTGAGCCCGGCGCAGCCTTAATCGGTCCCGTTATTCCATCTCGTCATTCCAGGCCCAGTTTTTTAAGTTTTGGGTGGATGACATAGGTACAGTACGGGGCAGCGCGGTTCTTGTCATAATAATTCTTGTGGTAATCTTCCGCCGGGTAAAACTTTTTAAGCGGCATCAGTTCGGTCACAAGGGGCCGGGTGAGTTTAAGCTTGTCCCCGACCCGGGCCATGGACCGCCGGGCCGTGTTTTGCTGTTCCTCATCAAGATACAGGATAATAGAGCGGTACTGCGGACCCACGTCATTTCCCTGCCTGTTCGGCGTGGTGGGGTCATGGGCCAGCCAGAAAATATCCAGAAGCTCTTCGTAACTGATCAGACCGAGATCAAAAGTGATCCGCACCACCTCGGCGTGTCCGGTACCGCCCGTGCACACCTGTTCATAGGTGGGATTTTCCATGTGCCCGCCGGCATACCCGGATTCAACCCGGATCACCCCTTCCACGCGATCAAATACGGCTTCCAGGCACCAGAAGCACCCCCCGCCCAATACCGCTGTTTCCATATCCATCTCCTTATATTAAAATAGTAAAAGCAGGGGGCCCGGTAAATATAAATTTTTCTATATATAATATGACCTGATGGCAGCACCGCCACTGCGGCCCGCGTATTCGTGCAATTTCCGGGTACGGTTACAAACTGTTACAATTCCGTAAAATCCATGTTACATTCAGGGCATATACTCCAGCCTAAGGAGGTTTGAAATGAACCATAAACGATTTACATTGGCTGCCCTTACGGTAATCGCAGGCGCCGCGGTACTTTTTCTTGGAGCGTGCAGGGCGCACGGCCCGCATCACGGCACCCCGGGGAAACAGGCGGAGTTTATTATAGGCAGGTTGAAGAACGAGCTTGATCTTTCCCAAAGCCAAGTGGATCTGCTGAAGGATATTCAAAAGCAGATCACCCAAAAAATAGCGGAAAATAAGCCGCAGTGGGAACAGGATTTTGAGTTTCTGAAGAGCCAGATTCTTTCCGACAGCCTGGACACCGGCCGCATCGAGCAGTACATGGACAGCAGGCAGACCGGACAGCAGGAGGTGCGCGATTTCATCCTGATCCAACTTAAACGCTTTCATGACACTTTAAGCACCGCGCAAAAACAGAAACTTGTGGCCTTGCTTGAGGAGATGAAGGGCCTGTGGTACAATCGCGCATGGCCCGGGAAGTCCTGATTATCGATGATGATAAAAAGCTGAACGCGCTTTTAATTGAATATTTTAATAAATTCGATTTTCACGCCAGAAGCGCACCGGATCCGGAGGAAGCGCTGAGGATGCTTTCTCCGGAGCTTCCGGATATTATCATCCTGGACATTATGCTTCCCAGGATGAACGGGTTCGAGCTTCTTAAAAAAATCCGTGAAAAATACACCATCCCGGTGATCATGCTCACTGCGCGCGAAGAGCTGAGCGACCGGGTGATGGGGCTGGAACTGGGGGCGGACGATTATCTGGCCAAGCCCTTTGAACCCAGGGAGCTTGTGGCCCGCATGGAATCGGTGTTGCGGCGCGTCGCGCCCGATACCAACCGGGAAATAACCGTTATCGGGCCGCTTACGGTCGACGGCGCCCGGCACAGCGCCGCTTTGGACGGACGTGACCTGGGACTTACTTCCCTGGAATATACCCTCCTGGCGCTGTTTGTGCGTCATCCGGGCAGGGTATATTCCAGGGACCAGATCATGGCCCACATGCGCGGCGACGAATGGAACGCCTTCGACCGCTCCATCGACGTGCTGTTGAGCAGGCTGCGCCAGAAACTGGGGGACGATCCGAAGCGCCCGCGCTTTATCAAAACGGTATGGGGTTCGGGTTATATGTTTATTGGAGAGGGAAAGTGAAAAAACGCCTCAACTCGATTTTTATCCGGCTGCTGGCCACCATGCTCTTTACCGCCGTGTTCATCAATGTGCTTTTTTTCTCTCTTCTCCTTGTTTTTTTCCGCTCGCCGGAGGTGCCTTCGCTTCACGAGCGCCTGCGCGCGTACGCCTCATACATTTTCGCCGACCTGGACAGCGAGCCCACGCTGGCACACGCCAGACAGATAGCCGGCCGGTTGTACCTGGATATCCGTTACAGGGACAGTCATACAAGCTGGGCCACCAACCCGAACATGCCCACCTTCGCTGAGATTGAAAAAAACACCAAAAGAAGCGCCGGTATCTACCATGAGACACCCTACCTTTTAAGCAAAAACGGCGACAGGAGCTACCTGCTGTACGGGCACATCCTTTTTTTGCATCCCAGGCTGCCCCAGGGGTTTTATTTCGTCCTGGCGCTTATTCTGCTGCTTTTTATCGCCAGCTATCTTTTTATCCGCACGATCATCAAACCCGTAAAACAACTGCAAAAGGCGGTTGAGCAGATAAAAGCCGGGAACCTTGACATCCACATCCCGGTGCGGCGCATGGACGAGTTGGGGGAGCTTTCCGTGCGTTTTAATGTGATGGCGGACCAGATAAAAAAAATGCTCAAGGCCAAGGACCAGCTGCTGCTCGACGTCAGCCACGAGCTGCGCTCACCCCTGACCCGGATGAAGGTGGCGGCGGAGTTTATAAAGGACCGAAAATTGAAGCACACGCTTACTGAAGAGATGGACGGCATGGAAGGCATGATCTCCGAAATCCTGGAAACCGCGCGTATCAATAGCCCCTACGGTAAGCCCAACCCGGAAGAGATCGCGCTTCAAGGTTTTTTAAAAAATATCATCGACTCCTTTGCCGGGAGGAAGCCCGGTATAGTGTGGCACGCGCCCAAAAACGCGCCGGTTATCCGGGCGGATGCAAGGCAGCTCACCATGCTCTTTAATAACATCCTGGACAATGCCCTCAGGTACTCGGCACATCAGGAAAAGCCGGCGCGGGTACGGATTCAGACAAAGGAGGGCGGCGTGGATATCAGCGTTAAGGACTATGGGTACGGCATACCGAACCGGGACCTGCCCTATATTTTTGAGCCGTTTTACCGCGTAGACAGCTCACGCTCCAGGGAGACGGGCGGGTATGGTATCGGGTTCTCGTTAAGCAAGCGTATTGTGGACGCGCACGGAGGGACGATCGAAATCCAAAGCACAGAGCGTAGGGGAACCACGGTAACCATCTTCCTGCCCTGCTCACCGCCCGAACCCGGCGAAAATTCCTGACGGGGTAAGACAAGAATCACCGTTCCCCGTATCCCGGGCATCCTCTCACCCTGACCGGCGATTACTTGACAGCCACGGGGGCCATACCCTATTATCAAAATTGGTGGTGATGAATATGGAGCAAGGGTTCCGGATTTGTTTTATCTGCGGAAAACTCGGTGGTGTGGACGGCGTGTCCCTGGAGGTGGACAAATGGATCCAGGTACTCCTTGCCATGGGCCATACGGTGTTCACCATCGCGGGCACATACATAAAACCGCTTTCCGCCATCCCCAAAAAAAACCAGATCCTGGCGGAGCGCATCCGCTTCGATTCCCCGGAACAACATTACTATGAGAACCTCGTGTTCCCGTACCTTTCCGGCAACCCTTCGGTGCTTACCAAGGAGATGCGCAACGGCATTCTGGACAAGATGACCATGTTCGGCAACGACATCGCCAACGGCATCTACGAACACCTGAAAAAACATGATATCGACGTGATCATCGCGGAAAACACCAATGCCATGCCCATGACGCTTTTGGGCGGGATCGCGGTGTACAACCTGGCCACAGAGCGGCGCATGGCCACGATCTTTCACCATCACGATTTCTGGTGGGAGCGCAGCCGCTTCAGCAACAACCACATAGAGGGCCTGTTGAACGAGATCATGCCGCCCGCGGAGCTGGGCTCGGAGCATATCGTACTCACATCCTACGCGGCGCACATCCTGCGCTCCATCAAGCGCGTGCGGCCCATCATCGTGCCTAACTGCGAGGATTTTGACCACCCGGTGCAGAAGGACGAGTACAACAGCCGCTTCCGCGAAGACCTTGGATTCAAAGACGACGACATCCTGGTGGTGCAGCCCACCCGGATCGTGCGCCGCAAACGGATCGAGGATTCGGTGGAGCTGTTGCATAAGCTTGTGCGTAAATATCCGGCGCTGCACCCGCGCATCCGGTACATCATCTCGCTTTACCAGGGCGACGAGCCGGACAACCACTATGTGGCCCAAATAAAGGAGTTGGCCCAAAAAAGGGAGATCCCCCTACACTTTATCTCCGACCGCGTGTTCTCACAGCGCGGGGAGGATAAAAACGGCAGGCGGCTGTATACCAACCGCGACGTGGTGGCCAATGCCGACCTGGTAACCTACCTGCCCATCTGGGAGGGGTTCGGCAACGCGCTGCTGGAAACCATCGCCGCGCGCGTGCCCCTGGTTACCACCACCTACCTGGTTTACAAGACCGACATCAAAATCACAGGGCTGAAAAACATAGAGATACGCGACAGTTACGATGACCAGGACGGAAGGCTTATCATCTCGGACAAGGTCATTGACGAGATACATTACCTTCTGCACCACCCGAATGAGAAAGAACAGATCGTCAACATGAACTTCGAAATCGCCAAACGGGAATTCGGGTACAATACCCTGTCTCACAATCTGCAGAAGGTGTTCAGCGATTACGCGGACGAAATCCGCGCCTCCCGTAAACGCCTGGAAAAAAGCAAGCTGCTGTATTCGGTTTAGGACGGGCCGGCATACGGTGTTACCGGTTATTCGTTGATCAGATTATACACCACTTGGGCCAGGCGGGTTTTACTGAAGGGTTTAAAGATTACGTCCCGCATGCCGTCGTTCAGGGCGTCATAGGCCATATCCTCCGGGATATGCCCGGTAATGAGCACGGCCTTGACCGCGGGGTTGATCTTTTTCAATGCCCGGAAACAGTCCCTGCCGTTCATCTT
>CAZWYY010000064.1:0-18883 GCA_964638895.1 uncultured Spirochaetaceae bacterium | reverse complement strand
TGGCCAAGTACGATCTGGATATCAGAAACTTCCTGATGGGCGCCATTAACAACTACGTGGAAGGCAAGATGACCAAAGACGAAGCTATTACTCAGTTTAAGTCTGACGTCAAGAACGCATTCCCCGATGTGGAAGTTCAATAAGCAAGAGAAGCGTTAAGATTATTCGGGCTGCCTGTTTCTGACGGGCAGCCTTTTTTTTGGGGGGATGTCAGTCGATTTCGGGTTCGTTGACATCGGGCTCTTTGCCGATGATGCTTTTATAAATTCGGGTGGGGACGGGCGGGCAGCCTGAAACAAACAGGCCCTTCCCTTTCGCCTTATGGGTACAGTTTCCGATCAGAATGGTGCCGTTTTTAATTTCTTCCAGTACGATACCTTTGCCGATGGCCAGGTGGAGCCTTTTGTCTTCAAGGATGTATGGCTTAAAATCATCCTTGAATCGCTTTAAAAACAACATTACCGTTGATTGGCAGGCGCTGCATGAGCCCTTGTCCGTAAGGCATACGTCCGGGTAAGTAATGGTTATTTCGCTGGGCGGTTTCTTGTATGGAGTGATAAACTCCTTGTAATTATCGGGCGTTACGGTATAGAAATCAGGGTCCAGGGAAAAGCCCAGCCGTTCAGAGATAAGGCGCAGGTGTGGGATTTCCTCGGGGCTTTGACCCATCAGCACACAGGCAAGCACGTCCGCGCCCATGGGATGAAGCGAGGCCAGCGCAAAATCGGATTCAATAGGCTCGCCCCCGGACGGTCCGAGTCCCTGCATGCCGATAAATCCGTCCACTACGGTGATGTCCGGCAGCAGGATGGTTGCCAGGTCGGAGATGGCCGAGTCCAGGGTTTTTTCGGGGAACTCCCGCCCGTTAAGGTATTCGAGCTGGTGAAAACGAACCTTTTCATGTTTATACAGACAGCCCTTCATGTTTTTTATACCCAGGGTAACACCCGTGTGCATATGTGTCTTGGCCACCGGAAGAGACAGGATAAAATCATATTCCAGTACGGGCGCGCAGATTCCGACCGAGTCTACCACCCTGGCGCCGGGAATGGGTTTCGTGATAGGCTGGAAGGCGTCCATATCAAGTACAAGGCAGCCGTAACGTGCGGCAACCGCCGGTATGCCCGCTCTTTCAAATGCCTCAAGGGTATTCACCCCCACCAGCGGGCTTTCCCCGATCGCGATTTTCGCTGCGCCCGCGTCCTTAAGCACCTCCGCAGCGGCGGCCACTGCCTGGGGATGAGTATTCACGCCTCTGGTCTTTTTAACGCTTCTGCCCATATTAGGCTTGATAAGCACCGACATGCCCTTAATTGAAGAGAGATCCAACCCTGTAAGGGCGTTTTTTACATTATGAAACGGACCTTTTCCCTTGGAGATTACTACCAGATTATCGCGTGTCATGGTGTTTGTTATTATTAAGACTTATTTTTTGAAAAGTCAAGATATAAATAGCCGATAAGAATATGTAAAATAATTGATAAAAGACATTTGACATTTCAGGGCCCAAGATTTAGTATAAGGTTTATTGAACATGTATGCTCATGAAAAGCATAAAAAGTAAATACAAGCTTGTTATATTGGTAAGCCTGTTTCTGTTCACCGGGTTTTTGGTGAGCGGCCTCTTAAGTTATTTTATTACATTGTCGGTTTTGCACGAACAGGTAACATCCGGCATACTTCCCTTAATCAGTGATACTGTATATTCGGAGATTCAGCGTAATGTGTTAAAACCCGTGTTTATCTCCTCGCTTATGGCTCACGATTCATTCCTGCGTGATTGGATATTGGACGGAGAGCGGGATGTCGCTCGTATAACCAGGTACTTAAAAGAAATTATGACCACGTACAATACGGTTACCAGCTTTTTTGTTTCGGAAAAAACACACATCTACTACCATGCGGACGGGATATTAAAACGAGTTGATCCGGATGAGGAACGTGACGCGTGGTATTTCAGAGCAAGGGAGATGATTCCTGAATATGAAATCACCACAGACCCCGATCCGGCAAACCGGGAGGCGCTGAACATATATATTGATCATCGCGTGTTCGATTATGACGGAAGGTTTATAGGTGTAACGGGTGTGGGCATGACCGTATATTCACTTATCAATTTAATGGAAGAATACGGCCGAAAATACCGCCGTAATGTTTTTTTTATTGATACGCGGGGTAATGTTATACTGCACGGGTATTCCCCGCCCGGGACGGCCGGAAATATTTATGAGGCGGAGGGAATTTCGGAATTGGCCGTTGAAATTCTGAAAAACAAAACGCACAGTTTTAATTACAGCAGGCAGGGTAAAACCGTTTATTTAAACAGCCGCTTTATACCGGAGTTGAACTGGTATCTGCTGGTGGAGCAGACAGATGATCGAGACGGAGGTAATATATTGTATGTCCTGATAATTAACCTGGCGGTATGCGCATTAATCACTGCGGTTATTCTCGCGATCACCGTATTTTCTCCGGACACCTATCATAAAATCAATATGGAGCAGCGAGCAGAGCCTTCCCCTAAAAACTCCGGTTTGGGGAAGGCGCTTCTGAAGGTACGGCGCCTGAGTGGTCTGCTGCCCATCTGCTCCAAATGCAGGAGGATCCGTGATGATAAGGGAAACTGGAAAAAGCTGGAGGTATATATTAAAGAACATTCCGAGGTAAGCTTCAGCCATGGCCTGTGCCCCGAATGCGCGGCCCGGGAGTACGGGGAATATTACAAAGACCATAACGTGGATGAGAGGTCACCGGATTGATTCTGTAACCGGTATCTTTCTATCGTTGAACCGGCTTCCCCCGTAATAAAGATGAATCGGGAACGATGCAGATAGTCCCGCGCGACAACAGGTTTTCATAAAAACTGTATCAAAAAGAAACAGTATAAGAGACAAAAAGCCACAATGGAGCATTTTGTATCAATTGTGGGACAGGCACATCATATCAATATTACCCACATCTTAATTCCTTATATTATATAAAGTTAACTAATCTAAAATTTAATGAATTTGGCACACTTCTTGCATCTAATATTATTGTAACAACAATTTAGAAGGAGGTTCACCATGAACTTGATTAAATACAGACCTTTAAACGATCTGTTAAGTTGGGATACGGACGGTTTTTTGGATCGCTTTTTTGACGATGACTTTTTTACCATGGGCGGCAATTACCCGCGTGTGGACGTAAGGGAAAAAGACGGCGCTTACATCCTTGAAGCCGATCTTCCTGGTATCACTGAAAAGGATCTGGATGTAAAGGTTGATGGTAATGTGCTGACCATTTCCTCAAAAAAGGATGAGGAGAAAAAGGAAGAAAAGAACGGATATATCGTAAGGGAAAGAAGAAGCGCTGCTTTTAGGAGGAGTTTCGTACTTCCCAAGAATATAGACAAGGCAAAGATACAGGCCGCATTCAAAAATGGGCTATTAACGCTGAACATTCCCAAGGAGCCCGCGGCCGAACCGAAAAAGATAGAAGTAAAGTCCGAATAAGCTTAACGTATTCCGCTACTGAAAAGCCCCCGTCACCCGGGGGCTTTCTTTATTAATCTTAAAGTTGCCGGCCTTTATCTGCTTGACTAGAAATCCGAGTATGAATATGTTGTTATCAACGATCAGCTTATAAAAAGGGGAGATGTATGGCAATCCAGTTTAATATCGATGAAGTATTCACCATGGCAATAAAAATTGAGGAGAACGCCGCAGCGTTCTACCGCAAAGCGGCGGGTTTTCATGAGGATGACGATTTTGTTCCTGTTATGCGGGAACTGGCGGATATGGAAGACGAGCACAAAAGGATTTTTATGGAGATGAGAAAAGAGGTTACGGATTTTGAAAAACAGGAGCAGACGTATGATCCTTTTAATGAAGCGCTTCTATACCTGAATACCATGGCGGATTTCCACGGCGGCGAGGGCAGTCCCGCTGTGGCGGAGAAACTGACCGGCGATGAAACCGTTGAGGAAATTATCCGCATGGGTCTTAATCTGGAAAAAAAATCCATTCTATATTACGTTGGCTTAAAGGATCTTGTACCGGCAAGACTGGGCAGAGCTAAAATCGACACCATTATCGCCGAAGAAAAAAGCCACATCGTGCAGCTGACCAAAATACTCACCAGGGAAAAAAAATAACCCGGTACCGGGCGGCCGGCGCGTAATGTAATGGTGGTTCGTCTGATAACACCAACCAAGGCCGAATAGCGGCTGCCGTCGCATGCGGGTAATAATCCGTCGATTATCGTCTACAGGCTTTCAAGGTATTCGCGTATCTCATCCTCAATAAATTGCGGTGTGGAGGCCGAAGAAACCAAGAGGGCCCGTTTACATTCTTTCAGGGGCGGTTTCAGAGAGACCAGGCCCGGCAGATCCGAGATGAAATAGACTTTTTTGCTTTTCTCCTCCAGGATATTAAACAACTTGTTGGCGTTGGAGGAGAGTTTGTCGCCCACCACGAACGTAATGTCCGCCTGTTCCTGCAAACGCAGGGCTTCCTCTTCCTTGCGGTTGGTAAGGGGGCAGATGGAGTTGTAGGTGACGATCTTTGTTCCCGGGGGGCAGGCGCGCGTAATTTCGGCAATCGCCTTTTCAAAAAAATCCCTTCTGCCCGTGGTTTGGGAAACTATAAAAATTCTATTTTTAAGTTCTTTGTCTACTTGGATCCCCTGCCATTCTCTCACAAACCGCCCCAGTTCCTCATCGGTTTCAATAACCCTGAAACCCCCGGCATAGCTCTTAAGCCCCTTTATTTCCGGATGGTTTTTTTTACCGGTTATAACCGTAAAATATCCCCTGTCCGCGTGCTCCTGAATGGAAAGCTGGACCCTTTTCACGTTTACGCAGGTCAGGTCGATAAGCTTAAACTTTTTACGCAACCCGGCCTCCTCATGCTTGTCAATACCGTGCGTGCGTACGGCCACATACGCGTCGCTGGGCAGATTGTCGGGTAGGGCCACGGTCTTGATGTCTTGGTCCGCAAGATAGTTGATGTAATTGGAATTGTTTATAATATTACCGTAGGCGAAAATACGTCCTGGGCCCACCCTGCTGTTTTCCGCCAGCAGTTTCTTTTCAGCTCTGCGCACGCCCGGGCAGAATCCCGACAGCTTTGGTACGATTACCTGCATAAAACTCACCTTCAATATACCTATGGGTGTTATAATTTTCAATATATACTTTCATTAATATACTTTATAAAACCGTGTTTCCCCGATATAGTTGATGGAGATGCAGGAGTTCTTTACCGCGCAAAAGGAAAAAATAATCGCTTGTTTGACGCCTTTTCTGCAACAAAAGCAGAAGGACCTGAAGCGTGTACACGCCATGGGGAGTGAGGTGTGTGCGCGGCTTAAAGCGTTCGTACCCAGGGGCAAGATGCTGCGCGGCGGACTTTTGAGCCTGGGGTACTGCCTTTTTAAGCCCAATCCCCCCCCGCAGATAGTCCGGGCCGGGGCCGCCCTGGAGCTGGTGCAGGCCGGACTGCTTATTCATGATGATATCATGGACGGTGATCTGGAGCGGCGCGGGGGAAAAAGCCTGTTCTTTGAATACGCGGGCCGGGCCGAGGCCCAAAAGCTGAGCCGGGCCTTTCACGTGGGTGAGTCACTTGGAATCTGTGCGGGTGACATTGCCTTTTTTTTAAGTTATGAACTTCTTTCCGGCCTTGTCCTGCCGGCCGGTACGAAGACCAGGCTTATCTCGCTTGTATCACGTGAGTTAAGTTACGTGGCCGCCGCGCAGATGCTGGATGTTTACCGCGGTGCACAGGGCAGGGTGAAACTCACGGAAAATGACATTCTCAGGTTGTATACTTATAAGACCGCGCGTTACACTTTTTCCCTGCCTCTAATGTGTGGCGCCGTCCTGGCCCATGCCGGTGAGGAGGAGCTTGCACGTCTGGGGAAGATCGGGGAGCTTTTGGGCATTATTTTCCAGATCAAGGATGATGAATTGGGGTTATTCGGAGAAAGCGGTAAAATCGGCAAGCCCGTGGGGTCCGACATAAAGGAGGGCAAGAAGAACCTGTATTATTACTATCTGTTCGTTCAGGGCGGCTCTACCGGTTGGGATGAGCTGCATAACGTATTCGGCTCCGGACAGGTTGGCGAGCGGGAGATAGAGGAAATCCGCTCGCTGGTGCTCAGACTGGGGATCCAAGAGAAAATAAACAAAAAGGTCGACAGGCTCGCGGCCCGGGTCTCTCGGCTTATAAAACAACTTCCGTCGGGACGGGGCGGTGAACGGGAACTGCTGCTTGGGCTGCTGCAGTATAACATAGAGCGTGTGGTTTAAACAAAAACCCTTGTCTTTGCAGGAAGCTGTGTCGCTGATACCCTCTTGATTATTTTTCAAATATCGCCTTTATATATAGTAATCATGTTCGGTTTGTTCAGGAAAAAGGAAATAGATCCCGACAGGCACATGTTTGAACGCTGGGAGACCAGATTCGGGCTTTTACAAAAAAGGCGCTTCCGGGATGAAAACGGCGACGGATATACAGCGTATAGAAAAAACAAAACCTACCGCCTGGAGCTATACCGGAAAAATATGTTCGCCTGGGTGGTAAACAACTACTTTAAGTACAGTGATTTCGTATTGGCCGCGGATACCGAGTTCCACCCGGAAAACGGGCACAGCAGTATCGGGGTCATTTTCCGCTATATCAACAATGAGAATTTTTATTCCTTTTTTGTCGCCCGCAATGGAACCTTTCGTTTTGACGTACTTTTTAACGGAAATCCCATTCATCTTATCGAGTGGACCGAATCGCCCTTTATCAAACCGGAGAGCAACGAAATAATGATAGTGGCCCGCGGTGCGAATTTTTCATTCTATGCGGATAACGAATGGCTTGCCGAATATGAGGACGACACCCTGAATATGGGGAGGATCGGACTGGCTGCCCAGAATTACAATCAAAAGGCGGGGGCCGTATTCATTATTCACGGTCTGGCCATTGATTCGCGCTCGCTGGAGGTGGAAAAGGCGTATTACAGGTGGAACAATTTTATTCCCGCCCATCCCGAACAGAGGATCGCTTATGCCAAAACCCTTTTTTCCGGCGGCAACTTCCAGGCTGCCGCCGTGCAGTTCAAAAAGGCCTTCAAGCATAAGGCGCCCGCCGCGGATGAGAGTTTTTTCCTGGCCGAATGCCTGCTTAATCTTGAACTGTACCGTGACGCCTTAACCGAGCTGGAAAACTGCCTTAAATTTGATCCGGCGCACACACAGGCAAGGCTGGAAAAGGCCAACCTGCTTTATCTGCTTAATAATTTCATAGAGGCCAGGGATTATATAGGGACAATAATCGATGAGTTTCCGCAGAACGCCGTTCTTAACAATGTATTGGGGAACTGCGAATACAGTCTCGGAAACTATGGGGCGGCGTATAAAAGTTACAACCGGGCTATCGAGCTGGACAAAGAGGTACCGCAGTTCTACGTAAACGCGGCCCGCTGCGCGGAAAAAACGGCGGAAAAAGACGACGCACTGGAATTGTACCTTAAGGCCGCGCGCCTGTTTTTTGCAACTGAAAACTACCTGGATCTTACCCTTATTCTCCCCCGTATAACGGCCCTGGACGCGGTTAATGAAGAGGTAAAAAGCATTCAGGCCAAGGTGCTGTACCATGAAGGGAAAACCGACGAGGCTAGGCGTATTTTTTATGAGCTGGTGCAAAACGGTTACCGGGACAGCACGGCATTCTTCCTGCTTGGGCTTATTCTTATAGCCGAGGATAACCGTGAGGAGGCCCGTACCTATTTAAAGCAGGCAACCGAGCTCGAGCCCGGATTCGCCCTATACTGGTTCCGCCTGGCGGAGACCGAGTACCTGCTGGGGCTTGATCCGCTGCCCGTGCTGAAAAAGGCCTACGATCTCGATCAGGAAGACGTGTGGATCAACAACCTGTACGGCCAGGTTTACCGCGCAAAAAACCAGTTTGTCCGTGCCGAAGAATTCATGAATAAGGCGTACGCCAAGGCTCCGTTGGAAAGGGATATAATTATAAATCTCTCCGATGTGTTGTTTCACAAGGGCAACGCGCAGAAAGCCTATGAACTGGTGGAAAACGGACTGGCGGAGCTGGGTGATGACCCCGCGCTGCTTAATCATCGGGCCAACCTCTTGGCCGAAGAGGAACGCTTTACAGAGGCGGCCGAGCTATACGAAAAGGTGCTGGCCTTGGAACCGGAAAATCCTGTGTACATGGAGAATTGCGCGGCGGCCTGTATAGAGTCGGACAGGATCGCGCGCGCCGATGAACTGCTGGTAAAATTGGTTGACCTGGCGCCGTCCGCTTCGGTGTACAACAAACTGGGGAATGTGGCCCTGATTCGTGGTGAGTATAAACGGGCCGAACTGTGCTATAATGAGGGGCTGGCGCTGGAACCCGATAATTCAGAGATAAAAACCAACCTGGCCTCGGTGTACGCCGACCGTCTTGAATATGAAAAAGCCAAACGACTGCTGCAGGAGGTACTGGAGGCCGACAAAAACGCCAAACGGGCTGAAAAACTTTTTCAGGTCCTGCGCGGACGGTTCGAAAAACAGCTTCGCTGCGCTTCCTGTAAACGTACCTGGTGGGTGCCGAAAGATCTGCCCGTACAGGAGGCGATTAAACTCTTTGGCGAACCGCCGCACGATTCTCCCGCCGGAAAATGCAATAAATGCGGTAAGATTTACTGCATAGGCTGCGCCTCCGGGCATGTCCGGGATAAACGCTTTGTATGTCCGGACTGCGGAGAGTTTTTAAAATTGTCGGATGATCACCTGCGCTATCTGGTCATGCAATATGTAGCCAAGGTGAATAAGGCGAATTAGGCCGCGTCCGTTTCGGACAGGCTCCACCTATCGCTTACGAGCCAACACCCCGGCGCGGCCGCGCCCAGCCGGCCCGCACTAAACATGCCCGCCGTTTACGCCTGCGCGATTTCCTGCCTGTTTTTTCGCAGGTAAAGGATACAGTATCCCATCAGGGCGGCAAACGCAGCAAACGCCATTCCCACCACGGGTAGCCGGAAGTTCCCGGTACTCGTAAAGATGAAATTCCCGTTCGGCGCGTAATTGTAAATAAGAATCAATGTACAGTTATATAAAAAGTGGGCGGCCATGGTGACGTAGATGGAACGGAATACGTAATAGAGAAAACCGAGGTAGATGCCCACGGCGACCAACGAGGGCAGGCTTAACAACTGAAAATGAAACAGGGCGAAGATAGAACCGGAAATGATAAAATGCCATGGTGCTTTCAGTTTCCGCTGCAGGGTACGCTGAAAATATCCCCGGAAGAGAAACTCCTCACAAACGGCCGGGGTAAGTCCGATCACGAACAAAAGCAGCAGCAGTTGGGCCGGATTCGCGGCCGTGAATAGGGGTGAGGAGACCTGTTGTAATTTTTCCAGTACCGGAAACAGCAGATAAGCCCAATATGAGATAAATTCCACAACCGGAATAATAAGCAGGGCACTAAGGATCGCGATTATCATCCCGGGAACGGAAAACCGGTTATAATACGCGTATTCCCTTATCCGCCTTGTATGCCATCTTTTTACCAGAAGCAGTGTCATCCCGAAAAGAATGCTGTATTGGGCCGCCGCGGTAAAAAGGAGAACGGGAATCTTTATGGAAGTATAGTATTGTTGCAGGATCTCGAAGTAGTCCTTACCGCCAAAGGTATCGGACTTTGATTTAGCAAGCATATCGAGCGTGATATAGAGATTAAGAAAAAAAGAGGGCACAAGGAAGTAAATGCCGCCACAGATGCAGATTATTAATACCGCACCGGTAAGGATATTTTTATCCTCAGCCTCGAAATTTCCGCTTAATAGCGGTTTGTCGGCCACCTTTTTGCTCCTTGGATTATTCGTTTTCCTGACCGGACGACTCGTCCCCAACATCAAAATCGCCCCTTCTGTACTTTAGGTCAATGTAAAACAGGGTTTTAAAAACAGGCATAATAAGCATGTAACCGCAGGCCTGAATGAATGATGAAAGGGCAAGCGGAATATAGATCGATCTCATGGCCTGTAGAATGGGGGCTAGATCCGTGGCGGAAACGGATTTGTTAAGTATGGACTCGAACGCGTGAAGGTACACGGGCAGGATAAAAGCCATTATTATGGGAAAGGTGGCAAGCGATATGGCGAACGAGAGCACTAGGCCCAACAGCAGATTATAGCCGAACACTCTCCACCAATTTCCACGAACGAGGTTAACACTCTGTGTGAGGCCGCCCGCAGGCGAGGCATCATCCAGCACCACGGCCTGCAGTGAAAAACTAAGGGAAATTGTCAGCCAGATCATTATACAAGCCAGGGCCAGGAACATAACAATCATAAACGCCGTAACAAATGCCGCTGATTTTACAAGAAACCCCAGAATAACGCCGATGATTGCAAGTGAGATTATACAGGCGACGATTATTCCCAGGTAAATGACTATTAAGAGCAGCAGTTGAAGAAGAAGTTTCCCCAGTTTTTGCCTAAGGATGTACCCCACGGTTTCCTTAAACGTTACTTGCCTGCCCCGGGCCCGGTTATAGGCCTTGGAACTGACGCATCCGGAAACAAAAACCGAGACGATGCCGTACAAAAGAGAGGCGGCCAGAATCAGCCCCAAAGCTATAAACATGGGCGTCATCAATTCCCACTGGGCGCCGGGCGGTATGCCGCCGGCATTCTGCCGGTGCGTCACAAGGTTTATGACGGTGTTGAAGTAAACATAGAGGGCGGCGGCCATGGCAATCCCATACGGGATAAAACCGATTACGGAAAGCAGGATCGAGTCTTTCCATGTATATTTCAGCATTTTGATTGTTTTATCAAAAATATCCGCAAGTGAATATTTTTGAATGAACTGTTCTTTTGTTTTCATATGGATTCCTTAATATTTCCTTACATAATAGATATATATTCAATCTCGTCAAGAGTTAAAAATCCGTAACCGAGGACCGGGATTTTGAATCCACTTGACAAACCGCGTGTTAGCGTCAATAATACGTAAAGAAAGAGATAAGCATAATGAGACGGAAAAGATATATACTATTATTTTTACTATTTATATACGCGGCAATACTCGCCTTGCCCGCCGCTTCACAGGAGATGGTAACCGCCCAAGAGTTTTTGGCCAAGGTTTCCGATGTGTACGCCTCTTTATACGATTACGCGGCCAATTTACGCATCACCAAGGGAGATCTGGTACAGGCCGGGTTATTGATGTACTCAAACCGCAACCTGTTGAAGATTGAATTCTCCAATCCCCCGGGACAGGTGCTGCTTGTTGACGGAGAAAAACTCAGTGTCTATATTCCCAAGTACAGGACCATTCTTGAGCAGAGATATTCTTCTTCCGGGGCGGGGGTGGCCACGGCCAAGGGGCTTACCCTGCTTCAGGATAATTACATGGTCTCCTACGCGGTAAAAGGTACGGTGCCTCTGGATGAAGGTTCCGGTACCATGGTTACCAAACTGCTGCTGACGCCCTATTCCGGATCGTCCGAAGGGTTTAAGGAAATTGTCCTTTATATCGACGGGAACTACCTGATCCGCCGTGTTGAGGGCACGACCGTTCAACTGGAAAAGATCGTCTTTGATTTTTACGGGATTCGTTTAAACGTGGGTATTCCCCTCACCAGGTTTGATTTTGACCCACCCGCCATGACGAATGTATACCCCGATTTTCTCTACGATACACTCGAGTAGGATCCAGGGTCTATGGAATCATTCGGAGAAAAGCTAAGAAAAACAAGGGAGAACCTTAATTACTCGATTGAGCAGGCCGCGCGCGATACCAATATAAGCAAAAGGTACCTTATTGCTTTGGAAAACGAGGATTTCTCATTGTTTCCCGGGGAAACCTATCTAAAAGGCTTTTTGAAAAACTATGCGGATTACCTTGGCCTGGATGGTGAGGAGCTTGTAAATATCTATAAGAACATGAAGATCCAGGAACAACCAATTCCGTTGGATCAACTGCTTGAAAATAAGGGTGAAAGGTCCCCATGGTTATTTATTGTCCTGGGCTCACTTGTGGCGGCGGCGGCGCTTGTCGCCGTGCTGCTGGTCGTCCAACCTTTTTCTGTGGGTGAAACAACATTGACAGGGGCCAAAGAAACACCCGCAGCCGAAAATGAGTATGTGTTCAAGGATTATGTGCAGAGTTTTGATATCGCCAAGGGTACCAAGATCAACGTTGTGGACAGCGGAGATGAGGAAAGGGGATCGTTGGTTGTTCATAACATCGACAACAATGTGGTGATTGCCAGTGATTACGGAGAGTATGAACTTCCATTGGGTATGAAAAAACAGGTGGATTTAAATGGTGATTCAACCCTTGATGTGGAGATTCGGGTTAACGATATTTATACAAGCGGGGCTCAAAAACACGCAAAGATCGAGCTTTTAAAACTCAGCGCCGCTACCGCGGCCGCCGCGCCCGTGACTGACGAAAAATCAGTGAACGTCGACGATCTTACCTCTCGTTACGGGAATGAGGCCCAGCTTATCACCAGCGGGGCGAAACCCGCGGCCTTTTCCGTTGACGTCCGGTTTTCGGGAAACTGTCTGTTTATTTATTATATTGACGGCAAACCCAGGGAGCAGAAATATATGTATGCCAACCAGTCACTGACCCTACCGGTTAACGAAAAGGCGGATTTTCGTTTTTCAAACGCGGGGACCGTAACCTTAAAGGTGAATGAAAGTCAGATCCAGCTGGGAGGCTTCGGCCAGGTTGCGGCGAGGCTCATTTCATGGAAAAAAGATGAGGTCAAGGATACCTACTATCTCCTGTCACTCCCCGAAAAATAAGCATTCAAAAGCATTATTTTATATTGAAAGCCTGGGGTGCGCCAAGAACCAGGTGGACTCGGAAGCGCTTATCGCCCGGCTGGAAAGCCTGGGGTACGGCTACACAGAGGATGCCGCGTCGGCCCGGTATATCCTGGTAAACACCTGCGGCTTCATTTGGAGCGCCAAACAGGAGTCAATAGACACCGCATTACAACTGCGGCAGCGGTATCCGCTGAAAAAGGTGCTGATGGTGGGCTGTCTTGTACAGCGTTACGGCGCGGAATTAAACGCCGGTATGCCGGAGGTTGACGGCTTCATGGGCAATCGGGATTTGGGCTGTATCGAAAACCTCATTAAAACGGTAGACATGGGTAAGCGTCCCCTGCTGCTGCCCGCTGATTTCCGGGACGGCCACATGTACCGCAGGGACAGGCTGCTTTCCTACCCGGGCAGCGCTTATGTGAAGCTTGCCGAAGGCTGCGGCAACAACTGCTCTTACTGCGCCATTCCGCTTATCAGGGGCCCCCTGCGCTCAAGACCCGCGCCCGACATCGCGGCGGAGGTCACGGCCCTGCTTGAGGCGGGCATACGTGAGATCGTATTTATCGCCCAGGACCTTTCCGCATACGGCCTGGACAGGGGCGGCCCTGGTCTGGTTTCGCTTGTTAAAACGGTTTTAAAAACTCCGCATGATTTCTGGCTGCGCCTGCTGTATATACATCCGGACATGTTTCCGCTGCCCCTGCTTGATATTATGAAACATGACCCACGGGTGCTGCCCTATTTTGACCTGCCATTTCAACATGCCAGCCCCGCGGTCCTTAAGGCCATGGGCCGCAGGGGAAGCGGTGAAACGTATCTCAGACTCATTGATTCGATTCGCGCCCGATGTGGCGGCGCGGTGATTCGCTCGACTTTTCTGGTGGGGTTTCCCGGTGAAACCGGGGAAGATTTTCAGCAGTTGCTTGATTTCCAGCGCAGCGCGGAGTTGAACTGGGCGGGGATGTTTGTATATTCCGTTGAGGAGGGTACGCCCGCCGCGGCTTTTAAGGGTAGGGTAAAAAAAGAGACGGCGCGTCTTAGGCAGGCGCGGCTTGAAGAGACGCAGCAGGCCATAAGCGCTGCCTGGCTTAATACCATGATCGGACGGGAAATTGATGTGTTAGTGGAAGAGCAGGTTAAAAATGAAGCGCTGTTTTTGGGCCGAGCCTATGTTCATGCGCCTGAGGTGGACGGCCTGGTGGTGGTTAATGGGCAGGGGCCGCTTCCGGGCCGGATCCGCCGGGTAATGACTACCGGGAGGAACGGTCTTGATCTGGAAGGGGTATTGTGTTAGGTGAACAGGGAAAACCAGCCCGTTTACCTGCGGGAGCTTAATCCGGAACAGTATAACGCGGTCATTCACACCGGCTCGCCACTGCTTATTCTGGCCGGCGCCGGCTCGGGCAAAACACGGGTCATCACCACTAAAATCGCGTATGCCGTGGACGCACTGGGGGTGTCCCCCGAATCCATTCTGGCCGTCACCTTTACCAACAAGGCCGCGTTGGAGATGAAGACCAGGGTGTTTTCAATGTGCGCACGGGCGGGCGGGGTGATGATCCGCACGTTTCATTCGTTCGGCGCCTGGCTGCTTCGCACCTATGGCGGAAACATAGGCATTGCACCCGCTTTCCTGATCTATGACGAGGACGACAGCCTGGCGTTTTTAAAGCGGGAACTGAGGGAGAATTACGGCGCCGCGCAGATAAAGCAGTACCTGTCCTGGATTCAACGGGCCAAGGACCTGGGTCTGGGTCCGGAAGACGATCTTAAGCGGGTAAGCCATGACAGGCACCTGCCCGGGATATTTGCGGCGTATCAGGAGCGCCTGGCGACTACGGGCAATCTGGATTTCGGCGACCTGATTATGAAAAGCATCGAACTGCTGCGGCGGCGCCCGGACACAAAGCAGGCCGTCAGGGAGCGGTTCGGTATGGTGTTGGTGGACGAGTACCAGGATTCCAATGTGGCCCAGTTCAAGCTGCTGCAGGAGGTCTGCGGTGACGACACCTACCTCTGCGTGGTGGGGGATGATGACCAGTCCATATATAAGTTCAGGGGAGCGGAGGTGGAAAATATTCTGGGGTTCCCCGAGCAGTTCCCGCGTACGCGCGTAATCAGGCTGGAACAAAACTACCGGTCCACACGGAAGATCCTGGAGGCGGCCTCGGCGGTTGTCTCCCATAATAAAAATCGGTTGGGTAAGACCCTCACAACTGTGAACAACGAAGGCCGTGAGATTGTGGTCGCGTACCTGCAGGATTATACGGAAGAGGCGGAGTTCTGCGCGGAGGTCATAAATAGGAACGGCGCCGAAGAAACGGCCGTCCTTTACAGGATGAACTACCAGTCCCGCCATTTTGAGGAGCTTTTCTTGAGAATGGGAATCCCCTACCGGATCGTGGGAACCCAGCGTTTTTACGAACGGGAGGAAATTAAGGACGCGCTGTGTTACCTGGCGTTATTAATTAATCCGCAGGATGAGCTGGCATTCTTGAGGGTAGTCAACAAACCACCCCGGGGTATAGGCAGGGTCAGCCTGGAAAAGATCGTGGACCGGCATGGGCAAGGCCATGAGGACTGGATTGCCTGCTGCCGTAATCCGCAGGAGGGTTTAAGCAAAAAAGCGGCGGCGGGGATCCGGGATTTTATCTCCTGCCTTGACTTTTTGGCCGCAGCCCTGGAAAAGGAAACACTTTCGCACTTTATCCATGTGCTGATTGAACGCACCGGACTGCTCGCCTGTTATGAACAGAAGGACGCGGAGGCGGGTACGGCCAAGGCCTCGAACCTGCTGGAGCTTATCAACGCCGCCATGCCGTATCCGGCGGCAAGGGCGGGCCTCTTGCAGTTTCTGGAAAACACGCTTTTAAACAGCCCGGAGATGAAGGACCCTGAAAAGGGAAAGGTGACCCTGATTACCGTACACAACACCAAGGGTTTGGAGTTTGAGCGTGTGGTTATTACCGGTCTGGAGGAGGGGGTGTTTCCCTCATTTCCCGGTACGGACCCGGAGGACACTTCAACTGAAGAGATAGAGGAGGAACGCCGGCTTTTCTACGTGGGAATTACACGGGCAAAAAAAGAGCTTTATCTGACAAGCTGCAGGCGGCGCGCCTTATACGGCCGTTATATAACATCCAGGCCCTCACGGTTTCTTACCGAGATCCCGGGGCATCTGGTCAGAGAGTATGAAGGAAAAAGCGTGACTGCATACAAGGCCCGGAACGAGGATGAGTTTTGCCGGGGCGCGCGTGTGTTCCATGATGATTACGGGTATGGGGTGGTCATTAAAAATGAGTCCAAAGGAGAGCATTCCCTTGTTACCGTACGCTTTGACACCGGTAGAAGCGCACGGTTCATTCCCGCATACTCAAGCCTGGTAAGAATCAAGGAAGAGTATTGACTTACCAGGTGATGATATACGTGCAGCTGTCCGCCCCGTTCTTCCTGCAGGGTTTGGAATCGTCGTGAGCCACGGTGGCCCGTAACTCGAATTTCCTTGCCATGGTGGTGATGATTCCGTGATCAAACGCGCACGGATAAGGGTTCTTGCATTCGCTTATAATAAGATTTTTCCCCTCCACCCGCTCGTATCCGTAATGCCCGATTCCTTCCAGCATGACACCGGTTTCGGGATTGAACAACACGGTGTCTTTTTTCCTGTGGTTCATGTGATAGGCGATATCGATCGATTTTACCGCGCTGTCTATATCCTTGACCCAGGGTGGAAACTGAGCGTTTTCAGGAATTTTCATGCCGATCTGTTTCAGGGTGGGGTCCCCAATTTGTTTGGCAATGTTCTCAAAGGCCTGCAACCACTTGTCGTGGGAGTACCAGCCGTCCATCTGGATGACATACTTACCGTCTTTCATTTCCCCGATTCCCGCCTGCAATAAGATCTTCTCACCCAGGGACTTGAAATGCCCCATTCCGTCCACAACCGCGTAAACGGTCTGTCCGTTGACCTCAATATTGGGTTCAAATGCTTTAAACTGCATAACCTACCTCCTAATACCATTATGGGAAAACCCGCCCGACATTGCCAGTAAAAAATATTACCCGGTTTATCCCCTGTTTATGCCTTGGTAAGCATGTAAAGACCGATCAAAATAACGGCGCCGCCGAATATCTTTTGCAAAACTATATTGGGCAGCTGTACCGCTATTTTGGAACCGATAAGCCCCCCGATAAAGAAACCGATACAGATAAAAGCGGCCACCTGTAAATCCACCAGATCATTTTTATAATACGTATACGCGGCCAAAAGACCGATGGGCGGCACCAACAGGGCCAGGGTGGTACCCTGCGCCTTTTGCTGTGTAAACCCGAACAGAAAAATCAATGCGGGGACGATGACGACTCCGCCTCCTATTCCCACAAAACCGCTTACCGTTCCGGCAAACAATCCCAGCACCAGGTAAGAAATGATTTTCAACATACGCATTACTCCTTGCTTTGAATAAGTTCCTCAATATGTTCAATCACATAATCGGCATACACCCGCCTTGGCTCTATCTGGTCCGGCCATAACTCTTTGATGACCCCGGTAATCATTATGGTGGCCAGGCCGGCCTGTTTGGCTCCTAAAAGCTCCTTTGAACCGCCGTCACCGATAAATACCGCGTCTTCCGGCCGTTCATTCAACTCCCTCAAACTATATTCATAAATTTCTTTGTCGGGTTTCGCGAGACCCACGTCACAGGAAAACACCACGCTGTCAAAGTAATCCTTAAGCGGTGATTTTTGCCAGCCGCGTGCCTCGGACACATCCGCGTTGCTGATAAGGCCGATTTTTTTACCCTTGGATTTCAGCAGTTTCAGCGTTTGTATGGTCTGCGCCGGGATGTTGACCAGCGCCTCCTCAAACCGCCGTATTCTGTTTTGGACCGCCTTATTGATTATATCCATGGGAATATCCGAATTAATGGCGTGGGCCATTTTTTTAATAATGATATACGGGTCCTTTTCCACGCCGGTCAGTCTGTCCCTGGATTTTTCCATAAGCTGCGTATTCCATTCGTCCCTGCCCACCCCCAGGCATTCGGATGTTGAGGGTCCGCCGGACGCAGCGGATTCCAGGGAGGTCAGGGTGTGGAAGAGATCAAATAAAACCGTTTTTTTACGTGCAACAAATTCGGCGACAGTCTCTTGTTTCATCACGTTTCCCAGTAAACTTCAACTG
Organism: uncultured Spirochaetaceae bacterium; assembly: GCA_964638895.1. GTDB lineage: Bacteria > Spirochaetota > Spirochaetia > SZUA-6 > RPPD01 > JAFGGG01. Next base: position 867 of record CAZWYY010000064.1, on the reverse strand, counting down.
TGACGATACTTTATTACCCTGATATTTTCAAGGGTCACCATTCCTTCCACCACGGTTTCGTCTATAAAAGGCAGCAGTTTATCGATATTCTCCTGGGTATCCACTATCTCTATGATAATCGGCAGGTCAATCGACAGGTCCAGCAGTTTGGCGCTGTGAAGTCGACTGTCCGCTCCGAACCCCAGTATGCCCCTGATCGCCGTCGCCCCTGCCAGATTAAGTTCGCGCGCCTTTAAAATGATCTGTTCATACAGCGGCTTGTGGTTGTATTTATCGGACTCCCCGATAAATATGCGCAACAACACCGATTTTTCCGGCAGTTTCATGGTTTCCTCCTATTTATGAAAAATCAGCCCGGCAACAGCCATCCCGGCCAGCACAAAAAACAGTCCCAGGACATTACTGATTCCGATATACAGTAGGGCGAGCTTGATCTCGCCGTCCCTGAATAGATGGATATTTTCAAGCGCGAATGTGGAAAAGGTGGTAAACGCTCCAAGAAACCCGATGGTGACAAATATGCGTATTTCCGGCCCAACGACCGTCTTGTCGAACATACCATAAAAAAATCCGATTAATAACGAGCCGCAGAGATTTACCGCCAATGTACCGATGGGGGCGATGACGCCGAATGAGTTGATTATCAGTTTTGAGATATAGTAACGGGACAAGGCCCCGAAGCCCCCGCCTAAAGCGATTGAAATGGCTATTTTCATTATTTATCCTTGATTTGAAATTTCTTTACCGGCTTTACAGACCGTCAGGCATTTCCTGCAGTATGGCAAAAAACCTTTTTCCCCCCTAGGATTGTATTCTCCCCGGAGCATACGGAATTTCCTGCAACGCAGACCATCGAAACCATTATCG
>CAZWYY010000063.1:0-18994 GCA_964638895.1 uncultured Spirochaetaceae bacterium | reverse complement strand
CCCACAACCCCGAGCATCTGCGCGTGGATCAGGCCGTTGGAGGCCACCACATAGCCGGGTTCAAGACCGCGCCTTCGGCCCTGCTTATCGGTAACCGTTCCCCCGGCCTCCCGGAGGATGAGTGAGCCGGCCGCGAAATCCCAGGGATTGAGCATGAACTCCCAGAACCCGTCCGCCCGACCGCAGGCCACGTAGCAGAGGTCAAGGGCCGCGGAACCGAAACGGCGCAGGCCGATAATGCCCCGGATAAAGAAGGCGTGAATGTCATCCAGGGTGCGTTTCATGGCCTGAGAGCGGTCGTAGTAAAATCCGGTGATCAGGAGGCTTTGTGTCAATTCCTTGTTCGCTGAAACCGAAATCCTCTCCGAGTTCAAATACGCGCCCCCGCCCGACACGGCCGTAAAAAGCTCGTCGCGCAGCGGATCATAGACCGTACCGGCCAAAAGCTCACCCCGTTTTGCCACGGCGATCGAGACCGAAAAAACCGGCAGTCCGTGTGCGAAGTTGTTGGTACCGTCGAGCGGATCGATTATCCATGAGTATTCCGATGAGGATTGTTCATATTGGTTTTCTTCTCCGATCAGGTTGTGGTCCGGGTAATCGGTTTTTATGATCTTGGCGATGGCCTGTTCGGCTTCGATATCAGCCCGCGTCACCAGGTCAAAATGGGAGGATTTTGAAGATACGGCACTGTCCTTATTAAAATAACGCCTGTGGATGTCGGCCGCTATTTTTGCGGCTTTGACTGCGGTCTGTAACAATACTGAACCTTCCATGCTTTTAAACTCCCCTTTTGTGTAACCCACCGCCGCGCGGATCGGGCCATATTACTCAAATTACGCTCTTGTAAAAAACGGATCAACCCGCTATAATCCCTGATAATATAGCAACGTCTGATTTTAGAGTAAAGCGATAAACAAAACGGGTGCCTGAGAAAATGCGTACATTAAGATCAATCCTTTTCATATTCCTGTTCGGTCTGACCGCTTTAGGCGGGTTTGGCCATCCCCTCGATATTTCAATCACCACCGTGCAGGTTACGGAAAAGGGCCTCCTGGCCACCACCTACCTACATCCTTACGAGGTGGCGCTGCTGGCCCAGGACAACCACATCGATCCCAAGCGTCTTACCTTTGACCAACTGAAACTGATCCTGCTGCCCTATTTTAACGAACATTTCAAGGTGTACGGGAAAACCGGACTTCTGGATAAGGCGCAAATGGAACTGCAGGAGGCTGAGATCTACCAGATCCTTTCCTCCGGGGTCTATGTGAATTTTTTTATCAAGGTGGACAAAGCGGACTATCCCATTGTATTCAATGTCGACCTGTTTATAGAATATTTCAGCACGCAGACCAACAAGATTGTGCTTCTGGATGAAAACGGGAACCTCTATAAAAACGCCAACGAGGTCCTGCTTACCGCCAAGGTACGGGAATGGCGGTTCGATCCGGAAAAGCCCGATTTTTCCGCGTATAACGAGGACCAGAAGGACACCGACAGCGACGGGTTGAACGATTCCTTCGAGGAGCTGTACGGGTTGAATCCCCTGGCGCCGGACACGGACTTTGACGGTTATACGGACTCGGAGGAGTTTAATTTCGGCTGGGACCCTTTTGACCCCAAACCATCGCCCGGTCAGTCGCATGACAAGCTTGACCAGGCACGCTCCGATCTGAAAAACGGCGCGGCCGTCACGTATACCGATAAGAACGTCATCGCCGCGGATGTAGACCAGTCGCAATTGCAGGAACAGTTTGAAAGCGGAAAAACACAGATGAGCTCCGAGGCCAACCGCCTGCCCAATCTGATTAAAGAACATAACATCAAGGATTCGCGCGTACCGGAAACGGGTTTTTTGGAGCAAGTGTTGGGAGACATGAAAAATCTCTTTACGGTAGAGTTTAACTTCGGGGGGCTCCTGCTGCTGTTCCTTTCGGTCTTTACCCTGGGTTTTCTGCACGCGGCCATGCCCGGCCACGGCAAGGGGATCCTGATCGCCTACCTTACCGAAGGAAACAAGAAAATTCCGCACGCACTTGGTTTCATCATTACCTTCACCGTAACGCATTTAATCGATGTTATTTTTCTGGCCTGCGCCTTTTATATCTTCTCTTCGATGATCGATTCGGCCGCGGTCACCGGTGTTCTGCGTGTCGTCGGCCTGATCGGACTCGCGGTAATCGCCGTGTTTATGATCATAAGCGGTATAAGACAGTTGCGCCGCAAGGACCACGGCGGGGAAGCGGCCGTTTTAAAGCATAAGCGTTCCGCCCTGCTTTCCGGTGTGCTTACCGGGCTGGCGCCCTGTCCCTTCGGTTGGGCCATACTCACCATGCTGCTTTCCATCAACAAGGTTGGGCTGGTGCCGCCGATCATCGTCGTCTTCGGCCTGGGGATTTTCGTATTTCTGCTGCTGGTTGCCCTGGCCACCTTCATGGTGCGCCATGTGGCCTATGATATCTTCAACAGATTAAGCCGCTATTCCATGCTTATTTCGGGAATATTATTCGTAATCGCCCTGGCTTTAACGCCGTTCTTTTAGAATTCGGCCGTAGGGGGAGCTTCCCCGGCCGCGGGCGGCGGTCCTGCGCCATACCGCCTCCGGTACAACGGGACTACGGCATAAGACTGTGAACGCCCGTCAATCCGCCTTCAACTTTATCTGGTTCAGCCTGCCGCCGGCGAGTACGATCTCTTTGAAACGATCGGAAAGATCACAACGTACATAGAAGACACGGTTTTTGGTTTCATTACGCACGGAAAGCGGCGTACCGGACTCTATGCCCTGCGTCACATTGCCGACCGCAAGAGTGTCTCCCTGTTCTATGTTCTCGTAATCGCCGGGGTTCTCGAACTCAAGGGGCAGAATGCCGAAGTTGACCAGGTTGGCCTTGTGAATACGGGCAAAGCTTTTGGCGATCACCGCCTTCACGTTCAGAAACATGGGGGCTATGGCCGCGTGCTCGCGCGAGGAGCCCTGGCCGTAGTTTTCCCCGCCGACAATGATCCCGGCGGAGGCCCCAGTCGCCCTGCGGTAAAAATCCTGATCCACCTGTTCAAACACGTGTTTGGCGATTTCGGGGATGTTGGAGCGCAGGGGCAGGATCTTGGCCCCGGCCGGCATAATGTGATCCGTGGTGATGTTGTCCCCGGTTTTCAGCAGCACGGCCGCCCGTATCTCGGACCCGGGAGGGGCGCCCACGGGCACGGGTTTGATGTTGGGGCCGCGAATGATCTCGCCCGCCTTGCCGTTCCCCGAAGGACCGATGATCATGGAGTCGTCGCAGACCGTAAAGCGGGAGTAGTCCTGTTTGGTTACCGCAAGCGTGCGCGGGTCGGTGAACTCTCCGTACAGGGCGGTCGCGGCCGCGGTTTCCGGCGAGACAAGATAGACCATGGCGTCCGCGGTGCCGCTTCTGCCCTTAAAGTTCCTGTTGAAGGTCCGCACGGAGATTCCGCACGAACAGGGTGCGAACCCCATGCCGATGCAGGGGCCGCACGCGCTTTCCAGAATACGCGCTCCCGCGGAAATTAGTTTTTCCATAATGCCGGCGCGCGTAGCGCTGAGCAGCACCTGCCGCGAGCCGGGCGAGACGCCGAGGGACACATCCGGGTGAACATGCCCGGTAGCCAGAATATCAGCCGCCACGCCCAGGTCATTGATCGAGGAGTTGGTGCAGGAACCGATGGCCACCTGGTTGATCTTCCGCCCCGCGATTTGGCTTACGGGCACCGCCTTGTCCGGCATGTGGGGCGCGGCCGCCATGGGCTCGATCTTGCCAAGGTCTATCTCGATCACCCGTTCGTAGTTCGCGTCCGGATCGGCGGACAACTCGGTCCAGACCACGGTCCGCTGCTGCAGGGTCAAAAATACTTTGGTTACCTCATCGGAGGGGAATATGGAACTTGTGGCGCCCAGCTCGGCCCCCATATTGGTGATGGTTGCCCGTTCCGGGACGGATAAAGTCGCCACCCCGGGCCCACAGTATTCGTAAATTTTGCCCACGCCTCCCTTGACGGTTTCCATGCCCAATATCGTGAGAATCACGTCCTTGGCCGCGCACATTGGTTTAAGCTTCCCGGTAAGCCTAACGCCGGTAATACCCGGCATTACCAGCGGAAAGGGTTCCCCGGCCAGGGCCGCGGCCACGTCAAGCCCCCCGGAGCCGATGGCCAGCATACCCAAGCCCCCGGCCGTGGGGGTGTGCGAATCAGAACCAAGAAGTGTTTTGCCGGGCACGCCGAAGCGCTCCAGGTGCACTTGGTGGCAGATGCCGTTGCCCGGGCGGGAAAAATAAATCCCGTACTTGCGGGCCACGCTCTGCAGGTAGCGGTGATCATCCATGTTCCGAAAATCATTCTGCAGGGTGTTGTGATCCACATACGATACGGAAAGCTCGGTTTTCACCCTCGGCACGCCCATGGCCTCAAACTGCAGGTACACCATGGTTCCCGTGGCGTCCTGGGTAAGCGTCTGGTCGATTTTAATCGTAAGCTCGCCGCCGGGCGTAAGCTCTCCCGAGACCATGTGCGCCTTTAATATTTTTTCACTAAGAGTAAGACCCATTCGTATTCCTCCGATGATAATAAATTACCTGTAAAACAAGCGGGTGGCAAGCCCCTGTGGCTTATCGAACATACCTTTCCCGGTTGTCGAAGAAGTCCTTATACACCTTATAGTAATCGGTCTGTTCGTACAAGGTCTTTTTTACAGGGGTGTGGTTGAAACTGAAGATATCGGCCTCGGGCAGCGACAGCAGGATGGGCGAGTGCGAGGCGATCACAAACTGGGCGTGTCCGGCCGCGGCCATATCACGAAGTAAATGCATAAGCTCAAGCTGGTGCAGCGGCGAAAGCGCGTTTTCAGGCTCGTCAAGCAGGTAGAGACCCTCACGCTCAAAACGGCTCTTGAAAAAAGCCATGTGACTCTGGCCATGGGAGCGCTCGGCCAGTGAGGCGCCGCCGAAATACTGGAACAGCCCGGGGTCGTCGCGCGCCCATTCATCCAGGATTTTGGTAAAGTGCTTGAACAGCTCGGACGCAAAGAAGGAGCCGGGAACCCGGCCGTCGCGCCACTCGACCTCTAAGTATTTGTAGAGCAGGTCTTCGTATGGGTTGTTGTGCGCGGGCAGGCGCGCGCTTCCCCGCCAGATATAATAGCCGCAGGACGCAGCTATGGCGCGCAGCAGTGTCGATTTACCCGTACCGTTCTCGCCGATAAAGAAGCTTATAGGCTTGGAAAACTCAAGACCCGGCGTGCCGTGCAGCACATCAAGATTAAATGGGTAATATTCACACGTAGGAAACCTGTCTGCGTATAGGGTTAGTGTTTTCAAGTACATAAGGGAACCGGGTGATTATAGCATAGCCGGAGGTTTTTTGTAAACGGAAGGAAGTGCCGCGAAGCTTATTTTTATTGCAGTTTGAGTATTGTGACAGCCCGGCCCCGGAGCATTTATTGAGCAGGCAGGATATGATGGTAAAACTGTATCTTGCCTATTGCGAACAGTTGCGCTAAGATACGGAGAAATACCCGAAGCGTTACGCCGCATGGGTATGCTGTAGTCTTTTAGTAAAAACAGGAGCCAAGCGCATGAAAGATTTTTTCCGGCGTCTTGAGGCCCGGGTTCGGGAAAAGGACACCCTGCTGTGTGTGGGGCTTGATCCGCAGAACAAACGCAAAAACAACAATATATACAAAGAGCTTGTGGACTGGGCCGGGAAAATAGTGGACCAGACCAGGGTGTACGCGGTCTGTTATAAACCCAATATCGCCTTCTATGAAGTCTATGGGGCCGAGGGCCTGAACGCCCTGGAGCACATCGTTACTGAGATTATCCCGGATGAAATCCCCGTGATCATCGACGCTAAGCGAAGCGACATCGGCAACACGGCCGCGGCCTACGCATCCGCGCTGTTTGACCGCCTGAAGGCGGATGCCGTGACCCTTAACCCCTACCTTGGTAAGGAGTCTGTGGAGCCCTTCCTGGAGTACGGGGGCAGAGGTCTGTTTCTGCTCTGCCGCACCTCTAACCCCGGAGCGGATTCCCTGCAGGAGGTTCGGGTCTGTGACCGGCGGGGGTTCGAGAAGTATTACCTCCGGGTGGCGCGCGAGGTAATCGGCTGGGCCGGGAACATCGGGTTGGTGGTGGCCGGAAACAACGAGGAGGCCCTGGCCGCGGTCAGAAAACGGTTTCCGGAGGTGTGGCTTTTAGCGCCGGGCATCGGCGCCCAGGGCGGGAGTATCGACCGGGCTCTGGAGGCCGGGATGCGGAAAGACGGCGGCGGCATCCTGCTCAATATCTCGCGGGGCATCGCCCAAGCCGCCTCGCCGGGCCGGGCAGCGCATGAAGCTGTAGAGGAAATGCGCCGTGTGAAACTGCGCCTGAAGAACCGGGAATCCGCCGCCAAAAGAGGAACGAAAACAGACTCCATCGGCGGGCGCACAGTCGCAGAGAAAAATAATGATAAAGAAACATCCGCGGACCTGCCCGCGGCCAAGCGGGAATTGATATTTGACCTCATCCGCGCCGATTGTTTTAAGCTCGGGAGGTTTACCCTGAAATCCGGGATTGTCTCCCCCTTCTACATCGACCTCAGGCTTATTATTTCCCATCCGGAGCTGATGCGCCGTACGGCCGCGGCCTACTGTGAGCTGGTATCGGGGCTAAAGTACGACCGCCTGGCCGGGATTCCTTTTGCCGCCGTTCCCTTTGCCGCGGTTGTCTCACTTATGCTGGACGCGCCCCTGATCTTCCCGCGCGTGGAAACCAAACAGCACGGCATGAAAAAACAGATCGAGGGTAAATATAACGCGGGTGAGACCGTGCTGCTGCTGGACGACCTGGTAGCCACGGGGGTAAGCAAGCTGCAGGTTATTGAGATTCTGCGCTCCCAGGGACTGAAGGTAAACGATCTCGTGGTACTTATCGAGCGGGGTATACACTGCGCGCGTGATCTTAAAAAGCATGATGTGACCCTGCATTCATACCTGCATATTTCGGATTTTATTTCCGTCTGCCGCGAGCAGGGAATGCTCCCGGACAAGGAGTTTGCAGAGATCCGCGCTTTTTTACACGCCTGAAACCGGTAAGGCGGCGTCCGCGCTTTTTTCTACGGCCTTCTTGAAATTTTATACCCATGTTTTATACTGAAAGGGTATTGTAAAAACCAATAAAGGAGTGATTATGGCGGAAGTAAAAGTTGGGGTGATTCAAGACTATTTTGCCAAAATCGGGGTGGCCGCGCTCACGGTTGAAAAGCAGGTCGTAAAGGTCGGTGACAGCCTGCATGTCACCGGGCACACTACCGACCTGTCTTTTACGGTCGAATCCATCCAGGTTGAGCATGAAAGAGTGGACCATGCAGAGCCGGGCGCATCAGTAGGTATCAAGGTGCCCGATAAGGTCCGCGCCCATGACGTGGTGTATAAGATTACCCCGTAAGCTAAAACCATCCCGGCCGCATACCTTCCTCGTATCCTTGTTTTAGTCCTCTTTAAATCATATATTTAATATAGAGGAGAGTATGTTTCAGGTTATTATTTTAGATGCTGATAAATTAAAAGAGTTCTACAATAACGTAGAAAGCGGTTTCCGGAAAAGCCCGTTTGAGTACATCCTCTTTGCCGTGCTGATCGGGCTGGGATTTCTGGCGCTGCTACTTTTTATTATATTCCAGGTGAAAGCCGCACGCAGGAACCGTAAACGCACGCGCGAGCGGATGCGGTTTATCATGCAAAAAAAGGGCCTTTCCCCCGCTGAGGAAAAACTGGTACACAGGCTGACGCGTTATTTCCCCCGCGACAAACGCTTCCTGCCCGATATGCTTATCCGGACGAATACGTTCAACGCCTGCGTAAACCGTATGAGTGCCAAAGAGGTGGTTGACGATAATGAGATGGCCGCCCTCAGGGTAAAACTGGGCTTGAACGATGGCAAAAGCCAAGCCGGCGCCGTGAAACCATTCTCTCACTTACTGCACTCCACGGCCGAATTTCCCAGGGGGAGCCCGGTAAAACTGAGTCCCCACGGTGAGGGCACCTTCAAGGGCAGGATCGAGGAGGTCGGTACCAGGGGAATCGTGATCAGCACCACGGCCGATGCCCCACGCGGAAGTCCGTTGGTGTTGGAGGTTGATTCACGTTCCGGCTGTTACCTGGTACACACCCGTGTGCTTGAGCGCGGCCGGGGCCGTCTGATGGCCGCGCATTCCGAGCGCGTGGAGCGGATTCAGAACAGAAGGTTTTACCGCAAGTCTACGCGGATTCCGGTTACCCTCAAGCTTCCGGGAGATACGGGCAAGTTATTTTACAGTTATGCCCTTGACCTGAGCGGCGGGGGCGCCAGAGTCAAAAACCCGGGGTTTGGGGCCTTTCGCGGGCTTGAGCTGCTGATTACGCTGCGGCTGGAGGGTGAGGGATCGCTTACCCTCCCCGCGAAGGTAACACGGGTTTCGGACAGGGACTCCACCTTTAGTCTTTCCTTCGGTCCCATAAAGGATGCGGTGCGCGATAAGATAATGCGGAATGTGCTGCGCAGGTAACCGTTCGCTCGCTTCCCTTTACTTGCTTACCGGCATACCCGATGTTTTGCCCTGTTTCAGGGCCACACGGGAGGCCTGCAGGCAGAAACTCTCGAATCGAGCTTCCAGCAGTTGCGGGTACGGGTTGCCGTCGCATTCCACGGTCAGGAAGGGTATGCGCTCGTTGCGCTCAAACCCGTTCAAGGAATACCGCTCTCCGGCCTGGTCAAACGCCCGGATTTTGCTTTCCATATCCGTGTTATTGGCCACCACGGCCTCGGTAAAGCGCACGGGCATGCAGCCGAACGGCCCGATGTTGATGATACCCGCGTACTTGTCCAGGGCGTCACGCATCAGCATACCCATAATCATGCCCGGCTCGCCCTTCAGGGTGGTGGGCACGATATGCCGCGAGTATTTCACGATCTCATCGATATTGATAAACTCCGGCTCGTACAGGCCCGAAGAGGCCATGATCCTCTTGATTTTCTTTTCAACGTGCTGCTGGGTTTTGTCGGAGATGATAAACTCAAGCCAGCCCAGCAGGGTATGGTTGGCGGTATGCAGCCCGTGCTTGATCATGTAGTTCAGGTAATATATCCATTCCATGACCGGCGAGAGTCTGGTTATGAATCCCCGCTCGGCCAGCATGCCGGCGATGTTCTGGTTGGAAAAGGAGTCGCGCCGTACAAAGATCTCGCCCATAACGATCACCTGGGGCGCTTTGTCTATGCTCATTTTCAGCGGAATTTCGGCCAGCCGTTTTGTGCAGAGTTTAAGCTGGCGGTAGATGGAGTGCTTTAGTTTCCCGGCAAACGTGTCCACAATCTTGTCGTATTCCTCATTGAATACGGCCATGGCTTCTTTTGGGTCCTTGGCCAGGACCGAAATGGAGTTGCGGACGTCGTCCATCACGTCGCTGACCGCGATCGCCTGCCAGGCTCGGAGCGCGAAGGTGGGGCCCACCCCCGAGTAGCGCTCTTCGTTGGCCAGGGAAAGCACGGCAACATTGTCAAGCTTCCTCTCACGGATAAGCATGTTCATATACACGTGGTATTGGCCCAGGCGGCAGTAACCGGCCGCGCGCGGCTGGAACACCACGATTTTTTGCCGCGGGTCCTTGTGCTTTTCCAGGTACTTCAGCATGGAGCCCACGCACACAATCATGGGCAGGCATTCCTTACAGGTGGTCACCCCCCTGCCCAGGCGCAGCACCTCGGTGTCGGCGATGGGCAGGGCTATGGCCTTTACGCCCAGCTTGCGGAACACGGCCGCGAAGGCGCGGTTTCCCAGGTCTCCCATGGAAGGGATGATCATGGTTACCTGGGGGTGTTTCAGGGGGAATTTTCTGCCTATGGTATCCACAAAAAAGATCCCGGTATGCTCAATACTCATCCGCGCGGGTTTGAACCCGTTACCGCTGCCCCCGTGCACCTCCTTCTGTACCTTCAGGTAGTTATGGATAATGTCAAGAAAGGCCTCAACCCGGGTGTTGATCCCGGCGTCGGCCGTATGCCCGTCAAGCTCCAGGGTAAGCGAGGGTTTAGTGCCCATGATTTTGCGGAAATAGGTAATAAGCAGCGAGTCTATGGCGCACAGGAAGTTGGTGATATACACCCCGAACAACCGTGGATTGCGTTTTACCACCTGGGCCACGCGCAGCAGATGCTGGCCAATCTCCCAGTGCAGGTAATCGTCGTGGGGAAAGGCCAGGGGTTCGTCATCGATGGGGATCATATCGGCCGGGATCACAATGTGGCTGCGGGTGGTTATCTTCTTGGGGATACCTTTATTGGCCTCGTCGCTGAAAGCGTTGTAGGCCCGGCCCAGAACCACAATCCCGATCTTGTCCGGCTGGGTGCGCAGCTCCTCAAGCGCCTTTGTGCCCAACTCCCAGCATTCCTGCTCGAACGCCTCCTGCAGGACGACCGCCTTGGTATAGGCGGCCGCCGCCTGTTTTTTGCCGAAACCCAGACCAGCCGCCACTTTTAAAAACGCGGTGCGGCCTTTCTCATATCCTTCATTGAAATTGATGGTGGGAGCGATGATCTTATGCTCCAGGTCCTTGTCCTTGTAGATCTGGCGCATCCAGAAGGCCTCGCCCTGGATGAAGATACAGGTGGAGGAGAACTCCTTTCGAATGTTCCCCTTGGGCACATACATCTCCTCCACATGGGGCATAAAGTAATAATCCGGCTGCTGTTCCGTCAGTGTGTCAAAATACCCGATGGCGATCTGGGCCGGGTAACACAGCGACGAGGTCTGGCGGTCAAGCGCCTCGTGGTTCATTTCTTGGGGAATGACTACGCGGCAGCCCAAAGCGGTGAAAAAATTGTAATAAAGGGGAAAGACCTTGTGGGTCAGGAAACTGCGGTTGATCCCGATTACCGGCCCTTTGGCCGCGGCCGGCGCGGGCGGCGCGTATTTCACAAACTGGAGCTCGTTTCGTACACGCACCAGGTCCAGCTTTTCGGGGTCCACGCTGATTTTAAAGCGCAGGTTGTAATAGCGGTTACATGCCCCGCCGAAGGGGTACAGGTTGTCCTCAATGCGGATGCGGTTGATGCTGCACTTGAGATCGCATTTTTCCTTGCCTCCGGCGCAGGTAAAGGGTTTCTCGTAACTGACCTTTCTGGCGATCAGCGTCTTTAAGTCAAAGGATTTTTTGGCCACCAACCCCAGGTCCAGGCGCTTCTTCAGCTCCAGGGCCACGCCGAACGCGCCCATCAGACCGGGTTCGGGGGGAACAACGATCGGTTTACGCAGAATGGCGGCCATGGCAAGAGGCACGGCCCTGTTGTAACATACGCCTCCCTGCACGAATATCTTTTGTCCCACTGGGCGGTAGCCCTTAACGCGGTTGATGTAATTAAAACAGATGGAGTAGACCAGGCCGGCTAAAATGTCGTCTCGGGAAATACCCTCATGTGTGGCGTTTTTGATGTCCGAAGAGATAAAGGCCGCGCATTGATCGTTGAAATTGGGGGGGCGGTCCCCGCGGAGCGCGTACTCCGCGATATCCTCTACCTTCACGCCCAGGGACTCGTAGGCGGCTTCTTCCAGAAACGAGCCGGTTCCCGCGGAGCAGGCTTCGTTCATGGCGTAATCCGAGGCCACCGAATTGGTGATGTAGGTGTACTTGGCGTCCTGTCCGCCGATCTCGAAGATCGTATCCACCCCCGGATCAAAATAGACCGCGGCCGAGGCGTGCGCGATGATTTCATTTATGATCCCGTCCGTAAGCGAATACAGGCCGGCGATCTGGCGCCCGGAGCCCGTTACCCCGATGCCGATGATAATGACCGGCGTATCGCCGATCTGCTTAAGGATGCCTTCATAGCATTGGCGGGAGGCCTCCACCGGGTTGCCGTTGGTGCGCAGGTAGACCGAGGCCAAAAAGGCGTTATCGGCGGTGCGCAGCAGGACGGCCTTGGTGGTGGTCGAGCCCACGTCAAGCCCAATGATACAGGTGTCGTGATCCTTGGCCCTGACATAGCCCGTGGAGTTGAAGGTCACCAGGTGCTCGAAATCCTTGAGACGCGGCAGAAAGGAAAAACCGGATTTGCCCTCGTGAAAAAGCTCGGGCCCGAACTCGCTGCCCCGGGTCAGCCCGGCAATGGCCGCGCCCAGCGCCTCGAAGTACGCCGCCTGTTCCGGTACAAGCACGTGAGGGATCTCTTTTTTTATGCTGTCTATCACAACCTTGTTCTGGGCCGTTCCCCCCACCACCATGATGTTGTCGTGCGGGATTTTGGCCAGAAGCTCGGTGATCTTCTGCGCGATCATCTGGCACAGACCGGCCGTGACATTGGCGATAGGCTCGCCCTTGTTCAGGGCGTGGGTACAGTCGGATTTGCAGAACACCGAGCAGCGCCCGCTTACCGCGTAGGGGACCCCGATATCGGCCAGGTCTACCGCCTCGCGTACTCCCAGGTTCATGCGTTTGATCTGCTGCAGGAAAAACTCTCCCGTTCCGGACGCGCATTTGTTTCCCGTGGATATGCCCACCACCTTATGGTTATGATCAAGCCTGTACACCATGAAGGTCTCGCCGCCCGCGGACACAACGGCGTCGTATTTTTTTTCGCCGTTGGAAACAAAATCAAGCGCGTACTCCACGGCCTCGGGCTCGGTGATATTGGGAAGCCGCACAAAATTGCGGAATTTCCTTCCGGTTACCAATACCTTGTGGCCGTCGGACCTGAATTTTTTCGTTAGTTCGGCGAATACCTTCTTTGGATTTCCCTCATGTGGGATGATGATCGACTGTTCTATGGATAATTTCCCGTTATCCTGCGAGAGTTCCACCGCGGTGATGGTGGACGCCCCCAGGCAGATACCCAATGATGTTATTTTTGATTGTGATTTTTTCATATGTACTCCAAGAAAATATAGGAATTATAACCATATCAGAAGTAAAAATGAATAGTCAAGAGTTTGGATCATTAAAAAAAAGCTGTCCGCCGTCTACGGCGGACAGCCCGGTCGGTGCCTATAAATGCCCGGTTATTTCACAATAAGAAATTCCACGCGTCTGTTCTTCCATTGGTTGAAGGTATCGCTCGGCGGGACGATGGGTTCGCTGCTTCCCATGCCCTGGGTGGTAATGCGGTCGGCGCTGACGCCTTCGGCGACCAGTAGGGCCTTGATGGTCTCCGCCCTGCGTTTGGAAAGCGGCAGCAGCACATCCTCTTCCCTCTGATGTTTGACCGGATCCTTTTCGTACACGTTAAGCGCGTGGCCTTCGATTACCAGATTCCACGAAGGATTTTTCTGCAACAGGTTGGCCAGCCAGCGTACGGTGTCGTTCACCTCCTTGCTTTTAATCCTGTTAAAGCTGGTTTTATAGGGGGCAAAGGTAATGGAGCGAACAAGTAGTTTTTGTTTGCCGCCCATTTTGAATATAAGAAGATCGATGGGCAGATCGGCCTTGCTTGAGGCGGAGTTTCCGGCCTTGTCCGTAACGGTCAGTTCTGCGCTGTACATGGAGGCGGACATGACCTGTGTGCCGTCCGCCGCGTACCCGTTCCAGGTCTTCTGGGCGGGGAGGTCCGTGCCCTTCAAGGTGTAAAAGAGTTTGTTTTGCTCATCGCGGATCTTGATATTCCAGGCGCCCACGGGACTGGCGTCGTTGACGGTGGTATCTATGTTTAGTGTGTCGGCGTTGCCGTCCCCGTCCGGCGAAAAGGGCAGGGGTGAAAGCGCGAGGGTAACGGCGGGCGGTGTTGTATCCAGGTTGAAATAATTGGAGCTTATCACCTTTGTATCGCCCGAGGCCGAGGTAAGCGTTATCTCCGCCTTGTACATGCCGTCGGCAAGCGGTGTGTTGTTGTCGTCCTTGCCGTTCCAAGAATAGGTTTTCAGGTTCTTCAAGTCACCGGACAAACGTTTTACCGCCTTTCCGTCGGCGGTCATAATGCGTAGCTCATACCGCGTCATATTCTCCGTATCCTTGAGGTTGGGAATCACATTAATGGTATCCTGAATGCCGTCACCATTGGGTGAGAACGCCATGTAATCGGTATGCAACGGATCATCGGGATTAGGTTCAGTGAGCATGGGACTGCCCACATTGCCGGCGTTGGTCGCGGCCGCGTTCTGTGTGGATTTGCACGCTGCGAACATCAGGCTCAGTAACAGTAAAAATAAAAGAATTTTTTTCATATGTTACTCCTCCTTTATTTGAAATTATTGTTTTTCTTATGATAGAAGATGAATAACATGATGTCAATGAAGATTTCTAAAAAGTAACGCCGCGCGCGCAGTGTGCGCGGCGTGATGTGCTCTTCAGGTAACGATAATTTCCGTGCGTCCGATTTTAATCACGTCGTTTCTGTGCAGCTTGATGTATTTTCCTTCCGGGACCGGTTTCTCGTTGATCAGGGTGCCGTTTGTGCTGTGCAGGTCTTTGAGGAAATATTCGTCCTTTATCTTCTGGATAACCGCGTGCTGCCGGGAGGTCAGATTGTCGTCTATCTGGATGTTGTTGCTGCGATGCCTGCCGATGGTGATGGAACTGACCACCGGCAGGGATTTGCCCTGGTAGGAAAGCTTGAATATATCAAATTTTTTATAGTTTTTCAGGCGTTTTCCCACATTGCTGTCTGACAGAATGGTATCGTCCATTGCAGTTTTCCCCCTCCGTTCAATTATAAAGAATATACCCGTGGATATGGTTTGTCAATGTTCAATTCAGATTTCGATTTTCTCTTCCAAAAACACGCGCATCACGGTGGTGCCGGCCACTATGCGGTCGCCGTAGAAGAGTTTGGTCTTCCTTTTTATGGCCCGATTGTTGACAAAGGTGGCGGCATGTGAACCGGCATTTTCTATGGACAACTCGCCCATGTAATTCAGTTCCAAAATGAATTGCGGTTCATCCATATGCGGGTCTTCCATGCTTATATCGCAGCCCCGACCGTTGCCTATACTTGTTCGGTGCCGCTGGAGTACGAAGGTGCGGCCGAACATGTTTTGGGAAAGTACAACCAGGAGTACCCGGTTTCTATTGAGGTGGGAGGATCTTATTTTTGAGCGGTTGGTGTCGGGGCCGTTTCCGTCCACGTGTGCTCCTCGGAAACTGTTTTTGTACTCCAATTATAAGCTCAACCTTAGTGGGATTGAAAGTATTTTTTTTCTGATGCATAGTTCTTGTATGCTCGTGGACGGGAAGCAATACAGAACCATCTGGACCCCTGCTCATAAAAAGTGGGTAAATGTGATAGACCAGAGATTTTTGCCCTTCAGGTTTGTCATAGAAAAAATACGTACGGTTTCCCGCATGGCCGCGGCCATACGGGAGATGCACGTACGCGGGGCGCCGCTTATCGGCGCGGCCGCGGCCTACGGCATCTATCTGGCGGCCCGGGAGGCCGCGCAAAAAAGCCGGGGAGAGGATTTTTTAGAGCGTAGTTTCAGCCTGCTTGCCGCCGCCAGGCCCACGGCGGTAAACTTGAAGTGGGCCCTGGATATGCAGCGGGCCGCGCTCGGCAAGACGGGGGATATGGCGGCCGATATGAAAACCAAATGCCGCATGGCCCTGGAGACCGCAGAGCTGATCGCCGACCAGGATGAGAAGAGGTGCCGGGAGATCGGCCTGGTGGGCCTGCCATTGCTGCGAGAGACGGCTTCGCGCCGCTCCGGCCGGCCGGTGCAGATACTTACCCACTGCAATGCGGGCGCCCTGGGCTGTGTGGACCACGGTACGGCCACCGCGCCCCTATACGAGGCCGCGAGGCAAGGCATACCCATGCATGTGTGGGTGGATGAGACCCGGCCGCGCAGCCAGGGCAGGCTTACGGCCTGGGAGATGGCGGCGCAGGGCATAGACCACACCGTGATCACCGACAACTCCGGCGGGCTTTTGATGCAGAGGGGGCAGGTGGACCTGGTGATCGTGGGGGCCGACAGGGTGGCCGCCAACGGCGATACGGCCAACAAGATCGGCACCTACTTAAAGGCCCTGGCCGCTTACGATAACCGGGTGCCTTTTTACGTGGCCCTGCCCACCCCCACGTTTGACCGCACCCTCACCGACGGCGGACAGATTCCCATAGAAGAACGGGACCCGGACGAGGTGCTGTATTCCGAAGGACTGGAAAAGAGGAGGCTGCGCCGTGTGCGGCTGTTCGGCCCCGGCAGCCCGGCCGCCAACCATGCCTTCGACATCACCCCGGCACGCCTTGTTACGGGCTTTATTACCGAGAAAGGAATATTCACGCCGGGCGAATTGGCAAAGGCCTTGGCTTGAACTCGGTTAACGACAACCGAATCAATACAAAACATACTATCGCCGAACCCAAATCGGAAAGCGGAAAGGCCGTCCATATACCGTTCACTCCGAAGAATATGGGCAGAACAAGCAGAAACGGAGTGAGTAACAATAACTGCCGGCAGATTGAAGTCAACATACTGTAGAGCATCTTATGCACGGATATGAAATAATAGTAGGTTATGATTTGAATTCCTATGAGCATTGCCAGCAGAGTCGAATACCTGAGAGGCTCTATTCCCGCCGTAATTAAATTGTTATCCGAGGTGAAAAATCCCAATATATTCCCGGTAAAGAAAAAAAGCATAATCCAGAGTATCGCCCCGAAGACTATTGAATATATAAACCCGTAATATATCGCGTGTTTAACGCGCTCCGTTTTACGAGCGCCGAAGTTGTATCCGACGATTACCTGAACGCCTTGGCCGATTCCGGAAAGAGGCATGGTGATGAACACAATAATTCTGCTTATAATCCCGAAAACCGAGAAATCCATGGCCGTTCCGTATGCCTTTATGATCAGATTCACCACCGCCGCCATAACAGAGAAACTGACCTGGTTTAAAAAAGCGCCGAAGCCTACCTTACAAATAAACCGCATAACGGAAAAATCGATTTTCCATTTTCCGGTTTTTACGGAGACCGCCGGGCGGTTGGTCAGGTAATACCCGACATATAACACGATTGTAACCGCTCTGGCGATAACCGTTCCCCATGCCGCTCCCGCGGTTCCCATGCGCAAACCCGCCACGAAAACAGCGTCAAGCACTACATTGATAAGCGCGCCGCTTATCATTCCCACGGCGGCCAATCCGGTGTTGCCCTCGGCCCTGATGGTGTTGGTACCCAAAAAACTTAAAAAAACCAGAATGAGACCGGGGATGATTACCGAATAGTAATTATCAGCCTGTGCGTAAATCGATCCGGTTGCGCCGAGTCCCGTGAGCAGCTCCTTTTTAAAGGCGAAAAATACGATTGAAAGTAAAATGCCGACAATGGAAGTAAGCATAATCGCGTTCTTCAGCGCAACGCCCGCCTCCTGTTTCCGCTGTTTTCCCAATGTTACGGAAAGCACCGCCGCCGTTCCCACGGCAAGCATTATCGCCAGGGCCACACCGAACATGTCTAGCGGGAAACCGATTCCGAGCGCAGCCACACCGTCCCGACCGATAAAATTGCCGATAAACGCCGCGTCCACAAGGTAATACAGCCCGTTCACCACCATGGCGATCATCATGGGCAGAGACATTCTGAGCAGAAGCTTGGTTACGGGTGTGTTTAACAGTAATGAATCCTTATTTTTCATACGTCCTCCCTTTCATTCTGATAGATTGACGTATGAGCCGGCTTTTTATTGCATGCGGCTTAAGAAATAATTCTAAAAAGTCTGTGCAGCTTAGAGCCCCGGATTTTTAATTCTCATTGTTTTTTTTGAATGCCTGAACTAAGTTAGTATTTATATAGAATGTCCGTCATGGGTTCGGATTCATGATTAATGTTTTTTTTGGAGAAAAGCGTGAAAAGATATACACAGTTTTTTATACTATTCATATCCGCCTTACTGGTGTGCTGCAATCTCGGGGATGGGAATGAAAAAAGAAGTGACAATGCCTATAAAGTAAATATCAAGCTCAACGGAAGTCTGCAGAATCCGGCCTGGTCTCCCGACGGCCAGTTCCTGCTGTTTACCAGGTTCAGAAACGGCTATAATGAAGAGCCCGCCGATTTATACATAATCAATCTGCAAACAGCGGAAGTCACACAACTGGTTGCCGACGGAAGCGGGAATGTAAATCTTCCCGGCTCGGTCTGGGATTCGGCGGGCAATATGATTGTATTTGCTTCCAGCCGTGATCCCCACGATGAAATATTCACTATTGCCGCCGACGGAAACCCCGGAGATGAACAAAAGATCACCCAACGCGCCGCCGACCAGGCGTATGAGCCTAGTTTTTCTCCGGACGGGAATTTCATAGTTTTTGAATCACACGTGGTCGATGTCGAGGGGGACGGGAAAATAGTCAAGAAAGATCTGAGCCAGGCAATCGGCTCGGGTTTTATCGATCTTACGGACCCCATTGTCGACGGCGACTGCCGCCAACCCAACTGGTCTCCCGCCGGGGATCTGATCCTGTACCAGCGATTTGCGGGCGGTAAATGGGACATCTGGGTGATGGATGCCGCGGACGGCAGCGGTAAAACAAAGGTCACAACGGATGCCGGCGACAACACGGACGCCAGTTTTTCTCCGGATGGAACTGAGATTGTGTACAGCGCTGATAATAGTGAGCTTGAACACGCCAATTTGTTCATTATCCCCGTGGGCGGCGGTAATCCTCAGCGCGTAACCTTTAATAACGGCGGTTATGACGGCGCGCCGTCATGGTCGCCTGACGGCACAAAGGTGGCTTTTGAGTCATGCAGCGGTGATCCCGACGGTTCTTCCGGCACCACAATCTGGATCATGGAAATCGAAAAATAGCCGTAACCCTATACCGGTAGGCGGACCGGGCGAAAACGCTGTGGGTATGCGGCCGTTATGCTACCCGACTCGTATCAGCAGTAACGTGATGTTGTCCTCGCCCCCGGCTTGAAGGGCCCGGTTTACCAGTTCACCGGCCTTGTTTTCGATAGTTGTATTGGTTTTTAAAATCGCGCGTATGATTTCATTGTCAACCATGTTCCACAGGCCGTCAC
>CAZWYY010000062.1:0-19513 GCA_964638895.1 uncultured Spirochaetaceae bacterium | reverse complement strand
CCCATAAGGATCTTCCTGGCTTCGCTTACCAGAAAATCATAGTTGGAGCCGTAATCATAGAAAACCACCTTCTCGTTGCCAACCGCCAGAGCGCGCCGCAATGCATCCGTAAAACGACGCGTACATTCGCCGGTTTCGGAAGATGCAAAACGTAAGGTTTGATCCGGCAGGCGCATGGTCAACGCGACGGAATCATCCGCGTCGGTGATATGAAATGAAAGTACGTCCGTATAGGCCAGTTCCCGGAATTCCTCATGGTTGTTCCGGAAAAAGATAATAACTATCCGCTTTGTGGTAAGAAATATGACACCCGGCATTCCTTTGCCGGGGGATTCTGTGGCCTCCCCCGCTAAATAAATCCCCTGCAGCAGATCACTGATGTTCTCGCCGTCCTGCATCTTACCCGCGAGTTCAACCTTGATTTTTTTCAGTTCATCTTCGGTCAACATATTCTTCTGCCGTTGAGTTTGGGTCCGGGCCTAAAGGTTTTCCCTGATTCAAATATTGTACTTGTCTTTTAAATGCTTGATAAAACGCTTGTGCAGATCAAATTCCATGGCGGCCAGGTTCATCTCCGTCTCATAGATGGCGGTCTGCATGTCGCGGATAATCTGGATTGACCTCTCAAAATACTCAAGGCGGTGCGAGTAGTGCAGGAGTTTATGTTTTTCTTCTATAAAAGACTCCAGCGGCCGGTTGAACCTTTTTATCATCTCTTCAAGATGCATATACTCTTTGGTAAAAAAGATATCGAACCTGTTTTCGATATTTGGTTTGGCCTCGCACTTGATCCTATATAGATTATAGATCTCTTCCGCGGAAAAGTGTGGGAAAATAAAATATCCGAAATATGTCTGGCCGAAAGTATCCTCCGGGTGTTTGGAAATGTAACCGCGGTTGGACACGAACTCCTTTTCGTATTTCACAAAAAGGTTTTCTCCCTTTTTTTCTTCCTCTTTGTCGTCAAAATAAAGGGTACACATATCGTATCCTCTGAACCTTGTTACCAATATATGGATTAACATATACACCCGCTCCTTTTCCTAAGGCTTTGAAAAGAATCATAACAATTATACGTGTTCTGTTCAAGATTTGGGGTTTTTTTTATTGGCTGGACGGCAGGAATAGGCCCACAGTCCCGACAGTCCGGGCCTTATAGGATAGCCAGGGCGAATCGGTAGGCATGCTTTTAAGAGTTCCCGGCCGACCCAAGAACCGATGAAAAACCAACAGCTGCCGATAGGAGGTATCTATGCGTATGAGAATTACGATAGTCATCCTGGTTTTTACATTATCATTTTTTTAATAAGTTGTAACGGTGGGTTCATTAAGCGGTGATACGGCGGCGTACCGGTCCTCCGACGGTGTTACCTGGAACGCCGGCCAGTCCGGCAGCGTGCATATCGATAAGAAGGATGAGGCGGTGAAACCGTGGGGTGATGCCGGAATCATTATCTGCCGCAACGATATCCCGGATATATTAGGCAAATTGACGGATGTGAGCATAAGCGCACCTTTCAGGGTGGTGAAACAAACACGGCATTTCAGAATATTTACCTGGGCGGTCGAAGACTTGGAGAATATACGCAACGTTACATATCTGGTAAAAAGATTTGATCCCTGAAGCATGAATCCTTCCGTCTGCGCCAAGGATCCCCAGGGTTTGATTTACTTAAGGGGGAGATTGACGGACAGCAGTCCGGCAGCAATAACCGGCCAGGCCTTCACCTTACCGGATGGCTTCCGGTCGGTGAAAAATAATTTCTTAAGTATCGCGGCCCATACATCTGACGGATTTGCATTCGTAATCCTGAAGATTTATCACAGTGGTAATGCGGACTTGGACAGCGGAAGCGCCGCAACCATAGATTACATTTACCTGGACGGGGCCGTATTCGATTCCAACTGATTTCGGCGGAATCGGAAACCAAGGGACACGAACGTGCTAAATTAAAACTCAAATGAAAATAATAGTATTGGATCTCCCTAACGGCTACAAAATTACCGCCATCGAAAATACCAGGATTATTTTGGATGAGATCTGGGATGAGAAAATATATGAAAAGGATTTTACCATAAAGGAAGGCATGACCGTCCTGGATATTGGCGCCAACCAGGGATTCTTTTCGCTTTATGCCGCAAGCAAAGGCGCGTATGTCGTCAGCATTGAGACGGAAGAAAAAAATTATATTAATAAAAAACATCACAAATAATAATCTTCAGGATACTGTCAGGGCGTTCAGGTATGCGGTTGCCGATCATGACGGATGGACCACGTTATTCGCCCGTGATTTTGATGAGTTTGCCGCTTCCGCGCTGGTCACCACCTCAAAAGAATTTTTAAGAAACAGAAAAAAACTTGACGACTCACTGCAAATACAAGAGGTCCGATGTATAATCTTGAACAGGCTTTTATCTGAAACAGTTATAACTGAAATTGACCTGTTAAAGATAGATTGTGAGGGAGCGGAGCTGGATATCCTTGAGAGCACATCCGCCCAAAGTTTTGCCAAAATAAAAAATATTGTAATGGAAACCCATAATAGTTATGCGCAAAAAGATCTGGTTTTTGCGGTTAAGGACACCGGTTTTAATATTATTTCATATTGGAAGTTAAATGAGAAATCCGGTACCGGTTATTTATTCGCGGAAAATAAAAATCAAGGGGGCGGGTCGTCATGGGATTATCCGGTTGGAACTCTCGATACAGCCCCGTATGCGCTGGTTGATAAAAGGTTTATTTGTGACGCCTCGAAAAGCTTCTCGAGTGTACAGAAAAACAACAAGTTGATGTATATGTGGGAAATAGACGGGGTTATTGAGGATGATGTCAACCTCCCCATTATGGACTTTCGACCGGAAACAGCCGGATTACATACAATAAACCTGGAGGTCAGAGACGATAATGGAAAGAGTGATGTTATAAATAGAAATATTTGGGCGTTCACGGGAGATTATTTCAGCAATAATAATATGGAAAAAAGGCTGACCGAATCCGATAAAAATAAGATTTTCACTTTTAGCGGCACAAAATATTTTTCAATTGCAGTGCCGAAAACCTGGCGTCCCGACCGGGTTGTCATCGCGGTTGAATACAAGACAGGAAAGAACTACAGTACCGTTTTTGAGTTTAATAATGAGAAAACGGAATTAAAAGACAATTTCAATAAAATCCAACTGCCGAATTTTCCCCCGGAGCTGGAAGTAATATTTTCTTTAACTTCGGCAGGCCCTGAAACATTAAGACTTTGCTGGTGGTTCGACGCATTAGAAGAGAAAAAGACAGAGCCGGTGATAGATTACACGGATATAAACAAGGAAGCGGTGGTGCTGAAGCTAAAAAACCGGGAGGCTTTTTATACAATTAAACACAAGGAAACATTTTTAATCTACCATAAATACCTGCCTGCCGTCTGGGATCCAAAGTTATGGAAGCCGAAAATCGCAATCGGAATCTCCGTAATTCAAAAAAACACTCCACCCCTCCTGAGGATTTATACTTTGAGTACAAGACAGGAAAGCAAAAATTAAGCGCATGGTATAACGAAATGAGGATCAATCGGCCTGATCCTTACGAAGATCTGAGTTTCAGCCTGACAAGCGGACAAAAACATACAACCCTGAAAATCGAGTGGTGGGTGGAATAAGTGCGGAGTATTTCTTGATAAAATAGTCCGGCGGCACCTTGATGTCTTCCTTATAACTGCAATCCAATGCAAAGGCGGAAAGTCCGAGCTGATTGGCACGGTCGACGGCCGGGTCCTGCGTTATATAATCCGAATTGAAATCTATAAACAAAGGAGGAGGATTAAATTATGAAAAATTTAATCAAACTTATGCTTTTCGGCGTGTTTCTGGTTAGCTTTGCCTTTTTCGGGTGCTCATTGCCGCAGGACGGGCACAGCTCCGGCGGTACGGCGCAGGCACGGGAGCTGTCTCCCTATACCGGAACAGGCAAGAAGGTGCCGTACGGCAAGTATCCGTACGGCGCAGCGGGATTCATGGGCGCGTCCAACGAGGCGGGCGCGTTCGGCGAGGACGCCTACCTGGAAGGGGAGTACCAGGACTGGAAGGAGAAATACGTCACCTCGAACGGGGCGAACGGCTTCCTGCGGGTACAACGGGACTATGTTACATATTTT
This sequence comes from uncultured Spirochaetaceae bacterium, assembly GCA_964638895.1. Classification (GTDB taxonomy): domain Bacteria; phylum Spirochaetota; class Spirochaetia; order SZUA-6; family RPPD01; genus JAFGGG01. The sequence goes on along the minus strand of CAZWYY010000062.1, from coordinate 15,371 downwards.
GACACGGTCTCGGAAGGCATCGGCTACGGCATGCTGCTGGCCGTCTATTTTGACGACCAGCCGACGTTCGACGGCTTGTTCAATTATGCCATGTATCACATGAATATGTACGGCCTGATGCACTGGAAGGTCTCATCCAGCGGCACGAACGTCTGTGAATTCCCGGACTTCAGCAGGGCGCCGGGGACTTTTATTCCCGTCCCCAGCGGCGCCGGCCAATATGTTAACGTACACGAGATAAGCGCCTATACCGGCGAGCAGATCCCAGCTTCAGGACAAACCATGAAAAGATACCTGACCAGTGCCACGGACGCTGATTTGGATATGGCAGCCGCGTTGATTTTCGCCTGCAAAAGATGGGGGAACACCAGCAATATGAACTATTCGAATTATGCGATGGTCATGCTGCAGTCGATTGCACGCCGTGAGATCTATAACGACCCCGACACCGGACGGAAATTTGTCACGGCCGGCTGCGGTAATTGGGGAGGTTCCTGGGGCAGGCCCAACGGCTGGAACCCTTCTTACGTGACCCTGGTATGGTTTCCCATATTCGAGGACTTCATGAAAAGCCATGATTCCTCGTATGAAACCGGCTTCTGGAACAAGGTGCATATCGACACAGCGTATATATTGTACCAGGTCGATAGAGTTTTGGGCGGCCACGGACTTCTTCCGGACTGGGTGGATTCATCCGATCTGAGCAATCCGAAACAATCAGAGACGTTCAGTGACAGGGGGAAACTGCCCTTCAACTGTTACTATGACGCGGTCAGGGTTCCCTGGCGGCTGGCTTTGGATCGGAGTTGGCACGGTAACGGTTCGGGTTACGCGTTTAGCATAACCAACCGTCTTTATCATTTCATCGAATCCAAAGGCGGACTGGCCAATATTGTCGACGGGTATATGCCGGACGGCAGTCCGTTCGATGTCAATTACGCGGACTGGAACAACATATATGGCGGCGATTACGGTGAATATTATAACAGGATCAAGAAGCCGACCAATGTGACGACCATTACAAACGCCAGGGGTCAGAATGTCGTGGTGGGAGGTATGGGCCTCAGCCCCACCTTTGCTGCCATGTTTGCCACGGTATGTATGAACTCGACAAGCGGCAGCGACAGCATAATCAAAAGCTACTATGAAATGGTAAAGGCCAATAAGGAGCCCTACGGTCATAACTACAGCTATTACGGCGATACTCTCCGGCTGTTTAGCCTGCTCTACCTCACCGGCAACATGAAAAACCTCTATAATTGCCATTGGGCCAACATATATGTTGGCTCGACATCCAACTTCCTCATAAAAAGCAGGACCCAAGGGTCGTATCTCGCGAAATATGAGGACAGCAATAATATTCACATGGTGAAAGAATACCTGTCGGATTTACAGAGCGGCCATTACGAAGCCAAGTGGCGGTTCGTGGACAGTGACAAGGACGGCTGGGGATACCTGATCAACGTGGCCGCCGAGAGCAACGGCTCAAGCGCCAAATACTTATACGGTTCAACTGGTTCAGCCGCCTGCTGGCTGGGCGACGAGAACGCCGGTGATGAAAATCACCGCACTTGGCGTCTGTACGACAACAGCGGCGGCAATTCCCTGTTCACGATCAATCCGAAATGGAGCTCCAGTTACCGGATTTACGCCTCGAATGCCACAACCGAGGTACTAAACACGTCTACCGGCGGCGGGAAATACTGGCAGTTGATCATGGTAAATTAAGTATCATGGAAAAACACAAAAACAAAAGAGCTGCCTGGGAAATGCCCCAGGCAGCTCTTTTGTTTATCCGCTGTAAAATTCATACCGTTGGTATGGTGAAAATAAAAATTCCCGGCCGACCGGTCCCGAAAATCGCGGAGAGTGCGCCCTCCGGAGCGCGCCAAAAAAAGGCGCAAGGCCGAAACAGACCTGCGCCGTAAAAAACTTCATTTACCGTACTTCATACCCCGCCGGTACGATCTTCCAGAATTTCCCTTTTCCCGCATTCGCCAACAACATCAAACTTGTCGCGCTGCCGGCATACAGGCGGTAGGAAGTATGATACCGCAATCGTAACAGGTACGTCCCGTTATTATCATTATCATATGCCCACCAGTTGTAGAGGGATGGCGTATCTCCCAAGCCGGGGACGACCTCTATTTTGCTGGTGTCGATACCACCCGATGCAGTCACTTTTGCCGAAGCATATCTCTCGCCTAATGCACTCTGTATCTGATAATAACCGTCGTTATCCGGATCCAGCAACCGGAATTTCTGGTTATAATCGGATGATGCATTATATTCACGTAAAATAAGTTGCGATGGTCCCTCGGCGTCCCAATCCGTAAGGAATGTTCCTGGCCGGCTTACAATGTAATAGTATCCGTCCTGGGTACCCTTGATCATGCCTGTCAGTCCGCCCTGGGCCAGTTTTGTCCCGGTGCTGTCGAATTGCGCATAATATAACTCTCCCAACCCCCCTGGGTTACGGTAATCCAACCAGGCAACTCCGTATGCGGTGCCCGACCATGCCAGCGACGGAACCCGGGAATTATAACCGTCATCGGTGGAAATGCTCACCTCGCTTCCGGTTATTAATCCCCCGGCGTCTATTCTGGCAAAATGGATTTCCGCATATTGATCCGCTCCGTCCTGATTGTCCTGCCAGGCAATCCCATATTCTTTTCCCGTCCATATCAATGACGGCTGGTACGAACCTGAATTGAGTCCCGTCAGCTTTACGTCAAAAACAGTTGGTATATCACCGACCGCTCTACCACCGGGCAGCATGATCTCGTTACTACTGTCCGCCCCACCGACCCGTTCTCCGGCAGGGAACGAGCAGCCTACCGTGAGAATACCTGCCAGAACAAGCGTGCCGATCGAAAAAATGAAAACCTTTTTCATTTTACCTCCTTTACAAAAAAGTGCGTTTTTTTCTTCTTCTTTTATAGAGTTCAGTTCGAATTATATGCCGCAGGATCCGGCCGTCGACCGTGCCAATCAGCACGGACGGTGACGTGTGAGAATAAGATCTTGATTATAAGAAGGCATCGTTTTTGGGTGCGGGCTAAGGGGAGGTCGGTTTCATGCCTCAGGGGTCAAGCCTTCACATGTAATCCGTCGATCAAAACGGGAATCATTGTTTCACCTTGCCCGTTCAGCGCTAATTACGGCGCGCCTTTTTTTTATGTTTTTCCTTTTTACGGCCTTGAATTATAATATAATATAGAGACTGAAAAATGCGCCCCATAAACGACTACGAAATGGAAGAAAAATTTCCCATACCACGCAAACTTTTTGGCAGAAAAAAAGAATTAAAGCTGATTTTAAGCACGTTCCGGCAGTCCCGCCTCGGCGCAAAAAAGATCATCCTGGTTTCAGGACAGCCGGGTATCGGGAAAACAGCCCTTATTGATGAGGCACGGAAATTGGCCGCCAAACGGCCGGTTTATTTTATACGCGGCAAATTCGAACAGTTCGGCCGGAATGTTCCCTATGGCGGTCTTATCCGGGCATTCCAGGAGTTAATGAGTCGGCTTGTATCCGAAAGCGCTGAAAAACGAGAAGCCTGGAAGGAAAAAATACAGCGCGCGTTGGGACCCAACGGACAGGTAATTATCAATGTAATTCCGGAATTGGAGTCCATAATGGGGAAACAGCCCAGGGTGCCTGAGCTGGGTCCTTTAGAGAACCAAAACAGGTTCCAACTGTGTTTTCAAAAATTCAGCGCCGTGTTTGGGGCGGAGAAGCATCCCGTGGTCCTGTTTCTTGATGATCTGCAGTGGGCGGATATCGCGAGTCTCTCTCTGCTGAAAGCATTACTTACCGATCCCGCCATAACATATTTTTTGTTTATCGGAGCGTATCGTGACAGTGGGGTCACCGAAGCACATCCGCTCAGCCTGACCGTAAATGAAATAAAAAAGATGAACATACCCGTGAAGGACATCCGGCTCGACTCACTTACCGTGCCTGATGTTGAACAAATGATCGCCGCCAGCTTTCATTGTGACAGTGAAAAGGCCTTCCCGCTTGCGGAGCTGGTATGCCAGAAGACGAACGGCAATCCCTTTTTTATCTATAAATTCCTGAAGTCGCTGATAAATCAGGATATCCTCAGGTGGGTCGAACCCCTAATGAATGAGAATTGGGATTGGGATCTGCAAAAGGTAAGCGCTTTGGAGTCTACGGAAAATGTCGGCGAGCTTTTAACGGCGGAAATCTCCACACTTTCAGAGGGTGCGCGGGAGGCTTTAAAGCTTGGCGCCTGTATCGGCAACAGCTTCACCCTGGATATAATGGCGCTTTTGGCTGAAAAATCGAAATATGACACATTCAGTACATTTTCTCCCCTGGTGAGGGGAGGTTTCTTATACTACGCGGGAGGGAACTATTACTTCGCCCATGACCGTATACAGGAAACCGTATATTCATTAATCCCGGATGATAAAAAGAAAATGATCCATTATCGTATAGCTGTCCTTTTATTAGCAAACAAAAAAGAACAAGACCTGGGTAAAAATATCTTTATGGTTATGGATCAGTTGAACGCCGGCCTTGAGTTTGTTACCAAAAAAGAGGAAAGGCTGAGATACGCAAAACTCAACCTGCGGGCCGGGAAGAAGGCTTTGGACTCAAGTGCTTATGAAGCGGCATTGGGATATTTACAGGCCGGTATTATCCTGCTTGGGGATACGGGCTGGCCGGATGCGTATGTTCTTTCCTTACAGCTGTACACCTATGCCGCCGAAGCCGCCTATGTGTGCAGGGATTTTGGGCTGACCGAAAAACTTACGGCTGCGGTAAAAAACAAGGCTCAAGCCCTGCTTGATACAATAAAGGTATATGAAATAGAAATCCAGTCCTATTTCGCCCGGAACAAGCTTCGGGAAAGCATACATTCGGGCCTGATAATCTTAAGATCCCTGGGGGTCAGGCTGCCCGAAAAACCACACAAACCGCATGTTTTGCTTGCACTTATTAAAACCAGGTTTGCTTTACGCAAGCGCAGCATGCAATATTTTTATCGTCTTCCGCGAATGACGGATCCCCATAAGATCGCGGCAATCCGGCTGATGCTTGATATCGGAACAGCCGCCTATTTTACCGTTCCCAACCTGATCCCGCTTATGGTATTTAAGGTTTTACATATGTGCGTTAGATACGGCAACTCCCCGGATTCATCTTTTTACTATATGGCGTATGCCTTTATCCTCCGGGGGGTGCTCGGAAAGATCGAATCGGCGTATAATTTCGGTGAGTTCGCCCTGCGCGTTCTTAAAAACACGGAAGCCGACTGGCTCTATGCCAAAGTACATTTAACCTTTAACATTTTTATTAATCATTGGAAAAACCCCTTGAAAGACACACTGTCGCCCCTGCGTGAGGGATATCAAAAGGGGCTTGAAACCGGTGATCTGGAGTCCGCCGCTACCTGCGCCTTGGTGTACTGCTTACATCTCTTTTACAGCGGAGAAAAACTGACACGGGTAAACACGGAGATGCTAAAATATTATAACGCGGTTATGAACCTGAAACAGGAAAGAAGCCTTAATACCATAGGGTTAAGCAGGCAGTTGGTGTCAAACCTTATGGAAGACTCAAGCCGCGGCTCCGTGCTGATCGGTGAAAGTTTCAATGAAAAAGAGATGCTCCCCCTTTTTTACAAAGCCAAAGACAGACAGTCGATTGCGGGCGTATATTATTGTAAATCCATTCTCGGTTATTTGTTCTATGATTATAAAGAAGCGCTTAGGAATGTCAGGAAGGCCAAACCTTATATGAAATCACTTAATGCCACCTTTCACATACCTGTTTATTGTTTTTACAGCACTCTTCTGCTCGCTTCTGTTTACCCTTCCTGCTCCATCTGGCAAAGGATGAAATTTTTTTTTATCCTGCACGGAAACCGAAAAAAAATAATGGGTTGGGCTAAATACGCCCCAAAGAATCATTCGGATAAATTTTACCTGGTAGAGGCGGAGCTGGCCAGGGTATCGGGAAGAAAACAGCAGGCCGGGGAGTATTTTGAAAAAGCGATTGTCCTTGCGCGCCAAAACGGGATAAAAAATGAGGAAGCACTGGCCAATGAACTGGCCGCCCAATTTCAGTTTTCTCTCGGGAGGACCGCCCTCGCCGCCGCGTATTTAAAGGAAGCACGTCGATGTTATCTTGAATGGGATGCGTATGCCAAGGTGAAACACCTGGAGGAACGCTTCCCGAAGCTTTTGGAACCCGTCAGGTAATTCAGGCGGCCGGGCATATACTCTGCTCAGACATCAAAACCGTACCGGGTAAAAACGCGCATAAGTTTCTTATTTCCCTGCCCGTTATTTATACTTATCATATTTTTAAATTCCGTCGGCGTCATATCGGTATGTTTTTTAAACGCTTTATTAAATGTGGATTTTGATTTAAATCCGTACTCCATGGCGATATAAATAATTTTTGTATTGGTATGATTGCCGGTTCTCATGTACTTTATTATCTCTTTTACACGGTATGAGTTGACAAAGTCATAAAAATTTATTCCCGCGTGTTCATTTATTATACAAGACAGGTTATGGCGTGAAATATTTATTCTTTCCGCAAGCGAATCGGATGTAAAATCAGGATCCATATATTCCTTTTCGGTTTCCATAAAATGAACAAGTTTTTGAAAATATTCCCGTGATTTTTCTTTCGTTAATCCCGATTTTTTGTATTTAATGTATTTGCTCCGGCCGCTCTTTATCTTTTTTATTTTATTTCTATTATTATAGAAATTAATTACTTTTAATGTATTACATATATCCACCGTCAGGATCTCAAGTATTTCGTTATCCGCATTTTCCACTTCATAAACAATGAATCCCACGTGTATGTCCTCAAAATGGAACGGCATGACCATGTAAATATTACTGTTTTTACCCTTGAATCCTCCCGGGATAATCTCTTTGGAGATGAATCTTATTTCATTTTCCTTGACGTCTACCATTTTATGATCCTCATATGCAAGTAACAACCTTGAGTAATTCTTAGATCCGCTTGTATCTTCCTGTTTAAACAATGAAATATAAAAGCTTTTAATCCCAAACCATGGGAGCTCATTCGCCAATATTTCCTTTAAACCCCGCATTTCAAATACGGAAACAAGACTCTTTGAAATAATTGATAGTCTCCTGGACTGTTCATGATTATTAATAATCGTCATTTCATGTTGTTTCATACCGAAATTGTTTATTATATCCATAACCGAATTAAACAGTTTTTTGGTAAAAGAAAGAATTTTAGCGGATGATAATAATATAAACACATTGTTAAAGATGAAAGTAAAGATAAAGTACCATAAGACGGAATCGACGTTTTCATGAATGGACTCTTCCATTATATCTTCAATAGTATTTACAAAATGTGTATGTTTTTTATTTTTTAGTGTTGCAAGCAATGAATCCAGGATACGGTGTATCCACACGACCTTGATATGGGAACGTGCATGGATCGAAATATTGTCGCTTATTGAGGAGAGTATTTTTGGAACCAGCTTCTTTTTTATCTCGTTTGTGTCTTTAAGGGAAACATGAGTTTTCGACAATACGATTTCGTGCGCCGCTTCCAAATCTTCGGTAGCGTTACAGCCGCATGATTTTCGAATGACCAACTGCGCGGGGAGAATAACATATTGATCCAGTTCCCGGTTGTGCAGTTTTTCCAGCAGCAGTTTGGCGGCATGATACCCGATATTAAAGATCGGCTGCCGTACGGTTGTCAGCGGTATTTTTAGAAATCTGCTCTCCGCGATATCATCAAACCCCACAACCTTGATCTCTTCGGGTACCGCGATTCCCCTTCTCAGCAGTTCGTTAAGCGCGCCGATTGCCATATAATCATTCGCGCCCACAATTGCGTCGCAATGAATATTCGGCTTGTCAAGTAATGTATCAACGGCTTTTTTACCCGAACTTGTGTTAAAATCCCCCGCCACTATCAGGTCTTCATTAACCGACATATCATATTCGGCCAAAACCTCCTTGTATGTCTTTAACCTTGCCTGTGTGTCGGGATTGATCTCAAGACCTTTTATAAATGCTATTTCCCTGCATTTGTGTTTTTCTATTAAATGGACAAGCAGTTCCCGCATCGATTTCTGATTGTCACAAAGAACACCGGGCATGCCTGCCATGTCAATACCGATACTTACGAGGGGAAGAGGGGCATAATGCGAATAAAATTCAATTAATCTCTTTTTCCCCGTAAGGTTGCTGAGTGTGGACGAAATTCCTATAATACCGTCCACATTATAGACGCTCATCAGTTCATAGATGTCATTCCTTCCGGCGTTTATCCCTGTTGTGGAACCGAGCTCACTGCCGACAAAGCAGATCAGATTTATATCATGTTCCTTGGCGAATTGCTCTGCGCCGGAGCAAATGCCGCTCTCGAAGCCATTGTATAAATCCCCGATTAAAAGTGCCATATTTATTTTTTTAGCGGGTTTGAGACCCACCGATCCGAAAGAATTCTGCGGTAATTGAATCATTCTCAATAACTGCCGCGCACCTGAAAAACAGGTGCCGGTTTCGCCCTTCTTTTAATAGTTTATAACGCTCTATAGGAAAAAGCAATATATGCCGTTTGGCATATATCCCATGTAAAAACGGCGGCCCAATAATATTATTGCAAAATGAAACAACCTGGACTATTATGTAATTAATATGAAAATATGCGCACTCATTTTATCTTTTTCTTTCCTGCTCTCCATTCAGATTTCCGGGCAGGAGCCGAACCAAGATTTAAGTATAAAAATATTGAGTACGGATTCCGATGCGCGTGTAATTCTTGAGATTGAATACCCGCAGGAGCACGGCGGAAATGTCAATATCAAACTGTTTGATAACGGGAAAGAGATTACTTTTGAACCTGTGGGCGGCGGTTTTGGCGGGGGGGTTGAACAGAAGGACATAAGTTTTATTCCCGCAACCTTCGGCAAACATGTTATCAAGGTGGTGGGAAGGGAGGGGAATAAAACCACCCAGGCAAGTATTGAGTTTGATTACCGTCCGCGCCCGCTGCTGGAGCCCTTATGGACTGAAGATGAGTTGTTCCTGCAGCTTCGTTCCCTCACCGTGAAGGAACGCTATGTCGATTCCCTTAGCATTCGCATAAACGGGAAAACTGCGATGTATAAATACTGGAAGGATATGTCCGACGACTTCAGCCGTACCGCCGTGGTGGTGGAACCGGAGCTGCAAAGCGGGTTGAACCGGGTGGAACTATCCGCCGTGACCTATGACGGTAAAACCGCGCGGGTAAATACATCATGTTATTACGCAAAAGATTCGGTTGTAGCGAAGGGCGATTCCTTTAATCTTGTGTACGGCGAGGTGGGCACAAAGTCCGGGCCGTTTTACAGTGTCAAGATTGAAGGTTCGGCGGTCAAGGAGACCGCCGATATTGTTCTTGAGAACGGGAAACTCGTCAAAACCCTGAAAGGGGTTAGGCAAGGTCAGGCCACAATACGAATATTTAAAAAACCGCATTTCCTGGAGTCCGAGCGGCTTGAACGATCGTTTACACTTACCGTACGGTGACGCTTCGGCTTTACATAGTCCGCGTAATCCGAAAACCCATGCAGTCCCCACTCCATTGCGGTCTCAAAAAAGCTCTTGAGGAGATTTTGCTGCAGCTTTCGTCGTCATCATAGGCGCCTCCGCGGAGTGTGCGTGCATAAGTGGCATCTGGGACTTCTCCTCCCAGCGGGTCCTCTTTTAAAGTGGGGTATCCGGAAGAGCTATGCCAGTCCCAACACCACTCCCATACATTTCCGCTCATATCATATATTCCAAGCTGATTGGGGTGCTTTAACGCTACATCGTGAGTAACCTCCCCGGTATTTTCCACAGACCATGCAACCTCATCAATAGAATTACTTCCCGAATACAAATTGCCATAGGTATTGTCGGCGTAGGCGATCCCGCCGCCCCGGCAGGCTATTTCCCATTCCGTTTCCGTAGGCAGCCGGTATCCGGTTGCATTATAGTCGAATTTGGCATTGTCGCAAGATATAATGTCAGTCGAATCCCTAATTATCTCTCCGCCAAAGGTGTATGCCGGGGCCAATCCCTGCATCTCACTTAAGGCATTGCACCAGACTATGGCATCATGCCAGAGTATATTGGTTACCGGTTCGTTTTTGGCCTGAGTGGGCGCGGCGCCGTCCGTGCCGTCGTGTCCTTCCCTCCCGGGACAGATAAACTTATACCCGTTTTCCAGGGCCCAGGTCTTGACCGTGTACCATAGTTCATAAGTCACCTCGGTTTCTCCCACCGCGTAATTCCTGGTAATCTCTACATTCTCCTCCTGAACCGGATTTTCGCCCACGTAATATTTTCCGGCCGGCACATATCTCAGGTGTAACCGGAGTGTTTCAACGGCGGCGGTAATCCGGTCTCCGGCTGTATAAAAATTAAAACCCGAACCGCAGCCTGAAATTCCCGTTTGGGCCAAAGCCGGCAGGATGACCATGCAGCTTGAAACAATAGATTTTTTCATAAACGCCTCCTGTTTAATTTCTCGCGGTATTTTTTCTACTCCGGAATTATATTGTTTTTGGTTATAAACTCATAAACCATCTCCGCCACCTTGCGCATGCCTTTTATCGAAAAATGGGTCAGGTCGTAATTATAATAACTTGGATCGGTTGATAGATCGTCAAACATATCGATTGCATAGGTATGGTTTTCTTCCACAACTTGCGTGAGGTAGGATTTTAGAATCTTGTAATCCTTCACAATGCCGCCGAAACCATCCTGCAGCAGCGCCGGTATTATTACGATAATTTTCGGATGAGACGGCAGCACCTTGAATTTTCCGATCATTTCGGTGTAGTCGTTCACAAAATGGTCCGGCATAAACACCTGGTTCTGGACTTTCATATCATTCCAGCCGAAATCAAAAATCACTATATCTGGTTCAAACTCAACGGCCTCACGCAGGCCCAAGGATATCCAGTATGTGGTGCTCCCGTCCTTGGTAACGGTTGTGCCGCCGGCGCCGTAATTGCGGACGTCCCAACCGTCTCCCGCGATCCGCTGAAGTTGGCCGGGAAACGCGTTTTTTTCCGTATCCGGAATCTGGTATCCCCTCGTGTTGCTGGCCCCGAGACAAGCCACCCTGATTTTCGTATGATTAATATCTTGTTCTTGGCACCCTAACAAGACCGTGATTAAAAGCGCAAGGCCCGGCAAAATAGTCTTTCTCATGGTTTTTTCTCCTTTCATGCTAATAAATTAGCAATAAAGGGCGGCACAGTCAAGAGTATTAATCGAAATAAATTGCAAAGCCGCCGCCGCGGAATAAGAATACCGTTATATTTACGGAATCCGGCTAAAAAGACTTATCGTTTGATCCTGTCTTATGATATATTATTAATAGTCTCTATTTAAAAAAAGGAGGAAACCGATAATGGCCATAAAAACCGAATGGATAAAAATCGGCGGGTTGCCGTGTTACCTGGCCCTGCCTGAACACGCGAGAACGCCCCTGCCAGGGGTGGTAGTCATCCAGCAGGTGATGGGGGTGGATGAGCACATCGAAGACGTGACCAGGCGAATTGCGGCCGCCGGTTACACGGCCGTGGCGCCTGACCTTTACGCGGCGGACGGCAGAAGGCCGGATCCTTTGTCAAGGGAACGGATTGCCGAGACCATGCACGCGGCCGCAAATTTCCCTCCGGGCGCCATGATGGATCCGGGGCGGCGGGACGCGGCGCTGGCGGCGATCCCTGAACCGAAGCGCACCAGGATCCGGGAGACAGCGGAACGCCTGTTTGATTTCCGGGCGCCGGGCAGAATTGAGGGCTTTACGGACTCCCTGAAAAGCGTGTACCGGGACCTTACCGGGCGGCGGCCCGAGGTTAAGGGTCGGAAGGTCGGCTGCGTGGGTTTTTGCATGGGCGGTGGGCTTTCGGCCCTGCTGGCCTGTGAGGAACCGGAACTGGGTGGTGCCGCGGTCTTTTACGGCACAACACCACCGGAGGAAAAGATCACCGGCATAAAATGCCCGGTAATCGCCTTTTACGGCGAGCTTGACCAGCGGGTCAATTCAGGCATAGACGGGTTTGTAAACGCCATGGCCGGGATCGGTGGTTCTTATGAGCACCACGTGTATAAAGGCGCGGGACACGCCTTCTTCGACGACTCCCGCGGTGTCTACAATGTAGACGCGGCCCGGGATTCATGGGCGCGCATGATGGGATTCTTTAACCGCGTGCTGGCCGGGTAGCCGAATGCCCGGTCCTTCTGAATACACTGTTATGGCCAAGCCGGTGGGTTCGCGCTGCAACCTGCGCTGTGAATACTGCTACTACCTGGCTAAAGCGGAGATCCTGCCCCAAAAACCATATGTTCTCCCGCAACACCTTCTGGGAGAATATATCCGCCAGCGTATTTCAGCAGCAAAGTCCGAGATAATTCATTTCGAATGGCACGGCGGCGAGCCGACCCTGGCCGGACTTGATTATTTCAGGACTATCGTCAGGCTGCAGCACGTGTACGCCAAACCGGGGCGGGGCATCAGCAACGGCATCCAGACCAACGGTTTCCTGATAGATGGGGAGTGGGCCGCTTTTTTCAGGCAGGCCGGATTTTCCGTAGGGCTTTCGCTGGACGGCCCGGCCCGGATGCATGACGCGTTCCGGCGTACCGCGGCCGGGGAGCCGAGTCATGAAAGAGTGGTGCGGGCGTTTCAGGTAATGCGGCGATACCGCGTGTTTGTCAACATCCTCTGTGTGCTGTCCGCGGCCAACGCGGGCGAGCCCGACGAGGTCTATGATTTTTTTCGCGGGCTGGGGGCGACCCACCTGCAGTTCCTGCCCCTGGTTGAGCGAACCGCTGATTCGGTAAGCCCTCGCACCGTTTTCCCCGAAGCGCTGGCCGGTTTTCTCTGCCGGGTGTTTGACCGCTGGATTCGGGAGGACGTGGGCCGGGTGGTGGTCCAGACCTTTGACGAGGCCCTGCGTCCGCTCTACGGCGTACCCCATGCGCTGTGTATCCACCGGCCGGTCTGCGGGGACGTACTGGTACTGGAGCGTGACGGCAGCGTGTACGCCTGCGACCACTTTGTGGATGAGGCGCACCGGTTGGGCAGTTTGGAAGAGCACTCTCTGGCCGAGATGGTCTCCGATCCGCGCCAAAAGCGCTTCGGGCGCCACAAACGGGACACGCTGCCCGCTGTCTGTATGGATTGCGATGTCCTTGAGTTCTGCAATGGCGGCTGCCCCAAGGACCGCTTTCTGCCGGCCCCGGACGGCTCTTATACCCTGAACTACCTGTGCCCGGCCTACAAACGCTTTTTCCGGCACGCGCGCGCTGAGCTTACCCGCCTGGCGGCGCATATGAAGGCCGGCAAACGGCTGACCGAGTTCCGCGCTGAAGAGTAATCGGGTGCGCAATGTAGGCGGTCAGCCGCTTGCCCATGCCGGGTGAAAGCTATCCTTTTTTTATCTTTCATCAAACCATGCAGGCCGGCGCCCGGCATGATGAAATCCGCGCCCGTTTACGTCGTGCTACCATATGGTCTGCCTGAACAGCTCGGCCAGCGTATTTACATCGTAGACCGTCACAACCGTACCGTCAGTGCACATAAAATAATCTTTATACCGACCGAGCGCGCCTCCGGGAACGATTATGTGCTTTTCCACCTTAAAGCTGTTTTTATCGCGCGCCACAAGCTGTCCACCGCGGTACAGACTGATGATATATTTCCCGGTGATTTTTACGTCGCTGACCGCTGCCTGATGCTCCCTGTCGGCGTACTCCTGCGTAAAGTTAGCGTAGCCATTGTTTTCCCAGAGTTTGAAATTATCGTACTGAACCTTAATTTTCCCCGAGGTGACAAAGCCGAAGGTACCGAAATTATACTATGAATCCATTACCGTAAACAGGGGCTTGCTGTTTACCGATCCCGACAGGGTGGCGCCCCTGAACTCGATGGTTACCACGTTTTTCGCATCCTCATTTACAGCCGAATGAGAGGTCCAGTTGATCAATGGCTTCCAGTCGTGTTTGACATATTTGGCCAGATAATACTTTTTGGCCGAAAGCATGAAAATATAGTAGGCCGAACCCGAAGCGCAACGGAAAAACACGCCGGCCGATCCGCGGCCCGCCAGCAGAGTGCCGTCTTCCGAAAGCGCCAGCGCACTCACCTCCCTTTTGCCTGTCTTAAGTTCGATTACCGGAAATATTTCATCGGGTACGGCTTCAACATAAGCGGAAGACGAAAAAGAAGAGACATTCATGGGCGTTTTCCATACATATATCAACCCGTCGTCGCCGACGGTAATATAATGCCTCCGGAAAGTGTGTTCGATTATGGAGGTAATAGTTTTCGCGTGTGCCTGTTTTTCGAAAATCTTGACATATTTATAATAGTAATTGTCTTTTTCTTCATCATACGCCACCACGAACGAATACGCGTACAGCTTTCCACTTTTTGTGCCCAGGAAGTGATAGTCGCCTATAGTTATGCAGGATATATCCGTCAATTCATCCGCCAGGTTCTCATAATAATACTTGTCGTCGTCGCTGGAGTAAAACCAGCGACTGAGTTTTCCCTTATCGGAAATGATGTAAAAATATTTGCTCAGCTCGGCCGCTACCGAATCCACACCGGATACGTTCCGCGGATACAGTTTGTTTCTGGCAGTTAGCACAAATGACGCTCCCTGTTTTTCAAGGGAATATATATCCAGACCGGAATTGTAACAGTTATACAGCCGGCCGCAAGTCAAACCGCTGCAGATGCTAAATAATCAGCAAATATGTGAAGCAAGCCGGCTGCTGCTGTGGTGTTGTTTTTTCCATGGATGATAGTGGTCATAGGTCAGGCTGCCGAGGTGGCCAAAGAATACTGGATTTCGGCGCCCACCTTTCCCCGGATACTGTGGGGCACGCTGTTTATTCCCTTTCAACACGAGTTCGGTTCCGCGGCAAATCAGATTTTTATCAATATGGCCTGCCTGGTTGCCGGAGTCCTGACTGTCATGTCCGTCATTAATGCGTTGGGACAGCGTAACATAGCGGGAAAACTTTTTTTTAAGCCGTATTGTTGCCTTATGTACATTTGCGTGGGCTTTTATACTTTCTTTGCTGATAAGACCGATTCTGGTGCCGCGCAAGCCCTTTTCTTTTAAATAGAGGTGGTTCTTTTGACGGTTATATATAATATTAAAAAAGGCGCGGGGATGTAGAAACGATCCGCGCCTTTCATAAATGCGACTACATACCATTAATATCCCGCCGGTATTAATTGCCAGAATTTACCCTTTCCCGAATTTGTCAAAAGGTTTATATAGTGGACCGAAGCGTGTACCCAAGGAAAGCAAAAACGCAAGTTTAGGT
>CAZWYY010000061.1:0-21045 GCA_964638895.1 uncultured Spirochaetaceae bacterium | reverse complement strand
ATGGGGGCAATCACAATATCCTTGGAGGTGTAGGACTCCTCGCGGATCTCCACGCCCTCTTTCAAGGTCTTGTGCGGCTGGGGTTTGTTCCGGAAATAATAATCAAGGAACGTCGAGTCCAGGTTGCCCAGCACCACGGTCCCATAGTTGAGGAAGATAATAATCAAAAAGATGATACCCGCTATCACAAAGCTGAAATACTTAATATCGAAAATCTGTGCTCTTTTTGTTTTGGACGCCATGTTCCTCTCCTGGTAAACGGCTTATTCCGCGGGCTTTTCCCCCTCACCCTCCTTGATCTTTAACATAATGTTACGATTTTTAGCGATTTTTGTCCAATCATTATTTTTAAAATCGGTTTCCAACTCAAAGAAGATATCCTTTACCCGCTGAATAAGCTTGGCGGCCACCTCGGCGTTTCCCTTCTGTTTTTCCCTGTCCGCTTTTTCTTCCAGCAGCCTGGCCTGGGAAAACAGCACATGCGGGTAGTCCACGGAGTCAGGGTACCTGTCTGCAAAATACGTGTAGACGGCCAGCGCCAGGTCGTCCAGGTTTTCGACGGAAAATTCCAGGCCGGCGGTGTATTCGGCGGGCAGAAGTTTCGCCACCGTCTCGGCGTTCACGCCCTCAAGCGCGTATGTTCCCTTCTGCCGATAGTAGTCGGCCTCCTCAATGACCACACCGGCGTTATACAGGCTCATCTCCGCCAGGTAACTGTCGGCGTTGCAGGCCACGGCCCCAAGCAGATCGCTCAACATACCCAGCCAGGCGTCGCTTTTATCCTCTTGCACCGCGTTTTGTTCCCGGTCCCCGTTTTGCTCCTGATCCGCGCTTTTCAGCACATCGTCCCGTGTTATGTAAAAACGGGTGATATAGGCCCTCTGGCCCGCGATATCCCCGGCATGATCCCGGACAAGGGTGTCTATATACGCCAACAACTCGGTTTTATCCTGTTTGTTTTTCGCGGTATCGTACTCATTCTTCCATTTCTGGTATTTTTCCTGCAGCTCCTCGGCCGCCAGTGTGGCGCCTTTCTGCGCCTGTCCGCGCACGCCCCACCATACCAGGAAAACCACCAGGCCCAGGATAAGGATTCCGGTAAGCGAAAAAATAACAACCCGGTGGTGTTGAATAAACTGGGTGAACTTGTCTCCGAAGCGCGCCTTGGTTTCTGCACCTTGTGCCTTGGTCATAACAACTCCTTAGTCTTTGTTGATTGAAAGCTCTTTTAATAGCCGTGAAAGATATGTTCTCTGGATGCCAAGCTCCTTCGCGGTTTTGGTCTGGTTCCATCCGTTCTTTTCCAGTGACTTTTTTACAAAATGCGCCTTGAACATATTTATGGCGTCCTTTAAGGTTTTACCTCTATAGCTTGCCTCTTCGGAGGCGGTCTGGTTGCTTAAAATAAAGGCCTGTGGTTTGATATACTCGTCGCGGCAGATTACCACCGCACGCTCAATGGCGTTCTCCAGCTCACGTACGTTTCCCGGCCAGGAATAGGAGATCAGCATCTCCAGGGCCTCGTCCGTGAAGCCCCGGATCTGTTTCTTGGTCTCACGCTTGAACCTGGTAAGAAAAAATTCGGCCAGAAGTGGGATGTCCGAGGTCCGCTCCCGCAGGGGCGGAATTAATATGGGCAGTACATTCAGGCGATAATACAGATCGGAGCGGAACCTGCCGCGTTTCACCTCATTCTCGATGTCCTTGTTCGTGGCCGCGATGATGCGCACATTCACCTTGAGCGGATTGCTTGAGCCCACGGGTTCGAAGGTTTTTTCCTGGATGACCCGCAGCAGTTTGGCCTGCACGGAAAGAGGAAGGTCGCCGATCTCGTCCAGGAAAATACTGCCCCCGTCCGCCAGCTCAAACCGCCCGCGGCGATTTGAGATCGCGTCCGTATACGCCCCCTTCACGTGCCCGAAAAGCTCGCTCTCCAACAGGCTCTCGGAAAGCGCCGGACAGTTTACCCTGATAAAGGGACCGTCCCTGCGCGGACTGTTTAAGTGAATCTGCTCGGCGAACAGCTCCTTGCCCACGCCGCTTTCGCCCAAAAGCAGTACGGACGAGTCGGTGTCCGCCGCCTTTTTGGCGATCTCCAGTTTTTCCATCACGGCCCGGCTCTTGCCCACAAAGGTGTGATACCCCGGTTCGGTCTGGATCTGGTCGTGCAGCAGGGAGACCTCGTCCTTTATTTTCTGAAAGGAGCGCGCGTTCTGGATGGCAATAGCGGCCTGTGTGGCGAAGATCTCCAGCCACTGCAGGTCTTCGTCGTTGAAGTTTTTGCCGTTGCTCTTGTTGAGAATTTCTATCACCCCCACACACCGGTCCTTGACGCGCATGGGAACGGCCAGGATCGACTTGGTGGGGAACTGGATCTTCCGGCTGATCTCGGCCTTGAACCTGTTGTCGATATCAACGTCGTTCACAATCAGCGAGCGGTTTTTTTCATACACCCACCCGGCAATGCCCTCCCCGCTTTTTAAGGAGAAGCGCTTTACATCGGCGCCCTTTTCTCCCAGGGCGATCTCAAAGTACAGCTTTTTATTCTCGGGGTTCTCCAAAATCAGGGAGGAGGCCGCGCCTTCCGTCAGCCTGGTGGCCGACTCAATGATCTGGGTAAGCAGAATTTTAATATCGTCGTAGTTTGAGTTGATAAGCGTATTGATTTCGATCAATGTTTCCAGTTTTTTTCTATTGATATCAAAATTCAGCATGATAGGTCCGGGCCAGTGTTATTTGGCTTCCTTTTCCTTGATAATATCGGCCAGGGTTGCTTTTTCTATCTGATCCTCATCATCGTGCAGGTATTTGCCTAGGTCTTCGGCCTGCTCCATCCTGGTAAACTCCCTGAGGGAGAGTCCCAGTTTTTTGCGCACCGGCGAAAGCTCCACGATCACACTTTTTACCTTGTCTCCCACCTTATGGGAGGAAAGCGCCGCATCAACGTTTTCGAACGTGGGATCACAGACCTGGGAGCGTTTGACAAAGCCCGTAATGCCTCCCTGAACCTCCACTTCCATTCCGCTGTCTTTTATTGATTTTATCTGTCCCTCTATTACGCTTCCCTTTTTAAACACGCTATGCAGCGCCTGCCACGGGTCGTCGGAAAGCTGCTTTAAGCCCAGGCGGATCTTCCTGTTTTGTTTATCGATGCTGATTATCATCACCTCGACCTCTTCGCCGGGCTTCAGCACGGCGGCGGGCTCCTTGATATTCTGTGTCCATGAAATATCATCAACATGGAGGTACCCGTCGATTCCTTCCTCAAGCTCCAGAAAACCGCCGTTGGCCGAAAGGTTCTTTACCGTGCGCTTTATCCTGCTTCCCACCGGGTAGCGCGTCTCGATATCATCCCAGGGATTCTGCTGCACATGCTTCAAACTCAGGGAAACCTTCTCCTTGTGCAGGTCAAAATTCAGAATTTTTACTTCTATAACATTACCGGGTTTCAGCACTTCTTTGGGGTGCCTTATCTTTTTTACCCAGGAAAACTCAGATATGTGAACGAGGCCTTCGATTCCCGGCTCAAGCTCTACAAAGGCCCCATACTCCAAAAGTTTTGTCACCCGGCCCTTGACGATGCTGCCCGCTTCGTATCTTTTTTCAAAGGTGTCCCAGGGGTTGGGGGTTAGCTCCTTGAGGCTTAGACCGATCTTTCTTTTGTCCGCGTCTATATGAATGATCTTTACCTTGATCTTTTCACCTTTCTTGAGGATCTCCCTGGCCTTTACGCTTTTACTCCAGTTTAGATCGCTGTTGTGCAACAGGCCGTCAAAACCCCCCAGGTCAACAAACACGCCGAAGGAGGTAAAGCTCTTTACCGTGCCCTCTACTATGTCGCCCACCTGCCTTTTTTCGAAGAACTCATCCTGCTGCTGCCTCTGCTTGTCCTCCAGCCAGGCCCGGCGGGAGAGTACGATCCTTCTTTGCCCGCTTTTGAAAAACCGCTCAATATAGAATTTGGATTTCAGGCCGACATACGGCTGGGTGTCTTCCACCTTCTGTATATCTATTTGAGACATGGGCACAAGGGCCACCGCATACTCGCCGACCTTGGCCTCCAGCCCTCCCTTTACGCTTTTGGTGATCACGGCCTCCACGGGAAGGCGCTCCCGGTGGCACCTGTGCATCTCCTGCCAAAAATCGATCTCATCGGCCCTGCGTTTTGACACCACAACCTGGCCGTTTCTGCCCTCTTTATAGACGAGCATAACATTCACCGTATCACCGATAGCCGGTTTGGTATCGAACTCGGCCAAAGGAATTTTGCCTTCCGATTTATACCCCACGTCGACAAACACAAACTCATCCGATACTTCTATGACATTGCCGTGTATCAACTGGCCTTCCTCCAGACTGTTCATGCTTTTCAGGTACTGCTCCTGCAGGTTGTCTTGAGTAAGATTTTCTTCATTCATCTCAGGCATGGTTCTTCTTATTTGTCTCCTTAGATTTTAAAAATAACTACCTATGTTCTCACAAACTTTGTTGATGGTCAAGATAATACCCCTTGTTCCCAGCAATTTTAAATTTGTTCCATGTCATAAATGTAAAAAGTCACCACCATTTAACCAGACCTTTAACTAAAATCAATGGTTTCTCTAACGCTTACAAAGGGTGGCTTTTTCCTTTGCGAGCCAAACAGAAAACGGCTTTTTATTTTAGAAAATAAAATCGAACAAATCTAAAATTGCCTGCCGGAGCATGTATTCTAAGGCGATTCTCATTTTGAACGATTATATTTTAATGTCTTTAAAGCATTATATACATCAAATGCTATGGAAATGTTCAAAATGAGAATCGCTGCCTTGTTCCTTACGAGAATCGCCGCCCCTCGTCTTCCGGCCGCGGCAGGGGCCTCCCCTGATTTCCGCCGTGGGCCTGCTTTAAAAACCAGCGTACCTCGGCCCCGGTCAGAAACCGAAACCTGCCGCTTGCCAAACCGGCAAGGGTTACCGTGCCGATTCGAATGCGTTTAAGGGTTTTAATCCTCACCCCAAAGGCCCTGAACACCATGCGGATCTCCCTGTTTTTGCCCTGGTTCAGGGTCAGCTCCACCCGCTTGTCAGCCAGCCGCCGGTACCTTAAGGCGCGATACGTAACCCCCTCCACCTCCACGCCCTGCCTGTAGCGCAACAGGAGCTCATCCGGAACCGCCTGCTCGCAGCTTACAAAATATTCCCTTTCGATCCCATAGCGGGGATGGCTGATTATTTTGGCAAAATTACCATCATTCGTAAAAAAAATCAATCCGCTTGACATAAAATCAAGGCGTCCCACATGGAACAGCCGTTCCGGAATTTCATCTTTAAATAGGTCCCGGGCCAGCGTCCTGCCCCGGTCATCCGCGGCCGCGCAGAGGTATGCGGGCGGCTTGTTCAGGGCGATATACACCTTTCTCTTTTCCGGGAACACCACTTTGCCGTCAAGGGTTACCTTGTCCCTGTCCCGCAGTTTATACCCCATGGTGGTGATGATCGTACCGTTTACGCCCACACGTCCGCTTTGGATGATGGCTTCGCAGGCCCGGCGCGATGCGATACCGCAGCGCGCCAGGTACACGTGCAGGCGCATACCGCTAACGGAGCTCAAATCTTCTCTTCTCAACCTCATCGAGCTTGGGCAGGTCGGATATGCTGCCCAGGTTGAAATGCAGCAAAAATTCCTTTGTAGTTCCGAACTGTATGGGCTTTCCGGGCACGTCCTTTTTACCCACCTCTTTGATAAAATTCCTGGATAAGAGCAGCTTGATCATGGCGTCGGACGATACCCCGCGTATGCTTTCCACCTCGCTGCGTGTAACCGGCTGGGAATAGGCGATAATGGCCAGGGTTTCCAGGGCCGCCCTTGAAAGCCGGGCCTCGGCTTTTTTCCCGTACCGCGCTTTCAGGTGCTCCCACAACTGCTTTTTTGGCGCGAACACCCACCCGCCGGCTATGGAAACCAACTCCAACCCGTGTTCAGGGGCCGCATAGATCTTTTCCAGTTCGGCCAGCGCGGCCTTTACCTCGGGGCCGGAAAGCCCGGACATCTTAGCCAGAAACGCCTCGCTTACGGGCTCGGCCTCCAAAAACAATATGGCCTCCAGCAGGGCCGCCTGTTTCGCCGACAACTCCATTCGCCTTACTCCTTGGTACCCGTATAGGTCACGGCCGTGCCGGCCGCGGCCTTTATGCGGATATCGCCGAACATTTTATTCTGATACACGATAATTTCCTTTGACTTCACCATTTCCAAGATCGCCAGAAACGAACAGATTACCGCCAGCAGGGAGTGCGATTTCTGCAGGATATCAGTGAACAGAAATTCTTCCTGCTCTTCTATCAGTTCCCGGATCAGGGTAATCTTTTCATTAATGGTCACCTCCTCATAGAGATCGATTATCTGTTCCGCGGACAGGGAGGAAACCAGTGAGGAAAAGGTCTTTAACAAGTCCCAGACGTCAATCTGCTGCCAGATATCCTCATCGGGAAAGGGCAGAATGTTCTGCTTGCTTTTACGCTCAAGCACCCATTCGGACTTGTCTTCCTGATCCGCGATCAACTCACTGAGTTTTTTATACTTCTGGTACTCGATCAATTTTTCCACAAGTTCCGTGCGCGGGTCTTCCAGCTCCTCATCCAGGTCCACCTCCACGGGCAAGAGCATTTTGGATTTTATATAGAGTAGCGTGGCCGCCATCAGGTAAAAATCCGTCAGGTTATCAAGCTCTATCTGCGCGGCATACTCAAGATATTGCAGGTACTGTTCGGTTATCCTGGCGATGGGAATATCATAGATATTGACCTCCTGCTTCTTGATCAGAAACAGGAGAAGATCCAAGGGCCCTTCAAACTCTCCTACTAAAAATGTGTTCTGTTCCATACGCCGTGTCGATTCTTCTCTCCCGCCAGAGTATAGCGGGAGAACGAATGAAAGTAAACTCCTTGATCCCCGATTTTTAACAGGTATTTCCAGAAAGGAATCCCGCTTCGCGGGTCCGCCATAAAGGGGGCAAGCTCGATAAGCGGAAGCAGCACGAACGCGCGCTCCTGCAGGCGGGGATGGGGAATACACAGGCCGGGCCGTGATATGACACGGTTCCCGTACAGTAAAATATCCAGATCGATACTCCTGGGGCCGAAACGCGGCGCCTTCCGACGCCTGCGGCCCAGTTTATGTTCCAGCCTCAGGAGAGCACGCAGAAGTTTCTCCGGCGAATACGATGTATATCCCCGGCAGACCGCGTTCAAAAACAGGGGCTGCTTTCGGTAATAAAGGGGCCGACTCTCATACACCCGCGACGCGATGAGGTCTTTGAGGGTACCGCGCAGGGCCTCCAGGGCCAGGTCGATATGTTTTCCCCGATCACCCAGGTTTGACCCCACGCCGAGATACACGCATTCCATGATACTCCATGTAAACGCCGCTTGTTATTCTTCGCCGGTCGCGGCGGACGCGTTGGGTGTGGCCGTAGGGGCGGCCCCGCCGGCCGCGTCAGGCGCCGGTGTGGCTGCGGGTCCCGGCGCCTGTTGTTCCGTTTCCCGGCCCGGGCTTCCGGCAAATATTTTTTGCTTTGTTTTCCCTTCTATTTCTTTATAAACATCGGAATTATTCTCCAAGAACGCCTTGGCATTGTCCCTGCCCTGCCCGATCTTCTCTTCGCCGTAGGAGTACCAGCTCCCCGTTTTGGTGATGATGCCGTGCTCCACGGCCCCGTCAAGCAAACTGCCCGAGGCCGAGATGCCCTTGCCGAACAAGATCTCCAGCTCTACCTTGCGAAACGGCGGCGCCACCTTGTTCTTGGCCACCTTCACCCGCACCCTGTTCCCGATGGCGTCCTCATTTCCCTTAGCGATGGTCTCGATCCTGCGCACCTCCAGGCGCACGGATGAATAAAACTTCAGGGCATTGCCGCCCGTTGTGGTTTCCGGATTGCCGAACATGACCCCGATTTTCATGCGGATCTGGTTGATAAAAATAAGGCAGGTCCCGGACTTGGAGATGGTTCCCGTAAGCTTGCGCAGGGCCTGGCTCATCAGCCTGGCCTGGAGGCCCATGTGAGAATCCCCCATATCCCCCTCGATCTCCGCGCGCGGGGTAAGGGCGGCCACGGAATCCACGACAATAATGTCCACGGCGCCGGAGCGCACCAGCGACTCGGCGATCTCCAGAGCCTGCTCTCCGTTGTCGGGCTGGGACACCCACAGCTCATTGATGTTTACCCCCAGGTTTTTGGCGTACAGGGGGTCCATGGCATGCTCGGCGTCGATGAACGCGGCGATGCCCTTTTGCTTCTGGGCCTCCGCAATCGCCTGCAGGGCAAGTGTGGTTTTGCCGGACGCTTCGGGCCCATAAATCTCGATAATGCGTCCCTTGGGATATCCGCCCACGCCCAGAGCGGCGTCCAGCAGGATGGAGCCTGTGGGAATGACGCTGATGTGTGCCCTGGCCGAACTGTCTCCCAGCTTCATGATCGAACCCTTGCCGAACTGTTTCTCAATATGGAGCCGCGCCGCCTCCAGGGCCTGGTCCTTTTCCTTGGCCGTGGCGGGCTTATTATCCTGTTGTCTTAACGTACCATTAGCCATAGTGTTACTCCCTTCCATACATAGCTATTACGGATAAAACACACATCCTGCTTTTCTTTATCTTATCCTTTTTCAATTTTTGTGGTCAAGGGCATATGTCGATATTACCGACTCTCATTTTTTGATTTAATGTGAAATAAAACTAATTCCGCCGGTCGATAATCGAGGTATGAATCTCAAAACCCTATGGCCGGCACTGGCATATTTTGCACTGGCCGCTGCCGCCCTGACCGCCCTGGGTCCCGAGGCCTGGGTGAGGCAAAGCGACCGCAGTATGAACCCGGAGATCATCGAGACGCTGCGTACCGCGGATTATGAGACCTCCGTAAGCATTATGCGCGCCCTGGGCGGACGCGGGGATTCCTATGTGCAGGATATCATCCTCTGGCTGGTCTCAACCTATCGGGGCGACCGGCAGTACAAATACGACTACCTGCTCGAGGTCCTGCTCGCCTCGCTTTTTACGCGCGGATCCGACCCGTCCGGGCTGAATGAGCGCTTTGCCGTTAACAGAAACGCCCTGCACCGGTTGATCACGGACATGCCTCACCTAGACGGCGCCGGACTGAAAACCGAACTTATACGGATCATACCCCTGTCCGGGGACGGCCGCTACGGCGCCGTCCTGGCCGGTGAGGCCTCCCGCCTGATCGCGCTGCTGCAAAAGCGGGACGGCCGTCTGGATGCGGCGGGAAATCAGGAGCTTTTGGCCCTGCTGATATGTATGGAAACCCTAGGCCTGCGGGAATACGCGGACCAGTGCGTCGCCATTGCCCGCCTTTCAGCCAACCGTGACGTGGTCGGCCTGGCCAGGAAGACGGCGGCCGGGCTTCTGCCTTAAAAGAGTTTTTCCGAATCAAGGAGAATGGTGACCGGCCCGTAGTTGGTGTACCGCACATCCATCATGGCGCCGAACACCCCCGAGTGTACGGTGATGCCCGTTTTTTTACATTCCTCAATAAACAGCCGATACAGTTCAACGGCCCGCTCCGGGTCCGCGGCCCGGCTGTAGGACGGCCTGCGCCCCTTCCTGGCGTCTCCCAGCAGGGTGAACTGTGACACAACAAGAAGCCCAAACCCGGTGTCCAGCAGGGAGCGGTTCATCCTGCCTTCCTCATCCTCAAAAACACGCAGGTTAATGATTTTATCGGCCAGGTAATGGAGGTCGCTTTCCCCGTCTCCCTTGCTGATACCCAGATAGACCAGCAGCCCCTGAGTTATCGCGCCCGCGCACTCACCGTTTACCCACACGCCGGCCCGCTTTACCCTCTGTACAACCGCCCGCACGCCTTACCCCTCGGCGCCCGGGATAAGCCTGCGCAAGGATGCCACGGCAAGGGTAATGCGCCCTGAGTCCATACCGACCCGGGCCAGAAGCTCCAAGGCAAACCCGTCCTCAATATCCGCGGCAAAGTCCAGCTCCACCGGCACTATACCCTTTAACTCCTTTTCCTCCTGGTAACCCACCAGGAAATCAAAGGTTATCTTATCCTTGCCGATCTTCAGGTTGGTCACCTTGCCCTTCCACATAACATAACATCCGTCGTAAAGCAGCGGCTCGGCCGATACCTGCTCGTAGCTGAATGGGTCCTTAAAATCCGGAAACGTTGGTTTTTTGGCGTAACTCTTCAATATTTCCGCCTTCTGCTTCAGACCGTACACCGCGTTGGAATTAAGCAGGCGGTTGCATTCCCTCACCGCGAGGTTGTCCCTGTACTCCAGAAAATAGCGCTTGGCCTTGTGGAAAATATCGCTTACCTCGCGCTCACTGAAGGTGTAGGGATAGCTTCCATTATAATCTATAAGGGGGGCGACGGAGGCGGACAGTTCCACCTGCTCCACATCCTCACGCACTCCGGGCGCGGGCCATGAAATGTTTTGCACAAGCCAGTAGCCGCCCGCGAGCAGCAGGCACACACCGGCGGCCAAGAGTATTATTTTGTACGGGATATTCCTTTTCACGGGGGGGAGGAGTTTTTCCAGTTTGCCGCCGTCCAGCACCTGCGAGATATACGCGCCGTCCGTGCCGCCCTTAAGAAGCTCAAGCCCACGTCTGGCGCGCTTGTTCGAGGCATCCAGCTCCACCACCCGCAGCCAGTAGCGCAGCGCCTCGTCCGCGTCCTTTTTTTTAAGATACAAAGCGGCAAGTCCCAGTAATGTCCCAATGTGTTCGTCACGAAGTTGGTGCGCCCGACGCAGATACGACAGGGCGCCCCCGTAATCACCCAGGTAGAGGCATGCTGTCCCCAGCATGTAATAAAAAGAAAAACTCTCGCGGTACTTAAAAATCCGGGGCTCCAGCAGTTTTATCACGGCCCCGAAATTCTTAGCCTGAAAGAGTCTTTTAGCATGTGATAGACTCTTCCTCTGCATTGTAATTTATCTTACCTTTCGTCAAGAAATCTACTTATGAAAAAGCCACCTGCTTTGCAGATAGTTTTTATTTGTTTATTCGATTTTCCACATCAGTTAAGCTACGCCGGAAGGCATCAATATCCTGTTCCGTGATCGTGTTTCCTGTGTTTATTTTCTGATCGATATCACTGATCACCTTGTTCAGTGAGTCCATGTTCCGCCTTATATCGCTGTAATTCGCGGGATACCCTGCGGTTTCACCAGCCTTCTCCCCCGTCCCGGCCTCCTGCCCGGGCTGCGTTACGTTTGTCTTTTGGGTAAGGGTGACGGGTGCGGGCGAGTACAGGCCCGAATCCATATTGCCCGCGATGACCGTGACGATCTTTCTGCTGGTCCCGCTTGCCAGTATCTGGGGATTATAAAACTGGCATACGGCCGAATCGTTTACCGAATAGGGCAGATCATTAAAATCCCGCGCCCCTTCCGTGCGGTAGTTCCACAGGCTTTCATCCAGACGCTGCCAGTTGGCGAACACCAGCTTGTCTACGAGAGTGACATCCCCGCCCCTGGTCAGTACGCGCATGTCGACGTTTCGGCCGCCCTTACCATTTTTAAAGGGCGAAATCCAGAAGGCGGGTGAGTTCGCGCCGCTGAAACTGGTTTCCCGATGTATCTCCACCCCGTTATCCGTCAGAAAAGGCGTGCCGCTTTGTTCCCCAAGATACGTATCAAAAAGATAGCGCACGCCCACACTCTGGTTTTCATTTGAGATATTGAACAGGACCAGTATTATTTTTACCTGGTCATCACTGATAACAAAATCCTGGATCACCTCCAGGCGCTTTGACAGCCAGACAAACCTGGCGCCCGCAGCCGTTTTCTCCGTTCTTTGGCTGAACTCGCGAGTTTGCCCCATCCTGTAAATATTGTTCCAGACGCTTATGCTTAAAAACGACGTTCGGGGGTCTTTGTCCGGCAGCAAGGGGATATACGTGTTTTTTTCAGGGTCCTCAAGGTAATAAATCGAGAACACACCTCTGTTCTCATACAGGACGAGTTTTATCCTGTCCTTTACCACCTCAAGCGCATATGCGGAAAAGGCAAGCAGCGTTAAAAGCAGGGCACAAACCGCTTTGGCGAAAGACACGCGCATTACTGGTTCTCCAACTCATCCAGCAGTTGCTTAAAATACTCTTCCTTGGTTTGAAGCGCCTGTTCCTTCAGATTCAGAAGCTCCTCCACCTGACGCAACCGCTCACGCTCGGCCTCAAGGTCGCTTTCGGTTACGGTCTCGGTGGGGGTTACGGGCGCGCCCCGTTCCAGCGATTTTATCTTGTCATTCAGGCGGGCGATGTCTTTCTTAAGCTCGTCAATCTGGTTGTCCTTCAGTTTCAGCTCCTGCTCCAGGTCGCTCAAATCCTCACCCAGCGGAAGCCCCTCTCCGGCCAGCCTCTTCTGGTACGCCGTAATGACCTGCTCATAGGTGCGCTCACGGCGCTGGTATTCCTCCACCGCGTTCAGCGAGTCCTCATAACTCCATCTGAGCAGCTTTAAGAGTTCGGTCTCGCGTTTTTTAAAGGCGATTAGGGAGATGCGGTAGCGGGCCGCCTCCACCTTATAGCTTCTGGGGTATTTTTCCAGTACATAATTATAAAAGGTTTGCGCCTCATCAAAATGACCCAGCCGGAACAGGCTTTCACCGATAAAATAATAACTGTTGGGTATGAAGGGCGAGGTCGGGTACTTGCTGATGAACTCCTTGAGCAGCCCTATGGCGCCGTCAAAATCCCCCTGGTAGTAAAACAGCTTGCCTTTGAGGTAGAAAGCCTCGGAATAGTACTGGCTGTCGGGATATGCTTTAAGAAAGTACTCAAGGTTTTTTTCCGCATTGGAAAAGCGCCCAAGGGCCATATAGGATTTAGCAAGCATAAAATAAGCAAAACCGTGGTAGGCTTTGTACTCGTCGTTCTGGGTGACATCACGAAAACGCAACGCGGCCAGCTCGAACTGGTTGTTCTTGAAATATTCAATACCCTGGTTTAAGATTACCTTGACCTGTTCATCCTCCGCATGAAGAAGCACGGGTATAAACAGAATACTAATACATATACACACCCTAAAAAAAATCATCTTCATAATATTTCTAAAGCCTCATATCTTTTTTCGACCTAAACAAATACAAACTATATGCTTATTTTCCCCCCTTGATAAACGCGATTTCAGCGGCCGGATCCGAGGCCGAAAAGAAAGAAGAGCCCATTACCAGCACCTCCCCGCCCGCGTCAAGTACACGGCCGTACGTGGAGCGATTGATGCCGCCGTCCACTTCTATATAAAAATTATATCCCATTTTTTTCTTAATGTCCTTTAGTTGAACAACTTTTTTGAGGCACTCGGCGATCATGGTCTGGCCGCTGAAACCCGGATTTACGGTCATAACCAGCACAATATCAACCAGAGGAAAAATCTCAACCAGCTCGCTTACGGGTGTTGAAGGCACCATAGTGATTCCCGCCGCCACATTATTGTCTTTAAGGTAGGAAAGCAGGCGGTGGATATGCACCGCGGCCTCAACGTGGATGGTTATATGATCGGCCCCGGCCCTGATAAAATCCTTTACGTGCTTTTCAGGATGGGTAATCATCAGGTGTACGTCGAACGGGAGCCCCGAAAGCGGGCGCAGGTCCTCCAGCATCCTACAGCCGAAGGATATTTCCGGCACAAAACTTCCGTCCATAACGTCAAAATGTATCCAGTCGCCGCCGCTTCTTTCGATTACGCGCACAGCGCTCCGCATATCACTGAAATTCGCGGCTAAAAGTGAAGGCGCAATAAGTACCGGTTGCTGCTGCATATTATATTTTCCCTTCCTAAAAAATATACTGCTGTTACTCTATGTATTTCCATGCTTTTCCGCAAGGGTTTTCCTGTTATTTACTCCGAAATTCGAAGGGCCGAATTAAAATTTATCCTGTAATTGACTAAAAACCTCAGCCTGATATAATGAAAAAATAAAATATCCTTATGGTTTTATGACAAGGCTCGTGGCGGAGAAAACGGAAATAAATCGTATACTGAAAAACGCGTACAGCGCTTTAAAACGGGGTGAATTCGCGGAAGGAATCGGTCTGCTGCAAAAAGCGGGGGAGATGAACAGCAATATGCCTGAGATTACGGAAGCCGTTCGCTGCGCCGTGTATTGGCGGGAAAGAAAGGAAAAATCGGAACACATGGATCACTACGTGCAGAGTGAATACCTGATGGATGAATGGAATAATTTTACAAAGCAACCTTCTCCCCTGGAACACCTGGCCCCTCACTGTTTCTACAGCATCAAGTACCACATCTACACCCTTGCCCTGGAAAACTACCTGGCCCTGGCCGACGCCAACGAAATATTCGACTTTGAAAGCCTGCTGCGGATCGGCCGGCTGTACAAGGGACTAGGCAATTATGAAAGCGCGATCGAGATCTTGGAACACGCCAACCAGGTAAAGCACAACGACCCCCAGGTTCTGGCGGACCTGGCGGACTGCTACGCACAGATAGACGAGATAAAACCCGCCAAACTCTTTTTCAGGGAGGCGTTTTTTATCGATCCCCGGGCCGTGGATCTTGGGGCATTGGAATCCCCCTTTATGCACGCGCTTATAAAAAAAATCAGGGAAAACGGTAAAAAGGAAGAAGAGCTTAACCTCTGGGTCCCTGTATACGGAACCATCTACGGTGTTTTCAATATGAAACGGGAGTTAAAACCAATTGAAATAGGGAAACTGAAACAGGCCGTCAGCGGGCTTGAACAAAAGTTACATGAAAAAAAAGAAGGGCCTCACATCATTGTCCCCCTGCTGCTGAACAAGTACTTTTGGCTTATGGACCATTACGTAAGCATAAAGGCGCCGGCCGCGGACATCGACGCACTGCTTTTAAAAATAAAAGATACGGACGAAGACATATATTTACAATATATTAAATGAAACAAGAAATGAAAGAGGGAATCATGGCGGAAGATATTCTGAAAACAACAACCGAACTATTGAATGAGGAGAAATGGACTCGAGCCACACTCAACAGTTACAGCATCAACAATTTTAAGGAGCTGGATGACATAATCAAGAGGACAACCGAAGAGGGCCTGCGTGAGGAGGTCAAGGCCCTCTGCGATGAGCACCTGCAGCACACCAAGAACAGCATCATCGCTTTGTATATCTCCGGCGTATTCTCATTGAGCAAGCACCTGGTGGACGACTCGCACCTGGTGGTGCTGATCAATATTTTCGCGGACAACCACAAATGGAATATCGTGGAGTATTTATGCAGGCGCATTTTGGATTTCGGCGAAAACAAGTTCGCCCTGCGCACCCTGGCCGATTCCTATATCAACAAAAACGAAGACGACAAGAAGTTTAAGATCTGGGAACGCCTGATAAAAATCGATTACGAAGAGACTGAGATCGTGCGGCAGCTTGCGGAAAAAATGGAACAGGGCGGCGATATCGAGGGGGCGATCGAATACTACAAGAAGGCCCTGCACAGATACATAAATAAAAAGATGTACTCCAATGTAAAGGATATCTGGGTCAAACTGATCGAGTATGTTCACGACGACCTTGATTTCTTCTTCAATATCGAAAAAAAGATCGTAAAAAACCTCAGCAAGGAACGGGCCGCGTCCCTGCTCGAGCTGCTCTACCCGGTATATATCAAGGCGGAGGATTGGGAGGGGGCGATTGAGATAGCCAAGAAGATTTTGAGTTATAATCCCAAGGACTTCAACACCAGGAAGGAGCTTATAAACTGTTTCCGTGAAAAATACAAAGGGCACAGCCACCTTGAGGACTATATAAAGATATCCAACCTGAGCCAGAGCTGGCGCAATGTGCACGAGGCTATTGCGGATTTTGAAAAGCATATTTCCTTTGACGAAAACAACTATGTGTACCACCGTAGCTGGGGCATCGGCAAGATTGTCAGCATCAAAGACGATGAGTTTATCATTGATTTTCCGACCAAGAAAAACCACAAGATGTCTTTGAAAATGGCGGTCAATGCCTTAAAAACCCTGGAGAACGATCATATCTGGGTGTTGAAGACCTCCACGGATAAAAAGGAGCTGGCCAAAAAAATAGAGGCCGATCCGGTCTGGGCCTTGAAGATAATCATCAAGAGTTACGATAATATGGCCAATATGAAACAGATCAAGACCGAACTGGTACCGGATATTTTTTCCGCAAGCAAATGGTCGAAATGGAGCTCTGAGGCGCGTAAAATCCTTAAAACCAACCCTATCTTCGGCAACTACCCGGACAAGCTGGATGAGTTCATGGTCAGGGACAAGCCCATCTCCTTTGAGGAAAAGGCCTTTAATAAATTCAAGGCGGAAAAAAACTTTTTCAACCGCGTAAGAACCATCCAGGATTTTCTGAACCATTCGGACCCGGATTCCGAGTATTTCAACGAGATGTTTTCCTATTTCGTGGGGTTCGCCAAGAGCTATGCCAATGTCTCCGAATACGTGATCGCGAGCTTCCTGCTCATCCAGAAAATCGCGTCCGTGTATCCCTTTTTAAACCCCGACCTGCAGACAAGCTTCAGCGGGCTTTTGGACCAGTGCGAGGACAAGGCCGCCATATTCAGTAAAATCGACGATAATGAGCTGAAGAAGGAGTTCCTGATCCAGGTAAAACGCCACCTGGAAAACTGGGAAGATTATTATATAGACCTGCTGCGGTTTTATCTGAACAAATTCATCATCGACGAGCTTGTGGCCGCCAACCGGATAAATAAGATCAATGAGCTGTTCGCCGACCTGCTCAACCATTACCGGGAGCTGCGCGAGCCCTTTATCTGGCTGGTGCGCACCATCATAGATGAGCCCTGGTACCCCAAACTGGGCGTGGAAAACGAGAAAATCCTCATCTGCATGGTCCACCTGCTCGACATCACCTTCAGGGAGATAAAAAACAGGCGGGATGTAAGCCTGAACCGCAAACTGAACAAGCAGATCCAGCATTTCCTGTTCGATGAAAAACGGCTGCTCGACCATATCATGAGCGCCGACGAGGACTCCATTACGCGTCTGTTTACGCTTGTAGAAGATATTAAAGACCTGGACCCGTCGCTGAAAATTCAGTTAAAGCAAAAAATAAAAACAAAGTATCCAAATTTCCATTTCCTGGGCGAACATGAAAAAGAAAAGGTACGCGGGCGGCTGTTGGTTACCAGGAAAGGGTATGAAGACAAGCAAAAAGCCTTAAAACATATAATCGAGGTGGAGATCCCCGAAAACTCCAAAGAGATCGGGGTCGCCATGAAAAAGGGCGACCTCCGGGAGAACGCGGAGTACAAGGCCGCGCTGGAAAAACAGGAGCTGTTAAAGACTGCCGCCTCCAAACTTCAGGAAGAGCTGTTAAACGCGGAGATCTTCAATGAAAACGACGTCAATACGGACAAGGTCTCCTTCGGCACCATTGTCGAACTTGAGAATCTGCAGACCGCGGAACAGGAAACATACACGATCTGCGGGCCCTGGGAATCGGACCCTTCCAAAAATATTATTTCCTATCTATCGCCGCTGGGCTCGAACCTGTATAATCATACATTGAGAGAGGAGTTAGCATTTAAGATAAATGAACAAGAGTTTCATTATCGCATAAATATTATAAAAAAGGCAGGATTATGAAAAAACTATGGATCATTCTTTTTTTGGTGGGCGGCATCCAGGTTCTTCCGGCCCAGAACATCGATGTCGTGGTGATGGTGGACACATCCTGGAGTCTCTGGCAGCCCTTTGACGACATTGTAAACTATCTCATCAATTCCATGCTTGACGAAATCGTACATAAAGGCGATTCCTTCAGCCTGCTGCAGTTTTCCGCCAAGACCAGGGTGGAGATAAAAGAGCGGATTGTAAACGGAGATACCAAAACCTTTATCAAGAACAAGGTGCTCCAACTCAAGGGCCCCTTGCAGATCGGCAAGTATACCGACCTTCTGGGCGCCATTGATTTTTTATATAATTATGTCGACTCCATGCCGCAGCAAGAGCATAAGCTGATCATCCTGATTACGGACGGCATACATGATCCGCCGCCGGGCAGCGAAAACGACAGAAGCCATGAGGCCCTGATGGATGAGTTTATGGCCAAGGCCAGGCTGATTAAAAACAAGGGTTGGGACGTTCACATTCTGCAGATACCGGAGATCGATCCTCTGACCGGCCAGGTTATCCAAGGTGGTACGGATAAGACCGATTACCTGGAGCGCATGGCCCGCGAATTGGAGATTACCATCAACAAGTATTCTCCCGAGCAGGGCAAGGAGCTTTTGGCCGCCACTACCGGGTTTCCCAAAGTCATCTTCCCCGGAGACCTGGGAACCCGCGGCAGGGAATTCAATGTGCCCTTTGTCATCAGGAATAACGGCGACGCGGAGATCGAGGTAAAACTCATCGGCATCAGATATAACGAGATAAATATCCTGAACACCGCATTCGTGCAAAAGGAAATAGCGGCCCAGAGTGATGTGCTTTTTGAGGCGCCGCTCAAACTCCCGGCCGACCTGTCTCCGGGCAGGCAGGAGCTTGATATCACGCTGGATTTCGAGGGTGAAACGCGTGTCATCTCAAGCAGCGGCACCCTTCTATTTACCTACGAGGAACAGGCCGGGAAAGCGGCCTGGGGGCTGCTCTTTACGTATATTCTTCCCGGCGTCGGCATACTTCTGGTCCTGATCGTGATAGCTCTGTTGATCGTATTCATCCGCAGGCGCGGTTATGAAAGAAAATTCGTGAAGGTGGTGGACGATACCCATGGCTTTGCGGCGCCGGCCCAATACTCAGCCCCGGCTGAAACCACAACCGTGACCGCCGCTCCCGCGGCGGGCACGAAGGCGGCAACCAAAACCGCGGCTGGAACGCAAGCGGCCGCCGCTAAGACCAAAACCGTAAAACACCCGCCCAGGCTAAAGGCGGATTACAGCGAACGCTCTTTTCCCATTGAAATGATCGTAGAGCTGCAAAAACGTCATGTCGGATTCAGGAATATTCATAGTTTGCATAAAAACAAGCCGGTAAGCGTGGGCGGCGGACATTCCCTGTTCCTGATCTTCCTGGTGCATGTGCCCCCGCATATCGGTGAAATATATTTTGACGGCAAAAACCTCGTCTTTACGCCGTTACAGCCGCGATTCTTTCCCTTCCTGCGCGGTCCGGTAAAAAACTGCCTGGGAAAAGAGATCCGGGTTGTTTCCGAGAAGGGCTATGAGTTCAGTCTGTTTTTCGAGCGGTATATCTCTCCCCTGGAGCAGATAAACGCCCTGATGCGCTCCATCAGGGAAAACCAGGGCGGTTGACGGATAAGGCGTAGATATACGGGAACACAGGCTACGGAACACGGGTTTCAACTGCGGATTACGCGGCACAGACAAAGAACCTAAACGGATTACGCGGATTGACGCGGATTGTTTCTCTTTCGAACCACTTCACGTAAAAAACGATCTATTGAACATACGGTTAAATTATTCTTAACAGTGTATTGTTCACTTTTTACCAGCGGCGAAACAACATAGGCGTCATCAATGTGAAGAAGTTCAAGCCCGTGGTAAAAGCCCGCTCCCAGCCTGGGGGACGACGACACTTTACATTCAACGGCGATTCTTTTTTCCCCGGACTCCAAGATAAAATCAATTTCAGAACCGTCGGATGTCCGGTAAAAATAGATATTGTAATCATGGAGCACGGCCCGCAGTTGGGCCAGCACATAGCTTTCCCAGGAGTTTCCATATACCATATGGCCCAACAGGTCGTTGGTGCTTTTAATACCCAATAAACAGTGTATTATGCCCGTATCACTTATGAATACCTTCGGATTTTTAACAATCCGTTTCCTGATATTCGCGTAATAAGGCTGTACCGTTCTAATGAAATATGTATTCTCAAGGATATCAAGATAAGCGGCAACGGTCGGGGTAGTCACACCCAATGATTCGGCTAATCCGGATTTATTTATAACCTGCCCGGTTGAATGGGCAAGCATGGTCAGCAGACGCCTTACACGGTTGGATGAAATTGTAAACCCGTGGAAGGGGATGTCACGCTCAATAAACGAGTTTAAAAAGTTCTCCCGCCATAACAGGCTGGGGCCGTCATCTTCGGCAAGGTAGCTCCTGGGGAATCCTCCTCTTAACCAATGCGTTCTTAAAACATCATAGCCCAATTCCGTTACCAGAAACGGGCTTAATTCCAGATACCCAATACGCCCGGCCAAAGACTCCGAACTCTGGCGCAAAAGCCTCGGGGACGCGGAGCCGAGCATCAAAAACTGCGCCGGCCTGCCCGTAAGATCGCATATGCCGCGTATCAAGGGAAATATTTCCGGCAGCCGTTGAATCTCGTCCAGGCAGATAAGCTTATCGTTGTTTTCCCGGAAAAAAACTTCCGGGTCCCGCAGTTTGGCAAGGTCCGACGATAATTCAAGATCAAGATAAACCGAATTTTCCGTTTCCCCGATAATTTTTTTAGCTAGAGTGGATTTTCCGCATTGCCGCGGTCCCAGGATACAAACCACGGGAAAAACGGAAAGGTTTTTGTGTATTCTTGTTTCCATTTCCCTTGGAATATAATTCATATGGATAATTATTACAGGATTAAATAAAAAAGTCAATAAAATGTCTGTAATTTTAAAGTCGTATTTTAATATTACAGACATTTTATCTTCGAATATAAATGAATAATACTTTATAAAGAAGGAAGCAGTTATGGGAAATATCGGCGTTGAACGAACTGAAAGTATGACACGTTTTGAAGCGTTACAACGGGACAAGGCCTATAACTTTTCCTATCATTTGCATTCTTAGATAATTTCCTTAACATTACAGCAGAAGTTGGTTTATAATAATAAGGTATATACACTATTTTTGCAGTAACATAAGTAGTGCATTTTTATTAATAAATATATGCTGTTTTCTTAAATAAGGAATAGAATATATCTTTGATACAATCTATTTAGGACTGGTATGATAGAATTAATAATAAAGGAGAAAGTATAATGAAAAATCACATAATTAACTTTTTATTTCAAATAATAATAATTACAGCAATAATAACCATTATTACCTGCAG
>CAZWYY010000060.1:0-21369 GCA_964638895.1 uncultured Spirochaetaceae bacterium | reverse complement strand
CCGTTTAGAGAAAAAAACATAAAAATAATGCATAAAATTGTATATTTCCGCATAGTAGCACCTCCTGCAACAGATATTAGCAGCATGGATAATGCTTTTCAAGAAAATATCTTATAAATCGAGAAAAAACGGCCGAAAAGGAATTAAATTAAGTCAATTATTACAGAATCTATACACACAAAAGCGTTTCATAAAACGGTTTTCTATCGGGTTTCTTTCTTGTATACGCGCCTCCCGTTACTTCAGCGCGAGTGAGCGGCAGACAACTGAATGCTTTTTTGGTGATTAACAGAAACTGAAAAGCCGTGATCCGTTTGACCGATAGGGACTTACTTGAATTTATACCCCTTCTTATGAAACAGCCTTATACAGGCATCAACCACGCCAGGATCATAGAGAATACCTTTGGTTTTAATAATTTCAGCAAGTGCGTTATCTATTCCCAAGGCAGGCTGGTAGGGCCGGTGGGATGACATGGCCTCCACAACATCCGCTACGGCTAATATCTTGGCTTCCAATAATATTTTCTTTCCTCTTAACCGCTGCTGATATCCCGATCCGTCCAATCTTTTATGGTGTTTCAGGATAATCCGGGCAATGGGCCATGGTTTTTCTCATCTTTTCAAATATACCACATATAAAAACAAAAATATTATTTCAAAATAAGGCGGAATAATGATGTTATTTGTAATCACAATGTTCTATAATTTTAATAGATAGGAATAGGTATGAATGAATCAAATACCGGTAATCGCGGGTATGCGATAATAAACCCGAATTTACGCTTAATTATCGTCTTGCTGTGGTTTTTATTATTGTCCGCGGCGATATACGCGCTTATTATTTATGAGATGGCCAAGGTCGAATGCAGGATAACCGCGTTGTATGAAGAATACGTGCCGGACGATGAAGATAAACCCGAAATATTACGAGTTCCCTACATTGCCGAGGGAGAAATAATCAGAATAATCCCGGATGAAAAAAATTTAGACCCGTATAAAATCGGCAATTTAAAAGACATACGTATAAACGCGATATCCTTTCCCGATTCAGAGTTGAAAGAAAAACTGAAAGCAGGCGATGTTGTCATCGGCTACCTGCATTATGACGTGGTTGAATATCATCAGTACGGCTATCAAACAAGCATCACTCTGGAAATTATTGAGATAAAAAAAAGTGAAACGGCCGCTTCAGAGCTTTAAATATGGACGTGGTGAAAAAAGCAATACGCCCCTTTTCCGACCAGTCCAGGCAGGCGCGTGGTATGGCGTAAAGGTGTGCAGTGTAGTGCGAGGCTTATAGTTTCTTTATTTGTACTATTAAAGATGTTGTAGTAATCCGCTTGACCGATAAAGACTCACTTAAACGTATACCCCTTTTTATGAAACAGCCTCACACAGGCATCAACAGCTTCAGGATCATAAAGAATGCCTTTATTTTTGGTGATTTCAGCGAGTGCTTTATCTATTCCCAAGGCAGGCCTGTAGGGCCGGTGGGAAGACATGGCCTCCACAACATCCGCTACGGCCAATATTTTAGCTTCTATTAAAATATTTTTTCCTCTTAACCGCTGCGGATATCCCGATCCGTCCAATCTTTCATGGTGTTGCAGGATAATCTGGGCAATGGGCCACGGGAAATCTATATATTTCAGAATATCAAAGGCTACCTGGGGATGTCGTTTAATAATAGTGAACTCAGGCTCCGTCAGTTTACCGGGTTTATTAAGAATATCCGTAGGCACATATATCTTGCCCAAATCATGGATTATGGCAGCCATCCGTAAGCTTTCAATAATATGAGGATCAAGTTGCATCTCAGTAGAGATACACCGCGCCAGATCGGAAACACGAACCTGGTGATTGGCGGTATATGGATCTCTTACCTCCACAGTAGAATTCATGGTTCGAATAAACCCAGCCATGGCCTTTCGCATTTTTTCCAAATTTTGACTCAGATTATTGCTCTGTTCCCTAAGCAGCTGTTCCGCCTCATTTTGCTTTTTGAAAAGCAGGGCGCCCTTAATTGAGCTGCTGATAATAACCAGCAATGATTCGTATGTGTAGGTTATCTGCGACCCCAGTTCGAAAATAATGAAACCAAAATGCTCATCTTCAAAGACCAAAGGCAAAAGTATCAACGTGTGGCGCTTCTGGCCGGGAAAATATTTTTTCGGCATCAGTTCAAAAGTGGGGAAAATAATTTTTTTATCCTTCATGGAAAAAAAATGATTATTATAAAAGGCAAATACCAATTGTGATTTTTGGGGAATATCCCACATATATTTTTGTTTTCTTTTTACTTGGCCCATATACAAAGAAATGTAGCACCTGTTTATGCCCAACTCCGGTAAATGATCGGCCAACACACTAAACAACTTATTTAATTCAAACGAAGTGATTAATACGAGATTTGTTTGACGTAACCTAATATTTGTATAATGTTCACTCATACTTTGAAAAGGATTGGATCTTATAAGCAGTTCACTCAATACAAGCATAGCCTTTTGATAAATGAGTTCAAGCAATAAAATCGCGTCATTATCAGTTACATTAATAAGAATATTGGAATAAAGTATTTTTATTATATCGTACCAAAACGCTTCGTCTCTGGCGATTCCCATATGGGTAACGGGTAATTGTGAAATAGTATCTACAAAATCTTTATTCATATAATCTCCGGATCTTAAGCATGTAATAATGCTTCGGAGAACTTTATGCAGCCACGTAAAAAATTTTTTATCATTAATGCTTCTATCTTTAAGTTCGCTTATTATGTCTGCAAATATTTTCTCTTGATTAATCTCTATATATTTAAATGATTTTCCTTTATTTGTTGTTTGATATTTTATTTCCGAATCAAAATAAGAAATTGAATGAGGGGAACAGCCGCATGACTGTCTGAAAACGGCGTTGGAAGGTATATACAATTTGTCCGGTACCTTCTCTCCCTTTATTTGGGCCAGTAATATTTCCAATGCCTTTCTTGCCTGCCCATAGATAGCCTGGGTAACCGTGGTTAAGGGAGGATTCAGGGTCTTGTCTTGTTTAATATCATCGAATCCGGTCAGCGCTATATCCTGGGGAACCCTGATGCCCTTTCCCTGCAGATATTCAATGGCGCCGATAGCCATGTAATCATTAGAAGATACGATAACATCACATTTTACATTTCGCTTTTCCAATAATATTTTGACTGCTTCTTCTCCCGTATCATACCAAAAATTACCGGAAACAACCAAATCCGGATCAAAGTGTATGTTATGTTTTTTTAATGTATTGAGATAGGTGTTATATCGTATCTTAGCTTCCTGGTGACTTTCAGGACCTCTGATAAACGCTATTCGTTTATATCCATGAACAAGCACAAGATGGTCGATCAATTCCCCAAGGCCAACCTCATTATCAAATAATATACTTGGGATTCCTTTTATATTTTGGCCGATACATACAACCGGTAATTGCCCGAATTGTTTACAGAACCTCGTCAGTTCCTTAAAGGATATATGCGTCCCTATAGTTCCTGTCAAGATAATTAAACCATCGAGGTTCTGTTCGCCAGCCAAATTATAAATAATATTATACTGATATTCTTTGCCATACGGGGATGATAACGACCTTCCCGCAAAAAACAATAAATTAACATCATAGTCTTTGGCTGCATCTGCGATATGATTCCACACCTCGGCTTCATAATCCTCATCGAAAGTGTTTATCAGCATACCTACTGTCAGTCTGGTTTTGTTTTGTTTCGCCATTCTTTGCTGCTTTATATCATTTTCAATGCTATTTAAAATTATAAGGCAATGCAAATTTTTTTAAATAAAGAGTTATGATACACGGCCAACTCTTTTAAAATCTGCGTAATCCGTGTTACAGTAAGTCGCTTCAATTGACTTTTTCGTACATATCGTATAACAATAATCTCCGTAGAACCATGAAACAGAACAAAGAGCTGACAAAGCTGTACGAGCCCGAACGGGTGGAACAAAAAATCTATAAAAAATGGCTTTCACACAACTCATTCTTGGCCCGGCCGGATAAACGTCCGCCGGAAAAACGCTATGTGGTGATGATGCCCCTGCCTAATGTCACCGGGGCCCTGCACATGGGACACGCCATGGACAATGTGATGCAGGACCTGCTTATCCGCCGGCACCGCATGAAAGGGGACAACACCCTGTGGATGCCGGGAACCGATCACGCGGGGATCGCCACGCAGGCCGTGGTGGAGAAGCGCTTAAACGAACTGGAGGGACTTACCCGCCATGATCTGGGCCGTGAGGGCCTGGTACGGCGCATCTGGCGGTGGAAGGACCAGTACCAGGCGCGGATCATTGAGCAGCAGCAACGCATGGGCTGCAGCTGCGACTGGTCACGCCAGCGCTTTACCATGGACAGTGTCTGCGCCCGGGCCGTACGAAAGGCCTTTTTTAAAATGTTCGCGGACGGGTTGATTTTCCGCGGCAAGCGGCTGGTAAACTGGGACCCGTTTCTGCATACCACCATCTCCGACGATGAAATGTACTATGAAAGCGTGGAAGGCCATTTCTGGCACCTGCGTTATCCGGTGATTGAACCGGCAAAGGGTGAGCCGGCGTATGTCGTGGTGGCTACCACCAGGCCGGAAACCATGCTGGGCGACACGGCCGTGGCCGTACACCCGGATCCCGGGGCCGCCCTGACCG
The DNA here is from genome assembly GCA_964638895.1 of uncultured Spirochaetaceae bacterium. Taxonomy (GTDB): domain Bacteria; phylum Spirochaetota; class Spirochaetia; order SZUA-6; family RPPD01; genus JAFGGG01. The sequence continues at coordinate 16,682 of CAZWYY010000060.1, read as the reverse complement.
CCGCCCTCTCCCGACTGGAGCGGGAGCATGAGGCAAGCGCCTCACAAAGCGTCAGACAGGAGTTGGAGAACGAGATCGAATCCCTGAAGCGGCGGCGGGAGAGGGTGCTGCCCCTGCTGCTTACGCTGCGTGACATGGCGCGCGCCGGAAAAATGGTGATACTGCCCCTGCTTGACCGTCCTATCCCCCTGATCTGTGATGAGTGGGCCAAGCCGGAGCTTGGCTCAGGGTGCGTGAAAATAACCCCGGCCCATGATTATAACGACTACGGGGTCTGGCAGCGTCATCGCGGGCATATAGACATCATCAACATCCTCAATCCCGACGGTACGCTTAACGACGCCGCCGGACCCTACCGGGGGCTGGAGCGGTTCGCGGCGCGGGACAAGGTGGTGTCGGACCTGGAGCAGCGCGGTTTCCTGGACAAGATCGAAGACCGCGTTGTTGAGATCGGGCACAGCGATCGCAGCAAGACGCCGGTAGAGCCCTACCTTTCGGACCAGTGGTTTATCGCCATGGGAGACATCCCCGGCGGGATTATAATGGGCCGAGGAACAAAAAAAGAGTATACAAGCCCCGGTCTGGTGCAGGCGGCCATGGACGCGGTCACCACGGGCAGGGTGAAGATCCACCCGGAGCGCTACGCCAAAACCTACCTGGACTGGCTGGGTGAAAAACGCGACTGGCCCATCTCACGGCAGTTGTGGTGGGGGCACAGGATACCGGTCTGGTCCAAGCAGATCGCCGCGGGAGGTCCGGATACGCCGGACGGTGACGGCATGTTTCACGCCCTGCGTGACCTGTTCCATAAATTGGAGGATGCGCCTGACCGGCTGCTGGTGCGCATGGTCGACACGGCAAGCGAAACCTCGCGCCTGCTTGACCCAAACGCCTTTATGGAACAGGATGCGGCGGAGTTGAACACTTCGGGCGAGGCGCGCCTGGAGATCTGCCTGTTGGATGACGATACGGAGTTCATCTCACTTCTGGAGGCGCACGGGTTTACCCGGGACCCTGACGTGCTTGACACCTGGTTTTCTTCGGCGCTGTGGCCCTTTTCCACCCTGGGCTGGCCCGACCCCGAAACCGCGCCGATTGAGCGGGGGCAATCCCCATTGGGCGGGGTTGACGGAGGAGAGGACTGTCTTGCCTACTACTATCCGGGAAGCTGCCTGGTAACGGCCAGGGATATCATCACGCTCTGGGTGGCCCGCATGGTGCTGGCCGGACTGTACTGCCTGGGTGACATCCCGTTTCATGACGTGTTCATTCACGCCAACATTCTGGACGGCAAGGGCGTGCGGATGAGCAAATCCAAGGGCAACGGCATAGACCCCGTTGACATCATCAAGACCTACGGCACGGACGCCATGCGGTACGTACTCTGCGATATGCAGACCGGTACGCAGGACATCCGTCTTCCGGTGACCGCGGTCTGTCCGGAATGCGGTTATCATAACGACCTGGGTATCACTCGTCACGGAAAGAACATCTTCTGTTATGTATGCGGAAAAAATAATGACGGCAGCCTGCGTCCGGGAGCGTGCGGAAAAGAGTTTGACGTGCTTGGCACCCTGCCGGACCTGCCCCAGGCCACGCTGATCAGCGAGCGTTTTGAAAACGGGCGGGCCTTTTGCACCAAGCTTTGGAACTCGGCGCGTTTTGTGTTTATGAATTTGCAGGATACCCCGTGCGACGAACGTATACTCTCGAAGCTCGCCCTTGAAGACAGATGGATACTCCAGCGCCTGAGCGTGGTGGTAAAAGAGGTTGAACGCGGGCTTGAGGACTATAACCCCAGCTATGCCTTAAACGCCATACGCGCCTTTTTCTGGCAGGAACTGTGCGACTGGTACCTGGAACTCTGTAAGCAAAGGCTGTCCGATACCGGCAGCCCTGAAGCCGGAACGGCACAACAGATCCTGGCCCTGTGCCTGGATCAGGTGCTGCGTCTGCTGCATCCGTTCATCCCCTTTATCACTGAGTACCTGTGGCAGATTCTCAATGAATACGCGCCCAGACGCGGTTTGGGCGCCCTTATGCCGCTTGAAGCAAGCGAGTTATTGATCCAGGCCCCCTGGCCTTCCGTACCGCCGGAGCTGGGTGATGACCGGGCCGTGACGGATTTCGTACGCCTACAGGATATTGTGAAGGCTGTTAGGGAGGTCCGCTCCGAGCGCACGCTTTCCCCTAAAATCAAGGTTGAAGTTACCATAAGGTGTGATAACGGGGACCGTCTCTTTCTTGAGCGGCACGGTACGATTATAACCCGTCTGGCCGGCGTCGGGCGGCTCCACCTCTCGGTCGATACCGGGCGGATTCCCGGTTCAGCAACCAAGATCGCCGCCAACTGCGAGGTAATAATTCACGATGTCATCGACGACAGCGCGGAAAAATCCCGCCTGACCGAGCTGCTGCGCAAGGTTGATCAGGAGATAGCCTTCAGCAGAAAAAAATTGGAGAATCCCCAGTTTACCGGCAAGGCCCCGCCGCACATTGTGGCCGGGCAACGGGAAAAACTGGATGAGCATCTGGCAAACAGGGAAACGATTTTGGCCGGTTTGAGGGCGCTGGGTAACGGATAAAGACGCTGTGCTATTCATGCCCCTCTTCCCCGGGCTCCAGGTCGGGGAAGAGCTCCATCTTGGGCGCCTGGCCTTCTTTTTCAGGTTCGTTGATCAGGATTTCGATTTTTCGTTCTATTTTGGAAAGATCCTTCTCCAGCGTTTTGGCCAGTTTGATACCCTCCTCAAACAGGGCGATGCTTGATTCCAACTCCAGCTCACCCTGTTTTATCCGCTCACCTATCTGCTCAAGGCGTTTAAGACGGTCTTCGAATTTACTCATGATCGTATGTCTCCTTTACTTCGGCATCCAAGCGGCTGTCATACAACCTGATGTCAAGCTCTTCTCCTTTGGCCGTATCGCGGGCGGAGCGGATGAGTTTTCCGCTTTCTTTGTCTGTGACAACGGCATACCCGCGTCGCAGCACGGCCAGCGGTGAGTGGGCCTCAAGTTGGCCGGTAAGCAGCTCCAGCCTGTGCGAGTACCCGGTTACGTGCTCGCGCATACCGTACAGCAGTTGTTCCTTGGCGTCGTCAAGGCGAAAATACACGGGCTGCACGGATGCTCTGAAGTACCGCTCAAGGTTGTCTATGGAAAACTGGGCATACCTGAGTCGCAGTTGTTCGGCCCTACCGCGTGATGTTTGTATCAACATATCCTTAATATCGGTCACCCGGGCCAGAATTTGATCCCTTGATGCGGATACGATCTCCGCCGCGGCCGAAGGGGTGGGCGCGCGCATATCCGCGGCCAGATCGGAAAGGGCGATGTCAACCTCGTGCCCCACCGCAGATATTACCGGGATGGCGGATGCTGCGACCGCGCGTACCACCTCTTCCGCGGAAAAGGGCAGCAGGTCTTCCAGTGAGCCTCCCCCGCGTCCCACGATAATGACATCGCCGAGCCTGTATTCATTGGCCGTACGCAGACGCGAGGCAATCACCGGCGCCGCCTCATCGCCCTGCACCTGAGTGGGAAGGATGACGAGGTTCACGCCCGCGTGCCTGCGCCGCAGGACCCGGAGGATATCACGCAACGCCGCTCCCGTGGGTGAGGTGATGATCACCACGGTTTCGGGCAGCAGAGGCAGCGGTTTTTTTCTCTCTTCGGCGAAAAGCCCTTCCTCGGTCAGACGGCGCTTGCGTTCCTCGAGCATCATAAATATGTTTCCCTCACCGGCCTCTATCATCTCCTCGCAGATAAGCTGGTAGCCGCCGCGTTTGGCGTACACCGAAATGCTTCCGCGTGCGCGGACCAGCATGCCGTCCCGGGGTTGAAACTTGAGCCTGCCCAGGCTGCCTTTGAACATGACCACCGAGATGACGGCCTCCTGGTCCTTGAGGCTGAAATAGTAATGACCGGTGCTCGATGGGCGGAAGTTTGAGATCTCGCCCTCTACGGCCGCATAGGGAAAGGATTCCTCAAGCATGGTTTTGATAAGTGAGGTGATTTGTGAAACCGTAAAATAGGTTTCACCGGCAACCTGATCCATGTCTGGAGAGTACACCCTTGGGGTATAAAAAGCAATCCATTTGAACTTCGTTTCCGCCCCTTGACAGCCCTTGCGCAATTTATAAAATAGAGGGAACTTATTTTTTGCCTGATTGAGAGGAAGATATGACAGAAATCATCAATGACGTACAGCCCTTTAAGGCCATGCATTACAACCCCAAAAAAATCGACGAGGTGGGTCTGTGTTTATCACAACCCTACGACGTTATTTCCGCGGAGCAGCAGGAGGCCTATTATAAACAGCATGAGAACAATGTAATCAGACTCATCCTGGGAAGGATAGAAACAGGTGATACTGAAACAAATAATCGTTATACCCGTGCGCGTGATCTGTTGAAAAAATGGAGGGAGGCCGATGTCATTCACGAGGCAAACAGGCCGTCCTTCTGGGTGTATGAGCAGGCCTTTGATATCCCGGAGATCGGGCGTAAAAAGGTCAAGGGGTTTATCGGGGCCGTGCGCCTGCAGGACTATGATAAAAAACGCATTCTGCCCCATGAAAAGGTAATGCAGAAACCGGTTGAGGACCGGATAAAGCTGACCGAGGTCACCAATACCCAGACCGAATACATCTGGGGCATCTATCGGGACAAGGCCTATATCATCGACAATATCCTGGATGAGTGCGAACAGGATACACCGATCGTCGATTACCTGGAACGAAACATCAACGTGCGCCATAGACTATGGAGGCTGGTCGATCCGGAAAAGTGCGATATCATCTCCAGAACAATGCAGCGCCTGAAGATATATATCGCGGACGGTCACCACCGCTATCAGACCATGCTGACCATCCGCGACAATATGCGGCGTAAATATCCGGACGCGGGCCCCTCGGCGCCCTGGGAGTATATCATGATGTTCCTGGTGAACACCGATCATGAGGGGCTTACCATTCTTCCCACCCATCGCATGCTGCACAATCTCAATATCTCGAATCTCTCCGAGCTCAATACCAGAATACAGGAACATTTTCATGTGAAATCCTACCCGTTTACCGCCCAGGATGAGGCCGAGGTCAGACGGCGGTGGCTGCGCGACCTTAACGACGCGGACAACGGAGAACACAAATTCGGGGCGTACATCATGTCCATGAACCGCTATTATCTGGCCACACTCAAGGACGCCGAGGCCTATGAAGAGATGGTGCGCCTGGACACCTCCTCGGAATGGAAGCGCTTGGATGTCAATATCCTCAACACGCTGATCCTCAATAAAATAGTGGGCATCACGGAGGAGCAGCTCTCCCTGCAGACCAATATCGAGTATACCAAGGACGTGAACGAGGCGATTGAGAGCGTCCGTAAGGGCAAGATGCAGGTGGCGCTGATACTCAATTCCACGCGCCTGGAGGACGTGATTTCAATCGCGGACAACAACGAAAAAATGCCGCGCAAGTCCACGCATTTTTACCCCAAGCCGGTATCCGGGCTGGTATTCTACAGTATGGATTATCCGCCTAAAAATTAAAAGGTAGGTTGCCGCCGCTGAAAAACCGGAACCGTGCGGCGGCTGTTAGGTAAAGTTTTTTTTAAGCCGGTCGAAGTAGTGAACCGCCTCGTCGCTGTTTACCACCTCTTCCTCTTTCGCGTACTCAATGATATCAGGCGGCAGTTCTTCCAGAAAGGGCGAGGGAAGTGATTCGCACACCTCTCCCTTTTTTCTGCGTGAGGCGGCGGAGGTAATAAACAGCTTGCGTTTGGACCGGGTCAGGGCCACGTAGAACAGCCTGCGCTCCTCCTCACCGCTCTCCTCATTCTCGCCTAATGAGCGCGCGTGGGGAAATATATCTTGCTCGCAGGCCGCGATGAACACGGTGTCGAACTCCAGTCCCTTGGCGGCGTGTACGGTCATCAGGTTTATTTTCTGTTCGGTCTCATCTTCCTTAAGATCGTCCCTGCTTAACAGGGTGATGCGGTTCAGGTAATCATACAAGGTCGTGTCAAGATTGTCCGGATCATGTTCGTAATCGGCAAGCGAGTTTACCAGGCTTTCAACACTCATATATTTTCGCCGGGCGGCGGCCTCTTTCTTATACACGGATACCAGATACCCAAAATAGTCGATCCGGTCCACCAGCGATCGCAGGTGCTGCGCCAGTTTTTTCGGGGCGGACATTTTTCCGCGGTACAGCTCGATCAATTCCACGAACTCCTTTACTGCTTCTCGGTTTTTTTTGCTGAATACCGGTGAGGTATTGCCGGGCAGCCCGCACATCGCCGCGTATAGGGAAGAGCCTTGTTTTTCCGCCTCGGTCAACAGGTGCATCACCGCCTGCTTACCGATGCTGCGGCGGGGCAGGTTGATGATCCGCAGCAGGTTCACATTGTCGTCCGGATTGGCAATCACCTTCAGGTAGGAGACAATGTCCTTTATTTCCTTCCGCTCAAAAAAACTCATACCCCCGGCCACGGAATACGGGATATTATGCATAAGCAGGGCCTCTTCCAACGGTCGGGTAAGGTGATTCGTTCGTACCAGGATGCCTATATTATCATAGGATATACTCCGGCGAATGGCCAGCGAGCGGATGGCGCGTGCGATATACTCCCCCTCACTTCGTTCGTCCGCGGCCTGGTAGATTGCGATGGGCTCGCCCTGCGGCAGGCCGCTCCAGAGTATTTTATCCTTGCGCCTGGTGTTATGGGAGATGAGGCTGTTGGCCGCGGTCAAAATCGTTTTGGTGGAGCGGTAGTTTTGTTCCAGCTTGATTTCGGTATATTCCGGAAAATCCTCTTCAAACCTGGTAAGATTCGCATAGTTCGCCCCGCGCCAGGAATAGATGGACTGGTCGTCGTCGCCCACCACACAGATATTTCCGTGCGCCAGGGCGATTGATTTGATAAACTCATACTGGCTTAATGAGGTATCCTGGAACTCATCAATCAAAACGTAGCGGAACTGTTCCTGATACGCTTCCAATGCCTCCGGAACCTCACGAAACAAATGGAGGGGAAGCACTATCAGGTCATCAAAATCCAGGGCCTGGTAGGCCTTAAGGTGCTCATGGTAATCATGAAACAACCCCTGAAAGGCCGCCGCCTCCTCATCCCATTCGCGCCTGCCGTGCTTAATCGCTGAAAAAAGTTCGGACACCGCGTACAGGTCCAGCGATTCGCCGTGCATCCCCCTTTCCGCCGCCAGTTCACGAATCAGGGAAATTTTATCGGTCTGGTCATATATGGTAAACTCCCGCCTGTACCCCAGGTGTCTTCCCCAGTCGCGCAGCACCCTGACCCCGAACGCGTGAAATGTACACACCGTCAACTGCGTGACCTTTCTGGATGTAAGCTCCCTGATGCGTTTGACCATCTCTCGTGCCGCCTTGTTGGTAAAGGTAACGGCCAAAATGGACTTCTGGGCGATATTTTTTTCCAGCATGTGGGCGATGCGGTAGGTGATAACGCGGGTTTTGCCTGAGCCGGCTCCGGCCAGGATAAGCAGCGGTCCCCGGATATTTTGTACGGCCGCGAGCTGGGGCGCGTTTAACAGGGACGGGTAGTTGATAGGCATAAGCGTCTACCCGATCTCCTTAAAAAACAGGCGGATGCCGAGCTGCACCGCGGTATAGACGATGACTCCGGAGATACACACCCCAAGGGCGATGGCCGCAAAGGCTTTTTTCTTGTCCATACCCAGGACCCAGGCCCCAAGCGCCCCCGTATAGGCGCCCGTTACCGGCAGGGGTATGGCCACGAAAAGTGCCAGCCCCAGATACCCGTATTTATCCACCTTGGACTTGACCTTGGCGCGGGATCGTTCGACCAGCCTGCCAAATAATGACGCGTACCCCTTCCAGTTCATGAGGAGTTTGTGCAGGGTCTGCAGAAAAAGAAAAACAACCGGGGTAACCAGCATATTCAATACCACACAATAGGCATAGGCCAAAAGGTCGGGCATGCCGTTGGCGATGGCAAAGGGCAGTCCGCCCCGCAGCTCGGATATGGGCAGCAGGGTCCAGAGGGCGGTCCAGAGGAAAACGGAAAGAGTCAAAATCTTGAAATCTCCTTTGGGGTCATGAAGTCTTTAGTAAGTGCCTATCATACCATTTTTCGCAGAAGATGCAAGTGGTTAAATCATACCCGTTGTATTGACTTTCACCCGGTTTCCCACTACAAAGAAATAAATGAAGTTGTTGAAGGATTTTTTTTCCTCCAAAGAGAAACTTCTGTTTATCGGCATCAGCTATGGGCTTCTTGTCCTGCTGCTGGTCTTCGAGGTACTTGTAAGCGTGGTGCCCTGGCTGGGCGACACCGGAGCTCCGCTTGTGACCGTCAGCGGCCTGAAACCGGAACTCAGTTTCCGGGACACGGTATGCCTGCGGGTAACGGCGCGTGATGAGCAGACCGCCGTGGGCAGCATCGGCATGTTTGTGGACGGCAATCTGATTGACAGATGGAACGGAGACTCGCAACAGGCGTCCGAAGTGTTTGCCTTTGATTCGCGTGAACTTCCGGAGGGCAGGCATGAGCTTCTGATTCAGACCGCGGACACCTCGCTCTTCGGCCATGTCGGCAGCCGGCGCTATGAAATAATCGTAGACAGAACACCTCCCGTTCTGTCCGTGTTGAACACATCCACAAACACCTTCCAGGGCGATACCCTGGCCGTGTTTATCAGGGCGGGCGAGAAGCTTCAAAATCTGGAGGCCGTATTTTTAGAAAAGACATACGGATGCTTCGCCCAAGAAGGCGGAAATACGGTATACAGGGCGCTGATGGGCATACCGGTGCTGCAGCCGGCAAAGGTTTTTCCGCTGGTCATGCACGCAACCGATCTTGCGGGAAACAGTACCGACCTTGCGCTTGAGATCAGGTTATTGCAGAAAGGATTCCATAAGGAGGCCATCACCCTTTCCCCGGTAAAGGCCGGCTTGTTGACGGATTATGAGGCCATTCGGGAGGATTACCGGAAAACGAGGGCGGCATTTGCCGTATTAAGCGAAAGGCAGCTGTGGCGGCAGGGGTTTATCAGACCGGCAACAGGCCGTACAACCTCGGATTTCGGCGAGCAGCGCGTGTTCAATGCAAAGGTGTACAGCGTGCACGGTGGTATTGATATCGCCAACAAGGCGGGCACGCCGGTACATGCCTCCAATGCGGGGGTTGTGGTGCTGGCGGAACGGCTGCATCTGTTCGGCAACGCGGTGATTATCGATCACGGCCAGGGCGTGCTTACAATGTACGCCCATATGCGTAAACTGGAGGTGACAAAAAACCAGAGGGTGGTCAAGGGACAGCTTATCGGCCTGATGGGGGATACGGGACTTGCCACCGGACCGCATGTGCATTGGGAAATGAGGGTGCACGGCGTAGTTGTAAATCCCGCCCAGTGGGTGAGTGAACCCTTTGATTTTCCCTGAAAGCAGACAAGCGGATGGAGATTACCTGTGGTGTGGACGAGGCGGGGAGGGGACCCCTGGCAGGCCCGGTAACGGCAGCGGCGGTAATTCTGCCCGAATCGTTTCCCCTGGAATGCCTGAATGATTCAAAGCGATTGAGCGAGCGGGAACGCGAGAAATCCGCGCGTATAATACGAAAGAGGGCGACGGCCTGTTCCGTGGGGTGGGCCTGGCCCGAGGAGATCGACCGGTATAATATTCATTTTGCCACGCTTTTGGCCATGGCCAGGGCGCTCGCTACCCTGCCCCTCACACCGGACCTTGTCCTTGTGGACGGGAAGTTTATACCTGCCTCGAACCTGGCCTGCAGGGCGGTAATACGAGGCGATACCTATGTGCCGGCAATTCAGGCGGCATCCATCATCGCCAAAACACAACGCGACCTGTGGATGAGACGCTACGCCAGGATTGAACCCGGATATCTTTTTGAAAAGCATAAGGGATATCCTACAAAAGAACACAGGCAAAGACTTAGCTGTCTTGGGGTCTCACCTATTCACAGAAAATCTTTTAAGACTGTTTAGTTTTTACAAAATCAACGGCCTTATGAAAACCGTCCAGAAAATTCTCAAGATCTTCATGAAACACAATAAGCGAATGTCTTTCAAAATCGTTCTCACCGTTTTTCTTACTCTCTACGATATTTAAAAATAAATCACCGTTCCTGTTTTCTTTGACATTAAAAAAATAGGTGCGCCGGCCTGATACCGCTCTTGAAGAAAAGATCTCTCCCCTTAAACCCATTGCTGTCTGCCATCCTTTTTTAATAATAGGTATAATTTTGTATACTATATCTCAAAATTTATTCTTCTTCAACTACTTTATCATTTTTCTAAAGGTCCCTGCTCGGGTAAAAATATAATTGACCTTTATCGGAAAAACACCTATTATCACAACTTGTAATCTATGGCAAAAAAGCGAAAAACCGGCATTTTACAAAGCATACAAGGCTTTGCCCAAAAAATGTATACGCTTCTCAAATCCATCCTTGCCGTTTTGGGCGGCGTCCTGGAAAAGGTGCTGCAAAGGCTTCGCCTTACACGGGAAAAAATACGGCCCATTCTGCAGCAGGCGGCGGCCATGGTCCGGGCGGGCAATAAAATGCTTTCACCGCACCGGCTTAAACTACCGGACTCGGTTGTCTTTTTCAGCGCGATCTTTCTTACCTCTTTTTTTGTCATTGCCTTCGAAACTATCCAGTTCCATGTGCTGCTTTTCGCCACAAATTACCTGAACGCCACCTTGATCATTTCAATAGCCATGCTGGGAATCGCCACCGGCAGCATCCTGGGATTTTATCTGCACAGAATTAAAATCGAGATTATCATGGCGGCGGCAAGCGCGGGCCTGCTTTTTTCAATTGTGTTATCCTATTACAATATCATCAACATCGGATCGGTTAAATATCCCTATTTCCTGATCCTGCCGTTCATCTTCGCTTCCATCATCATCGCGGTCATCTTCGCCAAGCGCAACTCCAACAGCGTGTATTTTACCAATCTCATCTCTTCGGCCTTGGGTGTTCTTTTTCCGATCCTCATGGTGCCCGTGTTTAAAAGCGAAAACTGTATTTTTATCCTGATGTTCGTTCCCATCCTGGTGGTGTTGCTGCTCTGCCTGAAGATCGGCCACCTGTTACTAAAGGTTCCCGCGGTAATAATCTGCCTGGTTGCCGTATTCCGGCTTGTCGGTTTTATCGGAGACAACCTTTCCCTGCCGGAGGTCATTCCGGCCGGGATTTTCGAAAACAAAATCATGGCGGAAATGCCGCCCGCAGGGGCCGGCCGCTTCAGGAAAAATTATACGCTGGATTTTTTCCGTTCCGTGTATAAAAAACAGGCCGACGGCACCTACGCGTTCACGTCAGACGCATACGACAGGAAGCGCGTGGAGTATTTCCTGCGGGTGTTGGGGTTTAAACCAAGATTCGCCTTTTTCCCCGTACGTTTATTGGAGCATGTCACACCCATAGACGGGGTAGATTCCATACCGGCCGATGTGTTCGAATATGAGCTTGTCCCGGAGATCGAAACTAAATACGACATGTCTTTTGATAAAAATTACGACAGGTCCTTCCTGACGCGCGTATACCAAGAGGACAAACAGAATCATGTCTATAGGCTGAACGGCACGGCATATGATGACCTGCGCGCCAAATATCTTTTGACCGCCCTGGGACATTTCCCATGCTTTGATCTTAATTATGACATCAAATACCACGGGTCACTGAGGGACCTGTACAAGACCTTTACCTTAAACCACCGGATCATGCTTTCCGAGGATAATATGCTGGGCAGGGTGGAGTACACCGGTGACGACGATTATATGTTTATGTCCGTTGACGGCGTGATCCTGGACGGAATAGACAGTTACAACGGCGCGTATTTTGATCCCCGTGTGCCGCGCATACCCAGCCAGAAAAGTCCCAAGGTGTTTATTGTTGGCCTTTCCGCGGACGGCATCGTAAAATCGTGTAAACGGCTGCCGGATGCCAAGGTAAGCGGCATCGAGATAAATCCGATCGTACTGCGTACCATGAGTGAACATGCCCAGTTTGCCGATTTCGCCCACCGCCCCTATGACGACGTGGACGTATATGAGGGGGAAGGGCGGTCGTTTCTGGAAAATACGGATGAGCATTACGATATCATCTCGCTGATGAACATCCATATGGAGCACAGTCCCATCTGTACCTTGAGTCCCGAACATTTTCACACGGTAGAAGGCACAAAGCTGTTGTTGGATAAAATCACCGACATCGGATATGTCGTATACGAAGAGATCATCGTCAACCGGCGCACGCATTTTTTCTTTTTAAAGTTTCTTAATACCATCAAACAGGCCATGCGTGAAATGGGGATTACGCACCCCGAAGACTGCATCCATATCTTCAGCTGGGATTTCGCCGAGGGCGGCGGCGCCTTCCGTACCTTGACCATAAAGCGCACGCCCTTCACGCCGGCCGAGGTTAAAGAGTTCAACGGGTATCTCGACAATCTCATCGCCTCCGGGTATTATTATAACGTCAAACTCCTGTACTCGCCGTTCATGCGCGCCCGGACGGAGGAAGAAGCATTTGTGCTGGATCATGACAGGACCGAAGAGACGGAGATGCCTTCAGGTTTGTCCGCTGATGTTTTTTATAATTCGATCCTGAAAAAGATCGGCGACACAGACGATATTCGCTTTGTGCTGTCAAAATTCAACCGTTCCTCGTACAACACCTTCTGGATCTCATACGCCCGCCTGAATAAGGAGGACACCTACCGCCTCACAAAGATACTGGATGACGTGGGGTATCCCTACAAACTGGACCTGGCACCGGTACGCGACGACAATCCCTTCCCCTTTAATGTGTATCAGAACAGAAACGAGGTAAAGGAAATTCTGTGGCTGGTAATCCTGTTAAGCCTTGTGCTGATCGTTCCCGTGGTGCTGCTGATCCTGACCAAGCTGCGGCAGTATAAAATGTCGCTGCTTGTGCCCAATCTTTTTGTGGCCGTGATCGGCTTCGGCTATATGCTGGTTGAGGTGGTGCTGATGCAGAAGTTCCAGCGCTTTATCGGCTCTCCCACCTATTCGCTGATTGTGGTACTGGGCGGTTTGTTGTTGTTCAGCGGCATCGGCAGCTTTGTCAGCAGGTATTTTTCCCGCCGGATTGTAGTGGCGTGCATCGTGACCATTCCCATACTGCTCGGCATTGACCTTCTGTACCTGGATGGTATATTCCGTTTTCTGGCCGCGCTTGATTTTGGCGCGAAGCTGTTTGCCTCGGCTCTGCTGATTATGCCGCTTACCTTTTTGATGGGTATTCCCTTTCCAAATGCCCTGGAAATCGTAAAAAAGAATACATCCGCCGAATACGCCTCTCTCCTGTTCGGGATCAGCGGCGCGTTTTCCACGATCGGGTCCGCGGGGTCCCTATTTATCTCGGTAAGCTACGGGTTCAGTATGACCTTTTTGGTAGGCGCCGGATGCTATGCGGCGGGGCTGGGGATGTTTCTGCTGATCCTGCGTAAGAGGGCCTGAATACCGTTTTAGAGCGGCCTGACACGGGGCCGTGAAAAAAATTCGGTGCGGCAGGCGAGCTTCAGCTCTTTTCCCGTTATGGTAAATCCGCCGCGCAGACGGATATCCTCGGATGAACCGCCCACCATCACCTCAATCTTACCCGGCTCCACCACCAGATCGCCTTTTCTGTTCAAAAACGCAAGTTGTGAGACATTCAGGGTAATGGCGATCTCACAAGTTTCACCCGGGGCAAGACGTACACGCTTAAACCCGGCCAGTTCCTTTACGGGACGCGTTACGTCCGCTTCCGCATCGTGAACATATAACTGGGCCACCTCGTCACCGGCCATGTTTCCGCTGTTGGTGACGGTAAAGCATACGGTAACCTCGCCGCGCGTATCAACGGCGGTGGGTGTTATGTTCAGATTATCATAGGTAAAGGTCGTGTAACTTAACCCATAGCCGAACTCATAGAGGGGTTTGACCGACTCGTCCACATAATCTCCATGCCAGTTGGATCTGCCGCCGGAGGGTTTGCGGTAATAATAGATCGGCACTTGGCCTACGCTGCGGGGAACGGTGAGGGGAAGTTTACCCCCGGGGTTGATATCCCCGAACAATACATCGGCGATGGCTGCCCCTCCCTGTTCGCCGGGAATCCAGGCTTCGATTACGGCGGGTACATGCTCATGGGCCCATTTCAAAGACAGCGGACGCCCGTTGATTAATATGAGTACCAGGGGTGTACCCGTTGCCGCAAGGGCCCGCAGCAGCTTCTCCTGGACACCGGGAAGATTCAGGTCCGTACGGTCACGCGCCTCACCGCTTGTACAGTTCTTCTTCAGGCCGCAGCGGTCTCCCGCAACCAGAATAACCGCATCCGAGGTTTCGGCCAGCTTGACCGCCTCTGCAAACCCTTGTTCGGATGGATCGAGGATACCGCAACCTTTGGCATAGCGGACAGACCGCTTTGTTTTCACCTTATCCAGAACGGCACGGTACACGGTTTTGCCGTTGTATACTTTTTTGGAAAACGCCTCATCATCCTTGGCGTTCAAAATTTCTCTATAGAAGCGCAGCGCCTGCTTTTTATCCGCTTCCGCAGTTTCCTGGGTCATAACAGTATTGGGATTCAGCAGAAAATCGAGCACTCCCTCCAGTTGGCTTACATACGAATAATCGCCGAGTAAATTACGCATGCTGTCGGCGCTGGGACCAATGACCGCCAGTGAGGATATATCTTTTGACAATGGCAACAGCCCGTTATCATTTTTCAGTAGTATGATCGATTTGCGCGCGATTTCCAATGAAAGCTCTCTGCCTGCCGGCATTGAGAATATTCGTTTTATGCTGCGCATTTTTACATAGGGCCGCTCAAACAAGCCCAGTTCGAATTTGATCTTCAGAATCCGTCTAACGGAGGTATCGAGTGTTTCCATGTTGACACGGCCGGATTCCAATGCCTGTTTCAGCGGAGGACCGTAGGCCTCAACCGTGGGCAGCTCGATATCAAGCCCGGCCTGCAAAGCCTGTATACCGGCCTCCGCCATACCGTCCGTAACGTGATGATAGGTGAATGCAGTGGCCACAGCCATGTAATCAGCCACCACATACCCTTCAAATCCGAGTTTTTCACGCAGCAGTTTCTGTAAGACGTCATGTGATACGGCGCAGGGCACACCGTCAATCTCATTATAGGCATTCATAACGGATCTCAGCCCGCAGATCTTGATAGCGGCTTCGAACGGTTTGGCGAACACCTCATATAGCTCCCTGCGGTCTATGTGCGGCGGGGCCCAGTTGAGGCCGCCCTCGGACATGGAATACCCGATAAAATGCTTGGCCGTGGCCACCACACCCTGTGCGGGATCAGCGCCCTGCAACCCCTGTACATACGCGGCGCCCATACGCGACACCAGGTACGGATCTTCTCCGTAAGTTTCCTCAGTTCTTCCCCAACGCGGGTCGCGCGCGATGTCAAGAACGGGCGACAACCCCTGGCACACACCTATGGCCCGCATTTGCGTCCGAATAATTCCGGTCATCTTCTCCGCAAGTTCCGGCTCCCAGGTTGAGGCCAGGCCGATAATCTGCGGGAAACTGGTCGCGTCCCTTGCCTGGAGTCCGGCAAGGCATTCCTCATGCACGATAGCGGGGATTCCCAGACGGGTGTGTTTTCTAAGGAAGCGTTGGATTGAGTTTATGATCCAGGCGCTGATAAAGGGCGACAACAGCATCATCCCCGCGATACGGGAGATCTGGCCGATGCCGTTGCCCAGGAGATCCCTTGACTTTTTTTTATCGACACCGGAGGGCCCTAATACTTCGAAACCCCAGCGGGCCTGAAGTTGCGCGATTTTTTCATCGGGCGTCATTCTGGAAAGAAGGTCTTCCACACGTTTCTCTACGGGTCGGTCCGGATCCAAATAGGGGTATACAGTGTTCTTCATCTAAATGATATAATAGGGAAAAACGCGGCGTCCGTCAAATGAATATTATTGCCTCGCTTCTTCGATTATGGAATTGATATACAGGATCACTTCACGGTTATCCGGATCGTTTGATTTCACGGAAATGGCGCGCACAAGTCTGCCTTTGTATTTTAGGGAGTAAAACGTACCCTTTATTTCCGAGCTCTCTCCCGGTTCCAGCGTATCTTTTCCCCGTTCCACCACCGTACATCCGCAGCTGGATTTCACGTCCAGTATGTTGAGTGTATCCGACCCGGTGTTGGTAAATGTAAAGGAGAAACCATATTCCCCGTTCTGCCCGATCCGTCCCAGATCATATTCCGTCTTATCAAAAGAGATATGCGGGCCCTGGTATGTTTTGGCCTGTGTATTTCTGCAGGCGAGGACAAGCAGGAATACACTACAGATTATGCCCAGAACCTTGATACATGCGCTTATTTTCATCGTGATCATCTCCAAGGTATTCAGATTGGCATAATTGTACCAGGTAACTCGTAATTGTCAAGCGATGGCGGTCAGGCAACCTTTCAAGAATTCAAATCCGTTCGGCCCGGAAATCCGCATTGTGTATTCTTTTACACACCAAGCTTGACCTTTTTGGGTCAAAATAGTATATTCTCCAAAACTAAATTTCAGGCGCCTGTCGTATAATGGTTATTACCCCAGCCTTCCAAGCTGGAGATGCCGGTTCGATCCCGGTCGGGCGCTTATCCAAGTCTTTA
>CAZWYY010000059.1:0-21546 GCA_964638895.1 uncultured Spirochaetaceae bacterium | reverse complement strand
TCATAAAATCAGGTTATAAAGCGTATAAAGGCCGAAGGTTAAAAGCACGGCGATGCACGGCGTGCCGATCCAGCCGAAAAACACCAGAAATAAGATTTTCAGATTTATGGTCTGCACGCCCTTTAAAAGCCCGATCCCCAGCACGGCCCCGATCACTGCCTGGGAGGTGGAGACGGGTACGCCCACAAAGGCGAAGAAATGCACGGTAAGCCCCACCGCCAGCACGGTGACGAAGGCCGAGTACGAGTCCATGGCCACAAGCCTTTTGCCCACGGTAAGCATCACCTTTTTGCTATAACTCCATACGCCCAGGGCGATACAGGCCCCGCCCAGAAGCGCGGCCGGCAGGGGTTCAAGCAGGGAGCTGGCCACGTACACCCCGGTAACATTGGCCACATTGTTTGCGCCCAGGGCGTAGGCGCTGTAGGCGCCGGCGAAGATCAGCCCCACACGCACCAGTTTGTCCTGGGTAAAGATGTTTATGGGCAGGGCGTTGATCACAAGCCCCACAAGTTTGTATCCCGCGTAGGCCAGGCAGGCCGTGGTCAGCGGGGTGGCCACCCAGCAAACAAGCACCTTGTCCAGGTTTAAGAGGTCAAGCTTCCGCTGCAGGATACCCGCGCACAGCAGCGAGCCCACCATGGCCTGTGAGGTGGACGCCGGCAGCTTCAATAGGTTCATGACCGTGACCGTGGCGGCCGCGGCCAGGGAGGCGATGAAGGCCATGGAGACCGAAAGGCTGGTCAGCGAGCCCAGGGTGGCAAACCCGCCCGCGCCCTGAAGCACGCTGCCGATGATCACGAAGGCCGCGCAGAGGATCACGGCCTGCCAAAGTTTCATGGTCTTGGCCGCGATGGCAGGCCCGAAAATGTTGGATGAATCGTTCCTGCCCAGGGCCCAGCCCAGGTAGGCGCCGCTTAACAACTGGTAGGGAAGCATGGGGCGTCAAATCCTTCGTTTCACGATGGCGATGGTAAGCTTGTCCCCTACGGCCTGGGCCAGATCAGAGATACGGGCGATACTCTTTATGATCTGGCGCAGCTGTATCTTATCGGCCTTGGGCAGTTCCGAATCAAAGACCCGGCCGATAAGGTCCCTTTCGATCGAGTCCACCTCGCTCTCATAGCGGTCCACCCGTTCGATGTCTTCCATTACGTCAATCTTTTTATAAAACAGCCCGCGCAGGGCTACGCGGATCAGTGAGAAGGCGTGCAGGCTTTTGTCCACCAATTCCAGAAACCCCTGTTTAAGCTGCCCGGGGATCTCGATTTTTTCCAGGCACATCTCGAAACAGATCTCCTCGAAGGTGTTGGGGATGGCGTCCAGGTTCTCCAGGATGTTCAGTATGTCCTCCCTTGACTCCGGGATCAGGGCCTTGTTGTACAGCTCGTACTCGATCTCCCGGCGCAGGTCGTCGGCCCTGGATTCGGATTCATGCACGCGCCTGATTAAATCTTCTTCGGCGCCGCTCGAGTTCCGCTCGATCAGGCGACGCATGCAGGCCAGGAAGCGCTCGGCGCCCGTATCACACTCTACAAGGTAGCGCTCGATCTTGGCCAGAATGGATTTCTCTTTTTTCCATAGGAAACTCAAAACAGCTTATCACCTTTCCCCGGTAGCATCGTCGCCGGAAAATATCCGCTGCAGGTGTTTCTGCATATGCCCCCAGTGGCTGCCTTTCCAGTAGATGTTGCGGCAGGTGGGGCACTGCTTGAAGCTTTTATAACTGCGGTACACAAAGGACGGGACCCTGTCCTTTACCTCGCTTTTGTGCAGGTCCTCAAGCAGGGTATTACATTTCAGGCAGCGCGTAAAGGGTCTTATGGAGGAGCGCAGGTCGAAGCGGAGTATGATCTCCCCCAGCTGGCGGTGCAGAATGCGAGAGCGAATGTAATAGCCGTGGGTCACTGTTTTACGCTTTAACAGTCCACGGTCGCGCGTAAGGAGGATCCTGTGCTCCCGGCGGGAGCAGGCGGCCAGGGTATCGTCGTCCAGGTTGTTTTGGTAGATCGTGTCGAACCCCAATAGGCGCAGCTCCGTGGCCAGCGTGCCCAGGTGTACGTCAAGTACAAACCCCAGCTCGCGTAGGGGCTTTGGCCTGACCCTGGAGAGCGTGCCGATGTCGAAGGATTCAAAGACCGGGTATACGCTGATGATGTCCCCGTCACGAAGACGGTAGTCAAAGCCCACGGAGTCGCCGTTGGCCAGGATCAGGTCCACCTCGGTATGAGGCACGCCCAGGTTTTCAATCAGGTGTTTTACGCTTGCGCCCGGGGCAAACTCCCGTGTAAAGCGCCGTTTCCTGTGCTCAGGCGTCAGGAAATAATTAAGCTCTTCATAAAACCGTATCAGCACGCTTGCCATATGCCATTTACATAATACGCAAAAATCCGGCTGGTGTCATTGTTTCAATCGGGATACGCAGCATTATTTCCGCCTTCCCTGTACCAGGCACGCGCCCCCCTGTTTTGGCGCCTTTTGCTCCCGCGCTCGCGTTCCCTATTCTCAAGCCCGCGTTTCCCGGTGTCGGTTCCATGGTTCCGCGCGTCCTAATCCCTTGCCCGTGCCCCGCTGTTCCCGGTCCGGCCTCTTTTGTTTCCGCGCATGAGAAATTCCAGCAGCCGGGGACCCAGGGCGTATTCCGCCAGCACCGCCAGGATGATCAGGGCCAGGGCGTAGGCCACATAGTCACCAAAAAGCGTGTAGGGGGTGTAGGCGCGCGGGGCATACACCGGGACGCGGGTCAGCAGGTAGTTGGGCTTAAACACCGGGGTGGAGGCGATTACCGCCCCATAGGCGTCGATGACCGAGGTAATCCCGGCGTTGGTGGCCCGTACCAGGGTCCTGCGGTTTTCGACGGCCCGGAAGCGGGCCGCGGCCAGGTGCTGGGTAAGCGCCGATGTGGTCTTTGACCAGGAGTCGTTTGACATATTGATGAGCAGTTCCGCGGGGTGTCCGCCGGCTCCGTCCAGAAAAAAGCGGCGGCAGAGATCGGGAAACACGTCTTCAAAGCAGATGGGGGTACCGAACCTGAGCGTGCCGCCGTCGGGCAGCGGCAGGGTAAAAACCTTGAACTCGTCACCCATGGACCAGAAGCTGCCTATGCCCACCACCTGTTGAAAAAACTCCCGCACCAGGGGCAGGTTCCAGAACGGGATGCTCTCCACAAAGGGCACTGGGTGCTGTTTGGCGTAATAAGCCAGGGGTTCGCCCTCCGGAGAGATCAGGATGGAGGCGTTGTAGGCGCTGTAGGGCTCGTTGCTGATGGTGACGGGCGCGCCGATAAGGTTGTAGCAGCGGGTGCTTTTGAAAAACTCAAGATCAGCCCTGCCTACATAGCGCAGCGAGGTTTCGTTCCAGGCGATCAGGTCCGGGCGCTTCCCGTATTTTTGCAGCGATTCGGCAATGCCCTGCATGGTGAGATCGCGCGCCCCTTTGATGCTTGTGTCGCTCATGCCCCTTCTCCAGGGGTCCTTGTTCTGCTGGATAAGCAGCATGTCGACCTCTCTTTCCACGGGTATGGGAACAAGCATGCGCAGCGCGCCGTAGCCCAGGGCCAGCGCGACCAGGGCTGCCGCGAACAGGGCGTGATCCGTCCAGGGCAGGGGATGCCGGTCCCGGGGGATAATTGTCCGTGGTATCAACGCCGGGGGGGGAATTGTCCGCGCGTAAAGAGGAGCCTCAAGACCGCCGGGTTCGGAGCCGCCGGGGACCCGAACAGCGGGAAACAGGTGTTCCAGGATCTCCGCGCCCAGGGCATTAATATAGGCCATGAGGAACGAAAGGCCCCATAACCCGGTAATGTCCACAAACTGAACCAGGGGCAGGATGGCATGCACCGGGTAGGCGATCAGCCCCCACGGGTACCCCAGAAACCCGCTTGATTTCAGGTATTCGTACACGGCCCAGACCACAGCCAGTAGCAGCACACGGTAACGCGGTTTTATCTTGATAAAGCCGTAGAGTATGGGCGCAAGCAGGGCGTTATACCCTGTGTAGCCCAGGGTCACCCCGCCCAGGGTCCAGACCGAGTAATCCCCAAAGTTCGAGAGCCAGTAGTTGGCAAGCACCGTGGACACGGCGCCGAAGAGTACGCCCAGCACCGAGGCGAACCCGAAACCGGGGGCGCGGTATATGGCCAGGAAAAAAAAGCTTAAAGCGCATAGGCCCAGCAGGGGATTTCCGTTAATAAAAATCTCATTGGGCAGGGCCAGCGGAAGTAGCACGGCCGACATCAGGGCAAGGCAGATGAGCGTGATTCGCGGATATCTGTTCATGGTCACCATAGTAGCGCGCCGCAGGCTTAAATACAATACCCGGCCGGTCTATTGATTTATTTTGTGTTTGTGGGTAAAGTACGCGTATAGACCAGCTATGGGAACATACTATGCGCATCCTTTTAACCAATGACGACGGCATCGAGAGTCAGGGGTTGACCCTCCTGCATCAACGCCTACAGGCCGAGCACGAGGTGTGGCTGATTGCGCCGGAGCGCGAGATGAGCGGAAGCTCGCACTCGGTCTCGCTGAAGAATCCAATCAGGGTGAAACAGAAGGGGGAGCGTGAGTTCGTGGTAAACGGCACACCGGTCGACTGCGTGCTTCTTGCCTTTCTGGCCTTTGTTCCCGGGCGGATAGACATGGTTATCTCCGGGATCAACCACGGCCCCAACCTGGGCACGGACATCCTGTACTCGGGCACGGTGGCCGCGGCCAGGCAGGGCGCGCTGTTCGGCCGGCCCGCGTGCGCGGTTTCGCTTTCGGGTATAAACAGCAATTTCATGTTCACCCAACCTGTTGAGTTTATGGCCAGGAACCTGCAGCTGCTGCTTGACGAGTGGTCGGAAGATCATTTTGTCAACATCAACTTCCCGCCCCACAGCGGCTTTCCCCTCTCGCCCAGAATCACCTTTCCCTCCCGCAGAATTTACAGGGACAATTTCGCCCGGTTCAACGCGCCGGACGGCACCATGTACTGTTTTCTGCAGGGCGAGGACCCGTATTCGCATAAGGAGGAGGGCTCGGATTTCGACGCCGTCTCCAACGGGGCCGTTTCCATTTCACCGGTGCTGATCCATCCGGCAAATCATGAGATCGAGATCAAGTACCAGAATCTGGATTTTTGGAAAGGAGAGTCCATGCAGGTATGAGAGCCACACTCAAAAGGGGCATACGCCTTTATAATCAGAAGCGCTACGAGCAGGCAAAAAAAGAGCTTTTGGCCCTGGAGCAGAAGCCCGAAGACAACCCGGAGCTGGCCTATTACCTGGGGCTGGTATACACCCAGCTCGGCGCTTACGATGAGGCCATCATCTGCCTGGAGCAGGTGCTGCTCAGCCACCAGAACCTGTTCCAAATCTTCCAATGCAGGATGATCCTGGGATTCATCTATTCAAAAACCGGACGCTTTCGCCTGGCGGAAATGGAGTTCAAGCACTTGATCGACCTCGGGGTGGAATCGCCACAGGTATACGCCTCCATGGGTTACGCGCTGTACGCTCAGAAAAAAATAGGCGAGTGCGTCAAATTTCTGGAAAAGGCCCTGGAGCTGAAACCGGATTACGCCGGGGCCCTGAACAACCTGGGGTTTGTGTACGCCGAGGAAAACCTGAATCCCGCCCAGGCCGTAGAACTCTGTAAAAAGGCCCTTAAGCTTAACCCCGGAAACCCCGTGTATATGGACTCACTGGGCTGGGCCTATTTCAAGGCCGGAAAGCTTATGGACGCCAAGGCCTACCTGCGTAAGGCGCTTGAGCATTCCCGCGGCAACCGGGAGATCGCCGACCACCTGCGCCGGATTATTTCACCGCAAAAATCCGGCGGACCGAACAAACAAAAAAAATAAATTTCCCGCTAAACTCCGCCCCGGAATACGTCGAACATCAAGATGGAGTATTAAGATGGAAATTAATCTTGTTAATAATCCAGTACAAATCCCTCAGAACCTGGAAATGGTTCCCCGACAAAACGTCATTGATGCGAAGGACATTAAGTCTATTCTCTATTTAGGCATCAAAGGGGATATTTTTATTCCCATAGGTGAAAAACATACTGTAGATACGTATGCCTGAATAGTGTATAATAGCCTGGTGAACGGACGGACAAAACCCTTTGTAAAACTGTTTTTATTTTTGCTCATCGGCCTACCGGTGATCATTTTTCCTCAGGACCTGGATATGAACAAGGTCAGGGCCGAGGAGGAGTTTCACTACGGAGTTGAGGCCTATCATATGGGGTATTTCGGCAAGGCCCTGCAGTCCTTCGAGAAGGCTTTAAGCTACCAGCCGGAGGACGCGCTTATCAAGACGTGGCTGGGCCGGACATATTACCGTATGGGGTTCGAGGAAACCGCTTTAAGCATATGGGACGAGCTACGGTCGTCCGGCAAGAGCAGTTCGCTCCTGGAGACCCAAGAAAAGATTATTCGGCTTAGGCGGGGCCTGGGGCGCGAGCTTGCACCCCCGGAGCGCTTCGTGGTGCAGAGCCAGCTTGACGCCAACCAGAAGGGGTTTTACGCCTTCAGACGCCCCAGTTCCGTGGTCATGAAGGATGACGGCACCTTTTACGTGGTTGCCTACGGCAGTGGGGAGATCGTAAATTTCAACGCCAACTCCCTGGCCCTGAACATCAAACGGGGCGGGCTGGAAAGCTATGATCATCCATTTGACCTGCTGGAGGCGGGCGGCGCGGTTTTTATATCCGAGTTCGAGGGCAACAGGATCACCAAATGCACAAAAGATTTTCAGAAGATAAAAAGTTTCGGGCAAAAGGGCATAGGCCCGGGCCAGTTCCTGGGGCCACAGTTTATGGCCGTCGATGGGTCCGGGTACCTGTACGTTACGGACTGGGGCAACGGCCGGGTCAGCAAGTTCGATCTTGACGGCAATTTCATTCTTTCCGTCGGCTCACGCACGCGGCTTTTCCCGGACGTGATGAAGCCTACGGGAATCGCGGTACACGACCGGAAGGTGTACGTAGCGGACCAGAAAAAAAAGCGTATCCTGGTCTTCGACACCAGCGGGAATTACCTGCGGGAGTACGGGCAGGGCGAGCTGTTCGCGCCCGAGGGCCTGCTGTTTTACGATGGCGATACCCTCCTGGTGGCCGATACCATCCGCATCATGAAGCTTGATCTTACCAATGAGGTATGGAGCGAATGGAGCGACGCAAGCAACGTGGCCCGGCGCATCACCAACCTGGCCATGACCGCGAACGGCGACGTGCTGGCCGTGGACTTCGATCTGAACAAGGTGTTTGTGATCTCCAACATCACAACACTCTATACGGGGTATTTCGCGCATATCGACCGGGTGGACCCCCGGAATTATCCCGAAGTTACGGTTGACGTGGGTGTGGAAGACTGGTACGGCAAACCCATCCTGGGACTCACGGCCTTCAATTTCTTTATTACCGAATTCCAGAACCAGGTTCTGGAAACCACCCTGGTATCTTCCCCTTCAGACAGGCAGCCGCTGAACCTGGTGGTGCTTATAGAAAACTCGCCCGAGATGGAACCTTACAGGGAGTTTGTGGTATCGGCGCTGAAAGCCCTGTTGGGGCTGCTTTCACCGGACGACAGGCTTCAGATCGTAACAGCCTCCGCGAGCCCGGAGGTGAACGCGGACTTCGGCCGGCTTCCGGCCCGCGTCTGGGATGAGATCATGACCGGCAAGAGCGAACCCTTCTGGCGGCTTGACCTGGGCGTGCGCAAGGCCACGGATGATCTTCTGGCCTTTCACGGCAAAAAGTCGGTTATCTTTTTCAGCAGCGGGACGCTGCCCCCCACAGCGTTCAAAGATTTTTCGATGGATGAAAACACCAGGTATATGCAGAACAACGGCGTCGGCTTTTACCCGGTGTATTTCAATGAAAAGCAGACACAGGAGGAGCTTGATTTTATGGCCCGTGAAACCAGGGGCAGCCCCTCCCTTTATTTCAATCCTCAGGGCATACAAAGCGTGCTTGAAGGTATCGACGCCAAAAAAAGCTCCACATATGTGCTGACCTTCACCTCCCCCACAGACGCGCAGTTCGGCCGGCGCTATATCGACCTGTCCGCGCAGGTTACCCTATACAACAAGATGGGCAGGGACGAAAACGGCTACTTCGCGCCGCGCCGCTATTAAAATTTGAATATTACCCCCAAAATATATTATGCTTATATTAGGGGATAATATGGATACCGACGACTCTGTCAAAAAAACGGGAAAAAATATTACGGAAAAACAGGCGCGCGCAAAGATCATCAGCCGGCGCTTTCAGAATTTCCTGAAGAACCATAAGGACCCGCGCATCCGCTCTAACCTGTCCCACATTCAGAACGAAGTTATCTACTGTCTGCCGGGGTTTCAGAAAGACCAGACAGGAACCTATATCCTGTTGATCGACGATCTTACCTACATTACCAAGACAGTGTCCTATATGTTGGAAAGGGCCGGTTTTCATGTGTTTACCGCCAAAAACGGCATAGAGGCCATCATACTCTTTCTGAAGATCATACCCGATATCGTAATCACCGATATCCGTCTGCCCGATTTCAACGGCTTTGAGATCGGCGCGCTGATTAGACAGGTGGACGACTCCATCCCGCTGATTTTTATCACCGCGGTTGACGTGGACGTCAACAGCTTCAGCTCCATAGGGGGCAAAAAAGCCTTTTTGCAGAAACCCATTAAAAGCGAGATTCTGCTGGATACCATTAGGGGGCTGCAGGGAGCGGAGGCAGCCCTCCTGCAAAAATAATGATCCAAAAGCACACCGGTACCCGTGACATTTCCTGCATGGTCATCAAGCCGGTCTTACAGCACTTAAGCAAATACTATATGCGCGGCACGTTGCGCGAACTGATCAAAGACCTGGGCCTGGAACTGGAGTACGTGGAACGGGAGGACAACTGGATCTCTTACGACAGCTACCTGTCTATTCTACAAAAACTAAAAGGCGCATCCGACACACGACACGAGGTGTTCCAAAGCGGCATCAATCTGGTAACCAAGGATTCGTTCAGTTTCCTGTATTACCTGTTCAGCGTACTCAAGGTCTTCAACAGCCCCCGGCCGGCCTATGCCAAGATGGCCGAGTACCGCTCGATCTTTACCCACGTTGACGAGCTTGAGGTGCTTTCCGCGGACAAAAACACACTTAAAATAAGGTACGCGCTGGCCGACCCCTACCGGCCGGACGCCCTGAACTGCGAGATGGTGAGGGGCCAGCTCGCGGCCGTGCCGCTGTTCTGGAACCTGCCGCCGGCCGAGGTGAATGAGACCCGGTGCCAGGCGCGAGGCGCCCCGGCCTGTGTGTTCGAGGTGCGCTGGAAGAACCGCCGCTTAATGAGGTTTATCACCGGACTGGTGCCGGCTGGGGTGGTGGGCCTTGAGTTGTTGTATTTCCTTGTGCATAAAAATCCCCTGCTATCGCTCAGGGACATCGTCATCTCCGGCCTGGTGCTGCTTTGCGCTTGGCTGGGGCTTGCGTTTTACCGGCAGACACGCCGCAGGAGATTCAATAAAACTGAATATGAAAAAAGGGTGGCCGTTATAGAGCGCGCCATCTATGAGGGCAGGCGTGAGTACCTGGAGCTGCAGCGGGCCAACCAGCAGATTATCGAGAAGGCCAACAAACTTTCCATGATCAACAGGATTTCCGCGGAGCTTATCAAGTTCAATGACGAAGACACGCTTTTACAGTCGGTAATGAAGCTGATCGTGGAGAACCTGGATTTCGACGTTGGGTTATACCTGAGTATGGACAGCGGGCTGAAATACCTAAAACAGCCGTTTATCTTTACCCAACAGAGCCAGGCCAGGGATATCAGCCTGAATCCGGATGAACTGTTCCTGAAAAAAGGCCTTGAGGAGATCGCCAGGGGAAAAAAACCGGTCATTGTCCAAAGCACGGCGCTTTTTAAAAACGTGAGGCGGAAGGAGGTGCTGGCCATACCCCTGTGCATCCGGAACGCGTTCTACTACCTGATGCTCTTCTATAATTACGGCGGCGAGGCGTGCGTGGACGGGCGCGGCCTGGATTTTTTTAACACCATTTCCTACCAGCTTGAGATCTCACTGGACAACATCTACGCCTCAAAGGCGCCCAAGACCATTATCGCCAGTATTCCCTCATCGCTGGTTGTGTTCAACGGGTATTCCCACAAGATTTCGTTCATCAACCCCTCCTGTCTGCAGACCATGGGGGTTACCCAGCCGCAGGCCCTGGGCAAAGGCATAATTTCTTTTCTGAAGATCAAGGACCCCCTGGTAAAAAGGAATTTCAAGGCCCACATTAAAAAGGCGGTCGGCTCAACGCTGGTGGACGACCGGGAACTGCGCATCGGGGACCAGGTGATAGGGTTTACGCTTTTTAAGATGCCCGCGGTTTTCGGTGGGGGCGACGAGGTGGGCATGATCATGAAGAACATTACCGAGCAGAAGGAGATAAAGGAGCAGCTTTTCCGCGCCGAGAAACTGGCGGCCCTGGGCACGCTTGTATCCGGCATCGCCCACGAAATAAACAATCCATTGTACGGCGTGCTTGGGTCCGCCGAAATCATCAGTGATGAGGCGCGCGATCCGGCCATAAAAACCTATGCCCGTGACATTATCGATTTTATCACCCAGGCCTCGGATATCGTTAAAGACCTCTCTTCATACACCAGGGACCTGCGGGAGGACAAGCCGGGTCTTGTGGACATCAACGGGGTCATGGACGATGCGCTGCGGATCGTGAAGTACAGCAAGAACTTCGTGGACATAGACGTGAAGAAAAAATACCAACAGGTCTCCCCCCTGTTTGCCCGGGTGGGCGAGCTGCGGCAGGTGTATATAAACCTGCTTACCAACGCGCTACAGGCCATGAACGGCAAGGGTGTCATAACCCTGGTTTCCAGAAACGGCAGGGACGCGGTTGAGACGCTGGTTTCCGACACGGGATCGGGAATACCGGAGAAAATTCTGCCCAAGATTTTTGATCCCTTCTTTACCACTAAGGAAACAGGGAGGGGCACGGGATTGGGGCTGAACATCGTCTACCGGCTGGTTACCCAGAACAACGGGGTCATCTCCGTGCGCAGCACGGCGGGCAGGGGGACCGTGTTTACCATCAAATATTTTTTGAACAAGGGCGGTAATGGACCGAAAAAAAAAGCCGTACGCGGTACTGATAATTGACGATGATTCACCCATCCGCCGCATCGTAAAAACCCAGCTCGGCGGGGGCGGCTATACGGTGTACGAGGCGGAAAACCGCGTGCAGGTGGAGCGGGTGCTGGACCGGGTGCGGCTTGACGCGGTAATCTGCGACATCAAGATAAAGGACACGGACGGGTTTGAGCTTACCCGCCGGATCCGGGAGCGCTTCCCGGGTCTGCCGGTGATCATTCTGACGGGGCTGATTGAGCGGGAAAACGCGGAGATTGCCCACGGCCTGGGATGCTTTGATTTTTTAATCAAACCGGTAAAACGGGAAAAACTGCGGGAGGTGGTAGGCCGCGCCGTGGGCAACCGGGCGGACGCCAAACCGGCTGGGGGGTAGAGTAAAAAATTGCGGATGACGCGGATTTTCACGGATGGTGGGAAAGCTTTTATCTACAGGAATTCGTGAAATCCCTCGTTAAATTAATCTTTTCCTATTTGTCTGTGCCGGGTTTGCAACTTTTCTGGTAATTAGAATTATGTTGTAGTAAAATTTAATATGAGATGAAGAAATATATATTTCTTCTGGGACTCATTCCTTTACTTTTCTGTTGCACATTGCCCGGCAAAAAACCCCCTGACCCACCACCGGATGTGTACCTGGACCGCTACGGGAGGCTGATCGTCCACGGTGAGATGATGTTCCCCATCGGACTGTATTTTGCCAAGGTGGATTACCTATTTCCGCTTCTGTGAAAATCCCGGTCGCGATACCATCCAGACCCAGGAGCTTAGCGATGCGGTCTTTGCGCTTGCCGCATCCTACACAGGGTATGCCCGCCTGCGTGAATGAGGAACTTGTGCTCAGCGCAGGCACAACCTACCCGGGCCTCGTCAAAGTGGAATACCTGGTAGAGGGTGAGCCTGCGGGGACCGATACGAGTCCCGCGGACGGGTTCCGGGCGTCGTGGACGCCCCCACGCTGCGGCTATTACCGGCTGAAGGCCGTGGGAACTTTTGCAGACCATTCAACTATTGAAAGCCCGGAAGTAACGCTTACGGTCTACTACGGAGAGGGCAGGTATGTCTGGCATTCGTATAATGTTGATATGGAAAACAAGTTTATAGCGGACGCGGAGGGAAACCGGGCGTATCTTGATTTCTTCGAATCGTCCGATACGGACGGGGTGGAGTTGGGAACCGGGCTAACAAGCCTGCATACCAATGTGCACCCGGATGAATATACACAGACGGTCGTACCCTGCTGGACTGCCGGTCCGGGTACTAACTATCCCTATGGAGGCCGCTATACCACCCCGCGCGAAGCGGCGCCTGACGGCCTTGAGTATGTCCTGCTGCCGTACGGCGTAGAGGATATCGCCCTCTATCCTCCCCGGCAGCACCTGGCGGTTATCGCTTTCCACGTACCGAAAGACGGGGATTACCTAGCGACGAACCTGGGAGTAAAGAAAACCACAGAACAGGGCCATTCGGTGACCCTTAAACTTATAGGTCCGGACCGTACGCTTGTTGCCTCGATTACCGCCTGGCCGTGCGTGCCGGGTGAGCCCCATGTCTGGTATTGTGATGATACGCTTTATCCGTTTCCTGATCTTAATGAGGGAGACCTGATTTATTTCGCGCTTGATTGTGACGCCGATATGGGAAATGACTATTCCGTCATTACCTTTACCGTTTCCGGCTATTGAAATATGGGAATAAAAGTGTAACAATACTCAAAATAAAGAATAATTCTTACAAAGAGTTCCGGCGGGAAAAAGAAAAGAAGTATGGGACGAAGTTTTTGTATTCCACTTGTGCCGACTATCTTTTCCGTTATCCCGAAGCGCGGGATTCGATCGGCGGCCTTCTCTATTTTTCCGAATCCGTGGTTAAATAAATCCGCTGCCGTCTGTCTGAATCAGAATAATTCGATTCTTTTATGATAATCCAGCCATGTATGGCGGAATTTATTCAAAAACAATTATCTTATAAAATATTATTACCCAAAGAAGTATTTTCTTACTTCCCCTCTGCCTACAAGACCTGCAAATTTCCTATAATTCTTCTGAGTATATTGTATTCTTCCCGCTACAATAGCAGGATGAATGTTGTTAATCTTTGCATAATTCAGTACTTCATCTTTGGATACTTTTATTTTTTTATCCAATTTGAAATCTTTCGGTAGTAAGGACCTTTCGGCGAATAGGTCGGCTTCCTTTTCTTTATAATCATCCGTGGAAGAACCTCTCAGCGTCATATCGTCCGCAATGAACGTGCAATTTTCCAAGTGTTTTATAATGTGAGCGATCTCGTGTAAAAGGGTAAACCAAAAGTTGTCTATTCTGTCGTGACGTAGTGTCATTCCGATTATCGGGATTCCGCTTTTGGTCATAAAAGCAGCGCCGTCAAGATGCGTATTTTTCAGGTGAGGTATTGTTACAAGGATGATTCCGTGGCTGGCAAGATATTCCTTTGTCAGCATTACACTGTTCTTTAAAATACTTAAACTAATTGCTTGCATTTCCTTAATCGGATATCTATCAAAATCGATATTTGAGAAATCTTCTTTTAATAACTCTTCATTTTCCGCAAGTAATGATTCGGCGGGGATTCCAAGATGCCTGTTCAAAGCCCTGATCATTTTGAGAGTCAAATCTCTTTTTCCGGAAAGTACTTCCGAAACTTTTAAACGACTGCCTATGTAAGGTATTAAATCATTTCGAGATAATCCTGCCTGCTCCATTCTGAATTTTATTGCATCTATAGGCCGGGGAGGAGAGATGGAATAATGTTTGTCTTCATATTTTTCGATCAAAACCGTAAGTATTTCCTTTATTTCAGCCTCCGGACCGTCTTCGGAAGCATCAATAATGGAATTAAGGTAAGCGATAGCGGAATTGTAATCTTTTTCCGTTTTAATGGGTTTTAGTTTGTAACTCATTATATCTCCTCCGCATCTATTTCCTGCGGCGGCGTAATAATTCCGTGCCGATTTGCGACATCGCGCTCAGGCCCGCTTCCAGCATGCCGGCAAACCGACTTCGTTTTATGCTCACGGCTTTCTCCATACAGCCCTCATGGCAGCAGAAGCAGCGTATGCATTTGGCCAAATCAAGTTGGGGTCTGTGATCGACCATTTTCAGGGCGGATGCCGGGCAGTTTCGTGCGCATTCGCCGCAGCCGGTGCAGGTCTTCCTGTCGAAAGAGGGGTAGGGTTTAAGCAGCCTGGATTTTCTAAGCAGGGAAACGCCGCGGCTGTTATCGAATTCGGGAAGTTTGAAGTCAGGGATGAAATAGGAATCGGGACTTCGCAAGGGGAATCCTATTTCTTCCAATTTCGAAGGGCCTAGGCCTCTGGCTAGGGCCCTGGAAATTGTCGGCAGGTAGAGAGGTTTGTCGGTAATTACCGATGCCGCCGCAAGGTCAAGCGCGAAGGGGTCGGTGGAAGCGCCGATGAAGCCTATATCCCGCGGATCTCCGCCCGTAGGGCCGTCGCCTTCCATGCCTATTACGGCATCCATGACGTGAAGCCCGGGACCAACCGCCAGGCATATGTCTATCAAGGCATCAGCGAAACTCAGGCTGTCCGGGAAGCGCATATGGAGCAAACCCTTTTGCAGACCCGCAATGGCACCGAACATGTTCTTTACGGCGCCGGTATAGGTCATCAGTGCATGGGTCTTTAATTTAGAAATGCTGATAATGAAATCGGCCTCCTGTACGGGTCTTAAAATATTCATTTTGCGTAATTTCACTCCGTTTTCCAGGCGCACCTCGCGTGTCGAAAGATCCATATTAAGTGCAACCGGCCCCTCTTCGGCGAGTTTATTATATCCGCAGTTTGTGTAATGGCGATCAAGGGATCCCCGGTTGTACTGACCGAAGGAACTTTCCGCGATAATCGGCATCCCCCCAGCTTCCCTTACCAGTGTGGCTACCGCGGCAACCACTTCCGGATGGGTGGTCGCCGCTGCCTCCGGTTTTTTCGCCAATATCATGTTTGGCTTTAACGC
The DNA here is from genome assembly GCA_964638895.1 of uncultured Spirochaetaceae bacterium. GTDB lineage: Bacteria > Spirochaetota > Spirochaetia > SZUA-6 > RPPD01 > JAFGGG01. Next base: position 6,405 of record CAZWYY010000059.1, on the reverse strand, counting down.
CACCTTCATCCCGGGCCTGATAAAACGGTCCATTCCCCCCATGCTTACAAATATACATGAAACGGCCCGCATTACATCGGCCCTATCATACCCTTCGCAGGATTCGATATACACCCGGAACATGATCGTCCCCTTTTCTTTTTCATAGGCCGGCTTTCTCGGCGGTTACAAATCAAAGCAGCCAATCCGCAGCATACCCTGTAATCAGGGAAAAAGCCATAACGTACAACAGATACAGCAGGAAATTGAGTTTCCCAAGGATCATCTTCACCGCGCTCAGATTGTTGAGTTTGGTTGCGGGCCCGGAAATCATAAAGGCGCAGGCCGCGCCCACACTCATACCCGATCCAAGCCATGCCCCGATAAGCGGGATGGTGCCGCCGCCGCACATATAGAGGGGCACTCCGATTGACGCCGAGGCAAGTATGGCATATGGATTTTTATCACCCAGCACGGCCGTGAAAATATCAACCGGGATATAACGCTGCATAAGAACGGTCAGCGAGATTCCCAACAGCAAATACGGCGCGGTTATCTCGAAATTCCTGCGGAGGCTGTGGAGAAAACGCCTGAATTTTGTTCGTTCACTGCTTTTGCATTCCTTATTGAATGCTTGGATATGGAATACCCGACGTCCGCGAAAGAAGAACCTTACCAGAATTCCCGCAAGAGAACCCACGGCAAGGGCCATGACGATACGCGCAATGAAAATCCTTATGCCTAACGCAAGCGTCATGACCAGAAGAATCGGATTAAGCAGGATGGAACTGACCATAAAAGCGATCAGTATCTCCTGGGGGATTCCCTTCCTCGACAGCATGGCGATAATGGGTATGGTCCCGTACATGCACAGGGGGGAGGCGATCCCCAAAAAACAGGCGGCAATAATCAAAAGGATAGGGTGCCTGCCCCTCCCCAGCATTTCAGCGGCCCTTTCAATACCGTTTCCCGCGCAGGCCGCGATCAGCGCCGAAAGGGCCAGGCCGGCGACCCAGAACGGGAAGATGGTCTTAAATTGAGTCATGAACGTCGGTGCCAATATACTGATTTCTTGAAACAGGTGATTTATTTCCACTCTCCCTTCATATGATACAATAATCAGTAGCCGAGCGCGGGCTTGAACGACATTTTGATCTGATCCAGGTCCGCGCCCACCACCTTTATTTTAGACAGATCATCGATACCAAGGCCGTGTTGGGCCGCTAAAACCACATACGAAACGTCAGGCACTTGAAAACCCATAAAGGTCAATCCCACGGTATCGCACGCCACCGGATCGGTGGACGCGAACACAACCTGGGAATCCACGGGATCGGGTCTCATAGGCCCGTGTCCCTCACCGCCGATGATACCGTCGATTACCACAAATTCAGGTTTCCGTATAAGATTGAGATCAACTATGGAATTGGCCAGGCCGTTGGCATGCAGGTAGAATTTGACGACTCCGACGGTGTCCATTCCCGCCGGCGGCACTCCGAAGGCATTTTTAAGAGTCAGCGTCACAACGGCGTCCGAATGCGTTTTAAGCTTTGCCGCGCTTATTACCACATCGACATCCATATAGATCTTCGGTATATTGTAGACCTGCTTCGGCACCAGCGGATTGTTGGGACGCAACCGGTAGCAATCTTCCTTTCTGCAATCATTGAAATCGACCAGTACACAGTTCTTCAGTTTGGTATATCCGCAAAGCTCGTTCTGCAGCACCCGTCCCCACGGGGACCCTTCACCCACATACACCTTTGCCGCTCCGGCTTCGATTGCCTGGTCGATAAGGGACTGGACAACACGGTAATCGGTTATTACGGCCTCTTCAGGCCGTGCGATCATCACCAGATTGGGTTTGATAAGCACGCTGTTTCCCGGTTTGATGACTTTTTCCAGACCGCCGGCATTTTCCACGGCTTTTCTGGTAACGGCGTTAAAATCGGCGCCCCTTCCCACGCCTACGACGGGATTCGGATCGGGTTTTAAAGCGGCCCTGCCAAGAAGAGTCTGTACATGCTGCTGTGCCGTTTTGAGTGTTTTTGGTGTTCCGGCCGACGCCGGTTCGTTCGTTTCCACGGCCGTTCCTGTTGCCGCCGGTTCTTCAGTATTGTTTTTACCGAGAAGCCTGCCAAAATACGCTCCGGAGGCGATGACAACTATGACGGTCAGCAGGATGATGGTTTTCAGTTTTGATTTCATTTTGTGTATCCTCCGCTTTAGATAATGGCAAATGATACAAACACCGCGCAGATCAATCCGGTGGCGGCATAGAAGAGCAGCACGCCCCGGAGTTTTAAGAGGCACAAGAAAGCGGCCGGGGCCATAAGGCCGGTTACGGTATTGAATACGGTCGCCGAGGTTATGAAAAAAGGATTGGTCGAGGCATTGCGCGTCAACAGAAAATCACGCAGCGCCACTCCTCCGCCTGAACTGAATAATGCCCCCATGGCATCGGGGAAATAATAGGAACGCAATGCGCTTAAAACTATTCCCGCGATTAAAAAAAGTCCGATTTCATTGATCATAACGGAAAAAAGTTCGAAGAGGCCCCCCATTTCAAAAAAGGGCCGGAATTTTTCAATAACTCCTTTACGGACCGGCATCTCTCGATGGGCAAACAGAGCCCGGAAAATAAAAAACGAAAGCATGCCCGTAAGCAGCGCGGCCAGAATACGGAGCCAGACAAGATTACCGTCGAAGCTTATCTCGGTAAACGGCATCAGCGTATTGAACGTCATGTTGGAGACGAACAGCGGAACTATAGCCTCAATTCCGGCGCCCGCGCAAAGAAGCGCTATAGCGAGCGGCAATATGCCGAAAGGGCCCAACGGCAGCAGTATGCCCAAAACTGCCAAAGCCGGGCCAACCAGAATATAATGAACCTTCACTATGCCCGGATGCGCCGCCAGTAGTTTATAGAACGGCAGGGCAAGCAGGATTCCGACGAGAAACTGAATGCCCGCGGATATAGTCAGATCACCGGCGGCCCTGAGGATTTCGACCATATGATATCCTCCTTTGAGGACGATGAGTTTGGGCAGGCAAAAATATAAGCAAGGCGGCGGCATGTAAAAACGATTTTCTTATCATAATACGGCTAAAAAATAAATGCTAAAAAATTAACAATTATTCGTTTAAATATAGCCGTTTACATTACATCTGTCAAGAGATCGTTTTATATTTCTTTTCATTCGATTCCGTTGTTCCGATAACGGCATATCCCCCGTCGGATGTGGCGATAATCTGATTTCCCGCATCATCCTCCGTTCCCCCGTAATACTTTTCCCATATCGGTTCGCCGCTTGAATTAATTTTTAACAGCCGTATCGTTTGATTACGTTTTTTATTGGACATGCTGTTTGCCAGGAGAAAAAACCCGTTATCAGGCGCCTCTAAAATAGAGATGCCTTTGTCTTCAACCTCACCCCCATATGCATGCTGCCATGTGGCAACGAACGGTGAACCGTTATCATACATTTCATTGCTCTCCATTACCAATCCGGGGACCTTTTTTGTGTCCGCATAGATGAATTTATTATCAATGATCACCGGATAATTCAAGCGGACGAGACATTTCAAGAAAATCACCGGCGGGACGGGTTTGAAGGATACCACGCCGATGAGGGCGTGACTTACAATAATCTGTTATGTCAGACATGTGGGCGCAAAATAAAAATAATCTTTTTCTCATTGCTGTCAAGGTCAAGCACCTGACCACCAAATTAAAATTATTTAAAGCTTGCAAAACTGCCCGTGGGGTATTTAATCAACTTCAACAGCACCAGCCTAGAATGGAAAAGGTTTATGAATAGAGGAGGGGAGGGGGGGTATTTCCCCCAGAACGGGAGATATAGATATATTTATAAGTTTTCTGATATGACTTGGAAGATAATGGACAATATAAAGGAGAATAACGGCTTTAAGATCATTTGACATCGAAAAACTCATCTACGTAATTCTATATTAGATTTATCCTTTCACCACCACATTTATCCATACTTATCCGCAATTTTTTCTTTCCTTCATTTAGAATACTTCAGAAACCAATCCATGAGGCGGGTGCCGGAGTAGGCGTAGTCCCATGCGTTATGACCTCCGAAAAGGGCGTCCCAGGGGTCGGGACGGGAATTGTCGATTTCCAGGTAGGTTATATCGGCGCCGGTTTTTTTTAAATATTCGTAGGCTCGCCTGGATTCGGAAACCGGGACCGAGCGGTCGCCGGAACAATGCACTAGAAAAAGCGGTATGCCTTTCAGTTTATCCAGATCAATCCGTTCGCCCATAATTCCGCTCAAGGGGGCGCAGACAGGGGCGATCGCGGCAAAAAGTTCGGAGTGACGACCGGCAATCCAATAGGCGCCGAACCCACCCATGGAGTTCCCCGTCAGGTATACCCGTTTTTCATCAATGGAATAGGCTTGTTTCACCAGATGTATCACCTGCAGCACGTCTCTTTCTCCTTCTCCCTGATAGAAAACAGATTTTTCCGGAAGATCATGCCGGCCGCGGGGCGCCGCCATAATAACCTCTCTTAACTCACAGGTTTTTAAAAAATCAAAATGAACGGGAGAGTAGGGATTGACGTATGCGGAATCGCCGTATCCTTGGAGATTAACCACCAAGGGATATTTTTTGCGTGGCGTGTAGCTGTGCGGTACGTAGATGATGTAAGAATCAAGGGAATCATCCACATCGGAAACATACGCTCGTTCGAAGAGACCGGTAATTCCGTAAAAGGCGTCTCTTCCGGCGATGCTATTTTCCAGCGTTGTTATAATGGTGTCGCCTTTTTTTGGAAAACGAGAAACAGTAAATTTGTACATGACAGCCTCCGTATTGAAATCAACCATAGCATTTGAAGATCATGATAGCAAGAGGCATGAAAACCACGTATGATAACGTTGATTCCCGTGTAATATGTATCCGCGTACATACCGCGGAATATTTCAAAATGCTTACTACCGCATTTTACATTATTCCATATTTAATCGATACTCGCAGCGCCAAAGAATCATCTCTGGCTTCACCAAAGTCATAACCCAGTCCGAAAGACGCTTGTAACCCACTGATATCGAATAATTGATAGAAATTAAAATACAACGCAATGGAAGTTTGGGGTAATCCGTACTTAAAGACGTCATTTCCTCCGGTAGCGGCATCGTAATCGGCATAGGTCCCAAAGTATCGTTGGAGCGCGATATAGCCGTTGTAACCTACGCGATCACTAAAAAATCCTTGAAAGGCAACATAGTGAACCCGGGCGCGGGTATGGATGTATTGTACGTTCGCGCCGCTTCCGGAAGTGATGATGAACGGAGTGCCCAGGGGAATCCCTTCGTAGATCCACCCGGTTCTGTATATGGAGTTTTGGTAATAGTAATCCTGACCTCTGTTAGGAACAGTCCCACTCTGATTTGTGGAATTATAGTATTCATAACAGACGGCTGAAATGATAAAAGGCTCTTTTGTGGTTACGGCCACTCCCCACAAGCCGTCGGTTATTCCATTATTACGATATTCCATACCGCTTCTATCTTCAAAGAAATGTTGATAATAGGCCTTTACCGTAAAACCGTCAAAGTCTTTCTCGAGACCGTAATCCCACATCCCTTTATGGTCCCCCAATGCATTCATATACTCATTTGCCGGGGAGTCTTCTCCTCCCCCTAAGCCGAGGAACATTTTCCAAAAATCGTCAAAACTGAAAGGCAGGTGTCCATAAACAGGGGAGGTACCCGCCCAGACGGCCGCGTGAACCAAACCGCCGGAAAGAGAAAAATCAAAGGGCAGCTTAAGCCTTACATAAAGGGATTTACTGTGAATCAGAGGATCCTTTACATACCTTTCATCGTCCAGAATTCCATAAGAAAAATGAAAACGGGCCTGCAGAATGCCGTAGGTAAACGGTATATCCACAAAATCGGGGGTCCCGATATACAATGACGGATATGCCGGTCCATTGCCGCTTAACAGCAAGCTGCCGGAACTCAATCCGACGGGATTCAAACCCATGGAAATCGGGTATTTACCTATGGCAATTTTTAATATATCTCCAAACTGAATTTGTGAATACAATTCAGGGATTAATAGAATCGGAGTTTCAAAATCCAGTCTTTGATAGACATTGCTTACAAATTGGAATTCAACTTCATTATTAAACAAAGGAGAATCAAAAAAAAGATTAATGCCCGTTACCGGCTTGTTCGTGTCAACAATAATTCCCCTTACACCGTTATCCAGGAATAAAGGAATGCTGTGTTCCGTACCGAATATTATATCTGTACTACCCCAGATGGAAAGAAAACTATCAGAAACACTTTTTTCAACCGTTTCTTTTTCTTGTGCAAATGTAATGACAATCAGTCCGAAAAGAAAATACAGTAGAAATGCAAACAAAATAATGTTTTTTTTCATACA
>CAZWYY010000058.1:18870-22636 GCA_964638895.1 uncultured Spirochaetaceae bacterium | reverse complement strand
GCAGGTTTTTGGTCTGATAATGTATCCCGTTCGGCGGTATTTGCTCCTGCCGGCTTCCGTTATACCCCAATATAAGCCTTGAGTGCCCGCTTTGCCCGTGCCCGTGTTCGTAGAGTGACATGTAGCAGGATTCGATCCCCAAGAGGGGCAGCCGTTCATACATCGTACTGATAAGCTGCCCCAGATCGAAGTTGCTTATCAGTTCGCTGCTGATCTGACGCAATGCGGCCGATTTTAACTCGTTTTTCATTCTTGAGGATGATTGGGCATGGGAGGCCATTTTCTGGATTAATATTCTTACCTGCTGCCAGAAACTTTCCGCTTTGGCCAGGGACCCGGCGTCCGCTTGTATATACGGTAACGCGGCTTTTACCAGCTTGGAAAGCTCATCCTGCCAGCGGTCGATATCAACATACGGATTTGCGATCTCCCGGTTGAATACCACATCCAGGGCCGATATGGCATGTGTATTGTCACCCGCTTCCATATGGGCAAGAAAAGCGCGCGTCAACTCCGCGGACGGATTTTTACCGGCCTCCCGCACGGCCTGATTTTTACCGGAGATGTGGGGGAGGGTGTGGGTAAGGTTTTTTTTGAAATCTTTGAGTGAGAGGTTTTCCCTTTCCGTTTGCCGTGGTATGCGCGCGTTAATTATAGTATTCGATAAACAGCCGCATGAATTCCTTTTTACAAACTCCGTGGGCAGGACAATATCTTGGGCGGTCTCTTTTTTTTCGATCAGGTTGATTATCATGGCTGCGGCCTGCCGGGCCTGCCCGAGTATGGGTTGACGCACGGTACTTAATGGAACCGAGCAGTATTGCGCGTCCTCGATATCGTCAAAACCCATGACGGCCAATTCATTGGGCACCAGTATTCCCATTTCCCCGGCTTTTGCCAGAACCCCCAGCGCCATATCATCATTGGCGGCCACAACCGCGTCAAGGTGGGTGTTCTTTTTAACCAGGTTTTCCAGGCAGGTCTTGGCCTCCTCAAAAACAAAGTTCCCGGTTTCCACAAGGTTGGGATCTTCCCGTATGCCGAATTCGGACAGCACCTGCCTATATACGTCATACCGTGTCTCTGATTCAACATTTAACCCCGGTCCTTTAATGAAGGCTATCCGTTCATACCCGTGATCTTTAATAAGGTGTATAAGCCCGTCCCTGATTCCGGCGGTGTTGTCCACCAGCACGGTTGGGATATTTCCTGTTTTCATGGCAAGATTGACGATTGGTATATCTCTAAATCGCTTGTAAAAAGCGTCCACCTCCGCCGTGGACACATAATGGAAGATGGTTGTGGCGTTGATAATCAGTCCGTCGACCGTACTATTCGTGATAAAATCATATACCTTGTTTCTCGGATACTGATTACTGTCCAGGGCATTCAACTGCCCCCCGGAGAAATAGAGAAAGTTGACATGCCTTTGTTCACAGGCCTCCTTCAACCCCTGCCAGATTGTACAGTTGTATGTTGTACTGAGATCGCTTGTCAGGTAACCGATTGTTATATTTTTCATCTTCCGGTAGTCCCCATATGTACTATCTATTATAGGAGATGTATGTTAGGATTTCAAACCGCTGTTCATGTTCCGGTTGAAAGACAGCAATAACTATCATGTTTTTTTTCTCATATCCGTTTATTATATATATAAAGGATATATATGGACTACCTGGAACGCATCGGCAGGGCCGTTCAGTTTATGGAAGAAAACCTCAAGAAAGACCTCACCCTGGACGCGATCGCGCAGTCGGTATACCTGTCCGGTTTTCATTTTAACCGGTTGTTTCACCTGGTTGTGGGAGAATCACCAGGCAGATATCTGCGCAGGCGCAGGCTTTACGAGGCGGCGAAAGAGCTGCAGGAAACCCGCAAGACCGTCACAGATATAGCCCTTGAATACTGTTACCGTTCTCCCGAGGCGTTTTCCAGGGCTTTCACCGGGCAGTTCGGGTGTAACCCCAAGATATACAAGGCCAATCCCGCGCGCCTTGCTCCCATGCTGAAACCGAAGCTTGAACTCTCCACGCTCAGGCACATACATGAACATATCAGCAGGGAGCCTGAGTTTATTGAAGAACAGGAAATGAAATTTATCGGTGTTCTCTATTACGGCGACAACAGCGACAACCAGATACAAACGTTGTGGCAGACACGGTTTCGGGAGCTTGCCGACATCCCGGCCCATGTACACAAGGACGCGGAATACGGTGTCTGTTTTCAGGACAATGCCTTTATGGAGGAGGGATTGTTTTATTATATGGCGGCGGTGGAGGTAAGCGATTATACCCATATCCCGATTAATGCCGTTGCCAAAACCCTACCTTCCCATAACTACGTGCGCTTTACCCATAAGGGGCCCATCGAGACCCTGAAGCAAACGTATGAATACATTTACGGCATCTGGTTTGCCAATAACGGTATGCAGAAAAATGAGGCCTTTGATCTGGAACGGTATACGCGAACCCCGGAGGGGGAAGTATTGATAGAACTTTTAATTCCAATAATCAAATAACTATAGGAGGACAATAATGCGTATCGGAGTGCTGGGTACGGGGTTCGGGAAATTCCATGCCCGGATATATAAAACCATTCCCCGTGTGGAAATAATCGGTATTGCAGGCCGTGCGGAAGAAAAAACAAGACAGGCGGCGGAGGAACTGGGGTTGAAAGCCTTTTTTGAGATGGAGGAGCTTATCTCGGATCCGCGGGTGGATATTATTGACGTCTGCCTGCCTTCCCGTGTGCATGAGAAATACGCGGTTATGGCCCTCAACGCCGGTAAGCATGTATTCTGTGAAACCCCGCTTGCTTATTCCCTGCCGGAAACGGAGCGGATCATGCATGCCGCGGAAAAGAATAAAAAACATGTATATATGTAGGGCTTTTCAACCGCTTTATCGCGGAATATGCTTATGTTCACCGGCTTACGGCCTCCGCCGAACTGGGAGAGGTGAGGACTCTCTTTTGCAGCCGGAGAACACCGCCGCTTTGGGGCAGCCTGGCGCAAAACATGATACTTGATTTTATGCTTCACGATATTGATTACATAAGCTGGCTTTTAGGAAATCCCCTTCGTGTTGCCAGCCGGGGTCTGCCCTGTAAACAGGGAGGCTGGGACAATGTATTTATTGATCTTGTGTATGAGGATGCGCTGGTGGTAATTGAAGGCTCCTGTATCCTGCCCATGTCCGCGCCGTTTCAAACAAGCCTGCGCCTTGTCTGCAGTAGGGGGGCACTGGATATTGACTGGGCCATGACGGGCAACGAGCCTGAAACAATGATGCTGTTATACAAGGAACAAGGGACTCCGGAAACGGTAACCGTTCCGGGTCAGGACCCTTACCGCGCCGAATGCCTGCACTTGTTTGAATGCCTGGAACACGGGGAGGCCTCACCACTGATGGATGTCAGCCAGGCGTATAGGTCCCTGAAAATCGCGCTGGCCGCGCGGGAAGCCCTGCGAAGAGGCACCTCTTCGGCTTTTTAGGAATGGGAAAAGCGGTTGATCATCCTGTTCGGAAAACTCCCCGACCGCCTTTCCATACGGGCACCATTCTATATCGGAGTTTTGTGTAACAACATGATGTCCGTCCTTGCGCTTGGCGTCATATAATTTTAAAAAATTATTTGCATATGTATCGTCTCACACATTATAATTAATGTTCGCGTGTTACTATATGAAATGAGAGTACCTGATGACCACACCTGACAAGCCGTTTGACGACAATTTCAGACGGTTGCAATCAAAATTGGCGGACAC
>CAZWYY010000058.1:0-18860 GCA_964638895.1 uncultured Spirochaetaceae bacterium | reverse complement strand
ATTCTTTTTGTCGAGGACGAAACCGTACTGCGCACCATGCTCTCCAGAATGCTCTCTTACCTGGGATACAAGGTAACCACCGCCATGAATGCGGAACAGGCGCTGGAGATATTTGACCGTCATGACGCGGGTTTTGATATGCTGATTACCGATGTGATTCTGCCTAAAATGAACGGAAAGGAACTGTATAAGAGATTAAAAAGCATAAAGAAAGGCCTGCGGGTAATTTATATTTCCGGATACTCCGAAGAAATGCTTATCAACTACGGCATTACGCCTGGTTATATGCACCTGCTGCGAAAACCGTTTTCCCTGGAGAACATATCACATAAAATCAGGCAGGCCCTGGCCTGATGTCAGGTTTCGTAGATCTTTTGTATTTTTTTTGCCTGGGTAAAAAGTATGCGGCGTACGGAGGCGGGCTCCATTACCTCAAGGTCCTCGCCGAAACTCAGCAGGTGTGAGATTACCCATTCATCAAGGGGCCAGGATACACGTACCATGAGGCTTCCATCGGGCTTTTCCAGGATATTTTCACCTGGGAAATTATCTTCAACCCTGATCCGCGCCCTGGGCTTGAATTTAAGCACCAAATGCGCCACCTCGCTTTTATCCACGTCGAACGACGAGTAGTCTTTGTAAGATGCATTGCGGCGGGTAAAGTGTGTGGGCAGGGTTTCCACGTTACTCATGCGTGACAGGCGAAAAAGACGGTAGTCCTGCCTTGTACGGCAAAAGGCAAACAGGTACCAGGCATATCCCTTGAACAGCAGGGTCATGGGTTCCGCTGTTCTGGTGATGCATTCTCCTTTCATATTCCTGTAGACAAACCGGAGCAGGTTCCGGTCCTGGATTGAGCCGAAGACGCTTTTCAGAAATTCGCGTTGCCGTTTTTGATACCCCAGGGGAAGGATGTCGATAACGAACCGTTCGCTGTATTCATGCAATCTGGCCAGCCCTTCCTGGGGCACAAGGCAGGTGAAATTATCAATGGCCTCATCAAGGCTGTTATCGGCAAGTGTGGAGTGCACGCTTTTCAGCGTGTTAAGGATGGACAGCATATCATTCAGGCTTAAGACCTGTCTTTCAAGCTTGTAGTTTTCCATAATGCCGAATCCCCCGTTATTGCCCGGGTAAGAGATAATGGGGATTCCCGCGAGGTTTATGGCGTCAATGTCGCGATAGATCGTTCGTACGGAGACCTCAAATCGGTCGGCCAGCTCGGCGGCCTTTATTTTTTCGCGGTTTAGAAGCAGGATGATAATGGCAAGCAGCCTGTCTATACGCATAATTGTATTTTTAAAGTATAATATGTTTGTGCGGTATTGTATAGAACTTTACATAAGGATCAATTCGGGTTATGCTTAAAACAAGGAATGAAAAAGAAACATATTTTCGGAAACACCCTGAAAGAGCAGTTGAAGGCCGCCGCGCGTGATACCATGCATCAGTTTGTGCTTGCGGACGGAGCGGCGCGGGGCGTCCTGATTTACGGCACGAAATTGGTGAATGAGATGCGTAGCAACCACGAACTTGGTGTTTTGGAAACCATTATTCTGGGTTACGGCTACCTGGGGGGGTTGTTGCTCAGTTCTTCGCTTAAGGGTTCGGAACGCTTGTTACTGGAGATAGACTGTGACGGCCCGGTGGGAGGCATGGCCGTTGAGGCCAACTCATTCGGTGAGGTGCGCGGTTATATCGAAGAAAAAAAAATCCCCATTACGGCGGTGCCCGCCGATTTCGATATTTCGCCCTACCTGGGTGAGGGGACGCTTTCCGTTACCCGTTACCTGGAAAAAGCCAAATATCCCTTTAAAAGTCGTGTTGAGCTTAAAAAACGAAATTTCGCCCTGAATCTGGCGTATTATTCCTTAAAATCGGAACAGACGCCTTCATCCTATTCTTTAAGCGTGTATTTTGATAAAACAGGCCTCGTGGCGGGGGCGGGGGCCCTGCTGGTTCAGGCCATGCCCGGAGCGGATGACGAGCTGCTGCGAGAGCTGGCTGATGTTGTAACCGGACTCCCGTTTATCGGGAAGGAGTTCGCGGAAGGGTTGTCCGCCGAAGGATTCATGCTTGCCTATTTTTCAAAATATAATCCCCGCTTTTTGTATAAAAAACGGGTTGTGTTTATGTGCCATTGCAGCAAGGAACGGTTCAAGGTCTTTCTGTATGCCCTGCCTGGGAATGAGCTTCGCGATATGTTGGAGCGGGGTCCATTACCCTTACGCTTAACCTGTTATAACTGCAATACCTGCTATGAGTTTACGCGGGGGGATTTTGAACGGCTGCCCCATACATCTCGAAGCCGTGATTGTTGACCGAACAAAGAGTTTTGTTGTATCCTGAACATGGAGTGAGTATGGCAAAAAAAATAACCATCAAGGATGTGGCAAAAAAGGTCGGGGTCACGGCTACCACCGTTTCCATGGTAATTAATAACAACCCGAGTATTCCGCAGCGGACCAGGGATAAGGTGTTTTCCGCGATCAAAGAATTGAATTATTATCCGAATATTGCGGCGCGGAGTCTTGTTTACGGAAAAACAAACACCATAGCCTTGTTTGCGGATTTTTTATATCCTTTGTTTTATCAACAGATTCTTGACGGTATAGAACACCGGATTGCGCCCACACCCTATTATGTGTTGCATTTTTCAGCATTCAGGGAGTCCGCGGCCAGAGATGATATCTTTCGCAAAATATTATACGGGAACGTTGCCGACGGGCTTATTTCGTTAAACAGGGTGCCGTCCCCGGAGTTGCTGCTTCGGTATAAAGAAGAGCGTTATCCGCTGGTTATTATCGAACAGGATATGGCCGGGGTAAACTCGGTGGTGTGCGATAATTTCAGGGGAGGGTATCTGGCCACAGAATACCTGATTCGCAGCGGAAGAAGAAATATCGGCTGTATTGCCGCCCTGGGCAGTGATTTGAACGGCGGTTCCAATGTCCAGTCCAAACGGATAGAGGGGTATAAAAAGGCGCTTGAGGATTATGGTTTGACCTATTCCCGCGACCGGGTTATAGACACTCCCCATTTTTACTTCGACGCGGGAAAGGAGTGTTACAAGACCAGACTCAGAAACCTAAAAGAGCTGGACGCTCTTTTTTGCGCCGCCGGTGACGCGATTGCCATCGGTATTATCCATGCCGCCCTGGGAGATAATGTCAAAATTCCGGATGATCTGGCTATTGTGGGCTATGATGACCTGGAGGTGGCGTCCTTCATTCACCCCGCGCTTACCACAATCAGGCAGCCGGGCAAACAGATGGGGTTAAAGGCCATAGAGATTGCCTTAAGCTGTCTTGATGATAAAAAGGAAAGTAATGTGCATAAGGTTGTTTTTGAACCTGAGCTCATTGTACGCCAGTCGGTTTAAATCACTACTGTTTTAACGTTAAAGTCGAAGAATAGTAATATGAGAACCGGATTGATCAATGACCGTTACGAAATAATACGACAGATTGATGAGGGTGGAATATCCGAGGTTTACCTGGGGTATGATCATATACTGCATACTGAGGTGGCGGTGAGGATGTTGAAGAAAGAGATGCTTTCCACCCATATAGAGGATATTATCCGCTTTCGTAATGAGGCGGCCCTGCTTTCGCGTTTGGATCATCCTAACATTGTTAAAATCTTTGAAGCTTTTGAATACAGGGAAAAGCAGTATATAATCATGGAATATATTTCCGGAAGAAGCCTCTATAAAATAATTAAAGCAGGCGAGGTCTTAGCGGAAGATACGGTAATAGAAATCATACTTGAGGTTTGCCGGGCCTTGGATTATATACATCAACAGAATATTGTGCACAGGGACTTAAAGCCCGGAAATATCATGGTGTACGGCGATGAAAAGAACAAGCGGCATATCAAGGTCATTGATTTCGGACTGGCGCTTATCAAGGAGTTCGCGGCCGTTAAGGACCTGGAAGAAATCGTGGGAACCTTCTGTTATATGTCTCCGGAACATTTCAGGGTGACAAACAAAAGCGTAGACGAAAGAAGCGATCTGTATTCCCTGGGCGTTATCTTTTACCAGCTTATCACCGGTGTGCTGCCTTTTGAAGGAATGAGCACCGGCTCGATCATTCACCAGCAAATCGCTCGGACTCCGGTTCCGCCGTCCGAGCATAACAAATTTATTTCTGAAACACTAGAAAGAATTATCCGGAAGTTGTTGGAAAAACAACCGGGGATGAGGTACCAATCCGCAAGGGGGCTTATGCATGACCTGGAGAAATACAAAAAAGGAGAGAGGAAATTCAGCCTGGGGATGAACGACAAGCAGATCAGGTTATCGTTTGTGACCAAAATGATCGCGCGTGACCGGGAATGGGAGATATTGAATAAGCTTTACGCGGAAACCCGAAACGGTCGGGGCGCGGTTTGTTTAATTTCCGGAGAGGCGGGTAAAGGCAAGACAAGGCTGGCTGAGGAGCTGCGAAGCGTTATTTTTGGGCAGCGGGGATTATTTCTCAATGGGAAATGTTTCTCGGGCAAAAGCAAAATGCCGTACGGTCCTTTTAAAGACGCCCTGAATGTTTATACCGCTATTTACCAGGATTATACAGAGGACAAAAAAACGGAGGTCAGAGACAAGCTTCGTGAGATGACGGGAGATCTCTGTGCAATTGTCTTACAGCTAAATCCCGCCCTGGCGGTGATTTTTGAAAACTGTCCAAAGCCGGTCAAACTGGAGTCGGAAAGGGAAAAAAAACGTTTTCTGATGGTTGCGGTACAGTTTCTGTTGAATTTGAGTCTGGTGGAGAACGGATTGGTGTTATTTCTGGATGACTTGCAATGGGCGGATGACGGGAGTATGGATTTACTTGCCGAGTTTGGGGAGGAGTTGCACCGGTATCCGCTATTTATTCTCGGTACATATCGCAATGACGAAATTAATAAAGAACACCGTTTAAACGAGTTTAAAAGCCGGGCTGAGAGAGGCCAATACGGCTTCCGGGAAATATACCTTGAACCGTTTTCCAGTGGGATGGTCTATGAGTTTGTAAAATCATTACTATATAGTAAAGAAGAAGACATAACGGCCGTGACGGAAATGATTTACCAAAAAAGTAAGGGCAATCCTTTTTTTGCCAAAGAGATCCTGAAACAATTTGTTGCAGAAAAGGTAATCTATTATGAGAAACAGGCCTGGCAGACCAATAAAGAAAAATTGAATACGGCGGAAATCGCCCCAACCATTGTAGATATAGTAATGAAGAGAATATCATGGCTGGCGGAGGAAGAGGTAAAGGTACTTTCATATGCCGCAGTTATCGGCAGAAAATTTGATGTTGAGATCCTATTCCGTTTGCTGGACGTAAAAGCCGGGGAGATCATTCACATTGTAGACCGTGCAATTAAACTGCAGTTATTGGAAGAAGATCCGCAGGACCGGCGCAAGTTGTTTTTTGTACATGACAGGATCAAAGAGGCTTTCTACAGGAAAATCGGCGAGGATAAACGGAAGCTGCTGCACAACATGATTGCCACAACCATGGAACAGATTTACATGGGAGACACCCGGAAAGTAATTTTTGACCTTGCGTATCATTATATCGAGGGGGAGGTCGAAGACAAGATCCTGGAATACGGATACCCGGCGGGTGTTAACGCCAAGGAGCATTATGCATATGAAGAGGCGTTACGATATTTTTCCTTAATAATTGAAATTCTTGAGAGCCGGGAGGAACGGGGAAAAAATCTGTGGGTAAGTACCAACCGGAATATCAGTGAGATTTACCTGATAATTGGTAAAAACGACAAGGCAATCGACGGAAGCAGGAAGATATTGCCATTTATGAAAAGCAGGATTCAAAAAGCCGACATTTTGCGGCAGATATGTACGGCATACTTTAATAAAGGAGACTGGTTGCGTTGTGAGGAATACGGAAAAAACGGTTTGGACCTGTTGGGTGAAAATCTGCCTGTAAGCAAGGGCGGGGCGATACTTCGCATCGCCAAAGAGTTTATAATTCATATTTTGCACGGCATAGTACCTCACATTTTTGAAACGAGGCGTGAGGCCGAAAGCAATAAAAAATACAAATTGATTTTATCTTTCCATGTAACATTGAACTGGATGTATATATTGAATGATCTGTTAAAATTCGTCGGATCAACCCTGAGACTGCTTAATCTGGCTGAAAGTAAAATAGGGAAATCGGTTGAATTGGGAGTGGGTCTTGCCGGTTACGCGAGTATCTGCATGGCCATACCCCTGTTTAAGCGAGCCATCCGGCTTCACGAAAAAGCCTTCGGTCTGCGTAAAGAATTGAATGATGAATGGGGGATGGCCCAATCGCTACAGTTCCTGGGTTTTTGTTACCAATGGAAAGGCGAATACGGGAAAAGCCTGCGCTGTTTTTCCCAAAGTCTTGAGATTTTTACAAAAATCGGTGATCTATGGGAAATTAAAATGGCTTTATCGGGCTTGGATATGAGTTATTTTTATGCTTCGAATTATGAAAAAAGCCTTGAGTATAATTCCCGATATATGAAGGTATGCGAGCATCTAAATGACAACTTCGGTAAAAGCGGGGCCCTGGCGGACTATGCCTTTATTAGATATCATAAGGGAGAATACAGTACGGCCCTGAAATACACCGAAGAATCTTTGTCCATAGCTGCGCAAAATAAAATAACTCTTATCCATTGCATCGCGTATATTCTGATGGGAATATTACATAACGAGCTTGCCCAATATAAAAAGGGTATTGAATATCTGGAAAAAGCATGCAGCTTATATGAGCACAACAATCTGCTTGAATATTATACCGCCTATGTGTATTCCTATCTGGCGGACGGGTATATTTCGGAAATAGTCGATTCTTATGCGGATGTCATTCGTTTGAAGCAAGGTGAAATAAATAAAATAGGAAAGTTATGCGCTAAGGCGCTCGGCAAAACCAGGCCCTGGAAAATCCATTATGCACATGCTTTACGCGTCTACGCGCGGTATAATATCCTACTCACGAAAAATAAAAAAGCCGAACGTTTGATTTTACAAAGCATCGACCTGAGCCGAAAATTGGGTTTTAAATATGAACTCGGCAGAAGCCTTTATGAATACGGGAAGTTCTTGCTGGGCATGGGCAAGATTGCGGCCGCAAAAAGGAATCTGGAGTCGGCTTATTATGTGTTTACCGAGATAGATTCAAAAGTATACGGGCATAAGGTCGCAAAACTGCTTGGAATAGATGAAAACAGCGATAATGTAGGAATTGCCTCCATAAAAAGACTGAAAGACCAGGAGAGACTGGCCTCGATCATACAGGTGAGTCGTAATATAAGCTCCATATTATTTTTGGATCTGCTTTTAAAAAATATCATTTCATTGGCCATGGAAACAACAGGTGCCCGGCGCGGATATCTTTTTATTTACGAAAATGAAAAAAATAAGCTTGAACTGAAGATTAAGAAAGGCATACACGAAGAAGAAACAACACCGGCAATTTCTGAACAAAAGGAGCATTACTCCGGGAATATCGTGGAAACAGTTTTTAAAACCGGGAAAGCCTTGTTGCTTACCGACGCTGAAAAAAACGCCGATTATGCAAAATATGACAGCGTGGTGCAATACGGAATCAAATCGGTTTTATGCGTACCCATTCGGCGCCAGAGTGCCGTCATCGGCGTGTGTTATCTTGACAACCCATTAACCTCGGCGGTATTTTCCGCGGAGGATACTCAGATTCTGGAAGCCATGATGACACAGGCGGCCATATCGATCGAAAATGCCCAGTTATACGAAAAAATGAAACAAATGAAAGACAAAGCCGAAAGCGAAGTGGAAAAACTCACCATACATATCTCCCGAAAACAGGAAAAATTTTTGGACGGTAAGAACTCGCTTGTTTATCAAAGCGGGAAAATGCAGGAAACCGTTGAGAGGGTAAATCAGGCGATTAGGGTGACCAAACCGGTATTAATAACCGGGGAAACGGGAACCGGAAAGGAGCTGATAGCCAAGCTGATCCATTATTCCGGTAATCATAAACAGAAGCCTTTTATAACCATAAACTGCGCAGCCATACCGCATACGCTGTGGGAGGCGGAGCTTTTCGGGCATCTAAAGGGATCATTTACCGATGCAAAAAGCGACAGGGAGGGTAGTATAAAGACGGCGGGAACTGGAACGCTGTTCTTTGATGAAATAGGTGAAATGCCTTTGGAAATCCAGTCCAAGCTGCTGCGCCTGCTGCAGGAGAACCAATACCGGCCTATTGGGAGTAATAAGACATATAATGCGGAATGCCGCTTTGTATTCTCCACCAACCGTAACGTTGAGCAGATGATAAAGGAAGGGACATTCCGGGAAGACCTGTATTACAGAATTAATGTATTCAGAATCAATGTCGCACCGTTGAGAGAAAGAGCGGACGATATACCTATCCTGCTGGATTATTTTTTAGAGAAATATTCCCGTGAGTTCGAACTCCCCCCGAATATCGATGTGGAAAAACAGGCCATGGAGAAAATTGTGGAATACAACTGGCCGGGAAACATACGGGAGCTGGAAAACTTTATCATACGGTCTCTCGCAGCGTTATCAAGTTCAAATGGGAGCAAGAATATATTAAGATTGTCACATTTGCCGTTTATCCTCGGTATTGCGTTGAACCAGGATGATACGCCAGGCGAGCAAAAACCGCCGGAAAATAAAAATGAGATATTGGTGAACGGGAATTATGAAGAGATTGTTCATCAATATGCGAAAGAACTGGTTCAGTGGGCGCTTAAAAAAGCGGAAGGCAACAAAACCGCCGCTGCCAGGATACTGGGCATAAAGAGGACCAGCCTGTACTATAAAATGAAAGAGTTTCATCTTGAATAACGGGTATAATCGCGCGTTTTTCCCCTGAAATTTTGTATAAAAACCCTTGAATAATTAAAAAAAGCGGTATAATATCAATAAAAATAACTTAAACGTTAAAGTAAAAATTAGAAAGTTTTACCCGTTTTTATATATGGAAAGAAAATGAACATTTTTGTTACGGGTGGCACAGGTTTTATCGGATCACATCTTGTAGCAGAGTTCCTGCGGTCGGGCCATACCGTTACCTGCTATGCCCGCGATCCATATAAAATTCCCGGTTTTCAAGGCCTGGCTAGGCTGCATTGGGTAAAGGGCATCCTTCAGGATATTCGGAATATGAAACTCGGCTTAAAGGGACAGGATGTATGTGTGTACATGGCTATGGATTGGAACTCAACGGCCCAAGGTATGTTGGAAAATGACACAAAACCGGCTGTAATTTTGGCGGAAACCGCGGCCAGGCTGGGGATGAAAAGATTTATGTATATTTCATCAACGGCCGCCATTGGGGAATACCGGCCGCAGATGAATGAGGAAACATGCTGCCGGCCGTTGGATTTTTACGGTGCAAGTAAATGCGCGGTTGAAGCCTTCTTGTCAGCCCTCTCCGAAGTATATGAACTGCCGTGTACCATTATCAGGCCGTCATATGTATTCGGTGAGCCGGCCGTGGAGGGGGCTCCCATGGAGCCTGACGGGCGCTTTCGCATGATAGTAGAGGGACTGAAAAAAGGCAATGATTTGGAGTTTATTCGTAACGACGGCACTCAGTTCATCTGGGTTGGTGATTTGGTGAAATTGTGTATGAAAGCCTTGAATGATCAGGCGCTTACAAGGTTATATCTGGCGGTGGGTTCCGAGTATATAACCTGGGAGGAGATTTGCCTTAAAGCCAGGGAGATTTTGGGCAGTAAATCAACCATTCGTACAAGAGACCTTGGTTGGACCAAAGACGGCTGTAACTATGACCCGGCCCGGATTAATTATGAATACGGGATGGTGTTTTGGGCCAGAAAGAGAATATGCGATCATATCAACTACATTTCAAACCAGTTGGAAATGTCCTGCGATAAAAGGGTTGAGATTTACGTAGGCAAGAAAAGTTACAAAATCTAAAATCAACCATTAATCACAGCCTTATTTATGGAAATGGGTTGCTATTCTAAAAAAACAATTGATTAATGTATTATACTTAATATATGAAAGCTAACTTAATCCGCGAGCGTTATGAAATAAAGAGACAGATCGATGAAGGCGGCATTTCCAAGGTTTATCTTGGTTATGACCATACCCTACATAACGAGGTGGCGGTAAGGACATTAAAGAAAGAGATACTCTCCACTCATGTTGAGGATATTATCCGTTTCCGTAACGAAGCGGCAATACTTTCCCGTTTGGATCATCCCAATATTGTAAAGATTTATGAGGCCTTTGAGCACGAGGGAATACACTATATAATCATGGAATATATCAGCGGGGAGAGTCTGTATAAAATTATCAAAAGCGGAAAAAAAATTACAGAGCAGGCGGTTATCGAGGTATTTGAGCAGGTATGCAGGGCCCTGGATTATATACATAAGCAAAACATAATACACAGGGACTTAAAACCAGGTAATATCATGGTATACGCGAATGATAAGGGTTCCTATTGTGTTAAGGTTATTGATTTCGGTATGGCGTTGATAAAGGAGTTTACGGCCGTAAGGGATGCGGAAGAGATAGCGGGAACATTCTGTTACATGTCGCCTGAGCATTTCAGGGTAATAAACAGGAGTGTGGATGAAAGAAGTGATTTGTATTCCCTGGGCATAATTTTATACCAGCTTTTGACCGGTGTATTGCCGTTTGAGGGCAAGAATATCTCCTCGATTATCCACCAGCAAATTGCCATGCCCCCGCCCTCCCCCTCAATGCATAATCAAAACATTCCGGAAACACTGGAGAAGATAATTTTGAAACTGCTGGAAAAGGAGCCTGATAAAAGGTACCAGTCGGCCGTGGGGCTTATGCGCGACCTTGAAAAGTACTGCCGCAGAGAGAGCGGATTTCCACTAGGGATGAACGACAAGCAGATCAGGCTGTCGTTTATAACAGGGTTGATATCACGGGAGCGGGAGTTGGGAACCCTGAAGGGTCTCTATGATAAGGCGTCAAACGGAAAAGGGGGCGTATGTTTTATCTCAGGCGAGGCGGGCAAGGGCAAAACCAGGCTGGTTGAGGAGCTGCGGGGTTATATTTACACGGAGGGCGGCGTATTCATTGACGGCAAGTGCTTTTCCGGTAAGAGTAAGACTCCCTATGGTCCGTTTAAAGACGCATTAAATATTTATTTAAAGATATTTGAGGATTATCCTGAAGAAAAAAAGCGTGAGATCAAAAGCAAATTGAAAAAAAGCACGGGAGAACTCTCAGGCATTATTTTACAGCTCAACCCGGCGTTTTCGGTAATATTTGATAGAAGCCCCGAGTTGGTAAGCCTGGATGCTGAAAAAGAGAAGAAGCGCTTTCTTATGATCGTGGGGCTTTTTCTCTTTGCCTTAAGCAGCGCGGAAAAGGGACTGGTATTGTTTCTGGATGATCTGCAATGGGTGGATGAAGGCAGTATGGATCTTTTAAACGAGATTTCCGCAGGTATGGACAATTATCCGCTGCTTGTGATCGGAACATACCGGAATGATGAAATACATACGGAACACCGCGTGAATTCCTATAAAACCGGGGCGAAAAACAGGCGGTATCCGTACACTGAAATGTACCTGGACGCGTTCAACCGGGAGAAGATTGATGAATTTGTCAGGTTATTGTTGTACGCCAAAAAAGAAAACATAGACACAATTACGGAACTGATCTACCAAAAGAGTAAGGGCAATCCTTTTTTTGCCATATCCATTCTAAAGCAGTTTGTGGATGAAAAACTTATCTATTATGAGGAAGATGAATGGAAGGTGGACGAGGAAAAACTGCGCATGGTGGAAATAGCGCCGACCATAGTTGACGTAGTAATGAAGAGGATTTCCTGGCTGGGCGCAGAGGACGAAAAGGTACTTTCCTGTGCGGCCGTAATCGGCAGGAAGTTTGAGGTGGCGATACTGTTTCATTTGCTGGACTATGCCGCAACTAAAATCATAAGCATAGTGGACCGGGCCATCCAGCTTCAGCTTTTGGAGGAGGACATCCAGGAAAAAGGCAAGATATTATTTGTGCACGACCGCATAAAGGAGGCCTTTTACCTCATGTGCGGAGAAGAGGAAAGGAGAATACTGCACCGGAAAATAACGCACGCCATGGAACTGACGCACCAAGAGGATTCCGATGCCGTACTGTTTGATCTTGCCTATCACGCGATCGAAGGCGGTGAAGAAGATAAAATTCTCAAATATGCGTATCCGGCCGGAATGAAGGCCAAAGCAAATCATGCCAGTGAAGAGGCCCTGGCTTACCTATTTGAAGCCATAAGGGTGTGGGAAAAGAGGGAAGGAAAGTTCGGAATACAATGGCAGGACTGCATGGAATCCATCGGAGAGATCTATATGGTCATGGGCAGGAATGAGGATGCCGTTTCAACCTTTAACTCCCTCATACCCCTGAAAAAAAGGCGTCTGGCAAGGGCCTCATTATATAAAAAGATAAGCCAGACATATTTTAATAAAAGCGATTACGAAAACTGTGAAAAATACGGCGCTATCGGCTTAAAGGAGTTAAAAGAGAATTTACCCATGAAGAAAACATCCATAATAGTGGGAATCATTAAGGAGTTATCGGTTCATCTTTTACTGTCATTGTTACCCGTGCGTTACTATAAAAAAAGAAAAGCGAAAAATGAAGAGAAATATAAACTCATAATCGGGTTTTATTATTCCCTGGGATGGACGTATATACTCACCGATATAACGAAGTTTATCAGGGCTATTCTACGCATGCTGAACCTTTCCCGCGTAAAATTGGGTGAATCAAAGGAGATGGGCTTAAGCATGGCGGCCTATGCCAGTTTATTAATGGCCGTTCCTTTGTTTAAATCCGCCGTAAAGTGGCATGAGAAGGCGTTGCAATTCCGGAAGGAGATCAATGATATCTGGGGCGTCGGGGAATCCTTACAGTTTATGGGCGTATGTTATCAATGGAAGGCTGATTTTAAAAAAAGTATTGCTTGCTTTAACAAGAGTATTGAGACACTGAAAAAAACAGGGGATTTCAAGGAAATTATCCTGGCCTTAACAAATTTGGCGTTGGGTTACAATTACCTGGCTGCTTATCAAGAGCAGGAGAGGATTGAGGAACAGGTTAAGGAATATTCGAACAGGTTGAATGATATGTACGGTTTGACCGAAAGGTTCCAGCGGCTGGGAATTATACAATTGGAAAAGGGTAATTATGCCGAGGCGGAAAAGGTGTTTGTTGAAACAGCCGAAGGCAACAAAAAGCAGGGTTTTTTAATGCCGCTATGTGAAGTCTATATTTACCTGGGTGTGTTGTCCTATGAAAAGGATGATTTGGCAAAATCTTTAAGCTACCTAAAAGAAGCCAAGACTTTAAACGAAACCAATTATTTTATGAAGCAGTATATTGTTCTGCTTTACACTCATTTGGCGGAGTTGCATATCCTGGAATATCTGCAGAAGAAGGACGATATGGCCGCGGCGGTCAGAAAAAAAAATCTCAGGAAAATTAAATCATCCGTAAACATCGCTTTGAAAGCGACAAAATCCTGGCCTACCCACTACGGAGGCGCGCTGAGGACCGCAGCCGGGTATTATGCCCTGGCGGGAAAGAACAAGGTAAGTGATAGGCTGTTTTTAAAGAGTATCAAACATTGCCGGTTGATAAATAGAAGATATGAGTTTGCCAAAAGTAATTATGAATATGGAAAATTCTTACAACAAACGGGAAGGGCGGAAACGGCAAAAAAACACTTTGAATCCGCCTTTATTATTTTTAAGGAGATCGACTCAAAGGTATATATAAACCGGACACGGCGGATACTCGGTATTGGGGAGAATGCAGAGCAGGAAGGTATCGCCTCCATACAAAGACTCAAAAACCAGGAAAGACTGGCTTCTATTATTCAAGTAAGCCGGAATATCAGCTCCATCCTGATCCTGGACCTGCTTTTGAAAAATATCATTACCCTGGCCATGCAGATAACCGGCGCCCAGAGGGGGTATCTGTTCATTAAGGATGAAGCGCAGGATAAACTTGTATTAATGATCAAGAAGTATATCCACGATGAAAAGACGGTTTTTCCCCGTGAACAAGACAAGGAGAAATATTCCAAGAATATTGTGGAAACGGTTTTTCGCAGCGGACAGGTTGTGCTGTCAAACGACGCGGAAACTGACATGGACTATATGAAATACGAGAGCGTGATACAATACGGTTTAAAATCCATCCTCTGCGTTCCCATCAAACATCAAAACATTATCATCGGCGTATGTTACCTGGACAATCAATTGTCGTCGGCCGTGTTTTCCCTGGATGATATAGAGATACTGGAGGCCATGATGGCGCAGGCGGCCATATCAATAGAAAACGCGAGGCTGTTTGAAAAAATGAAACTGATGAAGGATAAGGCTGAGAGTGATGTGGAGAAACTTACCATACATATACTTAAAAAGCAGGAAAAGTTATTGGATGAAAAAAGCTCACTGGTATACCAAAGCCGGGAGATGCAGGAGGTTGTGGACAAAGTAAGTCAGGCTACTCTGGTCGCTAAACCCGTATTAATAACCGGTGAAACGGGGACGGGTAAGGAATTGATAGCCAAACTGATTCATTATTCGGGCAGCCATAAACAAGAACCGTTCATAGCCATAAACTGCGCTGCGATACCCAATACGCTTTGGGAAGCCGAGCTGTTCGGGTACATAAAGGGGGCATTCACCGATGCCAGGAGCGACCGGCGGGGCAGCATAGCGGCGGCGGGAAAAGGCACCCTGTTTTTCGACGAGATAGGTGAGATGCCGCTTGAGATTCAGTCAAAGTTGTTAAGGCTGCTGCAGGAAAACCAGTACCGCCCCCTGGGAAGCAATAAAGTGTTAGACTCCTCCTGCCGTTTTGTGTTTTCCACAAACCGTGACGTTGAGGAGATGATAAAAAAAGGCGGGTTCAGGGAGGATCTTTATTACAGGATTAATGTATTCGCAATGAGGATCGCACCCTTGAGAAAGCGAAGAGATGATATACCGATTTTAATGCAGCATTTTATGAAAAAATATGCAAAGGAGTTCGAACTTCCGCCGAATATTGAGGTGGAGACGACCGCCATGAAAAAAATAATGGATTATGATTGGCCGGGTAATGTAAGGGAGATGGAGAACTCTGTAATACGCGCCCTGGCCGCGTTGTCCGGTTCAGCCGGGGATAAGAAGGTGTTGCGAATTTCACATTTTCCATCGATTATCGATGAAGGTTTTAATGCGGAAAAAAGAATAGTACAAGAAGATAGCATAAAAAATAACGGTAAAACAGTGGTTAATGGTAATTATGAGGAGATTCTCAATCAACACGCAAAAGAGCTTATCCAATGGGCGCTTGAAAAAGCCGCCGGAAACAAAACGATTGCCGCGAAAATACTAGGAATAAAACGCACAAGCCTATATTATAAAATAAAAGAATTTATGCTTGAATAACGGGTAAACCCGGGAAATCTGAAACATTATATTGTCGAAAAATTGACATTCGCCAGATATCTGACGTCTAAAATCAGACAGAACGGCCTTCTCTTTACAGTTTTTTACAATAAAAACGGATAAGAAGAAATGTGACTTATTTTTTTATAGGTTAAGTTTTTACCCTGTAAGGAGTTAGAAGAAATCACTATATATTTCGGGCGACAAATAATAGTTGGCACAAATATTGCTATTATATATGAGTATGAACTTTAACGTTAAATTAAAATCTTCCCGGAAGAAGCCGGTTGTTTGTGTGAACAACCGTTATAAGAAAGGGCAGGGCTCGGAATGCATGTGGTGAAGCGCAGGGATTATAATAAGAAAATCAATTTGGGTCTTCTTATGGGTGATCTGTATGGTTTTTATGAAAAAAATATTTACGCCGGGGCAAAACAATTTGCCGCGGAACATGACATTAATTTGATTTGTTTTATCGGAAGTGAGCTTTTTTCAAACATCAAGAATAACGCCAGAAGAAACGATATTTATGATCTGGTAAGCAGCTATAATATTGACGGTATTATCGGAATTTCATGCACGCTTGGAAATCATATCTCAAAACAAAGGCTTATAGACTTTTATAATCGATTTATACCATTGCCCATTGTGAGCATCGGCACTGATATTAAAAATATGCCATCGGTTCTATGTGATAATGAAAAATCCATGCGTCAGTTGATGATACATTTTATAAAAGAACACGGAAGAAAGAAAATAGCCTTCATAAAGGGCCATGATACAAACCCGGATTCCCAATTACGGTTTAAGGTATACCGGGAGGTTTTGGCGGAATACAATATCCCATTTGATGAGAACCTGGTATTACCCGGAGTTTTTACCTCAGAATCAGGGGAAAAAGCGGCCGCGATGTTGTTCGAACAACCGGGGGCCCGATGTGATGCCGTAATAAGCTGCAATGATTATATGGCGCTGGGCGCCATTGCCGAATTACAGCGGAGAAAGGTTTCCATACCTGAAGAGATCAGCATTGCAGGATTTGATGATATCGTGAAAAGCCGGTTCATTAAACCGACCCTGACTACGGTAAGACAGCCGACCTTCGATATGGGGTACAAGGCGGCACAGCAGTTGTATAGACGGCTTCGTGGAGTAGAGCATGTTGAAAACATCGTCCTACCCGCGCAAATGGTCATTCGTGAATCGTGCGGCTGTTCCGCGAAAGAAGAACCCCGGTCTCCACATGAAATTATTATGAAAAAAGGATGGTTGGCATTTCAAAACAAAGCGACAATCAAAGAAAAATTGGTCCAAAGGGTCTTGGAGTCTGCGTATCATAGTTTTCCCATTTCCGTAAATAAGAGTATTAAGCCCGAATGGATTGATAAAATCCTGGAAGCTTTGTTTGTCGCCATCAAAGAAAAAAACAATTCACGATTTTTAACAATCGTACAAAATATCATTGATGAATCCATAATACATAATGTCGATACTGATTTGTGGAATCATATTTTTTCGTTGGTTTTTAATTGCTTAAAGAAGGACATCCGTGTCAAAGCCCTTTACCCGGCGGTAATGAATATTGTTGATTTTTTCAAGCTGCGACAGCGGGAGATGACGGTAGCCAATGATTACGAGCAATCGAGACAGCTCTCGGTGACAGCCAAAAGCTTGGTAAGTGTGTTTGACCTGAGGGGTTTACGGCGCGTATTAATTGCGGAACTTCCCCGTTTCGCCGTTAAGAGCCTTTATATTTCATTGTTCGACTCACAAGGCGAAACTCCCAAAAAGTATTCAAAGCTTTTATTTGTGTATGAAAATTATAAAGCCAATCCGGCGAAAACGGAATCACGTTATTTTTCCAAAAAACTCATCCCCGGCGGTTTCAAAATCAATGGAAGTAATGTGTATGTGGTAATGCCGTTCCATTTTGAAGACGAACATGTCGGCTTTATCATTTTTGAAACGGAAAACAGGAACATCGGGATATTTGATATATTAACGGCGCATATCAGCAAGACTATAAAGGTGATCGACCTGTACCGAAAAACTAAAATGAATTCCAAGTCTCCGGCGCATAATGAAAAGCTTAAATATAAAAAATCGGGGTTGGCTGCAGGGCAAGCCGAGAAATATTTCAACAGGCTCATTGAGCTGATGGAACAGAAAAAAAACTATACCGATCCCGATCTCAGTCCGGACTGCCTGGCCAAAGAACTGAATATTTCACGGCATAATCTCTCCTTTATTATAAATAAATGCGCGGGACTCAATTTCTACGATTTTATAAATACTTATCGTGTGAAGGAAATGATAGAGTGCTTCAGTAGGGCGGAAGATAAAAATATGAAAATGATCGATATTGCAATGGACTGCGGATTCAGGTCAAAATCAACCTTTAATAAGACATTTAAAAAATATACCGATCTGACTCCGAGTGAGTTTAAACAAAAAATTAACCGGAAAAGCGTGACCTTCAAGGCCGGTTTTGCAAGGATCTGTGGCGAATACAGCCTGGCGGATATGTATCAATAGGGGATCCTTGAAACCTCTTCATGTAGTTTTAAATTCTTTGTTTTGATTTTTCCCGCAAGCTTCCATGCACACATAGAGTTTATAAAGATACTCCATTTTAATAAAAAAATAAAATATATATAAAAGTGTCCACGCCGATTGGCACGGTCGACATTTTTTTTTAAGCGCCTATTATTATTACGTGAAGACCAAGAAGTTTGGAAGAAAAACCGTATAGCTTATCATATACGGTCGGGAAGCGAAAAGGGAATCCGGTTGAAGACGGTTTAAAGGCTTCACCGGTCTTTACAGGACCCGTCTTGGATGGGCCAGACTGTTTCGGCGTCGGTTGCATAAGAGGCGGTGACATTACTCAAAAGCAAAAGAGCGTAATCCTTGGTTTCGCTTTCAAGGCGGTAATATAAATAATGGTATATATAAAAATAAATATTCTACAAAAACGGCAATCTTCAGGGCGTGAACAATAGATATCGGAGAACATTAATGTCACATCTACATGTAAAGATAAAACGGATTTGCTTTTTGATTACCAGGAAATGCAACCTCTGGTGCAAAATGTGTGATTACCGTATTATCCATTTTACTGATAAGGATCTTTCATTGGAGCAGATAAAGCAAATGCTTGATGAGGCAAAAGAGCTGGGCCTGGAGTGGCTGGACCTTACCGGCGGTGAGCCCATGATGAGAAAGGACATTTATGAAATTATATCATACGCCAAATCATTGGGTATCAAGGTTTCCATGTGCACCAACGGCATCCTCATCGGTGAGGACCCCGTCCTCATGCACCGGCACAGGGCCGATCGGCTTGAAGTAGCCGACCGATTTGCCCTCCTCGCGCAGCTTGTGCGCCAGGCCGAGCGTCACCACGT